>PDZV01000039.1 GCA_002753135.1 Magnetococcales bacterium WMHbinv6 | reverse complement strand
GGCCAAACGGGTGGTCTTTCACGAAATCACCAAACGGGCCATCCAGGAGGCGGTTGCCCACGCCCGAGAGATTGATATGGATCTGGTCAACGCCCAACAAGCCCGGCGGGCCTTGGACTATCTGGTCGGCTTCAACCTGAGTCCTCTGCTGTGGAAAAAGGTGCGGCCCGGCTTGTCGGCAGGGCGCGTGCAATCGGTCGCTCTGCGCCTGGTCTGCGAACGGGAGGCGGCCATTGCCGCCTTCAAGAGTCAGGAATATTGGAGCATTCTCGCCGACGTGGCCAAAAAAGCGGTCAAAGGGACGGCGGCAACACGCCCGTTCCGGGCCCGTCTGGTGGTGGCCGAGGGCAACAAACTGGGCAAATTTGATATTGCCGACCAGCAGCAGGCTGAACGGTGGTGCGACGCCATCCGTGATCAACCGCTACACCTGGTACAGTTGGAGAAAAAACAGACCCAGCGCCATCCGGCCCCCCCTTTCATCACCTCGACGCTGCAACAGGAAGCCTCACGCAAATTGGGCTTTTCCGCCAAAAAGACCATGATGGTGGCGCAACGTCTCTACGAAGGGGTCGAGCTGCCAGCACTCAACGGCGGTCCCGGCGAAGTGGAAGGTTTGATCAGCTACATGCGTACCGACTCGGTCAATCTGGCCGAAGAGGCGATTACCGCCCTGCGGCAGATGATTGCGCAACGCTATGGGGCCGCCTGCCTGCCAGAAAAGCCGCGCACCTTTAAATCCTCGGCCAAAAATGCCCAGGAGGCCCACGAGGCCATTCGGCCCACCAATCCGGCCCGCACCCCGGAATCGCTCAAGGCGGTGCTGCCCAAAGATCAATTCACGCTCTACGAACTGATCTGGAAACGGAGCATGGCCTGTCAAATGGCCTCGGCCCGCATCGACCAGGTAATCGCCACGCTGGCTGTTGGCAGCGCCCAGCCGCAGGCCCCCTTCCAACTGCGTGCCAACGGCTCTTCGGTGGCCTTTGCCGGCTTTCTGGATGTCTACAGTGAAGGGTTGGATGATGTCTCGCTGCAGGATCGTGACGACGATGCCGCCGAAAGCATGCTGCCCCCCTTGCAGGAGGGCGAATCGTTGCAACTGCGCCATCTGGATCCGATCCAACATTTTACCGAGCCGCCACCCCGTTTCACCGAGGCCACGCTGGTCAAAGCCCTGGAAAGCTACGGCATCGGTCGACCCTCCACCTATGCGCCGATCATGTCCACCCTGCAGGATCGGGGTTATGTGCGCCTGGAGCAGAAAAAATTTTTTCCGGAGGATGTGGGGCTGGTGGTCAACCGCTTTTTGGTGGACCATTTTCAAACCTACGTCGACTACCACTTTACCGCCCATCTGGAAGATGACCTGGATGCGGTGTCGCGGGGGGAACAGAGCTGGATTCCCTTGATGGAACATTTCTGGAACCCTTTCCGTGAACAGATCACCGACAAAGAGAAAACAACCAACCGCGCCGACATTACCAGCGAGGCCACCGATGAGCTGTGCCCGGAATGTCAACAACCCCTGTTGAATAAATTGGGGCGTTTTGGGCGTTTTCTCGCCTGTTCCAACTATCCGCAATGCCGCTATACCCGCAATCTGAAAAAAGAGGGGGAAGAGGAGGCGGCTCCACGACCGGAACCGGTGACCACCGATCAACTGTGCGAAAAATGCGGCAAGGTGATGTTGCTCAAGGAGGGTCGCTACGGCAAATTTCTCGCCTGTTCCGGCTATCCGCAATGCCGCAACAATCAACCTCTGGAAAAACCCAAGTCGACCGGCATCACCTGCCCGGAGTGCGGCAAGGGAAGTTTTCTGGAAAAAAAATCCCGTTACGGTAAAATATTCTACTCCTGTTCCGCCTATCCCAAGTGCAAAAATGCCCTGTGGAATGAGCCTCTGGATCAACCTTGTCCCCAATGCGGCATGCCGTTTATCACCCGCAAAGTGGGCAAACGCACCGGAACTCTCTTGCTCTGCGTGCGCGAAGGGTGTACCTATCAGGAAAAGGTGTTACAAGAGTCCCCGTGACCGGCTGCACACACGGGTTGCAGGAGCGCCAAGGCCTGGCCACTGGTGCTAAAAAGTGATTGAAGCTTGATTACCAACGACAGCGTAAAAAAGGTGGGTACAATGGCAAAACACGGATGGATGGCACTCGGTTTGGCAGCCACATTGTTGACCGGCTGTTCCGGCGACTTCTGGAAAAGCCGCAACACCTTGGATGAACATAAGCTCTCCAAGTTCGGCCAGAAAAAAGAGCTGGAAGATGCCAGAGAACGCAACGATCCCAACTCTGCCTTTGAAGCCGGTCAAGAGAGCATCTTCAATCTGAGTGGCGAAGGGGGCTTGGGTGGCGGCAAAAAGAGCGCCGAAGCGGTGCGGGCCGATAAACTGTTTGCCGGGGCGATGAATGTGGTGATGGGCCTGCCCATCCAGACCGCCAGCCGGGAAGGTGGCGTCATCTCCACCGAATGGAAAACGGATCCGGCCAACCCCTCTTTCCGTTACCGGGTCAATATTCACATCACCGGCAAAGAGCCCTACGGTACGGTGCAGGTGGTGGTGTTGAAACAGGAGCTGCTGCAAGGCAGTTGGGTGGACCGCCCAGCCGACGAGGAGGCGGCGGCCAACATTGCCAAAAGCATCCGCAAGCAGGCGCAAATCGCCCGGCCATGAGCAGGCGGGCTGTTGGCCCCGTCTGAGCAAACCGCATCCGGTGGCGCACAATGGCTAACGGCGGGTGGGTACGTCATACCCCTCGCCGTTTTGTCTGTGCTGCCGCGTGCGCTCCAGCTGCCTGCAGGCCATTACCGACTGGCGCAGCCCCAGCACGGCGCTCTGTGCGCTTGCAGGGGGTGGCGCAAAACGACCGTTGCGTTGACGATGCCGTCAGGCAACCACCACCTTGACCTCGGCCGCCTTCTCCAGAGGCGATTTGGTGGGATCATGCGGTAACAGCAGACAGAGATTGACCGTGTCATGGGCAATCGGCACGGTCAGCGGCAGATATTGGTTGCCGCGCAGATCAACAAACACCATGGTACTGGCCATCTCACGTAAGCGGGTGATCAACTCGGTGGCCAACTCCCGCCGGGTATTGGGCAGGCAGATGGCCGAGCCGATCGTTTCGTTGATGACGATGGAAAAGCGCGGCAAACTTTTGCTTAAGCTGGCCAGCAACTCCCCTTTCAGATAACCCGCCTCCAGCAAACTGTCGCTGGCACCGGTAATCCGCTCAGGATAACTGCCATAATCCTTGTAATATTGCAGACATGCCTTGCTCAGCATCTGGTAGATGCCGATCAATACCGTCAATTTATCGCTGGGCAATTCGTCTGCCAGGGAACTTTCCCGCACTTTACGCAGATGCAGCAGCAGCCCGAGCAAGCCCGTAATAAAGAGCAGACCAATGAAAGTTGCGATCATGGTGGTATCCGTGAAAAGGTTAATTTTATCATCAAGTTAACGACTCATTCGGCAACATTTTGCCAGAAAAATCGGCCTCGTTCTCACTACTATATCATAAAAAAGAAAAAAATATTTGCAATCTGCCATGAATGCGTACCAGTATATCAGCGTTTGCTGTTTTACTGGGCAAGTCCCTTTCAGGTACCCATTATTGGAGGTTAACACAACATGGCTGATCAAACTCTGGATGCAAAAGGTCTTAACTGTCCCCTCCCGATTCTGCGCGCCAAAAAGGCCCTGAAGGATATGGCACCGGGACAGATCCTGGCCATCGAAGCAACGGATCCCGGCTCTGCCAAAGACTTCGAGTCCTTTTGTTCGCAGACTGGCAACAAGCTGGTCAAAGCATCCGAGGATGGGAAGGTTTTCTACTACGAAATCGAAAAAGTCTAGGAGTTTTCATCAATGGCCGAGCAAAAAAGATTGGCGATCATCGCGACCAAGGGCACTCTGGACTTTGCCTATCCACCTCTCATTCTGGCAACCACGGCGGCTGCCCTTGATTATGAGGTTACCATCTTCTGGACTTTTTATGGCTTGCAAGTCTTGAAGAAAGAGCGCAATCTGAAGATTTCGCCCCTGGGTAATCCTGCAATGCCCATGCCGGTGCCGATGCCCGTTCTGGTGCAGATGTTGCCCGGGATGGAAAGCATGGCAACCATCATGATGAAACAAAAAATGGCAAGCAAAGGGGTTGCCAGCATCGATGACCTGCTCTCCATGGCCATCGAGTCGGATGTCAAAATGATTGCCTGTCAAATGACGGTCGATCTCTTTGACTTCAAACATGAAGAGCTGATCGATGGCCTGGAGTATGCCGGTGCCGCCCGCTTCTTTGAAGTGGCACAAAAAGCGGACATCACCCTTTTCATCTGATCTGCCGTTTGACAACGCGATGTCCGGCAACGGTTTGTCGTTGCCGGACAGGCGAAAAATTAACGTGCGAGGGATGGCTTTGTCGGCCTCTCCCGCTTGATCCTGCACGGAAAATCGTCTTTGCCGAGCGATTTTCCTTTTTCGATTTTGGGGGTATGCATGGGGCAGCAAGCAATGGACAAGGTTTCGCACAACGCCGCTTCGGTCAGCGCGCCTTCTCCGTCAGGCGGAACGAAAGGCAATTTTTCCACTTCGGCCCTGATGCCGAATTATGCTCGCCTGCCTGTCGCCTTCGTGCGTGGTCAGGGAACCCGGCTCTGGGATGACAGCGGACGGGAATACCTGGATTTTATCTCCGGCATCGGCGTCAATAATCTGGGCCATTGCCCGCCCGCCGTGGTGGCTGCCGTGCAGAAACAGGTGGGAGAGTTGATCCATACCTCCAACCTGTATCGGGTGCCGCTGCAAGAGCAATTGGCACAACGTCTGGTGGATACCAGTTTTGCCGACCGGGTCTTTTTCTGCAACAGCGGTGCCGAAGCCAATGAAGCAGCCATCAAGCTGGTGCGCCGCTACACCCAGGAGCGGGACAAAGGCCACAAGCGGGCCCAATCCGGGCGCTATGAAATCATCACCGCCATCAACAGCTTTCACGGTCGCACCATGGCCACCCTGACCGCCACCGGCCAGGACAAAGTACAACGGGGCTATGAACCGCTGCTGCCCGGCTTTCGCTATGTGCCGTTCAACAACATCGATGCCGTGGTCAAAGCCATTACCCCCAATACCGCCGCCATCATGGTTGAACCGATCCAGGGTGAATCCGGTGTGCTGATCCCGGATGACGACTATCTGCCTTCCTTGCGGGCGCTGGCCGATCAGCATGGTCTGCTGCTGGTCCTCGATGAGGTGCAAACCGGTCTGGGCCGTACCGGTCGTCTCTGGTGCCATCAATGGAGCAGCGTCACCCCCGACATCATGACCATCGCCAAATCGCTGGCTTCCGGTTTGCCCATGGGTGCCTGTCTGGCCACAGAAGAGGTGGCGCGGGTTTTTTCTCCCGGTTCGCATGGTTCCACCTTTGGCGGCACACCTCTGGTCAGTGCTGCCGCTCTGGCCACCCTGCAGGTGCTGCTCGATCAGGGTGTGGTGGCGGCGGTGCCAGAAAAAGGGGAATATCTGCGCACACGTCTGCAACAACTGCAGCAACGGCACGAAATGATCCGCAACATCAGGGGTCGCGGCCTGATGCTGGCCGTCGAACTGAACTCACCCGCCGAAGAGATTTTGAGCGTCTGTCTCTCGCGCGGCCTGCTGCTCAGTTGCCAGATGGGCACCATTCTGCGTCTTCTGCCACCACTCACCGTCAGCCAGGCGGAGATGGATCAGGCCGTCGCCATCCTGGATGGCGTCCTGACCGATTCGTTTTAATGTATTGGCCAGCAAAGGTCTCCTCATGAATACCCCTACCACCGCAACAAAACGGGATTTGCTCTCTCTGCTCGATCTGACGACCGAAGAGATCCACCGCCTGTTCGCCCGGACCGGAGAACTCAAAGCCGCCCTCAAGGCCGGTCAAGCCGTGCATACCCTCAGCGGGCGCACCTTGGCCATGGTTTTTGAAAAACCCTCCACCCGTACCCGTGTCTCCTTTGAAACCGGCATGTATCAACTGGGAGGACACGCCCTGTTTCTCTCCTCCAAAGAGATGCAACTGGGCCGTGGCGAAGAGATTTCCGACAGCGCCCGCGTTCTCTCCCGCTATGTCAACGGCATCATGGTACGCACCTTTGCCCACGAAAATCTGCTCACCATGGCCCGCTACGCCACGGTGCCGGTGATCAACGGTCTCTCCGACGATTTTCACCCCTGCCAGATTTTGACCGACATTTTCACCTTCCAGGAACATCGGGGCCCCATTGCCGGGCGCAAAGTGGCCTGGATCGGCGACGGCAACAATGTGGCCCACTCCTGGATTCTGGCGGCGGCCCGTCTGGGGTTTCATCTGGTGTTGGCTGTGCCCCCCGGCTTTGAACCGAAAGCGCAGGTGCTGGAACGGGCCAAGCAGGAGATTGCCACGCATGACATGGCCAGCACCATCACCGTGCTGCGCAACCCGCAAGAGGCGGTTGCCGGTGCCGATCTGGTCACCACCGATGCCTGGACCTCAATGGGCCAGGAAAAAGAGACCAAACGTCGGCAAAAAGCCTTTGCCAACTATTGTGTCGATCAGACACTGATGGGCAAAGCCAAAGCCGATGCCCTGTTCATGCACTGCCTGCCTGCCCATCGCGGGGAAGAGGTCACCTCGGAAGTTCTCGACGGCCCGCAATCGGTGGTTTGGGATGAGGCAGAAAATCGCCTGCACGTGCAAAAAGCCATCCTCGAATGGCTGTTGGCTTGACAATCTGCTCATGCTCTCTTTGTGGGTGTGATCCGGTCGAACCATTTTTGTCCCTTTTGTGCTGAAGAAGAGTAAAACGATGAATCCTGTACGCAAAGTTGTCTTGGCCTATTCGGGCGGTTTGGATACCTCCATCATTCTGCGTTGGTTGCAGGAACATTACCGGTGTGAAGTGGTCGCCTTCTCTGCCGATCTGGGTCAGGGCGAAGAGCTGGAAGAGGCCCGTCTCAAAGCGGAAAAAATGGGTGTGCGCGAAATTTTTATCGAAGATCTGCGTGAAGAGTTTGTGCGCGACTTTGTCTTTCCCATGTATCGGGCCAACGCCCTCTACGAGGGGGTCTACCACCTGGGCACCTCCATTGCCCGTCCGCTGATCGCCAAAAAACAGATCGAAATTGCCAACGCCACCGGTGCCGATGCCGTCGCCCACGGTGCTACCGGCAAAGGCAACGATCAGGTCCGTTTTGAAATGGGCTATTATGCTCTGCGCCCCAACATTCGCGTCATTGCCCCCTGGCGGGAGTGGGATCTCACCTCGCGGGAAAAATTGCTTGCCTATGCCGATGCCAACGGCATCCCGGTGGCCCGTGACAAACGGGGCGATTCCCCCTACTCCATGGATCGCAACCTGCTGCATATCTCCTTTGAGGGCAAAATTCTCGAAGATCCCTGGCAGGAACCGGAGGAGGAGATGTTTGTTCTCAGCGTCTCTCCGGAACGGGCACCGGATCGGGTCACCTATGTGGAGATTACCTTTAGACGGGGGGATGCGGTGGCGATTGATGGCCAACCCCTCTCCCCGGCCAATCTGTTGGCCCGACTCAACCAGTTGGGCGGTGCCAACGGCATCGGACGGCTCGATCTGGTGGAAAACCGCTATGTCGGCATGAAATCCCGTGGCGTCTACGAGACCCCCGGCGGCACCATTCTCGGTGTTGCCCATCGGGCCATGGAATCGCTCACCCTCGACCGGGAGGTTGCCCACCTCAAAGATGAGCTGGCACCCCGCTATGCCGCCTTGATCTATAACGGCTACTGGTTCAGCCCGGAGCGGTTGATGCTGCAGAGCATGATCGATGCTTCGCAAGCCAACGTCAGCGGCGTGGTCCGCCTCAAACTCTACAAAGGCAATGTCACCGTGGTTGGCCGCCAATCAGAGCGCAGCCTGTTCGATCCGACCATTGCCACTTTTGAAGAGGATCATGGTGCCTTCAATCAGGCCGATGCCGGCGGCTTTATCAAGCTCAACGCCCTGCGCATGCGCATCGCCACCCTCTTGCAACAAAAATTGTCATGAGCAAACTGTGGGGAGGCCGTTTTGCCGCGGCCACCGATCAATTCGTCGAACAGTTTACCGCCTCCATCCATTACGACGCCCGGCTCTATCCGTGGGATATCCGGGCCTCGATGGTCCATTGCCGCATGTTGGCCCGCCAGGAAATTATCCCCCCGGAGGATGCCAACACCATCGTGCAGGGGCTGCAACGGGTGCTGGAGGAGCTGGATGCTGGGCAACTCCCCTTCCGGGCCAGCCTGGAAGATATTCATATGCACGTGGAAAGCCGCTTAAAAGAGCTGATCGGTCCGGTGGCTGGCAAGCTGCATACCGCCCGTTCGCGCAACGATCAGGTGGCAACTGACCTGCGCCTCTATCTGCGTGATCAGGTCGATCAACTGCGTCACGGCCTGCGGGCCATGCAACAGGCGCTGTGGGCTTTGGCCGACCAGCATGTGCAGACCATTCTGCCCGGTATGACCCATCTGCAGAATGCGCAACCGGTCAGCCTGGCGCACCATCTGCTGGCCTACATCGAAATGCTGGATCGCGATCAGCAACGTCTGGGCGAAATACGCCAGCGCATCAACCAGATGCCCTTGGGTTCTGCCGCCCTGGCGGGCACCCCTTTTCCTGTCGATCGTCTCTGGGTGGCACAGGAGTTGGGTTTCGCCGGGGTCTGCCGCAACTCCATGGATGCGGTCTCGGATCGCGATTTTGCCATCGAACTGACTGCCGCCTCGGCCCTGTTGATGGTCCATTTTTCCCGTTTTGCCGAAGAGCTGGTTCTCTGGTCTTCGCCCCTGCTCGGTTTTGTCGAACTGCCGGATGCTTTCTGTACCGGCTCCAGCATCATGCCACAGAAAAAAAATCCCGATGTGCCGGAGCTGGTGCGTGGCAAAAGTGGTCGGGTCATCGGCCATCTGGTCTCCCTGCTCACTCTGATGAAGGCCCTGCCTTTAACCTACAACCGCGATATGCAGGAGGACAAAGAGCCCATCTTTGATACCCTGGATACCGTGCAGGGTTGTCTGCGCGCCTTGACCGATCTGATTCCCGGCATTACCGTCCGTCGCGAGGTGATGGGCAAAGCGGCTGCCGCCGGTTTTACCACCGCCACCGATTTGGCCGATTATCTGGTCGGCAAGGGGATTCCTTTCCGCGAAGCCCATGAAATTTCTGGTCGTCTGGTCCGGCTGTGCATCAAACAGAACACCACCCTTGATCTTCTCCCCCTCGCCAGCATGCAGCAGGTGGATGGCCGTATCGGTGCCGATCTTGCCGATCGGTTGACCGTCAGCGCTTCGGTCAATGCCCGTCGTTCTTTGGGTGGCACCGCCTTTGCAACCGTGCGTGCAGCCTTGACAGAGTGGCAACAAGCGTGGCAACAGGAAGCTCTGGAGAACCGCTGATCCTCATTTTGCCTGCCCGCCCTAACGCTTTAATACAAGTTTGGCTGTCAATATCGTCAAAAAGCTGCTATGCTCTGTGACAGGATTCCACATCACGTGACAGACGAGGCCCCGGTGCCAAGCCCTTTTCTCCTGACTGCCAACGAACCGCATCATGCAGCCTGCGGTGCGTGGGGTAAACTGTTTTCATCGTTGAACCCTGCCTCTACCTCTTGCCCGTCGGCAGGTGGCCTGTTGTCTGCTGCGCGTTTTGTTTTACAATTGAGTTTTTTGCTTGTCTCCCTCTCTCTGCTCCCCTCTTCCGCCTGCGCCGACAACAAACCACCCATTAGCTTACCGGAAGCGGTGCCCACCGGCATTGCCCCCTGGCTCTACGATGCGGCCAGCCGTGGCAGTGCCCAGGCACAAACGCTGCTGGGCCATCTCTACCGTGAGGGCAACGGTGTCCCGCGCAACTATGGCGAGGCGTTGCGCTGGTATCGCAAGGCCGCCGAACAGGGCGATGCTGCCGCTCAATGCAGCCTGGGGCGCATGTATGGCAACGGCGAGGGGGTACTGCAGGATTATGACGAAATGGTCAAATGGTACCGCAAGGCTGCCGAACAACAGGAGCAAACCGCCATCCGTCTGCTGGGCGATCTCTACAGCCAGGGCATCGCCGTTATGGCCGATGCGCGGGAGGCCTTTAAATGGTATCGCAAAGGGGCAGAGTTGGGCGATGCCATCGCCCAGTATCAGCTGGGCACCCTGTTCCGTGAAGGCAAAGGGACCAGCGAGGACAAAAAAATGGCCTTTGAGTGGTATCGCAAAGCGGCGCTGCAGAACAATCCGGAAGCACAATATTGGCTCGGCCACTGGTATGCCAGCGGCGAGGTGATCAGCCAGGATTACAAAGAGGCGTTGCGCTGGCTGCGCAAGGCTGCCGAACGGGAACATGCCAAAGCGCAGCATGAGCTGGGCATGCTCTACCATGAGGGCAAGGGGGTCACCCGTGATGGCAAAGAGGCGGCGCTCTGGTTTCGCCACGCGGCTGATCAGGGGGAAAGCCGGGCGCAATGCATGTTGGCTGCCTGGCATGAGCAGGGGGAAGTGGTTGCCCAGGACAGCAAAGAGGCCTATCGCTGGTATCGCGCCGCCGCTGAACAGAAAGATCCGCTCGGTCAGTATCAGCTGGGACGGCTCTATTTCCACGGTATCGGTGTCGCCCGCCGCCCGGAAGAGGCGGTCAAATGGTATTACCGGGCTGCCGAACAGGGACATACAGAGGCTCAATTGCAGCTGGCACACGCCTACCTGACCGGACAAGGTGTCGTGCAAGATTATGATGAGGCGGTCCGCTGGTACCGTTCTGCCGCTGAACACGGTGTGGTCGAAGCGCAGCTGAAGCTGGCTACCCTCTATCTGAACGGATCGGTCATCCGCAAGGATGTCGCAGAGGCCGAACGTTGGCTGCACAAGGCGGCCAACGGAGGCAGCGCGGATGCCAAATATCTGCTCAAAGAGCTGCACCCGGAACCAAAAACAGCTGTGCCCAACAACAAAGAGGGGAGCGCCCCTGCAGAACACAAAGCAACCGCAAGCAAAGAGCAGACAGAGCGCGACGCCGCACCCTCGACACTGGCTGAATTTCGCACCGCCGCCGAACGGGGCGACAGCGATGCCCAATATATTCTGGGCTATCTCTATTCCATTGGCCGAGATGATCTGCCGCAAGATCAGCAAGAGGCGCTGAAATGGTTTCGTCGCTCGGCGGTACAAGGCAACGGCTGCGCGCAAATTCGTCTGGGCTGTGCCTATCTGAACGGCAACCAGGTGGCACAAGACAACAAAGAGGCGGTCTTCTGGTATCTGAAAGCGGCGGAACAGGGGCGTTCCGTGGCCCAATATCTGTTGGGACAACTCTATGCCCAGGGCAAAGGGGGGATCAATCGCAACTGGCCCGAGGCGATCAAATGGTATCGCAAAGCTGCGGAACAGGGTGACCGGGATGCCCAGTATGACTTGAGCGATTTTCTCCTGCACGGCAAAGGGGTTGCCCAGGATGAAAAAGAGGGGATCAAATGGTTGCGCAAAGCGGCCAAGCAAGGCCATCCCCGGGCACAAATGGAGCTGGGTGTTTTTTACAGCCGTGGCCAAGGGGTAGCCCAGGATGTCATCACGGCACACATGTGGTTCAATCTGGCAGCGGCGCAAGGGTTGGACGAAGCCATCAGCCGACGCAATGAACTGGCCAAAAAAATGACAACAAGCGATATTACCGCCGCCCAACGTCTGGCTCGTGAGTGGGATGGCAACCGTTCTCCCGCTCCCTGAAGCCAGCAACCATCCCGGAAACAATCCCCAGTCAATCCTTACGATCTCTGCAAAAAAGATCTGCCCATGCGCCCAAGTTATAAATTACTCTTGATTCTGCTGTTGATGCTGGCCCTGCCCAATTTGGGCTATTTTTCCATGTTGCTGGTTGCGGTGCCTGATCTCTCCCTTTTTCGCAGCGGCAAACAGGTGGCAACCCAGACAAACCAGGAGATTCCAGCCATCCGTGACGCCAACGGCATGGAGTTCATCTTGATTCCGGCGGGACGTTTTCTCATGGGAACCCCCTTCGCCGCCGACGTCAGCGAAGATGAAATGCCGCAGCATGAAGTAATCATCAGTCGCCCCTTTTATCTGGGACGCTATGAGGTGAAACAGGCCGAATGGGAAGCGGTGATGCGCAGCAACCCCAGCGAATTCAAGGGGGCCGATCGTCCGGTGGAGAGCGTCAGCTGGGAAGAGGTGCGGGAGTTTATCGGCAAGCTCAACGAGCGGGCCGCAACCGATCTCTATCGCCTGCCAAGCGAAGCGGAGTGGGAATATGCCGCCCGAGCCGGTACCACAACCAGTCGATACTGGGGCGACGGCAACGAAGCGTTGGAGCAGCATGCCTGGTTTGCCGGCAATGCGGGCAAAAGAAGCCGCCCGGTCGGACAACTGCAAGCAAACCCCTGGGGCCTTTATGACATGCTCGGCAATGTCTGGGAGTGGTGCCAGGATTGGTACAGTCCGAAAAGTTACAGCAACGGCACAGTCACCGATCCCCGTGGACCGAGTGACGGAGCCAGCCGGGTGTTACGCGGCGGCGGCTGGAACAACTATGCCAGCCATATCCGCGCCGCCTACCGCTTTGAACTCAACCCGGCCCACCGCCGCCGCAACCTGGGGCTGCGCCTGGTGATGGAGGCGCGTTAAATCCGCACCATCTGCAAGGTCTGGCGCAGGGCGTGGACGATCTGGTTCATCTCCTCGACCCGGGCGATCATCGGATGGCTGAGATTCTGCATCTCCTGCAAGGCCATTTCCACCTGCTGCAGCGCCTGGAGCAGGGTTTCCCGTTCTGCCTGATCCGACATCTGCTGCACACGCTGTTGGATCACCTGCAAATCACCCTGCATGGTCTGCGCCGCATCTTCCAGGGTCATGGCGGCGTTGCCGAACTCTTCGGCAGACCAGTCCAGGGTTTTGGTATGCACGGATATGGTGTTGACCACATCGGCCAAGGCCAGCTTCATGCGGGTAAAGGCCCGCGAGATCATGCTGAACTCGACAAAGTGTGTCACCAGAGAGGGGGTCGGGGCCAAATCCAGCTGCATGATCCGCTCCACCTCCTTACCCAAATGGGTCAAGGGATTGGTGATCAAACGGGCAATCAACACCCCGGCACCAATCATCAGGGCAATGCTGGCCAGGGCAATCGCCAGGCTGCGTTGCATCTCCTGCTTGATCGTACCGAGAAAATCATCCTCCGGGATGATCACCCCTACCGTCCAGTTGAGGCCCAACTCGGCGGCAAAGGGTTTATAAAAACCATAATAGGGTTTGCCATCCGCCGTAAAGGTGATCAACTGCTCTTTGGGCAAGACAAACGGCTGTTGATCGGCAACGCCCAACACCTTGCGTACCGCCGCAAAGGAGGCCACCATGGCTGCATCGCTGATTTTTTGCATATGATTCAAGGCCACGGCATCGTCGGCAGTGGAAGATTTGCTCAATACTTCCCCATAATTGGGCAGACCGACCGTCTCGCCCTTGCCGTTGAGAATAAAGGCCCGCCCATTTTTCATGATCTCCAGATCACGCAAAAAGTGGGAGACCGCCTGCAGACTGATGTCGATACCACAGACGCCGACCAACTGCCCGTTGTGCTGTACCGGTGCTGAGACGGTGATACCCGCCTGACGGCTCACCACCCCCTGGTATTTTTCCTCCCAGGCGTAGACATCGGTCCAGAACAATTTTTGCTGGGTTTTGGCACCGATATACCAGGGACGGCTGCGCGGATCATAAATTTTGATCGGATCCTGTTCAGAGCGCTGCAGCTCTCCCTGTTTGTCCTGCTCATACCACCAGGTTTCCAGGTAGGGGGCCAAGCCTGCGGCGATGGCCTGACGATCCGCCTCGGTGGCTTTGCCGTGGCGTCCCCACTGTTCCAAAGCCTGACGACTGGCCGGAGAGTCCTCTTTGCGGTTGATCAACCGCACGTGAATGGTGCCATCCTGCTCCCGCTTGTTCAACCAGTGGTTGCCCTGCTGGTCACCGTAATAGACCAACCCGAAATAGGGAAACATCTGCAACTGTTCCCGACTGGTGCGGTTGAAAAAGGTCAAAAATTGTTGCTCTTCCTGCTCTGCTCCCTTGCCCGCCCGCTGCCAGGCAGCGGCATTCATCCGCACCGCCTGGGCGGCTGAATCCAGATAGGCGTTGGTTCGTTCCACCACCCGCTGGCTGACCCGCGTCATCACCTCGCCCGCCAGCACCTCAATCGAACTGGTCGCCGAGCGCTGGGTGATAAAGATGATCAAAAACGATACCATGGCAATCAACAGGCAAAAGATGACCGGTAGAAAATTGCGTAACCGCACCCGATAACGTGTCGCTGCCGCTGAGGGGTTGACAAGCGGAGCGGTAGATTCAACAGCGTATGACATATCTCAATGACACTCCCTTCGGATCCCTGTCGGAATTATTGCAACAACGCCTTGCGTCGTTGAATGTTGCTGCGTTGCACATAGGCAACAATGGCGCTGATCTGTTGCGCAATCTGTTGCGTGGCGATGAGAAATTGTGTCCGGAAGACCAGTTCCCCTTCGTTGACAAAGGCACCCAGAATGACGGCATCCACCTCAACTTTTCCTTCCGGGTAGCTGATTTCCATCTGCACCCGCGAATGGTCGGCAATGCGCGGCGTGGCCCCGGTCGGATAGAAAGAGGCCCCGGTGGCGCTGATGTCGCGAAATTTGGCTTCAAAGACAATGCCGGAGGGGCGAACCACGGTGACCACCACCTCCGTGGTCCGTTCCACTGGCACCCGCACCGCCAAACGCTGCTGCGGCCTTTGCTGGACACTTTTGGGAAAGGCCATGCGCAACTTTTTGGTCGGGGTAAACTGCAGCAGTTTGCTTTCACACTCCAGGCGGTGCAGCTTGGAGGCAAACTCCAGGCGAATATCGGTCGCGCTGCGAATTTTCAAGTTGCCGATCGGTGGATCCAGCGAGGCCAGCAACAAATATTGCCCCTCTTCCAGATAGGTTTTGCTCTGCACCACCAGGCCGTGGCCATCATCCAGCAAGTCCCATTCAAAATGGGTATAATAGGAGAAGGTGGAGTTGCCCAAAATGACACGAACCGGCAGCTTGTCTTCCAACGCGGCCACCATCTCTTTGGCAATCGACGAAAAATTTTCTAATACTGTCTCTTTGGCGACCGGCGCAAGCGCAGCCTCCGTTTCGGTCGACTTTTTCTTGAACAGTCCAAAAAATCCCCCTCCTGATTTTTCTTCCGATCCCGCCATTTTGCTTTAATCCCTGCCGATGAACCGTTCCTCCGGGCTGGATAGCCCGATCCACCCATCTCGTCCTGTGGATTGCCACGCCATCCAGTTATCAGTCCGCCTCTTCCACCACTTCCACTGCAAAACCGGCGTCCAGAATCATCTGTTGCACGTCTGCCGTACTCTGCCCGCCGACATTGAGATAACCGGCGCTGAACAGACCATTGGCCGGATACAACGACAACGGCGAAAGTGCCCGCAAATGGATCTCCCGCCCTCCTGCTGCACGAATCTCCGCATCCGGATTGACCAGACGAAACAGACAGAGAATGCGCAAACAGCGTTCCGGCGTCAAACCGTGTGCCACTTCGCCCAAGGTATTGCCGGGAATATGCACATAAAAATTGACCGGTATGGAACGAGCCGCCAGTTGCCGCAAAGGTGTGGCCACGGTCCATAAATCTTCATCACTCTCCCCCATGCCGACAATCAAACCGCTGCACACCTCCAACCCTTCGCTGCGGGCCGACTGCAGGGTGGCCAGGCGGTCCTGATAGGTATGGGTCCGACAAATGGCCCCATAATGACCCTCGGCTGTATTCAGGTTATGGTTGTAGCGATCCAATCCTGCCGCTTTCAAGGTTGCCGCCATCGGTCGATCGATAAAACCAGCCGACAAACAGACCTCAATCGGCCAACGGGCTTTGATGCGCCGGACCAGATCGGCCATCTGGCCAAGCCGTTCGCTGTTGGGCCCCCGACCGGACAAGACCATGCAATAGCGGTACATGCCGGCTTGCCATGCCCGTTCTGCCTCTGCCAGAATCTCCTCCTCCGGCTTGACCCGATAGCGGACAATCGAGGCCTCGCTGTTGGCCGATTGGGCACAATAATGGCAATCTTCCGGGCAATAGCCGTTTTGCACATTGTTGAGGACCTGTACCCGCACCCGACGGCCAAAATAGCGCTCGCGCACCCGAAAGGCCGCCTGCAGCAAAGGCAGCAGTTCTACCCCCTCATCCTGCAGAATGCGCAGCCCAGCCGCCATATCCGACAGACCACCGGCCAAACCACTGACCGTCAAACGTTGATAAAATGTATCGTCAAAATCAGCCATCGCCACCCATCGTCTTCACCTGTAGCGGGCAGCACGCCTGCTGGTACCACCCTCTTCGCCCGCTGCCTGCACCAATCCCATTCACTTTACACCAGTTGTCGGCCTTGCGAACGGATTTTTCGCAAAAAAAAGGCCAATCGACTGCAAGAAGATTCTCAGACTGGGGAAAATGGTCAACCATCCTCACGCTGCATTGAAAAGAGCAACGGTTTGCTTTACCCTGAAAGATGGATTGCCGAGGGGGAAATTTTGATGATTTTTTGAGCAGTTTTACCAGGATACGCCATGTGGATCGAACTTGGGCACTTTGCTGCCATCATCGCTTTTCTGCTGACCATCACCCAGACCGTCACCACCTTGATCGGTATCAACCGGAGCCAACCGGCCTGGATCCGGGTCGGCAAACAGGCCAATCAGGCAACCTTCGCCCTGCTCACTCTGGCGGGGGGTGCCATCATTGCCGCTTTTCTCAACTTTGATTTTTCTGTCCGCTACGTTGCAGAACACTCTTCCCTGGAGTTGCCCATCTTTTACCGGGCCACCGCTCTCTGGGGCGGCCATGAAGGTTCGCTGCTGCTTTGGGCCTGGCTGCTCTCCCTGTTCAACACCATCGCCATCCAGCAGCACTGGTCCACCCACACCCGCTCTGTCCCCTGGCTGCTGGTGATTCTGGGTGCCCTGCTGTGCGGTTTTTTGATTCTGATTCTGTTTCTTTCCAGCCCCTTTGAGCGCCTGATTCCACCACCCGGCAACGGTCGCGACCTCAACCCCATGTTGCAGGATCCCGGCATGGTTTTCCATCCCCCTTTTCTCTATATGGGTTATGTCGGCTTTGCCATCCCCTACGCCTTTGCCATGGCCGCACTGATCACCGGGCAGGCCAGCGATGAGTGGATTCTCGCCACCCGCCGTTGGACCCTGTTTGCCTGGATTACCCTGACCATCGGCATTGTCTTCGGGGCCTACTGGGCCTACTACGTGCTTGGCTGGGGTGGCTATTGGGCCTGGGATCCGGTCGAAAACGCCTCTTTCATGCCCTGGCTGACCGCAACCGCCTTTCTCCACTCGATCATGGTGCAGGAACGGCGGGGCCTGTTCAAAACCTGGAATCTTTTTTTGATCATCACCACCTTTGCCCTCTCCCTGCTGGGCACCTTTTTGGTCCGCTCCGGGGTTCTCTCCTCGGTACACGCCTTTGCCAGCGATCCGGGACGGGGTGTTTATATCCTGGTCTTTATGAGCGTGCTGCTGCTCTTCTCCTTTGGTGTGCTGGTGCTGCGTGCCGAATTGCTGCGCAGTACACCCCGTCTGGAAAGTCTGCTCTCCAAAGAGTCCGCCTTTTTGTTCAACAATCTGTTGCTGGTGGTGGCCGCCCTGACCGTTCTGCTCGGCACCCTCTACCCTCTGGCCGTTGAGACGCTCTCTGCCGCCAAAGTTTCCGTCGGTGCCCCCTACTACAACAAAGTGTTTATCCCGATCATGCTCGGCATTCTGCTTTTGATGGGCATTGCTCCCGTGATCAGCTGGCGGCGGGCCATCCCCTCGCGGCTGAAGCGGGATTTGCCCATCCCCATTCTGTTGGGCCTGCTCGGCCTGGGATTGGCCATCCTGCTGGCTGTCAGCCACCCCTATGGGGTTGCCACCATCGCCTTGATGGGTTTTGTTCTCGGCACCCACCTGCTGGATGTTGTTCGTGCTGTGCAGGCTCGCCGCGCCGCCGCCTTGAAGGAGACGCCGCCACAAAACCTCGCCCCGTTGACTGCCCTGCGGCTGCTTTTGTCACGCAACAAACGACGTTACGGCGGCCTGCTGGTCCATATGGGCGTCGTGATGATGTGCGCCGGTTTTATCGGCTCCGGCCTCTTTCAACAGGAGATGGATATTACCCTCTCCCCGGGCGACTCGGTGCAGCTTGGCAACTGGCAGATCACCCTGGAGGGGATGGGCAGCGCCGCCAAATACAACTGGACCGCCGTTGAGGCCACCTTTCGCGCCCAACAAAACGGCACCACCGTCATCCTGAAACCACAAAAACGGAACTACGGTAAACGTTCCCAACCGATTACCGAAGCCGCCATCCATACCACCTGGCGTGAAGATCTCTATATCATCCTTGGCGATCCGGTCAAAGAGAATCTCTGGAACTTCCGTCTGTACCGTAACCCTCTGGTCACCTGGCTGTGGTGGGGCGCTGGTCTGATCACCCTCGGCGTCGCCTTTGCCATGCTGCAAGGTCGGCGTACTACCTGATTGAGGCCTTTCATGAAAAACATTTGGCAAAGCGTCCTTCTGCTCAGTGTTCTGGCCATTCTGGCCCTCTTCGCCCTGGGCTTGCATAACGATCCGCACGAAATCCCCTCGCCGCTGGTCAACCGGCCCGCCCCCGATTTTGCCACCCAGGCTTTGGATGGACAACCGATCCGCCTGGCCGATTATCGTGGCAAATGGGTTTTGCTCAACTTTTGGGGCTCCTGGTGCGTCAGTTGTGTGGCCGAGCATCCTTATTTGATGGAACTGGCGCGCAACACCCGCCAGCGCAGCGATTTTGTCATCGTCGGCGTGGACTTCAAGGATACCGAACAGGGTGCCGCGCAATTTTTGGCCCGCCATGGCAACCCCGGCTATCGGCACGCCTTTGATCCCGGGCAAAAAATTGCCATCGACTGGGGCGTCTACGGTGCGCCCGAATCCTATCTGATCGATCCGACCGGCATGATTCGCCTCAAACAGACCGGGCCGCTTTATCCCGGTTGGTTTGAAAAAATGGCCCTGCCCCTCATCCAGGCCACCCCTCCCAGCCACCAAGGGGAATCGCGATGAGATACCAGTACGTGCTGTCTCTGTTCCTGCTGCTCTCTCTGCTCGGCAGCCCCCCCCTGGCCGCCTCCAACCGCAACGAAGATCCCAGCGAGGCCCTGGTGCGCAAAATTGCCCGCGATCTGCGTTGTGCTGTCTGCCAGAACCAATCGGTCTACGAATCCAACTCCGACCTGGCCAAAGATATGCTGGTGGTGATCCGCGACAAAGTGCAGGCCGGGGAGACAGAAACAGCCATTCGCGACTATTTTTTTCAACGCTACGGCGATTATATCTATCTGGAACCGACCGCTGAGGGCAAAAACAAAATTCTCTGGTGGGCCCCCTTCCTCGGCTTGCTGATCGGAGTCATCGCCCTCTGGCGGGCCATCCTGCACTGGCGCACCCCCACCAGCCGCGACAACACCGCAGCAGAGAGTACCCCACTCTCCCCGGAAATGGCACAACGCATCCGGCGGGATTTGGAGAAGACGGAGGTGTGAGAGAGCGCATCCTTTCAGTTACACATCCAAATTCACCACATTCAAAGCATTATCCTGAATAAAATCGCGCCGTGGCTCTACCGCATCGCCCATCAGGGTGGTGAAGACCAGATCGGCTTCGATGGCATCCTCTACCCGTACCTGCATCAAGGTGCGGACGCTGGGATCCATGGTGGTTTCCCATAACTGGTCGGGGTTCATCTCACCCAACCCTTTGTAGCGTTGAATGCTCTGGCCTTTGCGTCCCTCGGCCATCACCCAGTTGACCAGCGAGGGCAGGCCGTTGACGGCAAATTCCCGACTGCCTTTGCGCAAGACCGGTTGCTTGCCCAGCCGCGCGTGCACGCGCTCTACCCGCTCCACCATCTCACGATACTCCGGCGAACGGGTCAGGCGCAGGTCGAGAATGGTCTGGGTTGGCACTCCATGCACCGTGCGCACGACATGGATCGATTCGGCCCCCATCTCGGCATCATGCACCACCAATACCTGCAAGCGCTCCTCCTCACTCCCCACCAGGGTCAACGCCGCACGCAGACGATCACCGGCGACGTTGGCCTGGTTGCTCTCCGTCAGGCTCTCCTCACTGATGGCCGCCACCTCAATGGCCGTCGCCAAGACCAGACGGTCATAGTAGCGACCCAAACGGCTGAGCAAGGTCACATAGCGTTGGCACTCCCGTACCATGTTCAACAACAATAACGGTTCCGCCTCGTCTTCCGGCAGCACCTCCTCCCGACGCAGCGTCACCCCCTCCAGACCGTTGACCATCAACATTTCATTGAGCGACTCTTCATCCTTCAAATAATGGACCGCTTTGCCGCGTGTCATGCGATACAAGGGCGGCTGGGCAATATACAAATGACCACGCGCCACAATATCGGGAAATTGCCGATAGAAAAAGGTCAACAACAGGGTGCGGATATGGGAACCGTCCACGTCCGCGTCGGTCATGATGATGATGCGATGATAGCGCAGCTTGTTGATGTCATACTCTTCACTGCCAATACCGGTCCCCAGGGCGGTAATCAGCGTCCCCACCTCCGCTGAACTGATCATTTTGTCGAAACGGGCCTTCTCCACATTGAGAATTTTGCCCTTCAGCGGCAACACCGCCTGATTCTTGCGGTTGCGCGCCTGCTTGGCCGAACCGCCTGCCGAATCTCCCTCGACCAGATACAATTCACACAAGGCCGGATCCCGCTCCTGACAGTCGGCCAGTTTGCCCGGCAACGAGGAGATATCCAGGGCACTCTTGCGGCGGGTCAACTCCCGCGCCTTGCGTGCCGCCTCCCGCGCTGTCGCCGCCTCCAGTGTCTTCATGGCAATCTGCTTGGCATGCTGCGGGTTCTCTTCAAAATAGGTGGCCAGACGTTCGGCCACAATCGACTCGACCGCCGTGCGTACCTCGGAAGAGACCAGCTTTTCTTTGGTCTGCGAAGAAAATTTGGGATCCGGCAGCTTGACCGAAACGACCGCCGTCAACCCCTCGCGACAATCCTCACCGGCCAGCACCACCTTCTCCTTTTTGGCCGGATTGGTGGCGATGATATAGTTGTTCAACGTGCGGGTCAGCGCCGCACGAAAACCGGCCAGATGGGTGCCGCCATCCCGCTGCGGAATATTATTGGTGTAACAAAATACATTCTCCTGGTAGGAGTCGTTCCACTGCATCGCCACATCGAGATGGACAATACCCCGCTCGTCGGTAAAACAGATCGGCGGCGCATGCAACGGCGTGCGCGCCTTGTTCAAATGTTCGACAAACGAACGAATACCCCCCTCATAATGAAAATGATGCTCCTTGCCGCTGACATCCTCGCGAATATGAATCTGCACCCCGTTGTTCAAAAAAGACAACTCACGCAGACGCTGCGATAAAATATCAAAAGAAAATTCTGTCGCCGAAAATACTGCCCGACTGGGCAAAAAGGTGATCTCGGTTCCGTTGCTGTGGGTATCGCCGGTGATGCGAATCGGCGCTTGCGGGTCGCCGTTGCGGTACTCCTGGGTCCAGACATGGCCGTTGCGGCGCACCGTCAACAACAACCGCTCGGAAAGAGCGTTGACCACCGAAACACCCACCCCATGCAGGCCGCCAGAAACCTTGTACGAATTTTGATTGAACTTGCCCCCGGCATGCAGCACCGTCATCACCACCTCGGCTGCCGAACGCCCCTCCTCTTCGTGCATCTCCACCGGAATGCCACGCCCGTTATCGCCAACCGTCACCGAACCATCACTGTGCAACACCACATCAATGCGGTTGCAGTAGCCGGCCAGCGCCTCATCGATGGCATTGTCTACCACCTCAAAAACCATGTGGTGCAAACCTGAACCATCATCCGTATCACCGATATACATGCCAGGACGTTTGCGGACCGCATCCAACCCTTTCAGCACTTCAATACTGCCCGCGCCATAATTGTCTGCGCCCGCGCTCTTGTTGACTTCGTTTTCTGACATGCTTTTCCCTCCTTGTTGCCGGTACCGTTACATTAATACAAAATAGGCCCGCCACCGGCGTATGGCAAATAAAAAAACAAAACCCCTGCCTCCGATCCGGCCAGGCCGTCTCGAAAACAGGGGTTCGTTAACCCCGAAAAATCATCCGGTCGCTGCTATCCGTTGCGATTCATCGCCTTGGCAATGATCGACGAAAAATCGGTCCCATCCCCTTCCGACTTGCGACGCACATCCTGCGTCGAGCGGTTGCTCGTCTGGTTGCTGACACCCGTACCGGGTTCCACCACCTGACGCGGGGCCTGCCTGCCGACCTGATGATAAAAATAGATCAATTCAGGACTACTGATGCTCAACATGGCCGTCACCTCTGCCTACGTTAATACTTCTACCTGATTATATTGATCGGCAGATTACCCCGACAAGTCAAGCACTATTTTGTGCTGCGGCGCACAATTTTTATTTGTCGCCCTTTTTGGGCAAAACCAGCCGGGCAATATGGCTGGGCACCTCCATGTAACCGGTCACCCGCATGGTATACAACCCGCGCCCGGAGGTAATGGCATTGAGGACATTGCCATAATCCAACACCTCGGCCATCGGCGTCTCTGCCAGGACAATTTGATTGTTCACCCGTGGCGTCACCCCGGTGATCCGCCCGCGCCGACTGTTCAAGTCGCCGATCACATCACCCAGCACATCATCCGGCACGGTGATCTCCATGCTCATGATCGGCTCCAGCAAAACCGCACCCCCCTCTTCCATCGCTTTGCGCAGGGCGATGCCGCCCGCTGCCCGAAAGGCGTTATCCGAGGAGTCCACCGGATGAAAAGAGCCATCGACCAACGCCACCTTAAAATCCACCAGCGGATAGCCACCAAGTATGCCGCGCTGCATCTCCTCCACAATACCCTTCTCCACCGAAGGGATATACTGGCGGGGGATGGCTCCGCCTACGATCATATCCGCAAACTGATAGCCAGCCCCCCGCGCCAGCGGCTCCACCTCCAACCAGCAATCACCAAACTGGCCGCGACCACCACTCTGCTTTTTCAATCGACCCTGCACCCGCACCGCCCGACTGATCGTCTCCCGATAGGGCACCCGGGGCGCTTTCAAGGTAGCGACCACAGCAAATTTTCGTTTCAAGCGGTCCAAAGTCACCCGCAAGTGGGTCTGCCCCATGCCGGCCAGAATCATCTCGTGCGATTCGGCATCGCGGAAAAAGTGCAAGGTGGGATCCTCTTCGGTCAACTTGCCCAACCCCAGAGCAACCCGATCCTCTTGTTGGGCGTCCGCCTCCACCGCATAGGTCAAGGTCGGCTCAAAATAACGTACCCGCTGATAGTGAATCGGATGTTCCGGCGAACACAACGTATCGCCACTGCGGGTCACCTCCAGCTTGGCAATGGCACCCATCTCGCCCGCCTGCAGGCGATTGACCGGTCGCATCTCCTTGCCCTGCAAACGAAACAGACGTCCGCCCCGCTCTTTGACCCTGCGGTCACTGTTATAGACCGGTTGATCTGCGTCGATATACCCGGAAAAGACACGGAAGATCGATAATTTGCCGGCAAACGGATCAATTGTTGTCTTGAAAACCACCGCAGAAAAAGGATCATTGACCGAGGGAGAGCGGGCAATCTGCCGCCCCTCATGGAGCGGATCCTCTCCCACCAACGATTTAATATCGGCCCGCTCGACCGGATTGGGCAGATAATAGATGATGCCATTGGCCAAGGCGCGCACCCCGATGTTGGCCAAACCGGAGCCGCAAAACAACAAAAACAGACGTCGTTCATGCACCGCCTGCCGCAACAGGCGATGAACGGTCTCTTCATCCGGCTCTTCTCCCGACTCCAGATAGCGCTCCAGCAGTTGATCTTCCATTTCAACCACTTTTTCGATCAACTGCGTGCGGTAGTGGCTGGCATCCTCGCGCAGCGCCTCGGGAAAATCAATCTGCACAAATTGACCGTTGCGCGCCGACCAGGCTGTCATCGGAATTAAATCGATGATACCGGAAAAACTCTCTCCAGAGCCGATCGGAATGGTCAACGGCAGGGCCGTCACCCGTAAACTCTGCTCAATATCCCCCAACACCCGAATAAAATCGCTGCGCGGCAAATCCATCTTGTTGATGAAGCCAATGAGCGGCACCTGCGCCTCTTCCGCCATCGCCCACAAACGCACATTCTCCGGCTTGACCCCCAACTGACCAGAAATGATCATCACCGCCCCGCCAACCACTTGCATCGCGCCACGGGTCGACTCCAAAAAATCGACATAGCCGGGGGTGTCGACCAAATTCAACCAATGACCGCGCCAGATGCAGTAACCGACATGCGGGGTGATGGTAATCCCCCGCTCCATCTCCTCGGCTTCCGTACTCATCACCGCCGTTCCCATCCCCACCTCCCCACGGCGGTCGATGGCCTGTCCGTTAAACAAAATTGCCTCAGCCAAGGTGGTCTTGCCCCCCCCACCATGGGCCAATAATACCACATTACGAATGGAACGGATTTCTGGTGATTCACTAGCCATGGCACAACCTCCCCCAACGTTGGAATCGGTGCTTTTCCCGAAGGCCTGTTCCCGCCCGGCCCTGCCTGTTGCTGTTCAACCCGCCTGTTGCCAATCCACTGCCTGTAACGCAAACACCGGTCCGTCCACACAGACCCGTCGGTAGAGTCGGTGACCTTCCGCCTGGTGAATGCCGGTCACACAGCCGACACACACCCCATACCCACACGCCATGTGCGCCTCCAACGAGGCTTCACCCGGCACGCCCTCTGTTGCCGCCCAACGGGCCAGAGCGGCCATCATCGCCATCGGCCCGCAGGTGACCAGCCACAGGCGGGCACGCTCCTCCAAAGAGAGTTGCTGCACATATCCTATCGCCAGATCCGTCACCAAACCGCGAAAAAATCCGGGACGCTCCCGCAGGGAGGCCAGCCGGTTGGCGACCCCCAAGCGTTGCAACGATTGCAACGCAATCCCTGCAGGCAAAGCATCCACAGCACTCTCCGGCTGCAACGGAAAGGGGAGTTCCCCTTCCGTCCCCATGAACAGAACGGTCTCTTGCCCACGGGCAGCCAACGAGCGGGCCAAAAAATCCAACGGTGCCAGACCGACACCACCGGCAACCAACAGCACCCGGCTACCCGCCGGTGGTTGCGAAAAGGGACGCCCCAACGGTCCCAGCAGGGCATGCTCCTCACCCGGCTGCCAGGCGGCCATGCGCCGCGTTCCCTCGCCAACCACCCGATAAAACAGCTCGATCGTCCCCGCCGCCGCATCGCACGCCAACACCGAAAAGGGACGCGGCAACGTTAAATCATCACCACAGGTCAACTGGACAAATTGCCCCGGCACGACCTCCCCCAACGCCGGCACCGCCAACCGCATCCAACCCGTCTGCCGGGCCGCACACAGCCTGTTTGCCACCACCTGCGCCGACAGATAACGTATGGTCATTGCCGCTCTACCCTTACCCTTTATCGACCTTCATCGGTATAGACAATCCGTCCCCCCACGATGGTCTGCTTGACCCGACCTTTGACCCGACGTCCATGAAAGCAACTGTTTTTGCTCTTGCTGCGCATCTGCCGGGCATCCACCGTCCAACTCTCCTCCGGATCAAACAACACCACATCCGCTGCCGCGCCCACCGCCAGCGTGCCGTGTGGAATACCCAACAAGCGGGCCGGATGATAACTCATCGCCGCCAGACAGGCCGATAAACTCATCACCCCATCGCGTACCAGCTCCAGAGTGACCGGCAACATGGTCTCCAGACCGATCACCCCATTGGCCGCCCGACAAAATTCCACCCGTTTGTTCTCTTCATCATGGGGGGCATGGTCGGTGGCAATCACTGTAATCACCCCTTGCGCCAAACCATCCAGCACCGCCTGGCGATCCACGCCGCCGCGCAACGGCGGTGACATTTTGGCATCGGTGTCATAGCCGATCACCGCCTCATCGGTCAGCGAAAAATGGTGTGGCGTCACCTCGCAACTGACCGGCAACCGCTCCTGCCGCGCCCGCCGGACCGCCTCCACCGCCTCGCGGGTCGACACATGCGCCACATGATACCGCCCGCCCGTCAAGGCCACCAAACGAATGTCCCGGTCCACCATCACCGACTCCGCTGCGCTGGGAATGCCCGCCAACCCCAGGCGCGTCGATACCACCCCTTCGTGCATGCAACCATTGCCCGACAAGGAGGGCTCTTCCGCATGCTGAATCAACAGCGCATCAAACATGCGGGCATACTCCAGGGCCTTGCGCATCACCGCGCTGTCGCTCACCGGTCGCCCGTCATCGGAAAAGGCCACACAGCCCGCCCGCTGCAACAGACCCATCTCGGTCAACACCTGACCCTGCAACCCCTTGGTGATGGCACCCACCGGAAACACCCGCACCACACCGGTTTGCCGTGCCCGCTCCTGAATATATCCGATGACGCTCAAATCGTCGGCAACCGGCTGCGTGTTGGGCATGCAGGCTACGGAAGTGACCCCACCGGCAGCAGCGGCCCGGGTACCGCTGGCAATATCCTCCTTGTACTCCTGACCCGGCTCACGCAAATGGACGTGCATATCCACCAGACCCGGTGCGACCACCAACCCCTCCGCCTCAATAATCCGACACGGTGCGGTAAACTCCAGACGGCCAACCGCCTGGATCACCCCATCGACCAGCAACAGATCCGCCGTCTCATCCCGACCGTGGGCCGGATCAATCACACGTCCACCACGAATAAAAATTGTCTCCGCTCCAGAAGGGGTACTCATGTTACCTCCGCACGCCAGCACCACACAGTAAATATAACACCGCCATCCGTACCGCCAGACCATTGGCCACCTGCTCCAGAATGACCGAACAATCCGGATCGTCCGCCACCTCAGACGACAACTCCACCCCACGGTTGATCGGTCCCGGGTGCATCACGATGGCTTTCGGATCGGCCAGACGCAAACGGTTGCGCGTCAAACCCCAAAACTCGGCATACTCACGCACACTCGGCAAATAGGGCGAATTCATCCGCTCGTTCTGCAGGCGCAACATCATCACCACATGCGCCCCCGCCAACCCCTCCTCCAGACGGTGATGTACCGTTACCCCGAACGCCTCCTCGGCCTGACTCGGCATCAAGGTCGACGGACCAACAAAACGAACCTCCGCCCCCAGAGTCTTCAACCCCAAGGCGTTGGAACGGGCCACCCGCGAGTGCAAAACATCCCCACAAATCGCCACCACCAAGCCGGCAAAAGAGTCCCGATCCAATAACGGCAAATGGTCCTGAATGGTCAACAGGTCCAACAACCCCTGGGTCGGGTGTTCATGACGACCATCCCCGGCATTGACCAGAGCGGCATTCAGATTGTTGGCCAAAAATTCCAACACCCCCGATTCTGGATGCCGTATCACCACCACATCCGGATTCATCGCCTGCAGATTGGCCAGCGTATCCAACAGGGTTTCCCCCTTTTTTACCGAACTGGATGCCACCGACATGTTGACCACATCCGCTGACATGCGCTTGCCCGCCAGCTCGAATGAAGTCCGCGTCCGTGTCGAATTTTCAAAAAAAAGATTGATCACCGTCTTGCCGCGCAAGGTGGGCACCTTTTTGATCTCCCGACGGTTGACTTCGCGCAAGGAAACCGCCGTATCCAGCAACGTGTTGATCTCTTCCCTGCTCAATCCTGCCATGCCAAGAAGATGTTTGCGCGTCCATAAATTACTCATACACTCGCCTCTGACTTGGGGTGGTTACCACCTGCTCACAACGCCTGCCTGGGCGCGGCACCGGCCCGACAGACTCAACCCGGTTTGCGCCGCACCACATGGACATTCTCTCCCTTATCGACAACCTTGAAACTCTCCCCGGAGCCAGCCTGTACCACCAATCCGACATGATCCGGCTGAATCGGCAATTGCCGCCCGCCTCGATCCAATAACACCAACAACTCCACCCGCTCTGGACGCCCATAATCAAATAACGCATTCATCGCCGCCCGAATCGTCCGCCCCGTAAACAAAACATCATCCACCAATAAAATATGTTTATGATCAATATCCATCCGCAAATCGGTCTCACCCACTACCGGGTTGGGACCAATGGTATCCAGATCATCCCGATAAAAGGTAATGTCCAGATAACCGATCGGAATCTTTACCTGCAAACGTTCACACAAACGCTGCCATAACCGTTCCGCAACCAGCGCACCACCACGCCGAATGCCAATCACCACCCACTCCCCCGCCCGCGCCTCTGGATTCGGCAAGCCCAGCCGTTCGGCATGCAGCCGTGCCGCCAAGGAATCGATCAACGCCAACGTCTCGGAAGAGGTCAACAACAACTCATCGGTAAAGGCTACTGACATTGCACCACTCCCTTCGGCACCTGTATCGGTTTGCTTGCTGCGCCGCCCGTTTCCCGCAGCGCACCAAATCATACCCCTGCTCTGCCCACCACACCACCAAAAAAAAGAGGGAACGGTCTGCCGTTCCCTCTCAATACCAATCTTATACCCAGTTGCCAGCGAACGTATAACCGCGTTGGCTGCGTCGCCGGCCTCTTGCCGTGCGCGATGCGCTCTCTCGTCGCCTCCCCATTGCCGCCTTGTTCTCCTCCGTCCGCTTGTCACTCGGGTTGGCCCACAACAGGCTCATCCTGCGTACTTTGACCAGCAGTTGCGCAGGACAAGCCCCTTTTATCCTTAGACACCCCACAAAACCGACATGGCACTCGTGCCGGCACCGCCACCACTCAAGCCATCCAAAGCGTTCACCTGGGTGGTCGTCAAACCAACCCCCGTCCAGGCGCTCTGTCCTGTCGCATCGTTGGAGGTTACCCCATCCCATCCGGTGGCAATGGCCTTGACCTGCGCCACCGTCAAGCTGTCCAACTGCGCCGCCGTCATGGCAGCAATCTGGGTTGAGGTCAACGCCGTCACCTGACCGGCAACCAGACGGGTCACAGCTGTCGTCGTCAACGCCTGAACACCCGTTGTATTCAAACTCAGCAACTGCGCCATGGTCATGCCTGCCAAACCGCCCGCCGCAATCAGCGTGTTCAACTGCGTATCGGCCAAGGCGCTCAACTGTGCAGAAGCCAAGCCATGCAACTGCGTGTCAACCAAGGCGGCGAATTGCTGGTTGCTCAAACCATCCAACTGCGTGTCGGCCAGTGTACTCAACTGCAACGAAGAGAAGCCATTCAATTGCGTATCGGCCAACGCCGCCAACTGCAGGCTGCGTAGACCATCCAGCTGCGTATCTGCCCAACCGCTCAACTGTGCCGAGGTCAAACCATTCAACTGCGTATCGGCCAGATTGAACAACTGCAGCATCTGCAGACCATCCCACTGCGTATCGACCCAGCCATTCAGTTGTGCGGAGGTCAAGCCGTTCAACTGGGTATCGGCCAGAGCAGTCAATTGATCCGACAGCAAACCATCCAACTGCGTATCCGCCAAGGCGGTCAACTGCAGGCTGAGCAAACCGTTCAACTGGGTGTTCTTCAGGTTAATGAACACCGTCGAGGTCAAACCGTTCAACTGCGAATCCGCCAACGCCGTCAGTTGCAGACTGCGCAAGCCATCCAGCTGGGTGTCAGCCAACGCCTTCAATTGCAGACTAAGCAGCGCATCCAACTGGGTGTCAGCCAACGCCTTCAATTGCAGACTGCGCAACCCATCCAACTGCGTATCGACCAATACCAGCAGCTGTATCGAAGTCAAACCATCCAACTGCGTATCCGCCAACCCTCGCAACTGCATCGAAGTCAAACCATCCAACTGCGTATCCGCCAACGCCGTCAACTGCTGACTGCGCAAACCATTCAACTGGGTATCGGCAAAGCTCATCACCTGCTGATACAGTAAACCGTTCAACTGCGTATCGGCTAACTGAGTCAGCTGCAGGCTGCGCACACCATCCAACTGCGTATCCGACAATATCTGCAACTGTAACGAGGTTAAACCATCCAACTGGGTATCGGCCAACCCCTTCAACTGCAGGCTGCGCAGACCATCCAACTGCGTATCGGCCAGAGCCAACAATTGGTCCATGAGCAAACCATCCAACTGGCTGTCGGCAAAGCCGAACAACTGCGCACTGCTCAAACCGTTCAACTGGGTATCGGCCAGCGCATTCAGCTGTAACGATGTCAAACCATTCAACTGGGTATCGACCAAAGCGGTCAACTGTAACGAGCCGAAAGCATCCAGTTGCGTATCCGCCAACGCCCGCAATTGCATGCTACGCAGGCCATCCAACTGTGTATCCGCCAACGCCCGCAACTGCAGGCTGCGCAAGCCATCCAACTGCGTATCCGCCAACGCCCGCAATTGCATGCTGCGCAGGCCATCCAACTGCGTATCCGCCAAAGCGGTCAACTGCAGAGCAAGCAAACCATCCAATTGGGTATCCGCCCAAGCCATCAATTGAACATCCAACAAGCCATCCAACTGCGAATCGGCCAAAGCCGTCAACTGCAGACTGCGCAAACCATTCAGCTGCGTGTCGGCCAGTGCCGTCAACTGCAGGCTGCGCAGGCCGTCCAACTGGCTATCCGCCAACCCCTTCAACTGCAGGCTGCGCAGACCATCCAACTGGCTGTCCGCCAAGGCCGTCAACTGCAGCGAAAGCAGTCCATCCAACTGTGTATCGGCATATCCTGTCAGCTGCATACTCTGCAAGCCATCCAACTGACTATCCGCCAAGGCCGTCAACTGCAGGCTGAGCAAACCGTTCCATTGTGTATCCGCCAGAGCTGTCAGTTGCAGACTGCGCAGACCGTTCAACTGGCTATCGGCCAACGCCATCAATTGTACACTGCGCAAACCATCCAATTGCGTGTCAGCCAACGCTTTCAATTGGATGCTGCGTAAACCATCCAACTGCGTATCGGCAAACGCCCTCAACTGCAGACTGAGCAAACCATCCAACTGCGTATCCGCCAACGCCGTCAACTGCAGCGAGAGCAGACCATCCAATTGGGTATTGGACAAACCAGTGAGTTGTACCAGTTGCAGACCATCCAATTGGCTGTCGGCCAACGCCGTCAACTGCAGGCTGCGCAGACCATCCAACTGCGTGTCCGCCAAGGCCTTCAATTGCGCCAGCTGCAAACCGTCCAACTGCGTATCCGCCAAGCCTCTCAATTGTACCGACTGCAGGGCATCCAATTGGGTATCGGCCAACGCCGTCAGTTGCAAATTGGACAAGCCATCCAACTGTGTACCGGCCAGGGTCGCCAACAGCGTCGATGTCAAACCGTTCAGCTGACTGTCCGCCAAGGCCAACAACTGCATACTGTACAAGCCATCCAATTGGGTACCGGTCAGATTCTGCAACTGCAAACTGAACAAACCATCCAGCTGGCTATCCGCAAGTTGTGCCAGCTGCAGGCTGCGCAGACCGTTCAACTGGGTATCGGCCAACGCCATCAGCTGCTGACTCCGTAAACCATCCAATTGGCTGAAGGCCAGTGCCGCCACCTGCTGGCTGCGCAAACCATCCAACTGGCTGTCGGCCAGGCCCGTCAATTGTGCCAACTGCAAACCATCCAGCTGGGTATCGGCCAACGCGCTCAACTGCAGGCTGCGCAGACCATCCAACTGGGTGTCGGCCAAATCAGCCAATTGCGTGCTGCGCAAAGCATCCAGCTGGCTGTCTGCCAAATTCGACAATTGCGCCATCGTTAAACCATTCAACTGGCTGTCTGCCATCGCTTTCAACTGCAGACTGTACAGACCATCCAACTGCGTGTCGGCCAACCCAGCCAGCTGCAAACTGCGCAAACCATCCAACTGCGTGTTGACCAGGCTGGCAAGCTGGGTTGCTGTCAAACCATTCAATTGGGTATCCGCCAACGCGGTCAACTGCAGTAAGAGCAGACCATCCAACTGCGTATCCGCCAGCGCGGTCAATTGCAGTGAGAGCAGACCATTCAACTGCGTATCGGCCAAGGTTGACAACTGTGCCGACGTCAAACCATTCAACTGCGTATCGGCCAAGGCTTTCAGTTGCAAACTGCGCAAGCCATCCAGCTGCGTATCCTCAATAGAGGCCAACTGTCCACCCTGCAAACCATCCAACTGCGTATCGGCAAGCGATGTCAACTGGCTATAGAGCAGACCATCCAGCTGCGTATCCGCAAGCGCTTTCAACTGTGCCAACTGCAAGCCATTCAGCTGCGTATCCGCAAGCGCACTCAATGCTGCCCATTGCAGACCATCCAACTGGCTGTCCGCCAAAGCCGCCAATTGCACCGATGTTAAGCCATTCAACTGCGTATCGGCCAAACCTTTCAACTGCAGCGAGGTTACAGCATCCAACTGCGTATTCGCCAAAGAAGCCAGAAGAGTCGACGTCAATCCATTGAGTTGCGTATCCGCCATCGCCTTCAATTGCAGGCTGCTCAGGCCATCCAACTGGCTGTCCGCCAAAACCGCCAATTGCAGGCTGCACAAACCGTCCAACTGACTGTCGGCCAGGCTGACCAGTTGCACCGAAGTCAAACCATCCAACTGACTGTCCGCCAAAGATGCCAATTGCTGGTCTTGCAGACCGTTCAACTGGGTATCCGCCAACGACTTCAACTGCAACAGCTGCAGACCATCCAACTGGGTGTTGACCATGTAGGCAAGTTGCGCGGAGGTCAACCCATTCAACTGGGTGTCGGCCAGACCGCTCAACTGCAGACTAGACAAACCATCCAACTGCGTGTCCGCCAAACCTGTCAGCTGTACCGCTTGCAAACCATCCAACTGGCTATCGGCCAAGGCCATCAACTGCAGATCCTCCATACCATTCAGCTGGCTGTCGGCCAGGCTCATCAACTGCAGGCTGCGCAAACCATTCAACTGGCTGTCCGCCAACGCTGCCAATTGTGCCGATTGCAGACCATTCAACTGGCTGTCGGCCAAGCCACGCAATTGAGCCGCTTGCAAACCATCCAACTGACTGTCCGCCAAGGCCGCCCACTGCAGGCTGCGCAGACCATCCAACTGGCTGTCCGCCAGACCTGTCAGATTCAAGCTGCTCAAACCGTCCAACTGGCTATCGGCCAAGGCCGCCAACTGACCCGCTTGCAGGCCATCCAATTGGCTATCCGCCAACGCCGTCAACTGCAGATCGTCCAAACCATCCAACTGGCTGTCCGCCAAGGCCAACAATTGCAGGCTGCGCAGACCGTTCAACTGGCTGTCCGCCAAGCCGACCAGCTGCAAGCTGCGCAGACCGTTCAATTGGGTATCTGCCAACGCTGTCAGTTGTGCCGCTTGCAGAGCATTCAGCTGGCTGTCCGCCAAACCAGACAACTGACCGGCTTGCAGACCATTCAACTGGCTGTCCGCCAAGGCCAACAATTGCAGGCTGTACAAGCCATTCAACTGACTGTCCGCCAAACCGATCAACTGCACCGCTTGTAAGCCATCCAACTGGCTGTCGGCCAGGCCGCTCAACTGCGCCGCTTGCAGGCCGTTCAACTGGCTGTCGGCTAACTGAGTCAGCTGCAGGCTGCGCAGGCTGTTCAACTGGCTGTCGGCCAGGCCGCTCAACTGCGCTGCCAGCAGACCATCCAACTGACTGTCGGCCAAACCGCTCAACTGCGCCGCTTGCAGACCATTCAACTGGCTGTCGGCCAAGGCCGTCAGTTGCAGGCTGCGCAGGCCGTTCAACTGGCTGTCCGCCAAACCAATCAGCTGCAAGCTGCGCAGGCCATTCAACTGCGTATCGGCCAACGCCGTCAGTTGCACCGCGAGCAGGCCATCCAACTGGCTGTCGGCCAAACCGCTCAACTGCGCTGCTTGCAGGCCATTCAACTGGCTGTCCGCCAACGCTGTCAGCTGCAGGCTGCGCAAACCGTTCAGCTGGCTGTCCGCCAGACTGCTCAACGGCACTGCTTGCAGACCATTCAACTGGCTGTCGGCCAAACCGCTCAACTGCGCCGCCAGCAGACCGTCCAACTGGCTGTCGGCCAAGGCCGCCAACTGCAGGCTGTAGAGACCGTTCAGCTGGCTGTCCGCCAGACCGGACAACTGCAGATCGTCCAAACCATCCAACT
>PDZV01000038.1:4490-40085 GCA_002753135.1 Magnetococcales bacterium WMHbinv6 | reverse complement strand
GTGGCGGTGATACGGCACTGTCCACTGAGCGTCTCACGCAGGCTGCTCCAACGATCGTTGATCCCTTGCGCACGCAATCGCCGACGGATGACTTGCACCAGTTGGTAGGCAGGGGATCCCGAAACGGAACACCTGCGTTGGACGGCGACGAATCAGGTGGCATTTCCTCTGTCAAGGGGATACACTGACCGGACAGTTTTGTAGTCCTCGTTAACGGGTGTCTCAGCCATGAAATTCATCGATCCGCGCATCGACTTTGCCTTCAAAAAGATCTTCGGCAGCGAGAGTGCCAAGGATGTCCTCATCAGTTTTCTGGAGAGCCTGCTCGGGTTGGAAGGGGATCGGCGCATTGCCGAGTTGACCATCCTTGATCCCTTCCTGGCACCGAAGATCCGGGAACTGAAATATTCCATTCTCGATGTCAAGTGCCGGGACCATCGCGGGGTTACCTATATCGTCGAGATGCAGATCCAGAAGGTGGCCGCCTTCTTGAAACGGATCCAGTACAACGCCGCCAAGGCATACACGCATCAGATCGAACGGAGTGAGGACTACCCCAAGCTGAACCAAGTGATTGCCATCACCATCACCGATTTTGTCCTGTTTAGCGGCTTCAACCATTGTGTTTCGCGCCACGAGTCACGGGAAACGATCACGGGACAGTCCTACTTGCAGGAGATTCTTCACTTTTTCGTTGAGCTTCCCAAGTTCCCGAAGACATTGGATGAATTGGACGATATTCTCGATAGGTGGATCTACTTTATCAAGTATGCCGGATCCCTACAGGAGGTTCCTGAAAAACTGAGCTCAGCACCGTTTCGTCATGCCTTCGAAATGGCCAGGGTTGCCAATATGACGGCGGAGGAGTTGGAAATGTATGACAATGCCGGTATTGCCATCGCGGATGCGCGAGGAGCGGTTGAGTTGGCACGGGAGGAGGCTCTTCGGGAAGGTGCGCAAATCGGAGAGCAGACAGGCGAGAAGAAAGGCGAGGCCAAGATTCTGACCCGCCAACTCCAACGCCGTTTCGGTGACCTGCCACCGTGGGCCAACCAGAAGATAGCCGATGCCGATCTGTCCACTCTGGAAGAGTGGAGCCTCCGCATCCTGGATGCTCCGACCCTGGAGGGCGTACTGGCAGATCCTTCGTGAGCTTGCCAGTTTCTCCGCTTTCTCCGGAAAATCGGCTCCGAAAATTCCGTAATCAGCCTTGGTCGTCCAAGTGGCAATCGAAACCGAGTCCATAGCTGCTACTTGTGGCGACGGAAAAATTCCGACAGGCCATGGAAAAGTCATTTACTGCCAATGACATGCAATATCCTGCATCACTTGGCCGAGCAAGATGAAGTCGAACTTCTTCTCCATGCTGCGCCGCAGCACGACTGGAGAAAAAGTTCGACGAGTAGAAACATGCTCCACCATTTAAGTTTTGAGTAAGCGTCCATTTCTCCCTGTCTGTTCTGTGGGGTGTGTGAGATGTGGCGTGACATGTTGCCGGGAACTTATAGGCACAGCCACCGTCGATTGCGACTGTAAACTGCTGTAAATTTTGTGCGGGTAGCCAAGCCGATACCATGAGGGACCCGTTTTCCGAGGAGGATTTTTTATGATTGGCGAGGAAATTGTGCAAAAAATTGGTGCTCTGTTGGCTGAGGCTGCCGGTCCGTCTCGCATCATCCTGTTTGGCTCTCAGGCCCGGGGCGGGGCGGGGGAAGATTCCGACCTGGATCTGCTGGTGGTGGAACCAGAGGTTAATAATCGGGTGCGGGAAATGGCCCGTTTGCGTCAGATCGTGCGGCCATTGCGCATCCCTGTAGATATCCTGGTGTGTTCTCGTTTGGAAATGGAAGAACGCCGCCAAGTCTCCGGCGGTGCCATCTATTGGGCATTTCATGAAGGGAGGATCCTCCATGACTCCCTGGGATGAAGCCCAACGGATGTTGCGCAAGGCCGATCAAGACCGAGCCGTCTTTCACGCTATCAAGAACCAGCCCGGCATCGACACCGAAACCGCCTGTTTTCATGCACAACAAGCCGTGGAAAAATGCCTAAAAGCGGTGTTGTTGCGGCATGGTGTGACCTTTCGCCGGACTCACGATCTGGATGAACTGGTGGATCTGATCCTGGATCGGAGTCTCCCCTTTCCTTTTGCCGCCGATCATTTCAGTCTGCTCAACCCTTTTGCCGTGTTGTTGCGTTATGAGGAGTTGGAGATTACTGGGCTGACCCTGGAGGAGGCGGAAGGATTGTTGGAAGAGGCACGGCATTGGGTCGATGATTTGTTGGGGGCGGCGGGAAAGGCTTCATGACCGCAGCCTTCCGCAGTCACGCATGGCGGCATCACTGCCATGATGCGGCCTTCCGCAGATCTGCTGGAGGTATATGTCTGTCTCGAACCCATCGACTTCCGCAAGGGAATCAACGGGCTTGCCGCCATGATCGAGAGGGAGTTGAGTTTGAATCCCTTTGCGACAGCGCTGTATGTGTTCAGCAACCGGCGTCGGGACCAGGTCAAAATCCTCTGCTGGGAGCGTAATGGCTTTTGCCTCTGGCAGAAACGGCTTGAGCAGGATCGTTTTCACTGGCTGCGCCGTATGGATTCCAGGGTGGAAGTCATCACGGGACAGCAACTCAACTGGCTCTTGGATGGCTACGATATTGCCCGTTTCAAACCGCATAAATCGTTGCAATATTCAGGTATTTCCTAGTATTTGTTGCGGATTTCTGGTATATTGAAACCATGGATACGCGCATTGACCTTGCCTCTTTCGATCTGCCATGTATTGGTGAAGCAATCGTGCCCATAAAGCGCATAATCGAATATGTCGGCCATCCAACACTTGCTTGGTAACAGCTCAAAGTGAGCCGCAGGCGCATCGTCTGTAAACCAGTTGTAATGTCTTGACTGATGTGAGGTTTGTTGTTAGGGCTTGACTCTTGCAGGCAATCGCCCCATGATCGGTCGCAGAATGCGCTTGTTGATAATCATCCTTGGCGGAAAAGACGGTAGCATTCGCTAGCAATATGGCCGGCGATCCGCCTTTTCTGAAAGGTTACCTCTTTTTAATGACTGATTTTGCTGCACTGAATCTGCTCTCCCCCATTCTCTCCGCTTTGCACCATGCCGGTTACACGCAACCAACACCGATCCAGGCCCAAGCCATCCCCCATTTGCAATCTGGACGGGACCTGTTGGGTATCGCCCAGACCGGTACCGGTAAAACCGCCGCGTTCGCTTTGCCGATTCTCGATCGCCTGGGACGACGACAGGCGCGCTCCCGGCCTGGGCATGCCCGGGCACTCATCTTGGCCCCTACCCGGGAACTCGCCTCGCAGATTGATGCGAGCTTTGCTGCCTACGGTGCCAGAATGCAGCTTTCCCGCGCACTGGTCTTTGGTGGTGTCAACCAACACAGCCAGGTTCGTGCCATGGTGCGAGGGGTCGATCTCCTGGTTGCCACGCCTGGTCGACTGCTTGACCTGATGGGGCAGGGTGTCATCTCTCTGGAGCGGTTGGAAGTTTTCGTTCTCGATGAAGCCGACCGTATGCTGGATATGGGGTTTATCCACGATATTCACAAAGTGATCGCCAAACTGCCGCCAACCCGGCAGACTCTGTTGTTTTCCGCTACCATGCCCAAGGAGATCGCCTCCTTAGCCGAAAGCCTGCTGCAGAATCCGGTGCGGGTCGAGGTTGCGCCCACCTCTACCACCGTTGATCGCGTCGAACAGAAGGTGTATCTGGTGGAGAAGGGGCATAAAATTCTTCTTTTGAAAGATGTTCTGCAAAACCAGACAGTTCGGCAGGCCCTGGTTTTTACCCGGACCAAACATGGTGCCGACCGTTTGGCCGATACCCTGGGAGCCGCCGGGGTGGAGGTGTCGGCAATCCACGGTAACAAGTCGCAAAACGCCCGGGAAGCTGCCCTCAATGGCTTTCGGAATGGTCGTCTCCGCGTTTTGGTGGCGACCGATATCGCCGCCCGAGGGTTGGATGTGCCTGGCGTCAGCCATGTGATCAACTTTGATCTGCCCAATGAACCGGAGAGTTACGTGCATCGCATCGGGCGTACTGCCAGGGCTGGTCGGGATGGCATGGCCATCTCCTTCTGCGACACCAGCGAGCGGGGATTTTTGCGCGATATCGAGCGGACCATCCGCTGTTCCGTGCGCATTGATGCGGAACACCCCTATCATTCTGGCGCTGCGGAAGCCCTGCCCGCAAAGTCCGGTCCGACACCAACCAAAGGCAAGGCCAAGTCCAAGACAGCCAAACCGCCTGCAACGGTTGGTGCTGCCGAACCGGTAACCTGTAGCCTTCCGACCGCCACCCGGCGCACCCCACAACCCAAACCGCAAGAGGTTCAGACGAAGCCACCTCTAGCTGGTCCAGACGCGCCTGCCACGCGCCGTCAGCAGGCATCCAGTAGCTTTCCAGCCGCCACCCGGCACACCCCACAACCCAAACCACAAGCGGTTCAGGCGAAGGCACGTCTGGCTGCTCCAGACGCTTCTGCCGTTCGCCGTCAGCAGGCATCCAGTAGCCTTCCAACCGCCACCCGGCACATCCCACAACCCAAACCACAAGCGGTTCAGACGAAGGCGCGTCTGGCTGGTCCAGACGCGCCTGCCACGCGCCGTCAGCAGGCATCGCCAACACTTCTGGCGGCACCTTTGCGGCCCGCTCGCCTGCCCAGGCAGCGCAAAGGAGGGGCAAAGCCTCTAACCGCTCAGAAATAAAAGCGAGGATACATGATGCTATCATATGCGCCACGCGCGGCATCTTCAATCAGGTGACTCTGCTGCTGGATTCCTGGTTTACCCGATGCGATCGGGTCAGTAAAGGGGATACCAAGTAAGTGGAATATGAGTAATGACTTGTGTACACGAAGCTGATATGCTCTCCTTATGAGCGAAATTTTCCAACCGCATGATCGCCTGTTCAAGGCCCTTCTCTCTTGCCCGGAGACAGCAGGGGCCTTTCTACGGGAGTATCTGCCGCCAGAGATCTCCCGGTTGTTGGCAGCGCAACCGCCGCAACTGGTGGAGGGGAGCTTTGTAGGAAGATCGCGACAATCACGCCATTGACGCCTTGCGCAGCGCAACCGCCGCAACTGGTGGAGGGGAGCTTTGTAGAGGAGCATTTGCGCGCCAGCTATTCGGATCGGTTGTTTGAGGCCAAGACAGCCAGCGGAAAAACGCTTTTGCTCTACTTTCTGATCGAACACAAAAGCTATGCCGATCATAAAGTGGCTTGGCAGCTTTTCCGTGGTCTGTATGCTTTTATGGAGCAGAAAGTCCGCGAAAACGAAAGCTGGCAGAAGTTGCCCGCAGTCGTGCCATTGTTGCTCTACCACGGCAAAGAGAGATGGTGTTTTGCCAACGAATTGCTGGCCCTGATCGATGCGGACAAGGCTGTTGTGCCATGGTTGGTCAACGTTCGTTTTCCGGTCGTTGATTTGGGTGAGATTCCGAACCCGATGTTGGCCAAAGAAGCCCGTTTGTATGCTGGATTGTTGGCCTTGAAATATGGTACCCGCGATCCAGAAGCACAGATGGAGGCCCTGGAAGAGATCATCCTCGCCTTGATGGAAGTGCCTGATCTGTTTGTGTCGATTGTCCTTTACCTTTTGACCACCTTCTCTTGTCTACAAGAAGAGCATGTACGGTTGATCATTAGCCGCGTCAAACCTCAGGAGGAAACCGAAATGATGTCACAATTTGCCCAGGAAATTTTGGCCAAAAACAAACCGGAATGGATCGCTATAGGCCGTCAGGAGGGTCGTCAGGAGGGTCGTCTGGAGGGGCGTCAGGAGGGAGAGGCTCAACTTCTGATGCGCCTGCTGGAACGCCGTTTTGCTGATCTTCCAAGCTGGGCTGTCCAGAAAATTAGCGCTGCCGACTCATTGACGCTGGAAACATGGAGCCTGCGCGTGCTGGAGGTTACGACCCTGGAGGAGGTGTTTGCCGATCCATCCTGATCGGTTGCAGGAGTTGTTGGTAAAAACTGCTATATCGGCATGGCAGAACGATGTGTGAACTGGCTGTTTTTCTATTGTTTCGATCCAATTCAGGGGGTAAATGCACATCTTATTATGGTGGTTATGGGTTGCGGAAATGGTATGGTACAAGCAGAATTATCAGTGGTTGTTGTTCTTTCGTGTGCTCTAATGAGTTGATAATATTGTTTTTTTATCACATTTGGCAAAAACAGACGCTGTTGTGAAGGCGTTAAGCCTTGACGATGCAATCAACTTCACATAGCTTCAAATCAGAGGGGTAGGTTTACAGATTGATTGAGCTGGTTTGTGATTTCATCAAGGGAGATTATCGGTATGATGCATCGGACGGGTTCGTTGATTTCTTCGCTCTGTATGGGGGCCTCTTTTGTTGCCATGTCTGCCACAGTTCATGCCGACGGGCACTATGTCAATGGTGTGGAAGGGATCAAAGCGGCCAGCCTGCCGCCGCCTGGCGTTTATTGGCGCTGGTATAATTTGTTTTATCAGGCAGATTCTTTTAAGGACAAGTCAGGCAATAAAGTGGCGAATCATTTTGATCTCGACGTTTTTGCCACGGTCAACCGCCTGATCTGGATTACCGATAAAAAATTTCTTGGTGCCGATTTTGGCATGGATGCGATTATTCCTTTGGTCAACACCAACCTGAGCCTGCGGCCTGGTGCGACCGAACTGCATTTCAGCAGCCTTGGGATTGGCGATGTGCTGCTTGAACCGGTGGTGCTTTCCTGGCATGGCCAAAGTTGGGATGCGGCAACCGCTTTGGGTGTCTATTTTCCCACGGGAGAATTTGATCGCACGGATCCCTCTTCAGCGGGCAAGGGCTATTACAGCCTGATGTATACCTTGGGTGGAACCTGGTATTTTGATCCCGGCAAAACGCTTTCAGCTTCTCTTTTGTCGCGTTACGAAATACACGGCAACCAGGAACAACGGGATCTGCGCAAAGGGGATGATTTCCACTTTGAAGTGGGGGTAGGCAAGAAGCTCAATGACACCTTTGAAGTGGGTGTTGCCGGCTATGCCCAATGGCAGATGAGCGACGACCGGGGTAAAGATGCCACCAACCCCAGCGTGCATGACCGGGTTTTTGGCATTGGTCCAGAGGTGGTGGTTGCTGTTCCCGCCATTGGCAGCTCGATTTCGATCCGGGGTACGACCGAGTTCGGTGCCCGAGACAGTGCGGAAGGAAATATGCTGACGGTGACCCTGACCAAGCCGTTATAGGGCCTGTTCAATATTTTTAGCATCTTGGCTGCACTGTCTGAATGGTGGATACGGCAAGAAGGCGATAATGACTGGCAAACACGGTCATATTCACGCTGAACCAGCACACCTCCTTCATAAGGGAAAAGGCCCCTGAAGGGGCCTTCATCAAACCACCCGCTACGCGGGTGGTGCGTGATTCTCTTGCGTCGTTCTTTCCTTTGCGGCCTGTTCCTCACTCGCTGACTGCATGCAACGACAGTGTTCCAGTGTGCCATTCAGGCGTCAGCCCCCCTCTCTACAGGGTTCCAAAGACCTTTTTCAATAAACTGCTGCTGCGGGCTGCCGGATTGGCGCGAATATTTTTTTCTTCGTCCGCCAGCTTGATGAAAATGCCATCAACCGCTTTGCTGGTTACGTAACCATCCAAATCGGTGGCATCTGTTCCGGTGACGCCAGATAACATGGAGAGGCCACCGCTCGGTACGGCTCCCATCAGCGTTTTATAGGATGAGGTGACGCCAACGGCCTGGGTGCTTTCGGCAACGATCGGACGAATGGCGGTCAACAGGCTTTTGGAACTGGTTTTGCGGAAATATTCGGTGGCGGCATTGTCTGGGCCACGCAGAATGGCGGCGGCATCCTCGATCGTCATCTCCTTGATCGAGCGGGCAAAAATATCTGCGGTGACTGGCACGGCTTTTTCTGCTGCCTGATTGAGCGTGCTGATAAACTGATCTCGTAATCCTTTGGCAGCGCCCATGCCCAAGAGCGATTCCATGGGCTGCAATACCGGAGGTAACGGAATTCTGACCTGTGCATCGCCGGCAAAGCCGTTCTGACGTCCCAGGGTGCGAATGGCCTGTTTGACGCCGAGGCCCAAAGCCTCTTTCAATCCGCCGCTCATTTCACCGGAGGAGAGTCCGGCAATGTCACTACTGCCTGTGGACCGTTTTTCACCCAGTATTGGGGCCGCCTGCGTGGCCAAGGGTGCCACTTGATTCAATACGTCACCGATGCCTACTGTATGGCCCGGCGTCGGCCAAGACAAAGCCATGCCCGTCAGTAAGCCCATTGTCCAATTGTTGCCCAGTGTTGCCAAACGCATCGCCATTGACCCCGCAAAGTTACCCTGTTTATCCATCCCTCTTGGTTTACGTTAGACAATTCGCAGCCCGACGTCCACCGAAAATTTTGCTGGAGGTGCAAGCGGTTCAGCGCACTTGCCAGTGAAAGCTGGAAGGGTGGTTGGCTCGTGCATGTTTGACGATGATATAGCCGGGGCAGGCACCATAACTGGCCCCAGTGGAGGGGCATGGCTGTCTGCTTTGAAAAATTTGCAACGCTTCGGCAAAACGGTAGTGCTGCTGCCCATGCCGGTTGTGGTGATGTTTGCGCTGGTGGCGATGAGGATCCCGGTACGCCTCGTGGCTGAAGGCGGTGGCAGAGAAAGCAAAGCAGGGCAGCAGCAGAAGGATAATCCATTTTTTCATGTTGGCCTCAGAGGGTGTCAGCGCCGGTAGTAACCTGAGTGTCCATGACCATGTCCATGTCCATGCCAATGGAACAGGTGATGGCAACCAGAGAGGAGCAGCAGGCTTGCCAGCAGGGATAACAGGATGAATAACCGCTTGATCTGTGTATACATGGGCGTTCAGGGGCAAAGAAGGGATCGGATAATCACGCGCTGTGCGTGGTTGGACTTCTGTTGCCTGTATAGACGACGGAAAGGGTTGTCACTGTCGTGTGGCAGCATTTTTTTTGGCGCGGTGATGCGGAGGTTTCGGGCGCTGCCGCCAACCGTTGTTGGCGGCAGTCTCAGCGCTCAAAGTGGCAGTGCCGGGGTGTGAACATAGCGGTGTAACCAGTTGCGCAAGGCACCGACATAGGGCATGTCCGACCACTCCGCATGGCTTGCGCTGTCATCGAGGGGGGCAGAGGGGTATGGTGCAGGCAGCCGTTTTTTATGTCGTGAGATGGCGTAATGGATGGCGCGCAGCACGCTTTTGCGGTTGCATTGCTGTTTCACCAGATAATCTTCGGCCCCCTCTTCAACGGCCTGGATGGCGGTTTGGTCATCGTCGAGGGAGGTCAGGACAATAACCGGCGTCTGCCTGGCTTGGGCAAGCAGAGGCAGAAAGGTCTCTTCGTATCCATGGCCGTCTGGCAGGTGCAGATCCATCAGGATCAGATCAAACTCGACTTCGTGCAACAGAGCATCGGCCTCTGCCAAGCTGGAGACATGGGTTAATCGATAGGTTGGCAAACGGCTGCCATCTTTGCGTTTTGCATCCGCTTTGCCGAGCCAGGCGCGGACAATTTCGGCAAAAATGATGTCGTCTTCCAGCAACAGAATATGATACCCGGTACTGAAATCCTGCACATGCAAGGCACCACTGGCCAGATTGGAGGCCACGTGCAGGCTGCTGGGACGACGAGGCCGGGTTGATGTCTCCGGGGCGGTTTTTTCGTCGGCCTGGCCCATCTCAAAGAGACGGTGCGAGAGATGGCGAATGATGCGAAAGGCGATGGAGGGATCTTGATGGATCCGGGCGATAAACCATTTTTCGTCGATGCCGACCACCACCGTATCTTCGGCGGCGGTGGCGGTGGCAAACCGCTCCCGATTTTGGGTGAAAACCGAGGCGATACCGAATATTTCTCCTGCTCCGATCTCCATTTGCACCTGTTTGCCAGTCGCTGAGGTGCGGTTCATGACCACCCGCCCCTTTTGCACGCTGAAAAAGCGACCGGCCCGATCACCCTGTTTAAAAATAATCTCTCCCTTGCGGTAAAGTTTGCCCAATTCTCGCGACTCTGTCAGTTCCATCACCACACCTGTATCACAACCCATGCCAACGTGAAAACCCACCTTGGGAGCCTAACAAAAACAACTTGGAGATCTTGCTTGTCTTTTGCTCCTCCTGCGTCGTTGCAAAAACGTTTACATACTAAAAATATGCGCACGTTTTTGCGCCTGACAGGAGGAGAAAAATCCGGCGCAATCTGCACGAGTTATTTTCGCCAGGCTCCTTACGGCAAACCGAATTGCCTTGGGCAACGGTTTGCTCTTCCACCCGATTATCTCAAGTATAGTGGCAAAGCAACGCCTTGTCACTGCTGCAATGCAACAATTTGCCGTTTGTCGTAATAGTTTGGCAACTGTTGTCTGTTGCACTCTTTTTTCTTTGAGTATAAGACGGCAATCAGACAAAAAAGTTTCATCACGGTGCTGGTGAGACGACAAAAAGGGGAAAAAGTAGGCTAAGACCACCATTGGAAAGAGGCGTGAAGCCAGTTTGCTTCACGCCTCTTTCTGGGTCGTGCCGCTGCCGGTAACCGGCAGCACAGGGGATGGATGGCCTTACTTTTTGGCTTCGGGCGTTTTCTGTTCCTTGGTCGTTGTTTTGGCGGCGGTGCCATCCGCTTTGATCGCTTTTTCCTCTTTTTTGCCTGCCGGTTGTTCGGCGGTGGTGGCGCTCTTGACCGCCGGGGTGGCGTTGTTGGCCGGTGTTGCCTCCGTGGCGGAGAATGCCGTGGCGGCGACGGCCAAGGAGGAGACCAACACCATCATGCTCATGCCCAATTTGTTCATTGTGATTCCTTTCTCGGTGTTATGTTGCGCTGGTGGTGAACCAGTCTGTTGTTGGTTATTGTCGGCTGTATGCCGGTCTTGCCTATATGGACGGCGACTCTGTTTTTTTTTGTCGCGATTTGGCACCATTTTTTTCTCTCTGCTGCGGATCGCTGCTTGAGTCGGGCAGGGTTGTGTGCTAAACCACCTGAAATAAATCTATTTTTTATGTCTGGAAGTGGATTGTGCCACCTGTCGGTGTGGCGGAAATGGCGGCTGCCGACCAGCATGTTCCGGCGGGCAGATTTTCTGCTGGCTGTAGAGAGGCCGTCTCTGGAAAAAGGGGCTTCAGGGTCGAAACGGGGGGTGGCGGGTGTTGGGATGGAGGTTGGATGAACGGGGTTATTGTTGTTCGGGTCAGCCGCTGGATACCCTGGCTGCGCCTCGGGCTGATGAGCGCTCTGCTGTTGGTGTCGTTGTCGGGGGGCAATGTCCAGGCCGGGAATTCTTTGGTTGCCATTGATGTCGGCCACACTGCGCAGCGACCGGGGGCCATCAGCGCCCGGGGTGAGCCAGAGTATCAATTCAATACGGCCTTGGCGCAGGTGGTGCGCCGACAGCTGGAGGCGGGCGGGGTGCCGACCCTGTTGCTCCAGGAGGAGGCAGGGCAGGGGATGACTTTGCCAGCCCGTGCCAGCCTGGCGGCTGCCCGGCAGGCCGGACTGTTGTTGTCGATCCATCATGATTCGGTGCAACCGCACTATTTGCGCAGCTGGCAATGGCAAGGGAGTGAGCAACACTACGCCGACCGTTTTTCTGGTTTTTCGCTCTTTGTCTCGCGCCTGAACCGGCAGCTGGCGACCAGTTTGCACTGTGCCTCCCGTATCGGCGAGGCGTTGCGGGCAGCAGGTCTGCAGCCGACCAGCCATCATGCCGAGGCCATTGCCGGAGAAAACAGACCATGGGCAGATGCAGCAAACGGGGTATACTATTTTGATGATTTGCTGCTCTTGAAGTCAGCGCAGATGCCCGCAGTGTTGTTGGACAAGGGGGTGATTGTTCATCGACAGGAGGAGCTGTTATTGCGCGATGCCGAGCGGCAGAAGCAGGTGGCTGAGGCGGTGTTGCACGGGGTGCAGCGCTGTCTTGAGTAGGGCAAAGGTGGTGCAACACGCGGCAAAAAGGAGGGTGAGATGGTGTATCGCAATTGGCGGCGGGGACTTGCCTGCTCTCTGTTCGCTTTGGGGCTTTTCTCTGGGGTCGGGCTGGCGGCAGAGGAGGCCACTCCCCCTCTCAAAGCCGGATTTGACTGCCGCAAGGCCAGTTCAGCGGTGGAAAAAATGATTTGTGCCGATCAACGGCTGGCGGCACTGGATGCCGAGTTGTCGGCCCGCTACAAAGAGGCCGTGCGCTCGGTTGCAGATCCAGAGGCGTTGCAGCGGGCACAGCGCAGCTGGTTGCAACAGGAGCGCAACCTGTGCAGTACGCCTGACTGTTTGTTGCAAATTTATCCGCAGCGGTTGCAGGCGTTATCTGTCTTGGGCAATGCCGGGGCAACCGCTGCGGCTGGCAAGCCATCTCCGTTTCCTGCCGTTTATCTGGGTGGTTTCACTGGCAAGGAGAGGCTGCAGTTTATGGCCGATGGCCGCCTTTTGGTTGCGGGGGAAGCGCCGGGACGTTATCAAAGCGATCACAACTCACCCTGGAAGGATGCCCAGTATCCGCTCTTGTTGATTGTGCAGGAGCAGGGGGAAACGGTCGAACGCCACTGCAAGGTGCAACCGGATTGGCGCATGCTGATTTGTGATGATGGTGGCACTCTGGCGGCCACTTATCTGCGGCAAGGGGCAATGCCCGTGGCGGCGGTGCCAACGGCGCAGCGCTGTGATGCCGAACAGCTTTATCTGGACGTGATGGCCGCCGCCCGCCAGGCACGCCCGCAGTGGGATTTAAAGGGGAGTACCGGCATTGTTGAGGATAAACCGGGACATTGCCTGATCTCGCTCTATTATCTGCACGACGGGCAGGCGGTGGATGTGAAGGCTTCGTATGCGATGAAAAGCCGCCCGGTCAAGCTGCAGATCCACGAAGCGAGCCAGCATGTGCGCTGACCGGGCAGCGAGCAGATTTATTCCCAAGCGCTCAGCGTTCAAGGGGCAGCGCACGGTTGCCACTGTTTTTGATAGCCTGCCTGGTCGTCGCGTCCATAACACCATTGTTTCTGGCGAATTTGTTGGAAGAGCTGATCCCTGGCATCGCAGGCCCGCAGAGTGGCCGGATCGTCCCCGGAGCCGCCCCGGCATTGGTCGTTCAGTGTGTCGTAGCGGGCAATCATTCGGGCCACCTCCTGCGATGGTTCGCTGTTGCTGTGCAGCAGTTGTTGCAGCGCTGCGATGCGTTCCCGGTAGACGGCAGGAAGACATTCATAAATGCAGCGGGTGCAGGAGGGGGTAATACAGCCATCTCGTTCGCGCAACCATTTTCGTTGCTGTTGTTTCAACTGTTCCGGTTGCTTGCTCTGGCGTAACGCCTGTTTGTAGAGCGAGACCATCTCCACATCCATCCGGGCCAGTCCTGGATCGGCACAGAGAATGTTTTCTACCGCTGTTTCCGCCTTGCGGCAATCAAAGCTGGGGGTGGGCATCTCCCCGGCGCAGAGGGTGGCCGTCGGGCCAACGCTGCTCCACAGTAGCGCCAGGATGGTGATCGATAACAGGCGTTGCATTTTTTTTGTTCTCCTCATCGGTTGCAAAGGGCCAGCTTGCGTGATGGTTGCCACACTGTACCGCAAGGGTGGTTGTGATCTGGTTGGCAGGCAAGCGATAGCCACAGACGTAAAAAAAAGGGGAGTCGGAACATGCCTCCGACTCCCCGCACGGGGTGTTGTTTACGAGCAGACCATTATGTCTGAGTGGCGCTCGTCATCGCCTGATCGATGTCGGACAGAATATCGTCGATATGTTCCAGGCCGATGGAGAGGCGAACCATATCTTCCGAGACACCGGCTTTGACCATCTCTTCCGGGGCCAGTTGCCGATGGGTGGTGCTGGCGGGATGGCAGGCCAGCGATTTGGCATCACCGATATTGACCAGATGGGTAATCAGTTTAAGGGCATCGATAAACCGTTCTCCGGTTTTACGTCCTCCTTTGACGCCAAAGGTGAGAATGCCGGAGGCCATGCCGTTGAAATAGCGTTGCACCAGCGCATGATCGGGATGGTCGGGCAGGCCGGCATAGTTGACCCAGGCCACCTGCGGATGGTGTTGCAGATGTTTGGCCACGGCCAGGGTGTTGCTGCAATGGCGTTCCATGCGCAGGGCCAGGGTTTCGATCCCCTGCAGAATCAGAAAGCTGTTCAACTGTGAGATGGCTGCTCCCATATTGCGCAGCGGTACGACCCGGGCTCGGGCAATAAAGGCGGCAGGACCGATGGCTTCGGTATAGACCACACCGTGGTAGGAGACATCCGGTTCATTCAGGCGCCGAAAGCGATTTTTATGTTCTGCCCAGGGAAAACGTCCTGAGTCCACCAGTGCGCCGCCGATGCTGTTGCCGTGTCCCCCCATATATTTGGTCAACGAATGGACGATAATGTCGGCACCGTGTTCAAAGGGGCGGCAGATGGCCGGGGTAGGCACGGTGTTGTCGACGATCAGGGGCAGACCATGCTGGTGTGCTGCCTCGGCCAAAGCCGCCAGATCGACCACATTGCCCAGGGGGTTGCCGATCGATTCCACATAAAAGGCTTTGGTCCGCTCGTCGACCAGAGCGGAAAAGCTGGCCACGTCGCGATCTCCGGCAAAACGGACCTGAATACCCAGTTGCGGCAGGGTGTGGGCAAACAGATTATAGGTGCCGCCATACAGGGTACTGGAGGCGATAATGTTGTCGCCCGCTTCGCAGATGGTAAACAGGGCGTAGGTGATCGCCGCCTGACCAGAGGCGAGGGCCAGGGCACCGATACCCCCTTCCAGTTCAGCAACGCGCTGTTCTAAAACGGCGGTGGTCGGGTTCATGATACGGGTATAGATGTTGCCAGCCACTTTCAGGTCAAAGAGATCAGCGGCATGTTGGGTGTCATCGAAGGCGTAGGAGGTGGTTTGGTAGATGGGGACGGCGACCGATTTGGTGGTCGGATCCGGACGATAACCGGCATGGATGGCTTTGGTTTCCAGTTTCATTGTGTCATTGCTCCCTGACGAGAAGGCGATGGGGGGCTTGGCCCATGCCTTGGCAAGGTAAGGAAGGTTGTGGCGAAAGTCAAGAGATTAATCTCAAATATCAATAGCTTATATTGATAAATTCCGGTTCCTGCCAGACCCCTTGCGCCCGGAGGAATGCCATCTCATCGATCTTCACCAGAGTAGCTGTTGCCTCATCTGTTGGTGGCAAAAGAGGCGAAGCGCACGCGGTGCTCAAACAGAGGAGAGCAAGCTTGCCTCGATGGTTCAGGAACGGACGGTTGGGAACTTTTTGGAATGGGTCGCGTCGAATCTGGTAACTGTGTATAAAAAACCCACTGTCGGAGACCGTTTTATTAGCACTGCAGAAGAGGACGGGAGGTACTCCGACAAGAACAGGAGACGACTCTCATGGAAAGAATCTTTTACCAAGGAATCCATCATACCGCCTTTGCCACGGCAGACGCTGAGGCAACGGTTCATTTCTGGCGGGATTTGTTGGGGATGCGCCTGGTGTTGATTTCCGGGGAACCCGGCAACCGGCAATATTTTTTTGAAGTCGGAGAAAACAGCTGCATCTCTTTTTTTGAATGGGCTGGGGTGGATAAAATTCCCTACAAGCGACATGGAGAACCGGTCAACGGTCCCTTTGTTTTCGACCATATCGCCATCGGTGTCACCGATCAGGATGCCCTGTGGGAGGTGATGGCTTTGCTGGATGCGGGGGATTTTCCGGCATCGGATGTGGTCGATCATGGCTATTGCTATTCGCTCTACTCCTATGATCCGAACGGCATTCCGATTGAGTTTACCTGCAATGCCCGTTTGGCAGACGGTTTGCCGCTGCTGCCAGCGGCCATCGATCCCACGTTATGGGAAAAGGTGCATGGGGCGGAGCCAGTACCCTACTGTTGGCCGTTGCCGGATCCGATTTTGCCGGAGGATCGGATCATCGTGCCGGGGGCGGGCAAAGAGCTGTATTTGACCGTCTGATTTTAAGTCGTCGGCGGTTGTTGCAAAAAGGCGCTAAAATCCTCACTGCTCATCGGTTTGCCGTAGTAGTAGCCTTGGATTTCATCACAGCCCAACTGGGAGAGAAATTGCACTTGTTGGCGATTTTCCACCCCTTCGGCGACAATTTTCAAATTCAATTGTTTGGCCAGGGCAATGATGGCCTGCACGATGGCTGCCGAATCCTGATCTTCGCCGACACCGGTGATAAAGGAGCGATCCACTTTCAAGGTTTGGATCGGTAGATGTTTCAGGGAGCTTAAGGAAGAGTAGCCGGTACCAAAATCATCGATGGAGATTTTAATTCCCAGGTCGCGCACCTTGTGCAACAGGGCCACCACGCTGTTGACATTTTGCATCATCATGCTTTCGGTAATTTCCACCTCCAGGGCAGAGGCAGGCAAACCGGTCTCCTGGAGAATCTCCTGCAGAGTGTTGAGCAGAACCTCTTCTTGTTTTAGCTGACGGACCGAGAGATTGACCGAGACGCACAGAGGGCCATAGCCTGCATCGAGCCAGCGTTTGGTTTGCCGACAGGCTTGATGCAGAACATAGGTGCCGATGGTGACAATCAAGGCCGACTGTTCGGCGATGGGGATGAACAGCCCCGGTGAGACAAATTCGGATTGATTTTTTTTCCAGCGGACCAGTGCTTCCATGCCGGCGGTGCGCCCGGTAAGCGGATTGACCTTTGGTTGGTAATAAACCAGCAACTCCTCTTTTTCCATGGCCAGTTTCAGCGCTTTTTCGATTTCCAGCCGTTCGATGGCTTCGGCCATCATGGCGTAATCAAAAAAGCTGAAGGAGTTGCGCCCGGAATTTTTCGCATGATACATCGCGGTATCGGCACTTTGCAGCAGCTGATCCATGTCCGCCCCATCGCGAGGATAGATGGTGATGCCGATGCTGGCAGAGACTTCGGCGACGCCTTCCTCGAGATGGAAGGGGGCCGCCATCTCCTGTTGGATGCGCAGGGCAATATATTCGACGTAGACCAGAGGGGTCGATTTGGGCAGAATGATGGTAAATTCATCCCCACCGAGGCGGGAGACGGTGTCGGTAGTGCGCACGCAGGCCAGCAGTCGTTTGGCCGCCTCCTGCAGCAGGTGATCACCGGCTTTATGGCCCATGGTGTCGTTGACCTGCTTGAAGCGATCCAGATCAATGAACATCAACACCACTTCCGTATGGGTGCGATCGGCAACGGCGATGGCCCGTTCCAGGCGATTGTGGAACAGTGCCCGGTTGGGCAAACCGGTCAGTTCATCGATTTCGGCCTGTTTTTGTACTTTGTATTCCAGATATTTGCGTTCCACCATGGCGGCGATGGTCATGGCCACCGAGGTGAGAAACTCTTTATCTTTTTGTTGCGCCTGGTGTTCTGCCGGCACATACAGATTGAGCAGGCCGAAGACGCTGTTGGCCGACTGGATGGGGATCTGGTAATGGCCATGGGCGCGATCAACATGGTAGTTGATGGCCGGATTTTCCGGATTCAAGCTGCTTTTGCCGGGCAGTTCCGGGTGTTCCAGTTGTTCGGGATCCAAACCGACACAGGCGGCCAGTTGCAACGCACCTTTATCCTGATTGACCAGGTAGATGGTTCCCTGGGGCAGCAGAGGAAACCAACTCATGGTAAACAGTGTTTCCAGAATATGGCGCAGCTGTTGATCCAGCGACATGGGAATCAAGGCGGTTTTGAGCAGAATATTCAGGGTCTGTACGCTTTGTGACTCCTGGGTTTTCAGCATGGCGATCATTTGCGCCTGGGCCAGCTCTTTCTCTTTGCGCTTTTTGTGGATCAGCAGTACCACCATGATCACCAGGGAACCGCCAGCAACGGTGAGGGCGGTCCAGAGCATCCAGGCTGGCATACCTTCCTGGGCGCTGTCGGTATACCAACGGTTGAAAGACTGGTAATAATAAGAGGATTTATCGGCCTTGAGTTCCTTGAGATGTCCATCCAGACGGCTGAGAATCTCTTGATTTTTGTTTTTGGGGGCGGCGTAACGGACCTCCATCGGGCAGCAGATGATCGGGCTGCGGATCAGATTGAACTGTTTTTCGAGGACAAAACCGGCAGAGCGGGGCAGGATGGCAGCATCAGCCTTGCCGTTGGCTACGTGCTGCATCACCTGTTGATAGGTGGCATGCTCCTGCCAGTGATGGGAGATGTTGAGCCCTTTCAAGAGTTGGCTGAAATTGGTCGAGTAGATGTCGTTGGCCACACCGGCAATCTGTTTGTCGGTCAGATCGAGAACCGATTGCAACTTGCTGTCACGCACATAGGCCTGACCCCAGTTGGAAAAGACCATTTCATTGGTAAATTCAAATCGTTTGGCCCGATCTGGCGTGTGGGCGATGGCCACCAGCAGATCGATCTCCCCCTGTTCCAGTTGTTTGAGCAGGTTGGGCCAGGTATCGAGTTGGTAGTTGAGTTTCCAGCCCTCCTTGTTGGCGGCATACTCAAGAATATCGATATAAAAGCCGCGGATTTGTCCGCTGTTGGCTTCGCTGAAAACACCGGGCTGGTTGTCATAGACGCCGACCGACAGCGTGCGTTCGGCATGGGACGCAGATGGCAATATCAATAAATATAGAGCAACGAACCATTGAATGATAATATGCCTTTTGGCAGCAATGAGATCGTTATGGGTTGATGTCATCCTCGAAAACCCCTCTCTCCTTCCCTGGCAGACGATGTTTCGCAACGATGTTTCACGATGTAAAAAAGCACGATAAATTTTCTCTATAGCAAAATAATAGAGGAAAATGATGGCTTGCAACAAGGATTGTCACGTGGCAATCGCCAACATTGAGTCTGCAGCTGTCGGTTTGTGCTAAAATGAGTTGCCAGAGGGAACGGTTTATTGGTAAATTTGACTAACAAGCAAAATTAGCATTTAATGGCTGGGCGCACAGAGGTTTCCTTTTGCCTTGCCCAATCCCATTCGCCGCTGGAAAAGCGAAAAGCAACGGACGCGCCTGCCGGTTGTCGCCTTGACGGCCAGTGCCCTGAGCGGCAAAGAGGTGCGCAGTCGCATGGCCGGATGTGACCATTATCCGGCCAAACCGGTGCGCAAGCAGCACCTGTTGCCCCTGATCCGGCAGCTTGTCTGGCAAGCTGCCCTTGCTTGGAGGCGGGAGCCCCTTTTTTCGCGCCTTGAATTTGAAAGCAGAGTACAATTCGCAAAACATTTTTTGGTGTAGAACCTGTTCGGGTGTGACCATGTCGGAAGATCAAGCAGAGAGGCGATTGCAGGCGATAATGGCGGCCAGTCCGGTCGCGATGCAGGTTTTTGCTGCCGATGGCAGGCCGGTGCTGGTCAATTCGGCGTGGGAAAAAATGTGGGGTGTGAGCTTGTCCTGGCTGCAAGAGGTTGGTTACAACGTGCTACAGGATCAGGAGTTGGATCAGTTGGGCGTGAAAGAGGAGGTGCGCCGCGCCTTTAGAGGAGAGGTTCGGGTGGTTGGTCCGCTGCTGTATGATCGGAGGCGGGAAAGTGGTGGGCAGATACAGGGTCAGCTGCAGCTGCGGACCACCTTGTATCCGGTCTTTGATCAGCAGCAACAGGTGCGTGAAGTGGTTGTCATGCATGAAGATATGCGTGCTGAGGCTTTTGCCCAATCGGTGATTGCGGCAGAGGTGGATGGGATTGCGGTCTGTCATGGCGTTTGTCAGCCCCCTTATGTTCATTTTACGGTATGGAATCCGGCCATGCAGCGCCTGACCGGTTATACGCTCTCAGAAATCAATCGTCTGGGTTGGTATCAGACGGTCTATGTGGATCCAGAGGTGCAGGAGAAGGCGCGGCAGCGCATGGAGCGCATGCGTTGTGGGGATCACCTGCAGGCGGAGTCGTGGACGATCACCCGCAAAGATGGACAAAAACGTATCGTGGAAATCTCCACGGTCGAGGTGGTAGCAGAGGATATCCATTCGGTCATGGCGGTGATGCGGGATGTGACCGAACAGCGGATGGCAGAGAGGGCATTAGAGGAGGCGCGTCAGGCGGCGGAGCGGGCCAGTCAGGCCAAGAGTGAATTTTTGGCCTTGATGAGCCATGAAATCCGCACCCCGATCAACATCATGATCGGTATGAGCGATTTGCTGCAAGAGACGGCTGTTAATGCCAGACAGAAGGAGCTGCTCGCCCGCTTGCAAGGGGCGGGCAACCATTTGATAATCATGGTCAATCAAATCCTCGATTTATCCCGCTTGGAGACGGATCGTTTGCGTTTGGAAACGAAAGCGGTGGCGTTACGGGTGTTGTTGGCAGAGGTGATGGAACCGTTTCAGGATATTGCGGCGGCCAAGCGGTTGTCGTTGCAATACGAGATCCATGCGGATGTGCCGCCATGGTTGATGGTGGATGGCCTGCGCCTGCGCCAGATATTAAGCAATCTGCTTGATAACGCGATTAAATTTACTGACCGGGGCGGAGTGTGGTTGCGTGTCGGGACCGATCAGGATGGGTCAAAACTGCTGCTGCAGGTTGAGGATAGCGGTATTGGCATTGCCAAAGGCGATTTGCACCGCATCTTTGACTATTTTACCCAGGTGGACAGCAGCTACACGCGCCATTATGGTGGGGTAGGTTTGGGATTGGCCCTGGTGCGTCGCCTGGCGGAGCGTATGGAGGGGAGCATTGAGGTCGAGAGCCGGATTGGTCAAGGCAGCTGTTTCCGCCTTTGGCTGCCGTTGCAAGCGGCAGAGATGCCGGTACAAAACCGTTGCAACGCCGGTCGAGAGGGGGCTTTATCCATTCTCTTGGTGGAGGATATGGTGGAGAATCAGGAGTTGATCCGTATTTTTCTCCAGGGCAGTGGTCATCGTCTGCAGGTGGTGGCCGATGGCCTGCAAGCCTATGAGCGGGTGTTGGCAGGTGGCATTGAGTTGGTGTTGATGGATGTGCAAATGCCGGTGATGGACGGCTATGAAGCGACGCGGCGTATTCGCCGTTGGGAACAGGAGCAGGGGCAACAGCGTCTGCCAATCATCACCCTGACTGCCCATGCCCTGGAGGGCGAAGAGACGCGCAGTCAGCAGGCCGGCTGTGACCTCTATCTTACCAAACCGATTCGCAAAAAGCGATTGCTGGAGGTGATCAATCAGTATGCGGTACATCACCCTTTGGCGCGTTGAGCGTAAGGAGCCTGGCGAAAATAACTTGTGCAGATTGCGCCGGATTTTGCTCCTCCTGCTAGGCGCAAAAACGTGCGCATACTTTTAGTATGTAAACGTTTTTGCAACGAAGCAGGAGGAGCAAAAGACAAGCAAGATGTCCAAGTTATTTTCGCTAGGCTCCTAATGTCTGTTGACCTTTGGCCTTGGAGGCCTTGATTCTGCGTTGTGCCGAGGCTCCCCTGCTCACTATGGCCGCGTATGTTGCGCAGTCGAGCCTCCCCGCGCTTTGTCTGAAGGCTGCCGAGCCTCAAATGTCAACACACCCTGGAGAAGGATTGATTTTATTGCTGGTTTGTGTAAAATGAACAGCAGCTTAGGGCAAGATGGTGGCAGTGTGATAGCCGCGACAGATCGACACTTTTGACCTCGTCTTGGGCTTTTCTTCAGGTCTATTCTTTACGGGAAAAACCGATGAAAAGTATCAAAAGTGTCGCAAGGGAAAGAGAAGAGAATGAAGCACTGGTTGATTGTCGGAGGATCGCTGCTGATCTGGGCCGCGATGGGGTTGGTCCGTCGCTATGGGGTGGAGCCGGAGAGTATCGGTTTGCTCTGCCAGGCAGCGACCCCGCCCTGGTGGTGTTCGTTGCGTCTGGGGTTGATTCTGGCGGTTCACCATCAACTGATCGGTTATCTGGCGGCGGCCCTGGGGGGGATTGCTCTGCTGGCACCAGGTATGCTCTGGGGAGGTCTGGCCATGGCGGTGGGAGCTGCCGGATTGGCCTTTTATAATGTCTCCTGGGCTGCTGCCGGCTTCATACTGGGCCTGCTGGCGGTGTGGGATGTCCGGCCCCGCCATGACGCCACGCTGTCAACGGCAGCAGCGGCACCGCCATAGCCAACAACAGGCCATGCCACAGCATCGCCTCCCGATTGACCGGCAGTTCGATGGCCACACCACAGGCCGCACAAAGCAGCAACATCACGCCCAATACGTTTTCCAAACGCCCCTGCGGGCGAACCCCCTGCAACCACCAGCGCAGCCAGAGCAACAGCACCGGCAAAAAATACAAGCTGGTCGGAAAGTCTCGATACCGTCCATCGCTGACCAGACAAAGGGCAGTCAAGGTCGCTGAAAAGAGGGTTGCCGCCTGCAACAGGCCACTCCACACCTGTTCGGTTGTCATCTCAGTCGGTCGGCGACGCTGGCGCAGCAGGTTGCGCAGTTGCTGCAGGGTACAGGGGGAGGCGGTCAGCCAGGAGGGTTTGCTGTTGCTGACCAAAGCGGCAATCATGGCGGTGGCAGCAAGCAGCAGACCCAACCCGGCCACGCCCAGGGCCCAGTCCAGGCGGTTTTGACTGGCCTCGCTCAGTTGTTGCCAACGCCAAAAAACCAGCCCGCCGCTGGCAAAGCCCAACGCGGCCAGGGCGAATAGACGGGGCAGAGAAAGTTGCCCGCAACGCAGCAACAACAGCAGGGCAAGCAATGCGCCCAGAGCCACCGGCAGAGGCCAGTTTGGCAGGGCGTTGACCGGACCGGTCAAAGGAAATTTTACCTGTCGGGCATGGTCGAAGAGTCCCCAATGGCTGCCCACTGTCCCCTCCTGAAACCGTTTCCAGGGTTGATCAAAGGCTTCGATCAAATTATAGGCTATCTCCTGACGGCTGGTCAGGGCGATAAATTCGCGGATAAAGCGGGCCTGTTCGATCCGACCGGGCACGGCATCCTGACGGCTGCGACCGGCACTGGGCCAGCCGATTTCTCCTACCAGAATTGGCTTGCCGGGAAAGGTGGCCCGCATTTTGACGAGAATATCCTGCACATGCTTCAGGGCTTGTGCCACACCGACCGGATGATCTTCCCAGTAGGGCAACAGGTGGATGGTGAGAAAGTCGACATGTTCGGCAACTTGAGGATTTTGCAGCCAGAACTCCCAAACGTCGGCGTAGGTGATGGGCAGGGAGGTGCGGTTGCGCACTGTTTGCAGCACCTCGATCAACTGGGCGGCGTTCAATTCGCGCCGCAGCAGCACTTCATTGCCGACAATCAAGGCGCGCACCACGCCGGGTTTGGCCACTGCCAGGGTGGCGGCTATCTGTTGGCCGTTGATCTCCTTGTCCGGTCCGATCCAGGTGCCAAGCAGTACCTGCAGCCCATTTTTCTCCGCCAGTTCCACCACAGCCCCTTGCCCTTGCGTGGCCGAATAGGTGCGCACGCAGGCGGTGAGAGGGGCCAGCTGTGTTAAATCCTCTTCAATCTGCGCCGGGGTGATAAACAGATGGGGATCATACGGGGTCTGCCCGTCGCGGAAGGGGGCGTAGGAGAGGCATTGATAACGCCCGGCAGGAACATCAGGCAGCACCACCTCTTGACCTCTGTGGTGCCAGAAGAGGGTGGCAAACAGCAAGGCGGCCAGCCAGGCCGCCAGAGCAGGCAGAAAACGCATGATCACTCCCTAGCGTTGCCCTGTTTCCTGGGCGACGGTCAACTGGTTGCGGCCATTCTCTTTGGCATGGTAGAGCATTTGGTCGGCCTGCTGCAACAGGGAGGCGGCCTCAAGCTCGGCAGTGGGTTGGCAGGCGCTGCCACCGATGCTGACCGTGACGATACCGTCTGGCACCTTGGAAAAGTGATGGGGGATGGCCAGCGCCCGGATGGCCTGCAAAATCTGTTCACCCACCCTTTTGATCCCCGCGAGATTGGTGCCGGGCAGCAGGCAGACCAACTCTTCACCGCCATAACGGGCCACCAGATCGGGGGGGCGGTGCAGCACTTTTTGCACCGCTTGCGCTACCTGGCGCAGACAGGCATCTCCGGCGGGGTGGCCGTAGTTGTCGTTGTAGAGTTTGAAGCAGTCGATATCCATCAACAACATGCCCAAGGTACCAGAGCCGCGCACGGCCCGGGACCATTCGCTGTGCAGAGATTCGTCAAACCAGCGCCGGTTGGCAATACCGGTCAAGCCATCGGTGCGGGAGAGGGCAACCACCTGACGATGGGCTTCCGCCAATTGTCGTTCCACCCGGACAAACTCTTGTACCAGCGCCTGCAGCAGTTGTTCGTTGATCTGCTGGTCAGCCAGTTGTGCCTGTTGTTCCAACAGACGGGTCATCATGGCCCCATAGGATCGATGTAACCCCGATTCCATGGAGAAAAAGAGAAGATTGTGTTCGATCATCGCTTCTCTCCGTCACGCCGGACCAAGAATGTGATCGATGCCAATGTCGTTGAGTCCGCGCAGAAAACGGTAGACTGCCTGAATCGATTCTTTGCCCGGGTAGATAAAACCATGTTGTGGCGCGACGATGTCGGCATCGATGCTTGCGAGAACCGAGACCGCATGGTGCAAGGCGCGGCTGCTGGGCATCACTTCGCGGTGGAACGCATGCACGGCCTGCCAGGGGCAGTCATGCAGTTTGCCACACGAGGCGGCCTGCTGATATTCTGGCGCAGGAAAACAGCTTAAACAGTGGTCAGGCAATTCAACAAAGAGATTCCACTGTTTGGAGAGGCAGACACTGCCGCATAAATCACTGCTGAACAGGACGGCGCTGGCTTGATCCAGGGTGACAAAACTGCCTGCCGAATGGGCATAGGGTGTGGGATGAAAATGCAGCTGACGACCGGATTGCAGGCTTAAACTGCGCTGCATCTCGTCGATGCAGAGAATCTCCGATTGCACCGAATAGTGACGGATGAAGGGAATATTCTCTTTTTTTGAGACGATGCGCAGATTTTTATGGCCGATAATCTGTTCCAGATTGGGAATCGAACCGCACAGGTCCGGGTCATAATGTTGGTAGACCAGATAACGAATCTGCTCTGGTGAGATACCCGTTTGCAAAATTTTGCGCATAATGGTGCTGAAGTCGGGGCGGCTGCCGCCATCGATCAACACCGCCTCATCGTTATCGATAATCAGGTAGGGATTGGCCGGCACGCCACCGCCGGTCGAAGTCGTACCGACCCAATAAACGCCGCGATTCAATTGGACAGGTTTGTCCAGATCAATGTTATGATTGAGGATGGTGTGCATACGTTTTCCTTATCGTCCCAGATGGTCAAAATGCGAACTCCCTTCGCCAGATGTTGCCAATACCCGGCAACATGATCACTGTGGTGGCAAGTATCGGGTGCCCACTTTCGGGTGTCAATGGTTGTTTCTCTCCTGTCTCTGTGCTGGCAGAGAGGGTATGATGCAGGTTGGCAGGTGCCACAGAGGGCATCATCCATGGCAACCCTTCAGGAGGAAACAACATGGCAGAGCAGACCCCAAACGAGACCGATCGTGCGGCAGAAGAGGAGAGATACAACAACATCACCTCCGCTTTGGTGACCGTATTGGCTATTTTGATGGGTATTTTCAATGTCAAAGATGGCAATATTGCCCAGGCGATGAGCCAGGCGCAGGTCAAGGCGGCGGATACCTGGGCCTATTATCAGGCCAAGAGTACCAAGCAGAATATTGCCGATAACCAGCTGCAAAGCCTGCTGTTGGATCAAGTGCGCAGCACCGGGGCAGCGGCGGACTATCTGTCGGCCTTGCATGAGCGCATCGCCACCGCCCGACAGGAGATAGAACGCTACCAGAAAGAGAAGGAGGCGTTGCAACAACAGGCCAAGGATTGGGAAAAAACCTACGAAGATCTTAATTTTCGCGATGATCAGTTTGATATGGCCGAGGCAGGAATGGGCATCGCCATCGCCATGTTGGGCATCAGTGCCTTGACACGGCATCGCTGGTTGCTGCTGCTGGCGATTTTTTTTGGTGGTTTTGGCTCCTTGCTGGGGTTTGCCGGCTTTTTTGGTTGGGAAATCCATCCCGATATTCTGGCCCAGTGGTTGAGTTGATCGTTGTCAAAGGGGCAAAAAAGGCTTCCCGCTGCCAAACAGTCGGGAAGCCTTAAACAGAGTCGGGAAGCCTGGATCTTAAGCCCGTAAGGGCGGGATCAGGTGCCTGGTTCGAGCAGGGCCCGCAGTTCGCGGGTGAGGGGAATTTTATAATCCTGCGAGGCGACAACCACCCCACCTTTGACCAGCACCAACTGGGTGTTGACATAGAGCATGCTGGGGGTGGCGACATAACTGCCGACCAGGACGGCAGAGGCGTTGTGGAACTCGGCAATTTTTTCCAGCTCGCGCGAGAGGAGAAATTGACCTTCACCCTCACCCTTGACCAGACGGACACTCTTGCGCAGCTTGATTTCGATCACCGAATGACCGGCCTGGGTCAGGCGAGAGGAGACCTGTTGCGCCAGCATGCGACCCATGGCCGAGGATTGTTCCAGATTTCTGTCATCGACAAAGCTGGCGGGCAGAATGGTCTGCCGGGGTTTGAGTTTGTCGCGGGCTTGCACCACCAGGCTGTCGGCAGCCAGATAGCTGGCCTCTTCCAGACCCAGATGCCGCTGTTCACCCACCGGTTGCGAGACCAGCGGATAATCGGGGTGCTGTGTCAAACAACCGTTGAGCAGTGGCGTGACGGCAGAGAGCAGGGCCAGTAGGGCGAGGGGTTTGCTTGCGGTGCGGATGCTCATTTATCAACCACCTCCATGCTGGTTCCCCCACCCAGATTCATCAACAGGTCACGGGCGTTTTCACCCAGGGGCAGGCGCAGATCGGCGGATGCCAGCACGTGACGGGTTTTGATTTCGACAATTTTCACCGTAAAATCAAGGAGACTGCGCGATTCGGTATAGCTGCCGACAATGGCAGCGTAGGCGCGGTTTTCCTGAAACAGTTTATCGATATCGCGGGAGAGCATAAATTCGCCATGCTCTTTGCGGATGGAAAACTCTTTGCGCAGTTTGGGCTCCAGGACAGTATAACCGTGCTGGGTAACCCGTGAGGAGATATGGTCGGCCATGACCATACCCATTTCCGAACTCATGTCCATATTGCTGCGGTTGACGAAGGTGGCAACCAGCATGGGGTGGTGGTAACCCAGGGGCGGATGGTTTTTCCGCAGTTCGGCGACCAGCCCATCGGCCAGCATATAGCCGACGCGGATCAAATCGGCTTCTCCGTTGGCGGCGGCGGGAACCTCCAAAAAGGAGGAACCGGGCTGTGGCTCCAGGTTCAGGGCCGAGGAGAGGGATCCAGCGGCAGCAGGCAGGGCTGCAACCGTCAGACCCATCGCCAACGCAACCGGGGCCAAGGCGGACAATGCAAATCTGAGAGGGTGGATATTCATCAATTTTTTCATGAAATCTCTTTTTCCGATGGCAACAGGATTAAACGATAGACTCCTTGATATTGGCTTTGTCACGCGCCACCTCGCGGCTGATTGTGCCGGCGGTAACCAGTTCAAGCAAAGATTGTTCCAAAGTCAGCATACCCAATTTACGACCAGTCTGGATAGAGGAGTACATTTGGGCAATTTTATTTTCCCGAATCAGATTGCGGATGGCGGGCGTGGCGACCATGATTTCGTGGGCGGCGACGCGACCGCCGTTGCGTTTTTTTAGCAGATGTTGCGAGATGACGGCCCGCAGCGATTCGGAGAGCATGGTGCGGATCATCTCTTTTTCCGCCGCCGGAAAGACATCGACCACCCGGTCGATGGTTTTGGCCGCAGAGGTGGTATGCAGGGTGGCAAAGACCAGATGACCGGTTTCGGCGGCGGAAAGAGCCAGACGGATGGTCTCCAGGTCGCGCATTTCGCCGACCATGATGGTATCGGGATCTTCACGCAGGGCCGAGCGCAGGGCGGCAGCAAAGCTGTGGCTGTCGCGGCGGATTTCCCGTTGGTTGATCAGACATTTTTGCGAGTGATGGACAAATTCGATCGGATCTTCCAGAGTGAGAATATGGCCGTATTCGTGTTGGTTTTTGTGGTCGATCATCGCCGCCAGGGTGGTGGATTTGCCGGAACCGGTGGGGCCGGTGACCAGCACCAGACCACGGGGCATTTCGGCAAACTCCTTGAAGATGGCCGGGGCGGCCAACTGTTCCAGGGTGAGAATGGTCGAAGGAATGGTACGAAAAACGGCAGCGGCACCGCGATGTTGATGATAGGCGTTGACGCGAAAACGGGCCAGACCCGGCAACTCAAAGGAAAAATCAACCTCCCACGACTCTTCGTACTCTTTGCGCTGCTTGTCGTTCATGATGTCGTAGACAAAGGCGTGGACATGTTCGTGGTCCAGGTCAGGCAGGTTGATGCGGCGCATGTCGCCGTCGACGCGGATCAAAGGGGGCATGCCTGCCGAAAGATGCAGGTCGGAGGCACTGTTTTTGACTCCGAAGGCCAATAATTCCGCAATTTCCATCGATGGGGATCCTTGTACAACCTGTAGCAGCCATTGCCGTCCGTTCCACGACCTGCACAAGATACGCATTTTTTCGTGAATTGGCAAAAGGTTCTTTTTGGTCTTTGTTTTCAGACGTCAAAATCTGTTACCCTAGGACCGTAAAACCGGTAATCGGAAGGCTTGGCAGGGTCGCTTGCTGAAAATGGTGCGGCCCGCTCGTTTTGTGAACACTTTCATCGTACAAAAAGGAGTCCTCATGGCACTGGACATCAACAAGGCCAAGGCGTTGGATGCGGCTATCGCCCAGATTGAACGGCAATGCGGCAAGGGATCGATCATGCGCATGAGTCCCGATGCGGTGCAAGCGGTTCCGGTGGTTTCGACCGGTTCTCTGGGGTTGGATATGGCGTTGGGCATTGGTGGTTTGCCACGGGGGCGGGTGATCGAGGTGTTCGGCCCCGAATCGTCGGGTAAAACCACTCTGGCGCTGCATGTGGTGGCAGAAGCACAAAAATTGGGCGGTGTGGCCGCCTTCGTCGATGCCGAACATGCCATGGATCCCTCCTATGCCCGCCATTTGGGGGTGGATGTCGATCAACTGCTGATCTCCCAGCCCGATACCGGCGAGCAGGCGCTGGAAATTGTCGACATGCTGGTCCGTTCCGGGGCGGTGGATCTGGTGGTGGTCGATTCGGTGGCTGCCTTGACCCCGAAAGCGGAGATTGAAGGGGATATGGGCGATTCGCACGTTGGCCTGCAGGCCCGTCTGATGTCGCACGCCCTGCGCAAGTTGACCGCCTCCATCTCCCGATCCAATGCCATTGTCCTGTTCATCAACCAGATTCGCATGAAAATCGGCGTCACCTTCGGCAATCCGGAGACCACCACCGGTGGCAATGCCCTGAAATTTTATGCCTCGGTGCGCCTGGATATTCGCCGCATCGGCTCTCTCAAAGACAAAGAAGAGGTGGTCGGCAACCGCACCAAGGTAAAGGTGGTCAAAAACAAAATGGCCCCCCCCTTCCGCAGCGCCGAGTTTGATATCGATTACGGCACCGGTATCTCCATCGCCGGGGAGGTGCTGGATTTGGCGGTGGAAGCCCGCCTGGTGGAAAAATCGGGGGCATGGTATGCCCGTGGCGGTGAACGCATCGGCCAGGGGCGGGAGAATGCTAAAAAATTTCTCAATGAAAATCCGGCTATGCTCCACGAACTGGAAGATCAGTTGCGCGTGGCCAACGGCATGTCCGCCAAAGATCGCAGCAACGCGGCAGCAGGCGGTGTCTCTTTTACCACCCCGGTGATGAAAAGCGGCAAAAACAGTGGCCGGGGCTATGGTCGTCGGGGTGCCGAGGTCGAAACGGAGGCGGAAACTGGTACGGAGTTTGAGGATCTGTCATGAGCATGGCTGAAGTCGGCCTGATTGCCGATGCCCCGATCCGCTTGGAGTTGGAGAGTCGCTATCTGGCCTACGCCCTCTCCACCATCATCAGCCGTTCGTTGCCCGATGTCCGCGATGGACTCAAGCCGGTCCATCGGCGGATTTTGTTCGCCATGCGAGGTCTGCATCTGGATCCCGGTTCGGCCTACAAAAAATCGGCGCGGGTGGTCGGCGATGTGATCGGTAAATACCACCCGCACGGCGACCAGGCCTCTTATGATGCCATGGTCCGCCTGGCGCAGGAGTTTGCCGTGCGCTATCCGCTGGTCGATGGTCAGGGCAACTTTGGCAATGTGGACGGCGACAGCGCGGCGGCCATGCGTTATACGGAGGCCCGCTTGACCCGGGTTGCCAGCGCCCTGCTGGAGGATTTGGACCGGGATACGGTCGACTTCATCGATACCTATGACGGCTCTTCCCGCGAGCCGTGGGTGTTGCCTGCCCGTTTTCCCAACCTGTTGGCCAACGGTTCCACCGGTATTGCCGTCGGCATGTCCACCGCTGTTCCACCGCATAACGTGGCGGAAATTCTTGATGCCTGCCGGATGCTGATCGACAACCCGCAGGTGGAAGTGGCGGCGTTGTTGCGGGTTTTGCCGGGGCCCGATTTTCCCTCCGGCGGGGTGTTGGTCGCCTCGGAAGAGGAACGGTTGGAGGTTTACCAGAGCGGCAAGGGGAGCTTTCGTCTGCGCAGCCGCTGGCACAAAGAGGAGGTGCCTTACGAAAAGGGTGGACCACGTGGTGCCTGGCGTCTGGTGATCACTGAAATTCCCTATCAGGTCAGCAAATCCCGCCTGATCGAACGCATCGCTCAATTGATCCTCGGCAAACAATCGCCCTTTTTGGCCGATGTGCGCGATGAGTCGGACAGCGCCATCCGCATTGTGCTGGAACCCCAGTCAAGCCGCCTGGATCCGGAACGGATCATGGCCTATCTGTTCAAAAATACCGATCTGGAGGTGCGTGTCGCCGTCAATCTGAACGTGATCACCGCCAGCACCCGGCCACAGGTGTTGAATCTGAAAGGTATGTTGCGGGCCTGGCTCGACCACCGTTTTGAGGTCTGGACCCGGCGCTGCCAGCATGAACTGGCCGGTATCAGTGCGCGATTGCATCTGTTGGCCGCCTACCTGTTGGTCCATCTCAATATCGATGAGGTGATTGCCATCATCAAGGAGCACGATGAACCGGCTCCGGTGCTGATGAGCCGTTTTGGGTTGGATGCCGAGCAGGCGGAAGCGGTATTGAATTTGCGCTTGCGCGCCTTGCGCCGTCTGGAGGAGATGAATATTCGCCGCGAGATGGCGGAAAAAGAGGCGCGCGCTGCCTCGTTGCGCGCCTTGTTGGCCGATGAGAGCCTGTTGTGGCAGGCAATTGGCGACGAATTGCAACAGACAAGGCAGGAGTTTGCCGATGCCCGGCGGACCGAACTCTCTTTGCCACCCCAGGAGCCGGTGTTGAAACCGGAAGAGATGACCCTGCGTGAGCCGTTGACGCTCATTTTGTCCAGCAAGGGGTGGGTTAAAGCGATTCGCGGATATGAAGAGCCGGATGTGAGCAAAATACGCTTCAAAGGGGATGATACCCTGCTGCAGACGGTGCGCGGCTATACCACGGATACCATCTCTTTTGTCAGTCGTTCCGGCAAAATATTTTCCGTCTTGGCCGACCGATTGCCAGCCGGCAAAGGTTTCGGCGAACCGCTGACGGTGTTGTTCGATATGGAGGGGATGGACCCGGTGGTCTGGGCGATGGTGGTGGACGGGGCGCGGGAATATCTGTTGACCACCCGCTTGAGTCAGGGGTTTCGCGTCAAGGGCAGCGACCTGATCTCTACCCATCGGGCGGGCAAGCAGGTGGTGATGTTTAAACCGGAAGATCAACTGCTGCACCTGCGACCGGTGCTGGGGAGCCTGGTGGCGGCGATGACCCAGCGCATGTTACTGGTCTGTTCGCTGCAGGAGTTTCCCTTGATGCCCAAAGGCAAAGGGGTGCGCATTCAACGGTTGGCCCGTGGTGAGTGGCTGGTGGATGTGATCACCTTCAACCCGGAAGAAGGGGTGCTGTTGGACTCCGGCAAACGGCAGAAACGGTTGACCGATTTGACTTCATGGCAAGGCAGTCGGGCCCAGCGCGGCGGCCTGCTGCCCTACGGCTTTTTGAGTGGGGCAAGTTTTGTCGGCCATGGGGGGGCTTCGACCCTCTATCGGGAAGAGAGCTTGTCGGGGGTAACGGTGGAGTTGCCACTGGAGGGGGTGGATTAGGGTGCAAGAGTCTGTTGATGGCCTGTTGAGGGGGTTATGATGACAAACATATTCGGGATCATCGTGGCGGGCTGTGTGGTCATGATCTTGGTGGCCGGATATTTGTGGTGGCGGCACCGTCAGTATGATCCGCTGCATGAAGGACGCAGCAGGCATCGACCATTTTTGCGTGAGCGGTCGATGGCCCGGCGGATCTCTGCCGGACGCAAGCGGGCGGCAGCAACGGTACACAACAAAGAGAGCGAAGCGCAACCCTATGCCAGCGGTGCTTTGCCCGCAGAGATGGTGCCAGAGAGTCCGGTTTTGCCGGAGGTGCCAGCAAAGGCGAAAGTGGAGGAGGAGGTCAGTGTTGTCAAGCGCTTGCACCAGTTGGCCGAACAAGGGGATATGGAGGCGCAACTTGCCTTGGCCCGTCTCTACCACAAAGGAGAGCAGGAGGTGGCCCGGGATGATGCCGTAGCCCTGCAGTGGTTGCGGCGCTCGGCTGATCAGGGCCATCCGATTGCCCAGTTGAACCTGGGACGGATGTATTACAGCGGCAAATATCTGGAGCGCAACGATCTGGAGGCGATTCACTGGTTCAGTCGTGCCGCCTATCAGGGCAACGCCTTGGCCCGCTTTGAATTGGGGGCGATGTATCTGGAAGGACGAGGGGTGGGGCAATCTTTTGCCGAGGCGTTGCATTGGTTTCGCCTGGCTGCCGATCAAGGTGAGCCACGGGCACAGTTCAATTTGGCGTTGATGTTTCACAGCGGACGTGGCGTTACCCAGGATGCCGGAGAGGCGTTGCGCTGGGCACGTCTGGCTGCAGAACAGGGGGATGCCCGGGCGCAGAATCTGTTGGGTCTGCTCTACAAGCAAGGCAGTGGCACCGAGGTGGACCTGCCCGAGGCGGTCAAATGGTTTCAACAAGCCGCCGAACAGGGCAACAGCGCTGCCCAGTTCAGTCTGGGAGTGATCTACGAAAAGGGCGAGGGAGTCATTCAGGACGAAGAGGAGGCGGTGCGTCACTACCTGCGGGCAGCGGTGCAGGGTGAGGTGATGGCGCAGTTCAATCTGGGGGTGATGTATGCCAAAGGGCGCGGTGTGGGCAAGGATTTGGTACAAGCCTACGTCTGGCTCAACCGCGCCGCCCTGCGCAACCCCAACCTGGGCCGCTTTTGCGCCACCGTCACCCGACAAATGAACCCGGAACAGATCGCCCAGGCCGATGAGATGGTGCGCAACGGCAGGCCGAGGTGAGCATGATGTCCACCATTTTTTCAGAACAATTAGCCGAATACGCTCAATCCTTTGCTGAAGACGTGGCAACCGATACAGGGGACTGGATTGTAAAAGGGTTTATTGATACAAAGAAGAATGTTTACACGATCTCCGTCGATACAAAAGTTGTTTCAAAAATTATGGAATTGTTAATTTATCCAAAATTTGTTTCATTTGCTGAGAGGTATAATTTTCAAATTATTCTTTCTGACTTTCAAAATCATTACCCGGATTTGACATTTGTTGACAAGAATAATAATAAATATGCTGTTGACATAAAAAGTTCATATCGTATTGATTCAAATACGGTAAATGGTATGACGCTTGGTGCGTTTACAGGATATTTCAGAGATAGGTCTTCAGCCAAAAATGTGCGTTTTCCTTATTCAAGCTATGCTAGTCACCTTGTCTTTGGTTTAATCTATTCAAGAGTTGAAAAAAATATTGATGAGAGGAAAAAATATTCTTTGGATCAACTGTTTGATATCCAGTCAGTAATCAATGATTTTAAATTTTTTGTACAGGAAAAATATCGTATAGCGTCAGATTGCCCGGGAAGCGGTAATACGAAAAATATAGGATCTGTTACAAATATCAGTGATCTTATTGATGGTAATGGCCCTTTCAGTAAACTTGGTGAAAAGGTATTTGATGACTATTGGATGAATTATCTTACTAGAGATATGGCTAAATTGGTGGAGATGAATAGACCTCCATACAGTAACATTAATGAATATATTCGGTATAAAAATCTCAAAACAGGTTAACGTCATGTTGCAGCTCAATTTGTTTTCTAATCAAGTTACTTTTGCGTCAATGCCCAGTACGCGGTTTCAAGGCAGTAAGAGAAAATATTTACCGTTTCTTGCCAATTTGTTTGCCGACTATGAATTTAAGACTTGTCTGGATGCGTTTGGAGGAACGGGTTCTGTTACACATTTATTGTTAAGTATGGGTAAAGATGTTTTGTATAATGATATTTTGAAGGCAAACTATGTAAATGCGAAAGCATTGTTTATTGAAGGTGGAATGCGTCTTGGTGTTGACGAATTAAAAAGTTTGTTTCAAAAGAAAGATGGCGTTGATTATAAACAACATATATCAGACATTTACGATAATATATTTTATACTAAATTTGAGAATGAGCAAATTGATGTGATTACGCAAAACATTCTTTCAATTGAAGATGAGATAAAAAAATCGGAGGCTTTTTATTGCCTATTCCAAACTGCTTTAATAAAAAGGCCGTATAATCTCTTTCATAGGGCCAATCTTTCCATGAGAGAGCAGAATGTACAAAGATCGTTTGGCAATAAGAAGACTTGGGATACACCAATAGAACTTCATATGATTAAATTTTATCGAGAATTACAGGAATATAAAGCAATACAAAAACCTGGAAAATGTTACTTTGCCAATGATGATGCTTTTGAGTTACGTACCGATGTGGATTTTGTATATATTGATACACCATATTCAAGAAAAAGAAACTATTCTGAAACAAATTATTTTAATTTTTATCATTTTCTTGATTCTCTTGTAATGTATTATGATTTTAAGTCATCTGTCAATACCGGTTATGCGCACAAACCAATCTATAAACCAGATCAGAGTTGGTTTTCTGCTGAGGATGAAGAGGAGGCATTTAAGCTTCTCCTGAAACGTTTCTCGCAAGCAATTGTATGTATTTCGTATCGTGATGATGGTTATCCGTCGGTGGAAAGGTTAAAAGAGATTCTGAGTGATACGCACAAGGATATACGCATTGCGATGGCCGACGGCAAATATGTTCTTGCGCGTAAAGGAGGGGAAAATAAAGAGGTGGTGATAATCGGAGAACCGATTTCGGTTTAAGAATTGGGCATGCAATAATGTGTGTCGGTTCAACACGAATGACACAAACCGCCGTTGCGCGTAAGCGCTCCTTGGAACATCCCCCAGCACTTCTACAAGATCCCAGACTGCGTTTATTGGGCGCGATCTTCAGCTTGACCCCCCCTGCCGGAGACTCAACGGTGGTTTACCTTCTCCCCAGTCCGTGAAATGCGGTTGCCGCGTCACCCCGCCCAATAGGCTTTGCGCAGCAAAAAAATATTTTCCCCCCGATACGTTTCGTGTTCAAAGTGATTGGTGGTGTTGTAAAAGGCCCGGCTGCACCCCGAACGGAAACGGTCGTGCAACTCTATCTGGATCACCCCAACCCGATCCAACCATGCCCCTCCTTGTCGGAACAAATCTGCTTCCGCCCCCTCGAT
>PDZV01000038.1:0-4449 GCA_002753135.1 Magnetococcales bacterium WMHbinv6 | reverse complement strand
GCCATCAGGGAGTCGGGGTCGATCGCCTCGACCGTATGCGGCGCAGGAGATGCCGCCGGATCAATTGCCAGAGTCTGAAAGCCGTCGGTCTGCAAACCGGCCCGCCCTGGACCGGGATCATGAAGGGAAAGAGTCGTTCGACTGCCCCATAATGCCCGGTGCAACGGCGTAATATTGGGATATGGACGGGTGTTCCGCTCCAACAAGGCAAAATTGGCAGCCGCCGGCTCCAAGGCCAAAATGCGCGCCTCTGGATAACACTGGGCGAAAAAAATTGCCGAAAAACCAATGTTGGCACCGGCGTCGATGATCACCTGCGGCGGTTTGGCCAACAACATGGCATACTCCCGATTGACAAACATTTGGATGTAAGTCGAAATATCGGTCGTATGCAGACGAAGCCAGATTGGGTGATCGGGTATATGCGGGGTTTGTACGGCAATGGCCGCATGACTCCGACTGGTTAACTCCCGCCATGTGATCCCCAATCCCGAACGCCAGCCAAAAGCCCGAACGTTGCGCTTCGCTTTTCGATAGATGCCCATTGCCTGTATTTTTTTAGTTGTTTAAACGCACGGTTGGCTTGTTTTCAGCACAGCTTCTGAAAAACATCCGGGGCTCAGTTTACACCCCCACCCAACGCCTTGTAAAGCATGGCCTGATTGACCAGCAATTGCCGTTCGGCGCTGCGCAGTTGTTGTTCGCTGCTGTACAGGGCCAGTTGTTGGTTGAGCAGTTCCAGTTTGCTGTCTACCCCGACGGTGAACCGTTCCTGCAACAGTTGCAGGCGGGCCAGTTGTGCTTGCTGGCTGTTTTGCAGCGCCTGCAGTTGTTGCCGCAGCACGTTGCGGGCCTGCAGGCCATCTGCGGCTTCGCGGAAGGCTTGTTGTATCACCTTTTCATACTCGGCCAGCAGCGCTCTCTGTTCCGCCTCAGCCGCCTCCTGGGCGAAGGCGCGGCGGCCAGCGTCAAAAATGGGCAGCTCCAGGCTGGGCAGAAAACTCCAGGCGCTGGCCCCGCCAGCAAACAGACCCTGCAATCCGGCGCTGGCCAGACCCAGTGAGCTGGTCAGGGTGATGCGTGGCCAAAAGGCGGCCCTGGCGGCACCGATATGGGCGTTGGCCGCCTGCAGGCGATATTCCGCCGCCCGCACATCCGGTCGGGCGGCCAGGGTTTGCGCGGGCAGATCGATTGGCAGGGTGTCGCTCAATACCACCTCTTCCAGCAGCGGCCAATGGCGCTCTGCATCCCAGTTGTGGCCGGTCAGCAGCTGCAAGGCGTGGTGGGCGGCTCCCTCCTGGCGTTGGCTTTCCGCCAGTTCTGCCTGCGCCCCCTGCGTGGCCAGTACCGCCTGCCAATGGCTTTGGGCGGTGGCAATGCCCGCCTGTTGCCGGTCAGCGACCAGTTGTTGCAGCGTTTGCTGCACATCAAGGCGCTGGCGGGCCAACAAGGAGCGCTCCGCTGCCTCACGCCAGTTGATCCAGGCTTCCGCCACCTGGGCGATCAGCAGGGTGCGCACCGCCTGCACCGCAGCCTCGTTGGCCAGAAAGGTGGCCTTGGCCTCCTGCTGCAAGGCGTTGAGACGACCCCAAAAATCCAGCTCAAAGGCAGGCAGGGCCAGTTGCAGATCATCCCGGGAGCTGACGGTGGCTTTGCCACTCTGTGCCAGTTCCGCCGGGGTGCGGTTTTCCTGGTGCAGCAGGTTGGCCTGTACACTCGGCAAACGGGCCGCCGTACTGATGCCCAACAGGGCCTTGGCCTGGCCCATGCGGGCGACTGCCGCCTGCAAATCCCGGTTGTGACGCAGCGCTGTTTCGATCAGCTCCTGCCAGACCGGATGGCGGTAAAATTGCCGCCAGGGCAGTTGCGGGGTGGCAGCATCTGCGGGCAGAGGTTCTGCTTTTTCCAGCCCCTTGACCTCATTCCAGGCAGCCGGAATCGGTGGTTGCTTCTCGGGCAGGGCCGGAATCAGGGAACAACCGCTGCCGAGCAGCAGGGTCAGCAGGCCGGGCAGAAGAGATTTAGACATGACTGGCGGCTCCGGTGGCGGCGATGGCAGGCGGCTCTTCTTCGTGCTGGGGTGGGCTGCGTTCGGGAAACAGACGGCGAATGGTGACAAACAGCACCGGAATGAGAAACAGACCCAGCACGGTGGCCGAAAACATGCCACCCATGACCCCGGTGCCGATGGCGCGACGGCTGGCGGCCCCGGCACCGCTGGAGAAGACCAACGGCATGACACCCAGGATAAAGGCAGCCGAGGTCATGACGATGGGACGAAAACGCATGCGGCAGGCCTCCAGCGTCGCCTCCAGCAAGGGCATCCCCTGCTGGGCCAGGGTGCGGGCAAATTCGACGATCAGAATGGCATTTTTCGCCGACAGACCGATCACCGCCACCAGCCCCACTTTGAAGTAGACATCGTTGGGCATGCCCATGGCCAGCACGGTCAGCACGGCTCCGAACAGACCGATCGGCACGATCAGCAGCACGGCAAAGGGAATCGACCAGCTTTCATAGAGGGCTGCCAGACAGAGAAAAACCACCAGCAGGGAGAGGCCGAACAACATCGGTACCTGTGCCCCGGAGAGAGACTCTTCAAAGGAGGTGGAAGACCACTCAAAGCCGATGCCGGGGGGCAGTTGTTGGCTTAAGGCGGTCATGGCGGCCATCGCTTCGCCGGTGCTGCGTCCGGGGGCGGGGTTGCCGGCCAGTTTCATCGACGGCAAACCGTTGTAGCGGTCCAGTTTGGGCGAGGCGGCGACCCAGCGGCTTTGCACCAGTTCGGCCAGGGGAATCAGTTGGCCGTTGCGGTTGCGCACCCGCACCGAGAAAAGATGTTCCACATCGCTGCGGGTGGTGGCGTTGGCCTGCATCTGCACCTGCAGAATGCGCCCTTCGCGGGTCAAATCGTTGATATAGGCGGAACCCAGGGTGACCTGCAGGGTTTCGTTGAGTTCGGCCAGATCGATCGCCATGGCGGCAGCTTTGCTGCGGTCGATGGTGACCATAAGCTGCGGACCGGCTTCCAGACCTTCCGGGCGTACCCCGGCCAGGGTGGGCTCCTGACTGGCCATGCCGAGCAGTTGATTGCGGGCCTCGAGAAGCGGTTCCCGACCGGCCCCGCTGCGGTCCTGCAGGCGCAGGTCAAAGCCGCCGACGGCAGAAAGTTCCGGGATGGGGGGAACGTTGATGGCAAAGATCAACGATTGTTTGATCTGCGACAGGGCAATATTGGCCCGCATGACCAGGGCTGCGGCCTGTTCTTCCGCTTTTTTGCGCAGATCCCAACTTTTCAGGCGCACAAAAGCGATGGCTGAATTTTGTCCCTTGCCAAAAAAGCTGAATCCGGCAACCCCTACCACTTTGGCCACTTCCGGCTGTTGCAGATAATAATTTTCCACCTGCGAGAGTATCTCCAGCGTGCGCTCCTGGGTGGCACCGGGGGGCAGCTGCATGATGCTGAGAAAATAGCCTTGATCTTCGTCAGGCAAAAAGCCGCCAGGCAGTCTAACAAAGAGAGCGCCTGCCGTGACGGCGATGGCCAGATAGATCAGCAAGTAGAGCAGGGGACGGCGCAGGATGGCGGCAATGCTCTGGCGATAGCCCTGGCTGGTGCTGAGGAAACCATCGGCAAAGCGGCGCAGCAGACCGGGAGAGCCTTCATGTCCGTTGGTGTTATGCAGCAGCGTGGCGCAGAGGGCAGGGGTCAGGGTCAAGGCCATCAGGGCAGAAAAGAGCATGGTCAACACCAACGTGACGGCAAACTGACGGTAGATGGTGCCGACGCTGCCGCTGAAAAAGGCCATCGGCACAAAGACCGAAGAAAGCACCAGCGTGATGCCGACAATGGCCCCAAAAATTTGCGTCATCGCTTTGCGGGTGGCCTGACGGGCCGAGAGCCGCTCTTCCATCATCACCCGCTCGACATTTTCTACCACGACGATGGCGTCATCGACGACGATGCCGATGGAGAGGACCATGGCAAACAGGGTCAGCACGTTGATCGAATAACCGAGCAGATAGATACCGACCAGGGCCCCCGTGAGGGCGATGGGCACGACGATGGCCGGGATAAAGGTGGCGCGCAGGTTGCCGAGAAACAGATACATGACCAAAAAAACCAGCACCATCGCCTCGCCCAGGGTGACCAGCACCTCATGGATCGAGATGCGGATAAAGGTGGAGGTGTCGTAGGGAATATCCCAGGAGATGCCAGCGGGGAAAAAAGGTTGCAGTTCGCTCATGCGCTGTTTGACCCGCTGTGCGGTCTCCAGGGCGTTGGCACCGGGGGCCACCTTGATGCCGACAGCGGCGGTGGGTTGGCCGTTGAGGCGGGCGCGGATGGTATACTCCTGGGCTCCCCATTCCACCTTGGCCACATCCTTGAGGCGCACGCTGCTGCCATCGCTGTTGCTGCGCAGCAGAATGTTGCCGAACGCTTCGCTG
>PDZV01000037.1 GCA_002753135.1 Magnetococcales bacterium WMHbinv6 | reverse complement strand
CACGGAATCGCGCAATCTAAATTTTCTGTCGTATCATTGCAAGGATCCTGGAGCGCAAACCAGGGAAATTTGGCAATATTTTCAAACAATATCACAGTGTAACGAAGAATGACTATGGCGTAATTTCCAACCGTTGCAGCCGATTGCTTTGTTGTTCGTAATAACGGTCCAAATAATCTGCCAATTGCACGGCGATAATTAAACAGGTGGGATTACGCTGCAAATCACCAAAAATATTTTGTACGACATGGTGAGCAATGCGCAAATAACCGGCTTCCGATACATTGTCGGTCAGTACGGCATATAACGCCAAATGTTGTTCCAATCGGGCAACCTGTCGCACCCCTGCCTTCGGGTGCTGCAGCAGTTGATAACGCAACAGACGCAACAAACCGGCAGCATAGATGGGTTGCACCTGCCCCAGTGCTTGTTGCCAGAGAAAAAGATGCAACGAGGCATAAAAGCGGCTGGCTCGCCAACGTTTCCACCACTGCCACGCTGCCAGGGAGAACAGGGCAAAATAACTTTCTGGAACAGGTGCCGTCAGTTCATCTACCAGCCGGGACAACAACTCCCCCTGGCGCACCTCATGGCGCCGTGCCAAATTTTCCAACCACTCCTGCTGTAACGCCCTGGCCGAGGGCCAGGGTTCGCCAACCAGCACATCCATCAACGATCTCCGAACAACATCGTACAGATCCAGACTGCCGCCGCCAGTCCGGCCAGATCAGCGGTTAGCGCCGCCGCCAGGGTATGACGCATGCGCTGCACCTGTACCGCCCCCAAATAGACCGCCAGGACATAAAAGGTCGTCTCGGTGGATCCCTGTATGGTGCTGACCAGAATGCCGACATAACTGTCTGGACCAATAGCCGGATCCTGCATGATGGCGGTCATCAGGCCATAGGCACCGGAACCGGAAAATGGGCGCAGCAAGGCCATCGGCAACGCTTCGGCAGGCAAGCCCAAAGGGGTGGTCAGCGGTGCCAACAGCTGTACCAGCACCTCCATCGCCCCACTGCTGCGAAACATGCCGACCGCAACCAGAATGGCCACCAGATAGGGAATGATCCGCACCGCCGTCTCAAACCCTTCTCTCGCCCCTTCGACAAACACTTCATAAACCCGCACCCCACGCCAGACACCAAAGCCGAGAAAAGTGACCACCAACCCCGGCAACACCCATACCGCAAACCCTTTGCCATAAAAAATGGTCAACGGCACAAAAGCCAGCAACAGCACCATCGCCAAAAAAGAGACCCAGGCAGGATAGCCAGCGGCAATCTCCGGCAACAGGCTGTTAGCCTCTTCTGCTGCTGCCGGTTCATCGCCACGGTTTTCTGCCACACCAGCCGGCTGGGGGGTGGCCCAACGTTGGAAAAATCGCGCAGCCACGACCGCAGCGACCGTCGCACACAGGGTGGCAAACAGGGTGGTGGCCAGAATGGCTGCCGGCTCTCGTGAACCCAAGGCGGCACGAACGGCAATGACACTGCTCGGTACCAGGGTAATGCTGGCGGTATTGAGCGCCAAAAACAGGGCCATGGCGTTGCTGGCCGTCCCTGGCAGCGGATTGAGACGATTCAACTCGTGCATGGCACGAATACCAAAAGGGGTGGCCGCATTGCCCAACCCCAAGGCATTGGCAGCCAGATTGAGAATCATCGCCCCCATGGCCGGATGTTCGGCTGGCACTTCAGGAAAGAGGCGAACCATCAACGGGCGGATCAAACGGGCCAGAATGGTCAACAAACCACCCCGCTCGGCCACCTTCATCACCCCCAAAAACAGGGCCATGCTGCCGATCAAACCAAGAGCCAGCGTAACCGAAGAAGCGGCGGCATCCATCATCCCTTTGCTCAATATCTGCATTGGCGACAGAGCGTTACCCTCTGGCAACCACTGCCACTGCTGCCAGCCGGTCGCCAAAAAACCCATCAGGATCAGTGCAAAAAAAAGTTGATTCATGGCAAGCCGTACAATGCAAACGGGCTGGCGGTACAGTCACGCCAGCCCGTTACCCCAATGAGGAGAACTGGAACAAAGATGACACGCCAATCAGACCAAATGAGCCACCCGCGCCGGCGACTGATTGGCCTGCACATTGAACGCCATGGCGGCATTGCCACGAATCAGACCGGCAATCCGGCTGGCCGCTGCACTGGCAGCCTGATCGCTGTCAATCTGCCGGGCTCCGGTGCGTGTTGCCGACCAGGCCGACAAGGCATCGATCGCTTTGCCAAACTCCCCTTGTTTGCCAACCATTTGCCGTTGCAGACCCTCCACCATGGCCAGATCTTTGACCAACGAACTCTCTGCCGCTTCGGCAGAGGCGGCATTGCCCACATCCACCGGTGTCAGCGCCTGCGCCACATCCTTCAAGACAATGCTGTTTTGGTTGCCGCTCTCGATCCCTGCCTGCAACAACATCGCCCTTGTCGTCGCCAACAAGGGAATATCCAGATAGTGTGCCGAATGAATTTTTTGATCGATGGACTCCTGCAGCTTTTTCGCTTCCGCCTGCAGCGATTGGCGATCGGCTTCGCTCAAGGTGCCGTTGCGACTGGCCTGTACCAGCTTCTGCATCTGTTGCAAATCGGCATGAATATCATTCAGGGAGGCACCGGCAATCTGCGCCATCGCCACGCCGTCATTGGCCTGCAGGGTCGCCTGATTCAAGGCCTGCAGATCCAGCGACAGCCGACCCGCCAACGAAAGCTGGGAAGCCTCCGTCCGCCCGCCTGCCCCCTCTTCCTGCGCCAGATCAACCCGATACCCCTCCGCAACGGCGGTGGTTTGGTTGAGATTATCCTTCAACGCCACCAGCGAAGGATCCAATACCACTGCATTGACCAAGTTCGACAAACCGGAAACCGCAGAGAGTATGTTTGCCATGGAAGCTCCTTGCAATCGACCATTCATAAGGGATCTGCCGGACAGTTTTTGCCGACATCAGACAGCTGCTTTGCACCTGACTGCCCACTATCGCAACTTGCATTCCAAGTTTTTTATTGTTAAAATTCATATAATTAGCGCATAAAATCCCGCTCTTGTTCCCTGTGCAGGCATTTTTTGCAAGCCAGACTTGGAAGAATTTGCCTCGACCCCTCTCCGTTGCTGGTCATTATCCGGCATGGCATCGGATAAGTTACTGTTTCAGAAGAAGATTATCGGACAGCTATTGCTTGGCACAAAAGTTGATTCGTGCGGGGAGTCAACAATTTATTCCCTGCTTGGCTCCGTCTGCGGGAAGGAGTATCCCTATCATGGCTGTGGTCGAAGTGCGCTGTCCGGATTGTGACAGCTTGAATGTGGTCAAATATGGTCGGCAACCCAATGGTGCCCAACGCTTCATCTGTCAGAATCCCTCCTGCACACGGCGCGTCTTCCTGCTCAACTATCGCAGCAGAGCCTCTTCGGCTGCCGCCCGGCGGCAGATTATCGATCTGGCCCTGGAAGGGGCCAATGTGGAAGAGACGGCCCGCCTTCTCAACCTGCCCCAGCAAACCGTGTTGGAAGTGTTTCAGATGCTCTCCCGTTTTTCGTTACCCGCCAAACCATTGCGCAGCAGCAAGCGGCTTGTCCGTCCCCAGGCGATGGCGGGTTAAACGGCCTCCATGTTTAAAACCTCGGACATTCGCCATCGACTGATTACCCTCAAGGCCCAACTCGACCGTATCACCCGCGCCTGGAATAATCGCGATTACGAAAATCTCATGCGTTTTTTTGTGGCGGTCTTTCCCCCGCTGGTACAAGCGGAACGGTGCAGCATTTTCATTTATAGCGCCGAATCCGACAACGTCTGGCTGAAATTCGGCACCGGTGTGCGCGAAAAAGAGATTATTGCCCCCAAAGAGGGGAGCATTGTCGGGCGCACCATCGCCAACGGCGTCACCATCTTTGGTTCCGGCCTGGAACATCACAGCGGTTTTCATGCCCAAAGTGATCAAAAAACCGATTTTATCACCCGCAACCTGATCAGCGTGCCCATCTTCAGCCTGGCCGAAAAACGGTGCATCGGAGCTGTGCAGGTTCTCAACAAACGCAACAGCGACGGTTTCACCCAACAGGACGAAATTTTGCTGCAGCAGGTTGTCCGCTACCTGGCCCTCTCCATCGAGCATAATATTATCACCGAGGAGATTATCAACATCTCCAAAAACATGCACGAAGAGATGGCCCGCACCGATTTCAAGGCCTCCGGTCGGCACAGCTTCATTGCCGAAAGCCCCTCCATGCGGCAAACCCTGGAGATTGTCCGCCAGATCGGTTCTCTGCCGGTCAATGTTTTCATCACCGGGGAGAGCGGTACCGGCAAAGAGGTCATTGCCCGCATGATCCACGAACAGGCCAATGATCGGCGCACCCGCCCGTTCGTTGCGGTCAACTGTTCGGCCATCCCGGAAAATCTGATGGAAAGTGAATTTTTTGGCTACGAAAAAGGGGCCTTCACCGGGGCTGTCTCCAGCCGCATGGGCCGTTTTGAAGAGGCAAACGGCGGCACGCTGTTCCTGGATGAAATTTCGGAAATGCCCCTGACCATCCAACCAAAATTTTTGCGCGCCATTCAGGAAAAGGAGGGCATGCGTCTGGGTGGCAACCGCCTGCACCGCTACGATTTTCGCATCATCAGCGCCTCGGCCAAAAATCTGCAGGATGAGGTCAAAAAAGGACGCTTCCGCGAAGATCTCTTTTTCCGCCTCTTTTCCGTCGATTTGACTTTGCCGCCGCTGCGGGAACGCCCGCTGGATATTCTGCCCCTGGCCATGATGTTTCTCGACGAGGTCAATGGCCGCTTCAACAAAAAGGTACTCGGCTACTCCCCGGAAATTCTCACCCGCTTTGAAACCTACACCTGGCCCGGCAATGTCCGGCAACTGCAACATGAAGTGGAACGGTTGGTGGCCCTCACCCAGGATAACGAAACCATCTCGGCACAATACTGCTCCCTGCCGACAGAAAACAACAAAGGCAACAATAATGGGTTGGCCTTGCTGCCGGAAACCCTGCCTGACTCCCTCTCCCTGCCGCAACAACGGGAACTGCTGGAAATTCGTCTGATCCGTGTCGCCCTGGCCAAAACGCAAGGCAACAAACTGCAGGCCGCACAACTGCTGGATATTACCCGGCAATCGCTGCACAACAAACTGCGGCAATACGGGATTGAGGCATAACGGCCCGTTGACAAAGCGCACTGTCAGCTGTTCAATGCCGGTTTAGGAAAAATTCAATTTTTTTAGCAATGAGGTACACCAATGGAAGTGATGGAAACTCAGGAACAGATCCATGAAGCGGCGCACGGCCATCATGGCGGCGAGAGTCATGGTGAACACGAAGCAGGCAACAAAAAATTTGTCGCCATCATGATCAGTCTCTTGGCCTGTCTGCTGGCCCTGATCGAAACCGGCGTCAATGCTTCACAAACTTCGCAGATCGCCCACAACATCGAAGCCTCCGATTTGTGGGCCTTTTATCAGGCCAAAACCATTCGCAAAACCACCATGGAAACCGCCGCCGAAATGATGGAGGCCATCAAACCGGCCAATCTCAGTGCGGAACAGGAGACGGTCTGGAAAAAAAGGATCAACGACTGGCGCACGACGGCGCAACGCTACGAAAGTGAACCGGAAAAAAAAGAAGGGCGCAAGGAGCTGCGCGAACGGGCCATCGCCGCGCAGAACATTCGTGATCGGGCGGCAGCAGCCCACCACATGTTTGAATATGGTGCCGCTTCCGTACAAATTGCCATCGTCATGGCCTCCGCCTCGGTGGTCACCGGTATGATGATGCTGGTCTGGGGTGCGGGTGCGTTGGGGGTTCTGGGTGTGGTTTTTGGCCTGCTCGGCTGGTTTGCGCCCACCTTGATCCATTTGTAATCAGACACTGCCCTGTCGGGACCAGGAGGGGGGTGGTCCCGACAGAGAGCTTGTCAACGCAGTGCCTTGCCCAACACGGCGGTGAGCAATTCCGCCGGTTCCGGCTTAAGAAAGAGATACCCCTGACCAAAACGACAGCTGCGCGTCAACAAAAACTCAGCCTGCGCCTCTGCTTCAATCCCCTCGCCGATCACCTCCCGGTTAAGACTGCGGGCCAGGGACAAAATGGCCTCCACCAGAACAATGGTTTCCGGGTCGGAGAGGGCGCTGGGCACAAAAGAACGATCAATCTTGATCCCGCTCACTGGCAGACGCTTCAGCACACTGAGCGATGAGTGGCCGGTGCCAAAATCATCCAACCATAAGGCAACCCCTCTCTGCACCAACTGATTGAGCATCTGCAAAGCCCGGTTGGCATCTTCCGAGAGAATATTTTCAGTAATTTCCAACACCAAGCCGTTGGCTGGCAAACCGGTATCCTGGAAAATGGCCTCAATCTTTTCCCCCACCGACAAATCGCGGCAGCGGGTACAAGAGAGATTGACCGAGACAAAAAAGGTTGCACAGCCGGGCATCTGCCGCCATCGTGCCGCCTGGGCACAAGCGGTACGGATGGTCCATTCGGTAATCTGGCTGATCAGGCCGATCTCTTCGGCCATCGGAATGAACAGAGCCGGGGAGATAAACCCCCGCTTGGGATGAATCCACCGCAACAGACATTCAGCCCCCACCACCATACGGCTCTGCAAGTCGACGATGGGTTGGTAGTGAATCACCAACTCCTTGCGTTCCAGCACATAATGCAGATCGCTTTCCAGTTCCATGCGCTGCTGGGCTTCGGCATGCATATCCGGGGTGAAAAAGCGATAACCGTTGCGCCCTGCACTTTTGGCCCGATACATGGCGATGTCGGCATTGCGCAACAACTCCTCCATGGAAGCCGCATCATCCGGAAAAATGGCAATACCAATTGATCCAGAAATCATCACCTCCTGCCCGCACAAGATGAACGGCGTCACCAACTGGCCCAACACCCCGCTGGCAACCCTTTCGGCGTGCGGTCCACGCTCCATATCCGGCAAAATGGCGGTAAATTCATCACCACCCATACGCGCCACCGTATCCGATTTACGCAAACTGCTCTGCAAACGGTTGGAAACCTCGCGCAATAAATCATCACCCGCTGCATGGCCCAAGGTGTCATTGACCCATTTGAAACGGTCCAGATCAATAAACATCAATGCCACCCGTTTCTGTTGACGGGTGGCGCGCACAATCTCCCGTTGCAAACGATCCATGAACAACATGCGGTTCGGCAGTCCGGTCAAACTGTCATAATTGGCCTGGTGACGAATACGCTCCTCATTCTGTTTTCGCTGCGAAATATCCTGTGCAACCGTACAAAACACCGCACCACCCGTCAGTTGCACCAGGGAGGTGATGGTCTCCAGGGTGGCCTCTTTGTCGTCGGCGCGCAGCACCGCAATTTCGCCAGGAATGCCACCCACCTCCTCCGCCCCCATCGCTTCGACGGCCTGTTCGATCCGTTTCCAACTTTCCGGCTGAAAATAACTCAACAACGGCTTGTGCAGACAATCGGCCTGCCGTTCCAGCCCCAAAATGAAGAGCATGACCGGATTGGCATAGAGGATGATTCCTTCCCGATGCAACAACACTCCGGTCGGCAAACGATCCATCACCGGATAAAACTCGGATTCGGCAACCCCACCGCCAATCATCCGCTGTTGCTCGGCTTGCGTTGTCTGTACCTGCGTCATGTCCCGATTGTCCATTGACTTGTCAGCCTGTTGTCCACCATTCCCGTTCTTGCACGGCAAAACGACTCAATGCGGTCTGCCACGCATCTCCTCAATGGCCACCACCAGCACGTCCGGCCACACCGGCTGGACGGTTGCCAAAATTTCCCGCACGGCCACAACAACATCCCGATGCTCTTCATAGGCAGCCAAGGCCTGCTCCGTCGCCATGCCAAACAGGGGCCATTCGCCCACATCATCCAGATAGCTTTTGGCCAGGGCATAGGCCCAAAACGGTAAATCTTCCGGCGCACGCAAACAGGCGATCCGCTCACTGCGCGCCAACCCCTCCCCGCTGGCAGTGACAACACGCCACCCCGCCCCTTCCGCCTCACGCAAGGCAGCCAACCCTTCCGGCGGCAGGGTGCCAGCAATGGCCAACCAGCGAATCAATCGCTCTTCGTCACTCACCGCCAAGGGCGGTGACTCCTCCTCAGACATCATCCCTAGCATTTGCCTCATCCACGCTGATTTTGTGTCAACCGCGCTCTGCCACACCACCATGGTTCTGTTTTGCACCACAACCGGCAAGCAAAGCAGCAGCTACTCCCCGCCCTCCCGCTTCGGCAGCCAGAGCGCCAGCATCTCTTTCAGGGCCTCCCACTGCACCGGCTTGCTCAACAGATCATTCATGCCATATTCCAGACAACGTTCCCGCTCGCCTTTGCTCCCGGCAGCCACCATACCGATAATGGGCACCTCTCCCTGTGGGGCAGACAACAGACGAATGGCCTGTGAAGACAAGTAGCCATCCAGCACCGGCATATGGCAATCCATCAACACCAATGCACAGTGCGCGTGCATCATGAAAGCCAATGCCTCTTTGCCGTTGGCTACGGTATGCACCACACACCCCAGACTTTGCAGTTGACTTTGGACCGCTTTTTGAATCACCGGGTTATCCTCGGCCAACAACACCGGCCATCCCCCGGCACTGCGGTGCAACAGACTCCTTTCGCCCGGCAAAGTCAGGGCCTCTTCCCCCAGCCTGCTTTCGCCCTCGGGCTGTGTAGTGTCGCCTGATCCACCTGTTGCCGTCAATGTGTAATCGTTGTCAACGCTTACCGAGTGGATTCTCTCTGCTTCAAGCGTTGTTCCCTCGTCAGGCAAGAGAGACAATAACGCTTCCAACAAACGGGGCGTCTGTACCGGTTTGGCGATAACCGTTGCATATCCTGCCTGGCGGGCATCTTCCAGATATTTTTTATCGTTGCTGCCCCCCAGCAGGATAAAAGAGACCATCGGCCAGACCTCCTGGCTCTGCACCGCCTGCAACGCCGCCATGGCACGTTCCCTGGCCTGTTGCCCCCTGGCCGTCGGCAACGAAACCAGCACCAGCCGACACGGCGTGCCTGTGGCTGCCTCCTGTTGCAGACAGGCGGAAATCTCCTCCAGACTCTCCACGGAGGTGGCCCGCATTTTCCACCGCAAAATTTTATTGAGCAACAAGGTCTGGCTGGTCTGTTGCGGATCAACCAGCAATATTTTCACCCCGACCAGACGCGACTTATCCAGCTCCGGTTGCAGCGTTAACGGCAACGGCCCGGAACGGGTCAACGGCACATCAAACCAAAAGAGAGAACCCCGATCCTTGCGGCTGGCAAAACCGATCTGCCCCCCCATCAACTCGACCAGACGGCTGGCAATCGACAGACCCAAACCGGTACCGCCATACGGTCGCGTCGAGGAGCCATCCACCTGCACAAAGGGTCGAAACAGACGATGCTGGTTGGCCTTGGCAATGCCGATACCCGTGTCGGCCACCAAAAAACGTAACACGACCTGGTTTTTGCTCTTTTTTTCCGAACGGACTCGAATGGTGACCTCCCCCCGTTTGGTAAACTTGACCGCATTGCCGGCCAAATTCAGCAACACCTGGCGAATCCGCGCCACATCCCCTTGCAAGACGGAAGGAACCCGGTTGCTGATCTGGGTCAGCAGATTGACCGGTTTGCCCTGTACCTGTGGCATCAACAAACCGACCACCTCCTCTACCACTTTGGCCGGACGAAACTCCTCTGCTTTGATTTCCAGCTTGCCCGCTTCAATGCGGGAAAAATCGAGAATATCGCTGACAATCGTCAACAGAGCCTGCGCCGAATCGCGAACCGCCGTCGCCAGTTCCCGTTGCTCTTTGGCCAGTTTGCTGTCCAGCAACAGATCATTCAAACCGATCACCCCATGAATCGGCGTGCGCAGTTCATGACTCATATTGGAGAGAAATTCCGCTTTCAGGCGGGCCGTTTCCAAGGCAATATCCTGTGCCTGACGGATCTCCCGCGCAAGCTCAAGCTGGCTGCTCAATTCGGTAAAAACCGTCACCGCACCGACAATTTCCCCCTGTTCACGCAGCGGCGACACGGTGAACGATACCGGTATCAAACGGCCATCCCGATGAACAAATACATCATTTTCAATATGATAAACCCGACCATCCTGAATGGCTTTGTGGGCCGGGCACTCTTCCAGCGGCACCTGTTGTTGCGCCAAATTTTGACAGTGAATCTTGTAATGGGCGATCTCCCCCTGCAACTCCTCTAGCGACCAACCCAACATCCGCTCTGCCGCCGCATTGAGAAAACGCAGACACCCCCCCCGATCCAGCAAAATCACCCCCTCCGTTAAATAGGACGTAACTTGCTGTAATTCAATCATCTTATGCCAAATCGACACCGAATCCGGCATCTCTCCGGTCGAGGAATCCACAGCGGTCATCGGCAACCCTTTCCCGTGACTCGATTATCCGTAGACAACAAACAACCTCTTCTGCCACGCAAGGTGAACAGTTCCAATGGCCAACGCGCAAAAAACAGGCCAACGCGCACACAAAAAAAGAGGCGACCGGAAAGAGTCGGTGAAAAAAGGAGCGTATCAGCGTTTGTGCAGCAATCTGCCAGGCAGGTTACGCACGGGAGGGGTTGTTCGCCTGCTCTCAGATCAAATTGTGTTTCTGCAGTTTGTCGAGCAGGAGATCCTGGGTAATCGGCTTGGTAATATACCCGTTGCATTTACCCTTGAAGTAGGATTCCACCAGATGCTTGGGATCATCCAGTGAGGTTTGCATGACGATAAAAGTATAGCGACTGCCATCGGCGGAGGGACCGTATTTTTCTTTTTCCAGTCGGCGCATTTCGCGCAACGCCTCCTGGCCATCCATGGTGGGCATCATGATATCCAGCAACACCAGATCAAAGGGGGCAGCACTATCCAAATGTTGTTTGAACAGTTTCACTGCCACCTCGCCATCCTCAGCCATGATACACTCCCCATAGGGACGCAACATATGCTTGAGCAATTCCCGGTTGGCAAATTCATCGTCAGCGATCAATGTTTTCATACTGAACTCCGCGCTTATGGTGAATATTCCCCCAGCAGGCCGTCAATCTCTGCAAAATCTACCTAAGATTTACTGTATTGTCAACCGGGGGAATCTCCAGGCAGTGGCTACTCCTGCTCTTTGCTGTACCGTTTCCGTTCATGCTCCTTGAGCAGTTTTTTGCGCAGGCGGATGGAGTGCGGTGTCACCTCCACCAGTTCATCGTTATTGATGAACTCCAGGGCCTGTTCCAGCGAAAGACGGATCGGCGGGGTCAGAATGATCGCCTCGTCGGCTCCGGAGGCACGAATGTTGGTCAACTGTTTGCCTTTGAGCGGATTGACCACCAGATCGTTGTTGCGATTGTGCTGACCGATGATCAACCCTTCGTAAATTGGCGCACCAGGTCCGATAAAATGACGTCCCCGCTCTTGCAGATTCCACAAGGCGTAGGCGGTCGCTTTGCCCTCTTCGCGGGCGATCAACACCCCGTTTTTGCGCTGCCCCAAACCGGAAGGACAGACAGGACCATAATGGTCAAAAACATGATACATCAGCCCGGTGCCCGAGGTGATGGTACGAAATTCGGTCTGAAAGCCGATCAGGCCACGGGCTGGAATGATATAGTCCAAACGGACCCGCCCCAGACCGTCGGCGGCCATATCCTGCATGGCGGCCCGCCGTTGCCCCAGGGCCTCCATCACCGCCCCCTGGTAACTCTCTTCCACATCGATGACCAGCGTTTCGTAGGGCTCCTCCTGCACACCATCCCGTTCGCGGACGATCACCTCCGGGCGCGACACCCCCAGCTCAAACCCTTCACGGCGCATGGTCTCAATCAACACCCCCAGATGCAACTCGCCCCGCCCGGAAACCCGGAAACGGTCGGGATGTTCGGTCTCCTCCACCCGCAAGGCCACATTGTGTTCCAACTCGCGAAACAGACGGTCCCGCAACTGGCGACTGGTGACAAATTTGCCCTCTTTGCCGGCAAAGGGGGAGTCGTTGACCTGAAACATCATGCTGATGGTCGGTTCATCCACCGCCAGCGAGGGGAGCGCCTCCACCCCTTCCGGATGGCACAGAGTGTCGGAAATACCCAATTTTTCCACCCCGGTAAAGGCGATGATCTCCCCGGCGAAGGCTTCCGACACCTCCACCCGCTCCAGACCGAGAAAACCAAAAATCTGCAACACGCGGGCCATCCGCTGCCGATCATCGGCACCGATCACCGTCACCGGCGAATTGCTGCGAATCGAGCCCCGCTTGATGCGACCAATACCGATCAGGCCAACATAACTGTTGTAGTCCAAGGCCGAAACCTGCATCTGGAACGGTCCTTCGGGATCAACCAGCGGCGGATTGACCTCGCGGACGATGGTTTCAAACAACGGCGTCATGTCGGTCCCTGGCTGTTCCGGATCCAAAGAGGCAAACCCGGCCAGGGCCGAGGCATAGATCACGGGAAAATCCAGCTGTTCATCGCTGGCACCCAGTTTGTCGAACAACTCAAAGGTTTTATCCAACACCCATAACGGTCGGGCCGACGGTCGATCCACCTTGTTGATCACCACAATCGGACGAAAACCCATGTCGAACGCTTTGCGGGTGACAAAACGGGTCTGCGGCATGGGTCCGTCCACCGCATCCACCAGCAGCAATACCGAATCGACCATCGACAAAACCCGCTCCACTTCACCGCCAAAATCGGCATGGCCCGGGGTATCGACAATGTTGATCCGGTATTTGCCCCACTGAATGGCAGTATTTTTGGCCAGAATGGTAATACCCCGTTCCCGCTCCTGATCGTTGCTGTCCATGATCCGCTCACGGAGTTCTCCCCGCTGCGACAGGGTGCCCGACTGCTGCAACAGTTTATCAACCAGGGTGGTCTTGCCATGATCCACGTGGGCAATGATGGCAATATTGCGTAGATGTTGAATCAATCCAATCTTCCTTCTTCATGCTGCTGACGATGCGAAGGTCGTTGTTTGGCCTCCTGCCACAACGCCTCCAACTGTTCCAGGCTGGCTGAGGATACCGCCTGCCCCGCCTGATGCAGGCGACTCTCCATGTAACGAAAACGATCCTGAAATTTGCGGGTCGAACTGCGCAAGGCCACTTCCGGGTTAATGTGCCTATGACGGGCAACGTTGACCAGGGTAAACAGCAGATCTCCCAGCTCCTCTTCAATGGCAGCACTCTCTGCGCTGCTGCAAGCCTCTTCCAACTCGGCCAACTCTTCGCGCACTTTGCCGAGGACGCCCTGCACATCCGGCCAGTCAAAGCCCACCTGCCCCATTTTGCGCTGCACCTTGGCCGCCCACAACAAAGCGGGCAGACGGCTGTTGAGATCATCAAAGACCGAAGCCGGACCGCTCTCCCCCCGCTCCTGGCGCTGGCGACTCTTCTCCTGGCGCTTGATCTCCTCCCAACGTCCCGGCACCTCCTCGGCCAACGGGGGATCCCCCTCTTGTACGGCAAAAACGTGCGGATGACGATGTATCATCTTGTCAACCACCCAGCGGATGACCTCCTGCAGAGAAAAATGGTTCTCCTCTTCGGCTATCCGACTGTAAAACACCACATGGAACAACAGATCGCCCAACTCATCGCGCAAACCGGCCACCTGACCGGTTTCCACCGCCTCGGCCACCTCATAGGCCTCTTCGATGGTATAAGGGACCAGGCTGGCCCAACTTTGCTGTTTATCCCACGGGCACCCCTCCGGGCCACGCAGGCGTGCCATCACCTCTGCCAACGCTTGCATGGCCTTGCCGACTGCCGGGTGTTGTTCGCTCTCCATCAACAAACCTCTTCCTGCGCCATAACCTCAAGCCACCGGCAGGGCTGCCGACGGGGCTGTAAAGGCCGGCATTGTGGCAGAGCCCTCCCTTTGGTTCAATGGGGAAAAAATTGCCGCCGTCCTCTGGCCTGTTCTCCCGGTATAAAGTGCCATTCCGGCAGGGAGCGGGCGGCAAACAGCTCCCATGACTGGCCACAGCCCCCTGTTTCCATCTCTTGCCAGCACGGACAAACAGCGGCCAACAACATAATAATATCTTTAAATTTCAACAAAATAAACAAACAAAACCCCATCCGTTTCACCTCGACAGCAGACCATTTTCGGCCTGTGGCATGGCGGTTGCTACTCAACGGGAGAGTTTGGACCTTCAGCAGGAGATGCGGTATGGATAGCGGATTATATGCAGCGGTCAATGGTGCGATGCGGGCGAGCAACCGTTTGGATGTGCTGGCCAACAATCTGGCCAACAGCAGCACCACCGGTTTCAAGGAGGATGAAATCACCTTCGACTCCTACATGACCAAACCCGGTGCCGCCCAGTTTCCTCTGCCCGGCGACTCCTTCATGGGCCTGACCGGTCCCAAATATATTCCTTTTCCTTTCAGCAGTCCGGCTACCAACGCCTACAGCATGACCTATCCCCGGGCGGACGGTACCCGTGTCAATGTCAGTCAGGGGGCGATCAATAATACCGGCAATCCGCTGGATGTGGCCATTGAAGGCGAAGGATTTTTTGTCCTCAATACCCCGCAAGGTCGTCGCTACACCCGGGATGGTGCCTTTGCCATCAACTCTCAGGGTGAACTGGTCAACAAAGATGGCTATCCGGTGTTGGGTGCCGGTGGCACCGCGCTGGTGGTCGGTACGGAACGACTGGAAATCAGCCCCGACGGCACCATCGCCAACGCCCGCAGCGCTGTTGGGCGTCTGATGCGGGTTTCGTTGCCTGCCGCTTCCCTGGAAAAAGCCGGTGGCAACCTCTATAAGTCCGGTGCGCAAGAAACCCAGCTGGAAACAGCTACCGGCGGATTTTTGCAAGGATTTTTGGAACAATCCAATGTGAACGCCGTGCGCGGCATGTCACAGATGATCGAAGTCAACCGGGCCTTTGAAACCTACATGCAGATGATTCGCGCCCTGGACGGATTAGACAGCCAGGCCATTCAAATCGGTCGGCTGAGTTAATTTTTTATAAATATATTGCCACTAAACGAGATACCACGCCAAGCCCCCTGACTTGGCCGCCACCTGGGAGAAGAAGCCATGATTCGTTCACTTTGGACCGCCGCCACTGGTTTGCAGGCTCAACAGTTGAATATTGATGTTATTTCCAACAACTTGGCCAACGTCAACACCTCCGGCTTCAAATATTCCCGTGCCTCCTTCCAGGATCTGTTGTACGCCAACTTGCGTCCTGCGGGCAGCGAAACCGCGCAAACCGGTGCCTATGTGCCAGCCGGTATCCAACTGGGCCACGGTGTCAAGCCGGTTGCCGTCACCAAAGAGTTTACCCAGGGCAGCGCCATTCCCACCAGCGAAGATGCTTTCAACGTCGATCTGTTCATCAGCGGACAGGGGTTTTTCCAGATTGAACGTCCGGATGGCACCATCGCCTACACCCGTGACGGCCATTTCACCATCGACAAAGATGGCAACATGGTGACCGCCGACGGTTTGCAACTGGTGGGTGGCCGCAGCGTCAAGCAACAAAACGATATTGCCGTGATGATCGAATCTTCCGGCATCATTAAACGGGTGGACTCCAAAAATCTGCAATCCCAGGTCGGTCAGCTGCAATTGGCCAATTTTGTCAATCCGGCAGGTTTGACCGCCATCGGCAACAATCTGTTCGTCGAAAGCCAGGCCTCCGGTACACCGCAAGTGAGCAACGCAGACGAAAACGGCATGGGCAGCCTCAAACAGCATGTGGTCGAACAATCCAACGTCAACATGGTCAGTGAAATGGTGGAGATGATCGCCACGCAACGGGCTTATGAAATTGGCACCAAATCGATTCAAACCGCCGACTCCATGTTGAGCCTGGTCGCCCAGTTGAAACGTTAGTCTCGGCATGCGGCCTTTTTTTCACTCTGTTGTTCTTGTCTTGCTTGCCTTTGGCTCTCTCCTGCCGGCAGAAGCACAGGTATTCAATCGCAGAGAGGTCGAAAGTGCCATCGACATGCCTTTGCGGGCAGCATTGGAAGCAAATGGGCGGGGATTGTATGTCGTCTCTTTCACCACCCCCGCCGATTTAAAGTTGCCGGATGGCGAAACAACCTGGACACTGGGTGCCGGTATCGAAAACTGGGAAGCAGGTAGGCATAATTTGCCGGTTACCGTGTTGGTCGACGGCGCGGTTGGGGCACGTCTGCAGATTGTCGTACAACTGAAACAACGGGTCCAGACCCCGGTATTGCGGCGCGATTTCAAGCGTGGTGAAGCGGTCGGCAAGGATGATGTGCTGATCATGGAGACCGATTTGAGCGCAGCGATGCCCGGACGCCTGCAAACGATTACGGATGTGGTGGGTCGGGTCGCTACCCGCGACATCAAGGCCAATCAGCCGCTGATCGATAAAATGTTGGAAGGTCCGGTGGCCGTGGAACGCAATGATCGGGTACGTGTCATCCTGAACCGAGGCGCTCTCTCCATCGAAACAACGGGAATTGCCATGCAGCGCGGACGGATCGGAGATTTTATCTCCATTCGCAATGCACAAAGCAAAACACTCTTTGAAGCACAGATCACCGCACCGGGCGAAGCACAGGTTCGCTCCTGGTAAACACCTGACAGCCTGTTGACAAGGAAAGGAATCGTACGACGATGAACGGCAAAATGGCTTGGACTCTTCCTCTGCTGCTGGTACTGACGGTGACGGCCAGTGGCTGCAGCATGACCCGTGCTTCGGCCCGTCCGCCGGCCCCCATGGCCGTGGTGCAACCGGTACCCCCGGAAAATCTTGCCCCCCGCAAAGGATCGATCTGGCAAACTTCCGACCGCAACACCCTTTTTCTGGACAACAAAGCGCGCAATATCGGCGATATTGTCACCGTACAGATTGTGGAGACCTCCAACGCCAAAAAAGAGGCCAAAACCGATCTTACCCGCGCTGGCAGCAACGATTTCGGCCTGACCGGGGTGTTGAGCCCGGCTGGCATGTTTGGTGCCAAACTGCCCGGTGCCGCTGGTGGTGCCCTGACCGGTGGCCTCACCAACAACAACACGTTCAGCGGTGACGGCAAAACCGAGCGCAACAGCGTCTTGAAAGCGGTGGTCTCCTGCGCGGTGGTGGAAATTTTGGCCAACGGCAATCTGCGCATTTCCGGTCGTCAGGATATTACCGTCAACAACGAAAACCAGTTCATCCTGCTCTCCGGGGTGATCCGTCCCGAGGATATTACCCCACAAAATACGGTGATCTCCTCGCAGATGGCTGATGCCCGCATCGAATACAGCGGTGAAGGCGATGTCAACGACCAACAACGCGGTTCCTGGTTGAGCCGTATCTTTGCCACCGTGAACTAACCTATAAAGTAGCGACTGCGATGAAAGCCTCTTCATACCTGTTGTGCGGAGCAGCCCTGCTGCTGATGTTACTGGCCAACGCAAGCCAGGCGGCTCGCCTGAAAGATGTGGTGGAGATCGAAGGGGTGCGCGGCAATCCGATCACCGGTTTCGGTCTGGTGGTCGGTTTGAACGGTACCGGCGACAGCAGCGCCGCCTTTACCAATCAATCGCTGATCATGATGCTGGAAAGGATGGGCATCTCCACCCCGCAATCCGGTGTCAAAGTAAAAAACATCGCCTCGGTGATGGTGACCGCCACCTTGCCACCCTTTGCCCGTCAGGGGGGAAAGTTGGATGTAACCATCTCCTCCTTGGGTGATGCCAAAAGCCTGCAGGGGGGAACCTTGATCCTGACCCCGCTCAAGGGGGCAGACGGTAAAATTTATGCGGTTTCCCAGGGACCGGTTTCCATTGGCGGTTTTGCCGTGGAAGGGGCGGCCCAATCGGTACAAAAAAATCATCCCACTGTCGGTCGTATCGCCGGTGGTGCGGTGATCGAACGGGAGATCGCTTTTGAACTCAACCAAGAGTTTCAATTGCAGCTGTCGCTGCGCAATCCCGATTTTACCACCGCCACCCGGGTGGTAAAATCGATCAACAATCTGTTTGGTGAACCATTGGCGAGCGCCCGCGATTCGGGTACAGTACAGTTGACGATTCCGCCCACCTATCAAGGGAAAGTGGTGGATTTTATCTCCCGACTGGAAAATCTGCAGGTGGATCCCGATCAGATGGCCAAAGTGGTGTTGAATGAACGGACCGGCACCATCGTCATGGGCGAAAATGTCCGGGTCTCCACGGTGGCCCTGGCCCATGGTGGCCTGAGCATTAAAATCACCGAATCCCCGCAGGTGAGCCAGCCCAACGCACGCGGTCGGGGGGCCACGGTAGTGACCCCGAAAACCGACATCGACGTGAAGGAAAAAGATGGCAAAGTTTTGGAAATGGAAGCCGGTGTGACTTTGGGTGAATTGGTGCGTGGTCTCAACTCGATTGGCGTCACCCCTCGGGATTTGATCGCCATCATGCAATCCATCAAAGCTTCCGGCGCACTGCAAGCTGAATTGGAGATTCTGTGAGCGATGCCACCCGTATTGGCGCAAGCGGTGGACAACTGCCGCTTCCTGGTAAACTGACACCACAAGAGGCCCGTCGTCTGCAAGGAGCAGCCGCTGATTTTGAGGCCATGTTCCTCAAACAGATGCTCGGTGCCATGCGCAAAACGGTGCCCAAAACCCCTCCCGGACAAGAAGCTTTGATCCGGGAAAGTGAAGGCGAAAAAATATTCCGTGACTTGCTGGATGGTGAGTATGCTAAAGTGATGAGCCAGAGAAAAAACGGCCTCGGTCTGAAGGAGGGGCTGTTGCGTTATCTGGCCAATCAAAACGGTCGGACACGGGTGGATCCCAAAGCCGATGTGGCCCGTTTGCAATCGCAATCCAGCATGCTGAATAGTGCAGCACAGGCATCGTCGCGCAACGGTATTACCGGCAGCAGCGGCGAATAACCTACCTGCCTGCAGCCTCCAGGAGTCGAGCGCAAACCTGCCTTCGGTAATCCGCCAGCCCTGTTTACGACCAGTACAACGGCGTACAAAGGAAGCGCGTACCAATATGGTTACCAGAATTAAGAGCGTCACGGTTGGCAAATTGGGCCGCATCGCCCGGCAACGGTCCACCCGTAACGACACGGGTAGTGGTTCGACCATCTCTTCCGCCAGTCGCAGCGATGATGTGGCCTTCTCCTCCGACGCCCGAATGATCGGCAAGGCTGACGAAGCCGTCAACCAGGCCCCGGAAATTCGTATGGAGTTGGTTGGTCCGATCCGTGAAGCGTTGATGGCTGGCCGCTACCATGTCTCCAGCCTGGATGTGGCCGATAAAATTTTGCGGCAAGTTCTGCTAGAACGCAAAAAATCGATATGAAAAACCCCTAGCTGTGTGGCATAATGGATCTGGTGATGGCCGAAAGCGGTCGTAATCCTCTGGATGAGGAACTTCGTCAACTGCGGCAGATTTTGGAGCCGTTGGTGTTGCAGTTTGCTCAATTGCATGAACTCTTTCTGCAAGAGCAGGAAAAATTGCGTCAGCGGGATACCGATGCGCTGGATACCCTGTCGGTACAGATTGCCGATAAGCTGGCGCGCATTCGTGCCATCGATCAACTGCGGCAACGGGTAACCTCACAAATGGGTAAACGTCTGGGCTTGAAAGCAGAGGAAGTCACCCTGGAAGCAATTGACAAAGCAATGGGCGGCACAACCGGGCTACAACCTTTGCGCCAGCAGCTGAAGGAAAATATTCAACAGGCCGACCGCATCAATCGGGAAAACCAGGCGGTTTTGACCGGGGTGCTGGCAGCAACCGAATCCATCCTCTCCGCTCTGCAAGGGGGACCCGTGGGAGGGGCCTCCTCCTATAACCGGCTGGGTTCCCGGCAAACGAATCCCCGCTTTAATCTGCTCTCCAGACAATTGTAAGAGTCAATCTTGTTTTGATCTTCACTGTTGACGAATATTTTACAGTCGTATATGGTGATTGACGGAGATCGTCGGCATTTTTCGCACAGGAGTTGGGCATGTTAATTTTGACGCGGCGTATCGGTGAGAGCTTGACCATCGGGGAAGAGATCAAAATCACCCTGCTGGGTATCAAGGGCAACCAGGTGCGTATCGGCATTGATGCACCGCGTGACGTGGAGGTGCATCGGGAAGAGATCTACGACAAAATCAAACGGGAAACGCGCAAAGCCAACCTGAAAACATCCGATGCCGTTCTGGAACAGGCTTCACGGATTTTGTCCGGGGGATAACCCCCCCCCTTCTTTTGCCTGCTCAATAATGCTTAAATATTGCATGCAACCCCTCTGCAAGCCGTTCGCTGACCACCCACAGGCGACACCACGCTGTTGCAAAGTCCACTCCCCTTTGGTCGTTTATTGCCAACCGCGTCTAACACAGTCGTGTTTTTTTGTCACACAATTCGTTCAACAGGCTTTTTTGTTTCGTTCTTGGCTTGCCGCAGAGTAAACGCAACAGAAATTCCCGGAATAAATTATTGATTTAACACTATATTATCTCATTTACAGCAAATGATACACCTCAATCCGCATGTTTGCACACAGTGTTGGTGATTTAACCCAACACTGCAAATCTATGCACAAAATTTAAATTTTGCAAAAAAAAATCGATTTGCAGTAGTAGCCTGTCAAGCAATTTGCTAGAGTGGTGCGGACAAATTATCCGCTCACTTGCAGAGTGCCATCAGACATAATAAACGGCACCAAGCGCAGCAAATACCGGCAAAGGGCGTGCAGTGGTCATCAGTATAACCGCATTCGGAAACCCCATCTGGCAGAATCGTGTTTGTCGAACATGGCAACGGAATCAGTTCCGGCAGTCGATCCTGATCTTGTTGTTTTCTCTGTTTTTGCTTTTATTCGGAACCCATGATGCCTCTGCCAATCTGCCGCACGATGCGCAAGAGTTCCCCATGCATCTGACTGAGCAGGAGCAGGCTTGGCTGGCTGCCAACCCGCGCATTCGCCTGGGAGACGATTTTTCTTGGCCACCGTTTGTCTTCATCGACCATAAAGGTCATTTCAGCGGTATCAGTGCAGGCTATGTGCATGCCCTGTCGCATCGTTTGGGCATCACCTTTGAGCCGATTCAGGGACTGACCTGGGTACAGGCGCTGGAAAAAATCAAGCAGGGCGAAATCGACATGCTGCCAGCCGTCGCCCGTTCGCCGGAACGGGAAAAATTTCTGCATTTTACTGAACCTTTTATCTCTTTTCCGGTCGTGATCGCTGTGCATCAACAGGGCGGATTCATCTCCGGGCTGGATAGTTTGGCAGGGCAGCAGGTCGGTGTGGTGCGGGGTTACATCACCCACGAACGGTTGCAAAATGAACATCCAGAATTGTCATTGCAGCCTTTCGACAGCCTGGCTGACGGCCTGCAGGCTTTGGAACAACGGCATATCGCCGCCATGGTCGACAATCTGGGGGCGATGAGTTACGAGATACGGCGTCTGCGTTTGGCGCAGGTGAAAATTGCCGCCCCAACGCCCTACACCTTTGAGCTGTCCATGGCGGTGCGCAAAGATTGGCCCGAGTTGGCCGCACTGCTTGACCGAGGCCTGCAGGCCATGAGCAGTCAGGAAAAATCTGCCATCGAAAACACCTGGCTGGCGGTCGAAGTGCGCTTTGGCATCGATCTGACGACTTTGTTGATCTGGGCCATACCCCTCACCATCGCAGCCTTGATCGTCATTGCGGTTGTGACAATCTGGAACCAACGTTTGCAACGGGAAATTGCGGTCCGCAAACGGGCAGAAGAGGAGATGAGCAAATCGGTCCAATATGCCGAATCGATGAACCAATATTCGCGCAGTTTGATCGATGCCAGCCTGGATCCGTTGGTCACCATCAGCGCCGCTGGGCGAATTACCGACGTCAACTCGGCCACGGAACAGGTAACGGGGGTCTCTCGTGCGCAACTGATCGGCAGCGATTTCAGCACCTATTTTACCGAACCTGACAAGGCAGAATCCGGTTATCTGGAGGTGTTTGACAAGGGGTATGTCACCGATTATCCGCTGGCCATCCGCCATCAGGATGGCCACATTACCGATGTACTCTACAACGCCTCCCTCTACCGCAACACGGCAGGAGAGGTGATGGGCGTTTTTGCCGCTGCCCGCGATATTACCGCCCGCAAACGGGATCAGGCGTATCGCCAGCGCAACGAACTGCGGCTCAATCGCCTGTTGGCCCTCAACCAGGAGGCTCCCGCCCTGAATGAAAGCGAACTCTGCAACCAGGCATTGGATATTGCCGTCGAGGTGACAGGCAGCAGCATCGGTTATCTGCACCTCGTCAACGAAGACCAGGAGAGCATACGCCTGGTCACCTGGAACAAACAGGCGATGGAACTCTGTCAGGCAGCCCATGAAAGCCACTACCCCATCTCTTCGGCAGGCATTTGGGCCGATGCCTTTCGCCAGCGCACGGTGGTTATCCATAACGATTACCCCAATACGGCACACAAACGGGGCTATCCAGAGGGCCATTTTCCAGTCCATCGACACATGAGTGCCCCGGTGATGGAGGGGGAAAGGGTGTACATGATCCTCGGTGTCGGCAACAAGCCTATCCCCTATGACCAGTCAGACGCCAAACAACTGCAACTGGTGGCCGATGAAACACAAAAATTTATCCTGCGCAAACGAGCAGTGACCGCTCTGCGCGAAGCGCGTCTGCACGCCGAAGCGGCATCTGCCGCAAAAAGTGCCTTTCTCGCCAACATGAGCCACGAAATACGCACCCCGATGAATGCCATTCTGGGCATGGCCGATCTGCTCTGGGAAAGCCAACTCAGCACGGAACAACGCAATTTTGTTCAGGTCTTCCGTTCTGCCGGGGAAAATTTATTAAGTGTGATCAATGACATTCTTGATTTTTCCAAAATTGAGGCCGGCCATTTGCAGTTGGAAAATATCTCCTTTCCTGTTGCCGAAGAGATGCGCGTGGTCTGCGAAATCATGGCCATGCGGGCAAACGCCAAAGGGTTGCAGCTGCAGACCCAGGTGCAGGAGGGGGTCCCGGAGTGGGTTCAGGGGGATCCCACCCGTTTTCGACAAATTTTTCTCAATCTGTTGAGCAACGCCATCAAATTTACCGAACGGGGCAGCATACACTTCACGGCAGAGAGGGTTGACCCGCCCGATACGGCTACGCCGACACAGTTGGCACTTCTTTTTCGGGTACGGGATAGCGGCATCGGCATTCCAGAGGAGCGGATCAAGACCATTTTTGACCATTTCGTCCAGGTGGACAGTTCGATCACCCGTCGCTTTGGTGGCACCGGCTTGGGGTTGGCCATTGTCCGACGCCTGGTGGAAGCGATGCAGGGGCATCTTGCGGTCACCAGCCAACCCGGCATGGGAACAGAGTTTTGTCTGACCATTCCGTTTGCTTTCGGAACCCCGCCGCGACCGCTCTCTCTGCTCAATTTGAGCGGTATTCGGGTGTTGATTGTGGATGATAATGCCGCGAATCGTTTACTTTTTCGTGAAATTCTTGAACAGCTGCAGGCCAGCGTCACGGAAGCTGACCATGGCCAGGCCGCTTTGACTGCCCTGGAACAGGCCACCAGTGCCGGTCAACCTTTTCATCTGGTGCTGTTGGATGTACGCATGCCGGGGATGGATGGCTTTCAGGTGTTGGCGTGTTGGCGGGCTGCCGGACACCCTGGCACACCGATTCTGCTGCTGACTTCCGAACACCAGGATTGGCATTTGCAACGCTGTCAGGAGTTACAGGTGCAGTATAGCATGGTCAAGCCGGTGCGCCGTCTGGATCTGATTCAGCAGATTGAGCAGGTCTTGACCGATAGCAACACAATCCTCGCAGGGACCGGCCTTGCCACCCGGCAGCAACCACTACGCATTCTGCTGGTCGATGATTCGGAGGATAACCGGGTATTGGTACAGGCCTATTTGAAACATTTCCCCTGTGAATTGCTGGTGGCAGAAAACGGGGCGGTTGCCCTGCAGTTGATGACAGCCAACCGCCCCGATATGGTTTTCATGGACGTACAAATGCCGGTAATGGATGGCTATGCCGCCACCCGCACCTGGCGACGCCTGGAAGAGGAACAGGGCTGGCCCCGCCTGCCGATCATCGCCTTGACTGCCTACGCCATGGCAGAAGATATTGCCCAAAGCCAGGAGGCCGGCTGCGACAGCCATCTGACCAAACCAGTCAAGAAAAAATCGCTGCTGGAGTTGATCAAACGCTACACCCCTTAGGGCCTGTTCTCATTCGAGGCCAAAAGCCCTTCAGACAAGGCGCTGGGCCGCGAGCAGCGGAGCGGTCCAGCAACGCCGTATCAAGGGGGTTTGGACCAAATGAGAGCAGGCCCTAAAAAACAGAGCAACGATCCCTCAACGTTGCGGACATAATGGATCTGCGCTTGCCTCTGCGCCGCTCCGGGCAAAAATCGCCTGCAACGCCGTATCGGCGGTGGCAAAATGCCGCTCAGGACCAATCTTGTTCAACAATCCGGTCGCCCGCAGCACATCCAACACCTGTTTTTTCAGCCCGGAAAAGACCATGGTGATCCCCTGCTCCTGCAGTCGTTCCATCACGCTGTGGATCACCTCTTCCCCGGACGAATCGAGATCATTGATGCCGTCACCGACAATCAGGACGTAAGAGACACCCGGATTTTCGGCAATTGCCCGCAGAATGGCATCCTCAAAATAGGCCACATTGGCAAAATAGAGGCGACCATCAAAACGGACCGCCGTCACCAGGGAAGAGACCGGCAGATTATGGACACGGGCATCACGCAAAGAGCCATCGGCAAAACGACCCAAGATGGCCACCCGTGGCTTCATGGTATGGAAGAGGAACAAACAGATCGACAACACCGTTCCCACCATGATGCCCTTGTCCAAATGGGGTGCTGCCAGCAAGGTCACCACAAAGGTGATCACCACCACCACGCCATCGATCCGACTGGCCTGCCAGGTGTGCTTGACTGCCGTCGGCGTAATCAGGCTGCTGGCAGCAAACAGAATGATCACCGCCAACACTGCCTTGGGCAAATCATACAGATAGGGGGTCAAAAACATCAGGGTTACCCCGACAAACAGACCGTTGAAGACCATGGCAAAGCCGGTTTTGGCCCCCGCCTGCAGATTGATCGCCGAACCGGTAAACGAACCACAGGCCGGATAAGCCTGAAAAAAGGCCCCACCGATATTGGCGATACCCTGGCCGATCAACTCCTGGTTGGGATCGATCAACTGCTTGGACTTGGTGGCCATCGCTTTGGCCATGGAGATCGACTCCATGAAAGCCACCAGAGAGATGATCAACGCCGAGGTCAGCAACACCATAACCGCATCCAAATCCAAATGGGGAATACGCACACCGGGCAAACCCGCCGGAATGTTGCCTACCACATCACCGCCACTGCTCATCTGGATTTCACGGTTGCTGATCTTTTTGATATGCCATGCCCGACCATCACTCTCTACACCAGCGGGCAGTTCATCCTGCAGATAAAAAAGCGCTTTACCCTCTTGCAGCGACTTGCCACGCGCAAACAGCATCCGGTTGATCTGTTTCTGGTTCAGCGCGTTGCTCTTTTTCAGGGCGTCCATCTCCAGGGTAAGCATGTTGATGGCATGATTCAGATTGATCACCTCGCGAGCGTTGCCCTCTTTGCTGGCACTGCGCAGCCTGGTCGACTGGCTGGTAAACTCGGCCATCCATTCATTGAGTTTTTGTTCATTGTTGGCAAAGGTGGTGACCAGATTGCGGGCCGACACGGTGGCAATTTGCTCTGCGCTGCTCTTTTCCTTGTTGGCAAAGCCGGTAAAATGGCTGACCAGGACAGTGATGACGACCACAATCAATACGCTGGGCTTGGCCAACGCCGGAATTTTTTTCAAGGTCAGCATCAATACCGCCGCCAACAACGACATGGCCAAGGTGGGCCAGTGGGTTTGCGGCAGATAACCGAACATCTCCCAAATATCTTTCAGAAACGAGTCACTGCGCCCCTTTGGAATACCCAGCAGCATATCCAACTGTGACAAGGCAATGATAATCGCTGCCGCATTCATGAAGCCGAGAATGACCGGATGCGAGACAAAGTTGACAATGGTTCCCAGTTTGACAACCCCCAGCAGCAACTGAATGATGCCAACCAGCAGAGCCAACAGCAAAGCCAACCCGACAAATTCGTCGGTCATCGGCACCGCCAACGGGGTGATTGCCGCCGCCGTCATCAGGGAGACGACCGCGACCGGACCGGTCGCCAACTGACGGCTGGAACCCCACAAGGCCCCCAAAAATGCGGGCACCAACGCGGTATACAGTCCAAAATAGACGGGCAACCCGGACAATTGCGCATAGGCCATCGCCTTGGGGACCAATACCAGCGCACCCGTAATGCCGGCCATCAAATCATCGCGCAGGACAACGGATTGAATGGGAAACCAATTCAGAAAGGGAAACAGCTTCGACATCAACTTGCCGTTATTCATTCACGATCCTTTAAAGAGTCAAGGCAGCAGGACGGTTGACAGTCCGCCAACAACACGGTCTCTGTCGGACAGGAAAGAACAAACAAAAGCGCTGTCTAAGGCAATCTGTGGAATGAACAAGGGAAACATCGGCCAGTTGGCCATTGCGTGTGCGGCAAACCGAGGCAAAACCAACCCGTTCACCTCAAACCTCGACAACGGGCTACCTCTACCATGGATCTACGCCATAGTCAAGAAAAGCCGTCGCGGGTTTCAGGTGGTTGTGTAACAAAACAAACCTGAATCGATGTTATGAACGAACCATCAATGACATTTCTGTGACAGTCATTCTCCTTTTTGGCAAGGGGGTGTGACAAAACCGCTCAGTGAACAGCCAACTCCCAATAACCAGGCAAGGCGATCAAGCGATAAAACAACACCATCATGATCGTCATTCCCACCACCAACCGTACCGTCGGCAACGAAAACGACGTGCTACCGATTTTACCCAGTTGGATACCCATTAGTGAACCAAGCAGCAGCGAGGCCGCCATCGTCAGATCAAACCAACCCTGCAGCGCAAAAAGCACCACCCCGGCCAGGTGGGTCAAAAAGGCAATGAGCAGCGCTGTTCCCGATGCCAGCAACGGCGGCACCGCCAGCAGAGAGATCATCGCCGGCACCAAAAAAATTCCGCTGACCCCCAACAGAGCGCTCAGGATGCCGCCCAACAAGCCCACCGGCAGCAACCAACCCCGGGAAGGGTGCAGCCATGGCGCGGCGGTCTCTGCTGCTTCCCTCTCCTCCCGCAGCGCCAGCCACCAGCGCCGCACCATGACCACGCCCAACAGCATGAGCAGCGAGACGGTAACCGCATGGAGCAGCAGATTGGATACGGACTCTCCAAAATTCTGCAAAATCTGCTTATGGGCCCAGACAGCGACCAACAAGCCCAGATTGGCCAACAGGGCGACCACAAAGCCCAAAGACCAATCCACCTGCCCCAATTTATGGCGGCGCAACGTACCGATGAGCAACTTGGGCAAGCTTTGCCCCATATTGACCCCCACCGCCAGTAAACCGGGCAGGCCAAGACCCATCATGATGGGCGTCAACAGCAAGGAACCATCCGAACCGACAAACCTTCCGGCAACACCAGCGATCATCCCCACCACAAACAGGGTGGCATACACCCCGTTGTCCAGAAAAAACAGCGCACCAACTTCCAAAACAGCCTCCTTCTCTACGGCTTCATGCCTGGCTCCATCCCGATCAATGACAGCATGGTTGCCTGAGATCAGCATGTTTTGTTCCAACATTTTTTCAATTTAATAACAATAAATTAGACAACAAAATAAACAGGAAGGCAGCGAAACATTGAAAATTGCAACACGCAAACGGGTAAACCGCCCCATATTTTGCCCGTTACAGGAGAGAGATGACGCGCAGACAAGTGGCAAAATATTTTATTTTCAATACTTTATAAAAAACATTGCCGCATGGCGCACAACTGTTGCAGAATGCAATCCTTCCCTTCCACCTGCCACAGGTTCCCCCATGTCGCACAACTCGTTACAGATGAAAGTCGTGCTGGGCTATTATGCCATCAGCGCCATCGCTCTGTGCCTCTCCCTGTTCACACTGGTGGAACTGCGTCTGGTGGAAAGGCAGGTCGAAGCGGGCAGCCAGATCAGCCGCCTGTTGAACCATGTGCTGGAAATGCGTCGTTTTGAAAAAAATTGGTTGTTGTACCGAAAAATAGAGGATGTCAGCCAAATTCTCGAGCATGCTGATCTGCTGCAACAGGGACTCAACACACCCACCGTTGACGCGCTGGTCGGCTCCCGCCATGTCGAACAGGCCCAAGCGTTATTGACCGCCTATACCACCCTGTTCATGCAAGAAATACAATCTTCGCCAGACAACAAGGCCAATGAAGGGGTGGAAAACCGCATGCGTGCTTTGGGCAAATCTCTGCTCAGCAACACCGAAGAGATCAGCGAACGGGAGAGACTGTTCATCCGCAGCTCTCTGGAACAGCATCGCACCCTGTTGTTGATTGCCTTGGTTGTGGTACTCATTGTGATCACGCTGTTGGGCAGCATTTTGTCACGCATCGTGGTCACCCCGCTCAAACAACTGGAAGAGAGCATGCAAGCCATTGCCGACGGCAATCTGACCAGCCTGCACCTTCCCTCCTCCGACAGGGAAATTCGTTCGTTGACCGAGGCTTTCAACCGCATGCTGCAGGAGTTGGAACTGCGCCATACCCACCTCTTGCGCTCAAAAAAGCTGGCGGCCATGGGCACCCTGCTCTCCGGGGTGGCGCACGAACTCAACAATCCGTTATCCAACATTTTCACCTCCTGCCAAATTCTCCAGGAAGAGATGCAGGAGCAAGAGAATCGGCTTTGTCAGGAGATGGTTGAGCAGATCGATCTGCAAGTGCAACGGGCCCGCAATATTGTCCGTTCGCTGCTCGATTGTGCCCGCGACCGCCCGTTTCGTCAGGAGGCCATCCCCTTGTTTGCTTTGATCAACGAGGTGATTCGCTTCAACAAAGGAAACATTCCGCCACCTATTGCCATCGAGGTGCAGATTCCTGTTAAACTGCAGGTTCTGGGTGATCGTCAACGTTTACAGCAACTATTTATCAATCTGCTCAACAACGCCGTGCAAGCCATCAACGAACGGGGCCGCATCCAGCTGACGGTCCGGCATCCACCAGCGGATTGGACCGCCGTAACGGACGACCCACTGTACACGGCCTGCCGCAACCTGCGCGAACGACCATGGCTGGAAATCCGCTTGCAAGATAGTGGTATCGGCATTGCTCCAGAACACATCGACCGTATTTTTGATCCATTTTTCACCACCAAACCGGTCGGCAAAGGCTCTGGCCTCGGACTGGCCGTGGTTTTTGAAATTGTCGAAGAACATGAAGGTGCCATTGTCGTCACCAGCACCCCTGGTCAGGGAACGCTGTTTCGTCTGGCGCTCCCCCTGGCTGATCCAACCTCTCTTCCGCACGCGGAGTTGCCATGAGCGAAAGCCAACAGCTGTTGATCGTCGATGATGAACCGATCGCGGTACGCAACCTTTCGCATGTCATGCGCAAAGCTGGCTACAAAGTCACGGCCATGGACAACGGAACGGAGGCTGTCGCCCTGCTGCAACGTCAATCGTTTGATGTGGTCCTGACCGATCTGCGCATGGATGGTGCGGACGGCATGGCCATCCTGCAACTGTGTCGCGAACGGTGGCCAGAGACGGAAGTGATCATGATTACCGGTTTTGCCACGCTGGAATCGGCGGTCATCGCCATGCGCGAGGGTGCTTTTTTTTATATCGCCAAACCGTTCCGGCTGGATGAAGTACGCAAAGTGGTGGCCGAAGCGATGGAAAAGGTACGCTTGCGCCGGGAAAATCGCCACCTGAAGGTGCAGTTGCAGCGCTACCAACAAGCCAGCGGCATCATCAGTCGCGATCCGGCGCTGCTCAAATTGATGGAAACCGCCCGCCAGGTTGGTCCCAGCGGTTGTAACGTCTTGATCACCGGAGAGAGCGGAGTCGGCAAGGAACTCTTTGCCCGCTATCTGCACCAACACGGCACCCGGCCAGAAAGCCCCTTTCTGGCGGTCAACTGCGGCGTATTTACCGAAGAGTTGTTGGCCAATGAACTGTTTGGCCATGAAAAAGGGGCTTTTACCGGTGCTGTGCAGGCCAAAACCGGCCTGGTGGAAGCGGCCAGAGGCGGGGTGTTGTTTCTCGATGAAATCAGCGAAATGAGCCCGGCCATGCAGGTCAAACTGTTGCGGGTGGTCCAGGAACGGGAGTTTATCAAGGTGGGGGGGGTACGTCCCATCCCGATTGATCTGCGTTTTATCGCCGCCACCAACCGCCCCATCCAGGAGGCGCTTGCAGAAGGCCGCTTACGCTCCGACCTCTATTACCGGCTCAATGTGGTCACCTTGGCTATTCCGCCGTTGCGGCAGCGTCGCAGCGATATTCCCCTGCTGGTGGACCATTTTTTGCGCCGATCGACCACGCGCATGGAAAAAACGATCAGTTCGGTGTCAACTGATGCCTTAACAGCCTTGCAAAACCACTCTTTTCCCGGCAACGTGCGCGAACTGGAAAACATTATCGAACGGGCGGTTGCCCTGTGCAACGGCAACACGCTGACCCTCCAGCATCTGCCCGAGTCGTTGGCAGGCAACACCCACTTCTCCTCTTTCATGCCCTCTTTTTCGCACAAACCCACCCTGGAAGAGGTGGAACAAAACTATATTCAGTGGGTATTGAATGAAAGCAACGACAATCAAACCCTGGCCGCAGAAATATTGGGCATTGATCGTGTCTCGCTCTGGCGAAAATTGAAACGGATCAAGGGAAACGGCTAAGAGGATCGGATACCAAAACGGGTAAGAAAGGCCTGCACTCCCTGCCAGAATCGGTTCTCCTCTGTCGGCAGGATGGCAATGGGACAAGCGATTGGTTCAGGAGGTTGCAAACCCAGGAGACCACCATGGCTCTGCATGCGACGGGCGGTGCGGGCTGTGGTCAGCAGGCAATCCGCCGCCCAGGTGTGCGACAATTCGGCCACCACCCGATGGGGTGCCCCCTCCAGCAAGCGGAATTCCATGGGCGGAACGCCCTTCTGTTGTAACAACCGCGCCAGGCGGGCACGCAACGCCTGTTCGGTTTTGTGCAAAAATTCACCATGCGTCAGCAAAGGAATGGCATCACTCTCATAGCCGCCATGGTGATCGCACAGCATAACAAATAAAGTTTTATCCTCGACAAAGCGAATCAGCGAACGGCTCCAGTCAAGCAACCGTTCCCATTCGGCGACCGATTCCACCACCAGTAAGATTCGCCGCCGGTTTGGCGCGGAGCGCTGCATGCGTGTTGTTCCATGCCGATTCGTTGTCATCAAAGGGGGCAACGACAGCGTGATCCGTTGTCCGACCGATCACACCCTGTTACACGATAAGCCACATTGCATCGTGCAACACTACAGCAGCACGCCATGGGAAACAAGCTTTTTACCAACCAGCCGACGCTCACTGCCTGCCAGGTTGTCCATCACCCTAACGGGGCAGCTGTTTTTCAACAGCTTTTGCTGACAGCATGCCTGGCCAACCTCCACAAAGTCAGCCATTTACCCGCTTCGCTGCGCAGCCAGGCCCACCAAGAGAGATTATCTCCCTCCGCAGGACGCACGGCAGCGACCAGCCAACCTCGCTCCACATCCTGCAGCAAACCGTGCAGAGAACGGCGATTGTCCGCACAATCATAAAAATTAAGCAATTGCACATCGCCCCGGTTGGCCTGGATACGCTCCTGAGCCCGTTGCACCCCCTCTTCCGAGGCTTCCTGCAGGTCAATGACCGTCATTACAGCTGTTTCTGCTTGCATGATTTTCTGCCCTTCATCGATCAATCCACTTGATCCTGTTGCCGGTACGCACCCCGGCAGAACCAACTGTTCGGCCTGCGTGAACCGTTCAGCTTCACTGATCAATTCGCAGAAAACATTCCAAAGAATTTTATGTTGATTAACAAATGGTTAGCAAATCATCCTCTCTGACATCATCGGCCAGTGTTGAATATTGCAACAACACAGACGGCTATACTGTTACACGATGCACGGCGCAGAATCGACAGACCGTCGCAAAGAGAGCCATCGGGCGCAAAACCAAGTGATATCCAGGCTCGGAGTCGCATTCACATGCCTTACACCATCAATTGCGCCTGTATGCAAAACAAATTTGTTGTATGTTGTAAAACAAAATTGTTTTGCAGAAAAGGGTGGCGGTGGGGTGCCTTGTGCGCCGGTCTGTGTTTGCCATTCTCTACTGATTACCACCCTTAGCCACATTTTCAGAAGCGAGAGAGCTGAAACACCAGACCTTTTTCACCCCACCCCATCCACCGCCTGTTCCCTCCCCTCGGCAAACTGCAAAGCATACAGTCGGGCATACAAACCATCATGAGCCAGCAAGCTGGTGTGGCTGCCCTGTTCGGCGATGCGACCGCCGGAGAGGACGATGATGCGGTCGGCGTGCAGGATGGTGCTGAGGCGGTGGGCGATGATCAGGGAGGTGCGACCGGCCATCAGGCGCTCCACCGCCTCCTGAATCAACCGTTCGCTTAAGGTGTCGACCGAGCTGGTGGCTTCGTCCATCACCAGAATACGTGGCTGGAAGGCCAGGACGCGGGTGATGCCCAACAACTGCCGCTGCCCGGCGGAAAGATTGACCCCCCGTTCGGCCAGGGGGGTGGCCAAACCTTGCGGCAGGCTGGCAATGAAGGCCATGGCACCGGTCTCCTCCGCCGCCTGCCGCACCCGCTCCGGGGTAATTTCCGGGTCGCCCAAATGGATGTTTTCGGCCACCGAACCGGCAAAGAGAAAGGTCTCCTGCTGCACCATGCCGACCAGACGACGCAACTGCGCCAGGGGCAAACGGCGAATGTCCACCCCATCGATTGCAATCATCCCCTGCTGCGGCTCATAGGTACGGTTGAGCAGCTTAATAAGCGAACTTTTTCCGGCCCCGGTGGGACCGACCACGGCAATGCGTTCGCCGGGGGCTATGTGCAGCTCGATGCCCTGCAACACCGGCTCGCTGCCATAACGGAAATGGAGCTGCCGGAAGGCGATGGCCCCTTTGACCGGCGGTCGCAACACCTGCACCGGTTCATGATCGACAATCCCCGGAGCGGTGTCGAGCAGGGCAAAAATGCGCTCCAGGGCGGTAATCGCCGATTGCATGGTGGTAAATTTGCCGGAAATTTCCCGAATCGGAAAAAAAAGACGGCGGATGTAGTCGATAAAAGCAACCACCACGCCAATGCTGATACCGGCATCGCCATACAAGAAACCGCCATACCAAAAGAGCAGCGCAATCACCACCGTCGAGGTGGCATCGATAAAACTGAACTGGAAGGCCTCAAAAAAGTTGGCCTGCAGCGCCGTCTCCAGATAGGCCCGGTTCATGCCGTCGTAGGTGGCACGGTTTTTTGCTTGGCTGTGAAACAGACGAATGGTCTCCCGCCCTTCCACCTCTTCGGTGAGATGACCGGCCATGCGGGCCTGCAACAGGCGTCCTTTGCGCTGAATGGTGCGCATGCGGCGGGTGATGTAGAGCGTGCCCAACACGATGATCGGCAGCGCCACCAGGGTGACCAGCGACAGACGCGGCGACAACAGCACCATGCTGACGGCAATGCCCAACAGCAACAACAGATCACCGAGCAGATTGATCATACCGGCACTGATCATCTGGCTGACTGCCTCGGTATCGTTACTGATCCGGTTGGTCAGTCGCCCGGAAGCGTTGTGGGCAAAAAAGGCGGCATCCATGCGCAGCAGATGGGCAAACAGTTCGCGGCGCATGTCGCGCACCAGTCGTTGCCCCAACAGGGTATTGACCGCCGATTGCAGATAACCGACCGCAAACTGGCCAAGAATCAACAGCAAAAACAGCAGCAGAATGGCACCGAACCCTTCGGCCCGGCCCGGAAGCAGATGATGATCGACCGCCTGCTGAATCAACAACGGTTGCCACAGTTGCAACAAGGCGGCAACCGGCAACAGCGTCAAGGCAGTGGCCACCCAGCCCCGATAGGGACGGGCATAACGGAAAAAACGCCACAACAGGCGATAGGGATGCATGTTGAACAGGTTACCGTCACGGGTCTCTTCCGTTTCGGCCAGCACGGGCGGCATCATTGCAGGGACTCCAGGGCTTCGTGGCGGATCATCTGTTGGTGCAGACTCTGATAGAGCGGTGCGTTACGCATCAGTTCGGCATGGGTACCCTGGGCGGCGATGCGGCCCTTTTCCAGCAGATAGATCGCCTCGGCCCGGTGCAGGGCGGCGGTGCGGTGGCAGACCAGAATGATGGTACGGCGGCGACTGTCGGCCAGGGCATGGATATTGTCGAGAATGCGTGCTTCGGTCCGGGCATCGACGCTGGAAAAAATATCATCCAGCAACAACACCGCCGGATCCATCAACAGGGCCCGGGCCAGCGACAGGCGCTGCCGCTGCCCCCCGGAGAGGGTGATGCCCCGTTCGCCCACCAGGGTATCCAACTGATCGGGAAAACGGCAAATTTCTTCATCAAAACAGGCCATCCGCGCCGCCTCCCAGATCTCCGCTTCGCTGGCGTTCGGAGAGCCCAGGGTCATATTTTCCCGAATGGTGGTCGAAAAGAGAAAACTCTCCTGCTGGGCCAAAGCCACCGTTTGCCGCAACGCCTCTTCCGGTACCGAGAGCAAATCCTGACCATCCAGCCAAACGGTCCCCTCCGGCACCGCATAGAGACGGGCCAGACAGTGCAGCAGGGTGGTTTTGCCACAACCGATACGACCGGCCAAGCCGACAAAACTGCCCGCTGGCAACTGCAGATCGATGCCGTGCAAAATCGGTTCGTTATGGGCAAAATGGAGTCCGCGCACCCTTATCTCGCCACGGGCCAGCGTCACCTTGGGCAGCGCGTGGCCCTGTTCGCCGGGCAACAAGGCAAAGGGTTCGGTATCCAGCACCTGACTGATCCGCTCCAGGGCGGCCAGCCCGCGTTGCAACACGGTCAATATCCAACCAAAACCGACCGTCGGCCAGACCAGAATGGCCAAATAACCGGAAAAAGCGACAAAATCACCGACGGTCAAATGGCCTGTCATCACCTCCTGCCCCCCCACCAGCAGAATGATCCAGATTCCAGCCCCGCCCGCCAGCAACACCAACGGTCCGAACAGACTCTGCAAACGGGTGTGGCGCATTTGTGCGCTGTAGATTTCCTGCACCTCGTCGGCAAAACGGCGTTGCCAATCCTCCTCGCGGGCGTGGGCACGAATGACCGCCATACCGGCCACCGCCTCCTGCACAAAGCCGGAAAAGAGTCCGAAGCGATCGGCGACGGCCCGACTCAAGCGATAGAGGCGGGTGGTCAACAGCCGGGTCAAGCCGAGAATGATCGGAAAGGGCAACAAGGCCAGAAAGGTCAAGGTGGGATTCAGGGCAATCATCACCGGCAGGGTGACCGCATAGACCATGGCCGTATTGGCCACCTGCAAAAAGCCCGGACCGATAAACATGCGTACCGCCAAGACATCGGTATTGCCACGGGCGACCAGATCACCGGTTTTGGATCGATTGAAAAAAGCCGCATCCAGGCTCAACAATTTGGCATGATAGGCTTTGCGCAAGGCATACTCCACCTGACGCCCGATGGCAAAAATATGGGTTCGGGAACGAATGCGCAGTATGGCATTAAGCAGCGCAACCAGAATCAGGATCAACACCGTTTCCTGCAGCGTGTCGTTCGTTCCCCGATGGGTCAAGGCTTCGGTGGCCAGCTTCATCAGATAGGGAATCAGTGCGGCGGTGGCGCTGGTTGCCACCAGCAAAAGAAAGCCCAGCACAAAGGCCCAAAGATTCTGCCGGTAATAGGGTAAAATATGTCGCAAACGCCAGCGCAACGGCGGCGTACGACGGGGGGATTCAGACATGATACCTCATGGTTGGCACCGGGATCGGGTTGTGGAAGAGCATTTTCCTGTCGGCTCCGTGCGAAATCCGCTTTGCTTCCGGAGTATATCCTGTATCATGAGGGCGGATCGCGCCCTGTGGCCGGTTGCAGAGGAGGTGGTTGGCATACCGCCGGGCCTGCAACAGCCATTTTTCCTTTTTGTCAGGAAGCATCACCATGACCCGCAACCGCACAGCGCCTCAGGATGAACCCTCACAGCCCGTGGAGCAAGGCAGAAAAAGCCTGCGCTTAACAGATTCCTGTCGGCACCTTCTCTTGTTCTTTGCCTGTCTGCTCACCCTTTACCTTCCCCTGTCGCTTCCGGCGGCACCGCTTGAACCCACCGCTCAGCATGAATGGTTGGCGGAGTGGGTCAAACGGGGAGAATTCGACGCCCATTGGCTCAACGAACTGCTGGCCCCCCTGACTCCCGACAGCAAAGTGTTACGCCTGATGGACAGCCAGGCAGAAGCCAAACCCTATTATCTGTACCGGCGCAACTTTATCAACGAACGGCGCATTCAACGAGGCCGGGTCATGATGCGCAGCAATCGGGCTGTGCTGCAGCGCATTCAGAAACAGTTCCACGTCCCTCCAGAAGTCGTCGTTGCCCTTTGGGGGGTGGAAAGCCATTATGGTCAACATTCTGGCAGCTTGTCTGTATTGCGCACCCTCTATACCCTGGCCGCAAACTATCCGCGCCGCGCACCCTTCTTTCAGGAAGAGTTGCGTCAGTTTTTGCTTTTGTGCCTGGAGGAAAATTGGGATCCCAACGAATTGGAAGGTTCCTATGCGGGGGCCATCGGGCAAATGCAGATGATGCCCAGTACGATGCGTAAATATGCCGTCGATTTCAGCGGCGACGGCAAACGGGATGTTTTTAACTCCAGTGCCGATGTATTGGCCTCTATCGCCTCCTTTTTGGCCGGGCATCAGTGGAACCCGGAGGCACCAATGGCTATCGCTTTGAATGAAAAAATAAATCCCGATTTGTCGACCCTGAAATCCCCCTCTCTCAACACCATGCGCCCCTGGCAGGAGTGGCAGCAGGAGGGGATCAATCTCGGCAGCAAAGAAAAATTTCCAGAGGCAAATGAACCGGCTGCATTAATCGCACTGGAAGAAGAACAAGGTTCCCGCTATTATATGGTATTCGGCAATTTTAAGGTTATTACCCAATGGAATCGTTCCAGCCGTTTTGCCATGGTGGTGCGTGAATTGGCCGATCAACTGCGAAAGGCTCCTTGATTAATGGTTCGACAACTCCGACTGAGCAGTTTGTCTGCGATCCAGTCGCCGTCGTTTGCGGCGCTGTTACTGGCGGTTAGTCTGCTCTCTGCCTGTGCGCCGGTGCGGGATAAATCGGCACTGCCCATTCCAGAAATCACCCATCCCGCTCCTCCCGGCATCGCCAAAATCGGCACTCCCTACACCGTCTCCGGTGTGACCTATTATCCCAAGGAGATCAGCGAAGGTTTCGTCGTGGAAGGGACCGCCTCCTGGTATGGCAAACAGTTTCATGGCAGCAACACGGCCAATGGGGAAAAATTTGACATGAACACCGTTTCGGCTGCCCACACCACGCTGCCGATGCCGATACACGTGCGGGTGACCAACCTCAACAATGATCGCTGGCTGATCGTTCGGGTCAACGATCGTGGACCGTTCGTGAAAAAGCGGATGCTGGATCTTTCCAAGGCCGCCGCAAGTGAACTGGATTTTCTGGATCAGGGAACCACCCTGGTTCGGGTGGAGGATCTCTCTGCCGTTGAATTGTCCCTGGATGCCCATACGGTCGTACGTGATCGCAGCGGCAGCAAACGTACCACCAGGGATTGAGCAGATCCGAAAAGCCTGCCAACCAGTGAACAATCGCTGGTCGGCACCTCGTAAACACTCTTTTCGATGCCCTGCATCGATGGGACCGACAAGCGGATTGAGGTTGAAACCCGTGATAGCGCGAAATTTATTCATCGGATTGATGGTGCCCCTGTATCTGCTGACAGCCGCCTGTCCGGCAGCCGCCGTCGATGGCGGCAAAACGGCCAAAGGGGCAAAAAGCAGCGAGAGCGCCAAAGCAAACGATCAGGCACGTGCCGGTGGCGATCCACTCGGCAAGGTCGATGCCAGCAAACTGGCCGACCTGGATAAAGGACCGTTCCAGATCAACGCCCCTGCCGCCATTCTGGGTGATATCGACTCCGGGTCGATTCTCTATGCCCAGGAAGACCAAACCCCCATGCACCCCGCCTCGCTGACCAAAGTGATGACCCTCTACCTGGTCTACGATGCCCTGGCCAGAGGAGATCTGAAGCTGGAGCAAAAACTCCAGGTCAGCGAAAAAGCCTGGCGCATGAGCGGTTCCAAAACCTTCGTCCAGGTCGGCGATCAGGTCAAAGTGGAAGATCTGATTCTGGGCATTGCCGTACAGAGCGGCAACGATGCCTGCATCGTGGTGGCGGAACACTTGGCCGGTTCAGAAGAGGCCTTTGCCGAACTGATGAACCGTAAAGCCAAACAATTGGGCATGGCACACAGCCATTTTGATAACGCTTCCGGCATGCCCAGCCCCAACCACATGACCACGGCACGGGATATGTTTTTGCTGGCCCGGGCCATCAAACGGGATTTTCCGCAATACGCCCATTATTCACAAGAAAAGCAGTATTCTTTCAACGGTATCCGCCAGTATAACCGCAACCGTCTGCTCTGGCGGGATTCCTCCATCACCGGTCTGAAAACCGGCCATACCAAAGATGCGGGTTATTGCCTGATCGCCACCAACGACAAGGATGGACAACGCCTGGCCGCCGTGATCATGGGTGCCAAGAGCAGCCGGGTCCGCGAGGATGAAGCGTTGCGCCTGTTGCGTTACGGTAACCGGCTGTTTGAAACGGTGCGTATTTTTGAGGCCAAAGCTGTCGTGCGCAACTTGCGCGTCTGGAAAGGGCAACAGGAACGGGTGGACGGAATTGTCACCGAGTCGCTGCACGTCACCGTACCACGCAAAGAACGCAGCAGCATGGAGGTGGGGCTGGTTTATGATGAACCTCTGGTTGCCCCGTTGCTCGAAGGGGCCCAGGTTGGTCATGTGGTGGTCAAACTGGCCGGAAAAGAGATTGTCAATCGCCCAGTCGTTGCCGCCACTGCCATACCCTCCGGAGGCTTTTTCCGCGTCTTGATCGATACCATTCGTATGTATTTGGGGTGGTAGCGCCCTGTTCTGCGCAGGCGATCGTTGCCCCGCTGCCAAACGGACGGTTTGTGAACACTGCCCGGCAGAGTGGTTCACAGGCTCGAAGGTTATAGCGGCGCTTTTGCCGTGGGAAGGAGTCAAAATGGCGAATAAAAAAAGCAAAGAGCCCCGTTGGGATGAGGAGGTTGTCGGTTCTCTGACCCGCAGTGAAGCTGAACTGCTGGCCACCCGCCCGCGCAGCAGCGAACGGGAAACCCTGACCGGTGCCCCCAGCATGGAGGAAATTTTGGCCTCCCTGGAGGGACTGCTGGACAGTGAAGCAGAACAACAACTCGGTTTCACCCCTAGCAACAGTAACCCCTCGCCTGCCATCACCGCCGCCCCAACACCCGCCAATACCCTGCAAGGTTTTGCCGATGAAGCCAGCCTGGAAAAAGAGCTGCTGGCCTCGCTGGAAGAACCAGCCTATGGCGACAACGATTTTTCAGAAGATGAAGAAATCATTGATTTGAGCGGTTTTGAGTTCAAACCCATCGCTGCCGAACCGCCTGCTGCAAGCGCTGCGACCGCCAGCAACCCGTCAGCAAATCGTGCAACCAGCGAAGAGAGGGCGACCGCTGCGGAAGAGAGCAATAGCATCAAAGAGACGCCCGCAAGCGAAGAAAACAAAACGGTCGCAGAGACTCCCGCAGCGGATGTCGTTGCCACCGGCGAAAAGAGACCGGCTCTGCAAGAGTCGGACAGTGTCGAAGAGAGTCCCGACGAATTGGAAGTGGTCGAAACCGACGCAGAGACACCGCCACCAGTAGAAATGGAAAAGGTCGAGGAGACTCCTGCAACCGAAGAGAGTGCAACCGGCGCAGCGAGTTCCGAACCAGAGGTGGTCGAAACCGGCGTAGAGACACCGGCTTCAGAAGAGGCTGAAACTGTCGCAGAGG
>PDZV01000036.1 GCA_002753135.1 Magnetococcales bacterium WMHbinv6 | reverse complement strand
GGATTTCTTCCAGGGTTTTGTGCGTGAGTTTGCGTCCGTCGGTTGAGTTTGTGTCCATGAGGAGCATGATAGCATATGTCGGCTATCCAATGCACGGATTAGTAATGGCGGGGCATGTGATCGATGAAGCGGTGTAACCGCACAACTGTGGGATTTATTTAGTAGTTTCAATCCCCTTAATGGCGGGGCATGTGATCGATGGAGAGGAGCGGAAACGTCTTCAGTCTGTGGCAGATCTTGTTTCAATCCCCTTAATGGCGGGGCATGTGATCGATGTCCGCAAAATTTTGGATTGATTCGCGGGAAAATTTGAAAGGTTTCAATCCCCTTAATGGCGGGGCATGTGCTCGATGGCTGGAGTCGCTGAATTCCCTGGTCACTGGCAATCTCATGTTTCAATCCCCTTAATGGCGGGGCATGTGATCGATGTTTGCTCAAAATCGGGCAAGTAGCTTGCTACTTGCCAGGTTTCAATCCCCTTAATGGCGGGGCATGTGATCGATGGCTACTTGCCGGAAGATCACAGAAAGGAAAAATCATGATTGTTTCAATCCCCTTAATGGCGGGGCATGTGATCGATGAAGGCGAGTAGCCATTCCGACAGAAGAAGATTTTCTGGCAGTTTCAATCCCCTTAATGGCGGGGCATGTGATCGATGCAAGGGTATAACCCCGCTACCGCAGCTACCCAATACCAAAGGTTTCAATCCCCTTAATGGCGGGGCATGTGATCGATGAATGATTTGAGCGAGGATTTTTTCAATGCCGATCCAGATGAGTTTCAATCCCCTTAATGGCGGGGCATGTGATCGATGACGGTATTTTGGGACCCGGACAGCAAGCGCCAGGATAAGGTTTCAATCCCCTTAATGGCGGGGCATGTGATCGATGTATGGCTTTTGGAGGTTAAAAAATGAGCGGATCACGTTATGTTTCAATCCCCTTAATGGCGGGGCATGTGATCGATGAGAAGACTTTGCCGACCTGTAATCGGATCACACTTTCGCAGGTTTCAATCCCCTTAATGGCGGGGCATGTGATCGATGGCGGAACTTCTTATGTAACTTTGTTGGGCGAAAAAGTTGGGTTTCAATCCCCTTAATGGCGGGGCATGTGATCGATGAAAAATGCGAGTGGAACGATGGGAAGAATGAGGTTGAGTTTCAATCCCCTTAATGGCGGGGCATGTGATCGATGCGCGATAGCCAGAGCGGGAAGGTTGGTCATATGTTAGGTTTCAATCCCCTTAATGGCGGGGCATGTGATCGATGGCTCTATAATCTCTATTCAGCAGAAGGCATTTGTTGCAAGTTTCAATCCCCTTAATGGCGGGGCATGTGATCGATGGTTGCCAAGCGGACAGCGAATAAACCGCGATTTTTTCGGTTTCAATCCCCTTAATGGCGGGGCATGTGATCGATGGATTACTTATGCCGAATACCAGCAATCTTTTGACAAACGTTTCAATCCCCTTAATGGCGGGGCATGTGATCGATGAGCCTAGCGTATACTACACTGATCTGACAAGGATAAATTGTACCTTTTCCGTAACCACCTCCTCGGACAGCGATCTAGGCACCAATTTCTGCAGCGACGTCATCAAAAAACACTCCCTAATCCTTGTGTTGGTGCTGTCGTAACCGGTGCCTGCTGGGGGCCCCGTACCGGTTACGATAGACAATCCTACCTCTCTGCCAACTGCCCTCGCCGAGACGGCTCCAGGACCGCACTATCGGCCAAACAACTCCAACTCTGCCCGGACTTAAACCACAAAGACCGTCTCCTCCCCCGGGGCCGGATCGCTGCACCCCAAACGATGCACCTTTTCGGCACAGTTGGCACACAGAGGATAAATCAATACCCGATCCTGTTCCGAGGAGATGTGGGTATGGATTTCACTGACCATTTTGTCAAAGAGCTTCCGGTCCAGAACCACCTCGAAAATACTCTTCTGGACCCGGCTGCCGTAGCCATCCAACATGGCCGAGAGCAGTCGACGACGACGATTGTTGAGCACATCATAACAGACTGCATATCGAATGCACGGACCCACCCCAGTCACCCACGCAACAAAAATGGCCGATAGGGCTCTCCATGCCGCAAACTGAACGCCAGCCGATCCACCTGCCTCCGCAGCAACTGCATCGGCGTCAATAGCAACCCTCCCGACTCGCTCGATGATTCGGCATCGGCAATCGGTCGATCCAGATGCTCTCCCCAGGCACGGAAAAAGATCTTCAAACCTGGTGCGGTCAAACGCACCCCGCCCGACTGATCGGGATCCGGCTCGAACATCTCTGGTCGCAGGATCTTCAGATTGATCGTTCGCAGGGCAAACCGGTCCACCACCGGATGGCGGAACTCCTCCAATAGATCCAGAGCCAGACTGGCCCTGCCGGAACGCACCGCGTGATAAAACCCCACCGCAGGGTCGAAACCTCGTCCCTCCAGAACCGCACCAATCAGATTGCCCAACAGCACATATCCAAACGAAAGCACTGCATTCACCGGATCCGGCGGCGGACGCCTCTGACGCCCAGAAAAACTCAAAACACCCCGGAACCCTGCCGCATAGGCCGCAAAATAACTGGCCGCCGCATGGCCCTCCCACCCCAACAGTTGGGGCAACGTCTGGCATTCTGCAATCCGGGTGCGCAACTCCGTCAAGGCGCGTATAGCCTCCGCAACCTGGGTCAAACCCGCATAGTTGGCCTGAATACCCCGCAACACCGCTGCCGCGTTGGCCAACTTTCCCTCCATCACCTGCCATGCCAGCAACAGGGCCATCCCCTCATCCATCGCCGCCCGGTATTGCAACAGTCGCAGATCACCACAGCGGGCCATCGGTGGCACTACCCGCCCCAGCAATCGACCGTTCCAGGCAAACCATGCCACACCGATCCCCCGTTCCAGACAGGCATGTAATGCATCCAGAGTCATATGTACTCGACCCACCAGCCCCACCATCTCCAGACGGTGCGGTTCAACCGACAGCAACACTGTACGGGCCACATGTCCTGTCCCGGCTTCGCCATCCTTGGTTACTACCATGCTGGACATCGCCCAACGCAAAACACTCCCCTGTTCGGTCACAAACAACACTGGCATGGAATTCAACCCCGACCATCAGGGCCCTTCAATAATTGGTCCAGACTCTGTCGCAACACCTGCTCCGAAGCCATCGCCTTTTTTACCTGCTCACTAGCCTCTTTCAAACCATGCGCCAGTGTATTACGCAGATGATTCAAAAATTGAAACGCGGAGTTCTTTTCGCGCATCTCCTTGGCCACCTTTTCCCGCTCGGAGAAATTGCCAGGATCACCCAACCGCTTATTGCTCATCTCCCGAGTAACCTGAGACTCGAAAGCAAAAATGGTCGAACGCAAATAGTCCCGCTGCCGGAAATACTGTCTGGCCAGATGGGCCTCCCGAGTGGCCCGATCCAGGGCCCGACACCAGTGGATTCTCTCCTGAAGGGTGGCGCGGAATAACTCCGCTGTCACCGATAAGGGCGTGTCCTTAAGCCACCTGTAAAAATTGAGCAATTTGTTCCGGGCTTGGCTGACATCGTTGATCCGTTCATGAAAGGCTGCCTCTTGCAGGTCAGCAACCGGCTCCGACGCCTGCTCCAGCCGCTGCAGCAGGGGTGCAAACACTCCATAGTCGCCGCACTGATCGTATCGGTCCACCGCACTGATCCAGTCGGCAATCTCCAATAGCCCATCCAGACGGAGTACCGGGGTCGCTCCCGCTTCAGCCATCTGCAGGGCACCATAAAAGAGCCCTCGCACCACAGCCTGTCGAACCGTGCGCAAATAGAGCGCACTTAACAGCCCCAGCATCGGCAAATGGCGAAATCCATGGGTGAGATCCATGTCCACTTGATCACCTTGCTGTACCTGCTCGGCCAGAGTGCGCAAAATGGCGGTCTGCTCCTGTGAATCCCGTCCAAAAGGGATCAGCAACAAGGTGCAGTCGCGAGATGTCTGCAGGCGCATCACCTCTGAGAGACGATCCAGTAGCGGCTGCTCCACCCGCTGCGCATCAATCGCCTCCAGCAACTCCAATCGAATCGTTTCATGGGCGTTGTCCGGGTCCAACTCATCAAACAGGACATCCCACATGCTGGAAGCGGTGCCCAGCAATACCAGACGTTTCGGCTGCAGTTGATTCGCCAGAGCCAAACCAAAAAAAGGGGTGATCACCTCCTGGCCATCGGCAAAACGATAGGTGGCCCGGTGATAGCCACTGCCCACCTCCCGGCTGGCCCTTCCCAAAAAACTGATCAACAGATGACTCATGCACAGGGCTCCCTGGTTGTGCGGGTTTGAATGTCAAATTCAGCCAACTGGACATGGCAGCACATCATCTCCTCCATGGACAACTCGCGACCACGCCACTCCCTTGGTAGATGCATGGCCAGATGCAGATAGCGTCCACCCCGGGCACAAACCTGGGCTGCCAGATTTATCGGCAGGATGCCAATCACGCAATCCCCCGGCTGAATCCGTTCCGGCTCCAGATGTTCCACCTGACAATCGGCGACAACGCCCTGAGCCTCAAGCCATGCCAGGGCACCGGCATGTCGGCTGACAATATAGGTCGTCATAGCCATCACACCTGCAATCGGTAGTGTCCCAGACCGAAGGTGGCATTCTTGCCCGCATGCAGCCACTGTCCCAGGTAGAGAAGATCCCAAAAGGGAGCCAGATCACCATGTAGGCTCCAATGCCCTACCACTCCTCCCAGCACCATCTCCTGCTCCTGGCGGCAAGACCAGCGGGTCCAGTCCCGCCACGACAAATGGCCGCTCACCGTAACCTCTTCCGCCTGGCGGGAAAGTTCGGTAAAGGGAAGGGCCAGATGCCAGTCGGCGTGAAACTCGGCCAGCAGGCTGATGCGTCTGGCCAGGGCAATCAGCAGATCCCTGGCTGTCAGTTGCCGTCCCCGCAACGGTTTTCCCTGCTGCTGGATGCGCAAAGGGGTCAGCAGATGCAGGGTGCACGATGCACTCTCCGGCAGTTCGATCGGTGGTTCCAGCCAGGGATGGTGTTCGACCAAATTCCCCGATTCAGAATCAAAAACCAGTAGTTCACTGCCATCAGCCTGGATCTGCCAAACTGCGGCGAGCCGAGCGGCCCCCTCCGTTGCACCGACCCGGCGGGCCAGAGCCTGCTGCCAGGCCAGAATTACCAGAGCCAGTTGCAGTCGCGCCCGTCCCACCAGAACCAGATGAAAGAGCAACTCAGCCCCTTCTGGAAAGTCGCGTTCCCCCCAGGGAGGTGGTTCAATCACATAGGGATTGGGTATGTTGGCGAAACTCTGTACCACATGTTCCCCCGGAGGGGGAGGCGCAGCAAAGAGTATCGAATAGGGGCAACGCCGTAGCAGCATGCAACCATCGCAGCGCGGCTCGCCAGTCAGACAGGTGATCCGCCGCAAGGCGGCCCCGAAAATCCCTCGCAGCCACGATCCGGCATATTCAGGCAGACGAATGGCCCGCTCAACCTGAAAAACCAACCGGTATCGGGCCACCGGGAAGGGGAACAGTTGCTGAGCACTCATGCGGGTATCCGATCCAACAACTCCTGGATTTTTTTGGGTGCAACCCCCTTAAGTTTGCCGGGCAGCACATCGCGGATCACCCGTACCAAGGATTGCCGATCTTCCACCGCCCATCCGGCGGACTCCTTGACCAAGTTTTGGGCCAACTGCCACAACTGGCCACTGACAGGTTGGGGGATGGCCGATGCAATTTTTTCCTGGAAAAGAACGAGCGCCCGAACCTGATCACTCATGGAAGAGAGATGCTTTTCCCGGGCCTGTCTGGCCTCCTCTTCCTCCGCACGGCGACGGGCCAACATAGCAGTCTGTTCCAGCTCCTGCTGGCGTTTCTGCCGCAACTGTCGCAGTTGCGCATCCGATTTGTGCAGCCGCTCGCTCTCCCGACTCCTGAACTGCTGGGCCAACGCCACCAACTCCGGCGCTGTTTCCGCCAATGGACGCCGCCCCGGATGGTTGAACTCAACCAGCACCCAGCCGAACGGCATCAGATCATACTCCTGACGGGTATCCCGGTTGGCCGCCAGCCAGATGGTGGTGGGCTGATCCATCCAATGGTGCCCCTCCTTTTTCTTGATGCGAATCCTTCTGGCACCGTTCAATGTAACGGCCTCCGCGCCACTGTGCCGACCAATCCGCAGCAGAAAGGCTTGATTGCTCTCCAGCAACCGGCGCAAACCACCACCCGCCAGCGAAGCGGCAACGGTTGTTACCCAATCGGCTGACAAAACCGACGCCATCTGTTCCAACTCCCTGTGCAACTGCTCCCGATAAAAGCGGTTGCACCGCTCGGCCAGTTCGACCCGCCCCCACCAGAGTGATTCGGCGGGCAGTTTGTCCGCCTTGGCACGCGCCTGGTGCGGATCCAGAAAGCTGTACGACCCTTGCAGCCGTTCCAGACTCATCGGACTCAAGCACTCTAAAATCTGGTAAGGTCCGCGTCCCACTGCGCCATTCTTTTTGCGGTTGACCGCAAAACAGACCTCGCCGCTCTCTCCATCCTGCAGGGGGGTAATGTCGGAAAACCGCAGCAACCGCATCGGATCCAGAGAAAAATCACTTGGCAATGCCTGGGCCAGGGTGCTGCCCAACGGGGCCAGTTCTTTCCAAGACTTTCCCTCTTCCGCCTCCCTGGGGTTGGCCAGAGGCTTGCCACCATGCAGTGTGTCCAACAAGGCTGTTCGAATCGCCCCTTTTAATGAACTGCCCGGCACAGATGGGCGATCTTCCACCATCAGGCTGGTCATGCGTTCAATATGCAAACGATTTTTGCTGCCCATCGCCCCGATTTTTTCATCGTAGAATTTTTGTATGCCCGGACCGGTGAAGACCCGCCGACGGTATCCGGGCATCAATCGGTCGCGGCGAGTATGGAAAAATCGCTGTACCTGCCGAACATCCTCCCCATTCTGAATATGTTCGATAATGTTCAACAGTTCCTGACGATCCTCGTCGCTCTGCAGCGCATCAATGGGATCAAAGATGTAACACATCTCCCCATCCATGATGTAACAGGTCGGATCATAATCCTGTCCGCACCCTATATGGATCGGGGAAAGGGTGGAAATCAGCAGATCATAATGTTCCAGAAAGCGTTCAGCCATGGTTGAAAGACTCCCAATCCACCAGCAGCCCCACCACCGGGGCATAGCCTTGTTGTACGGTTTCCGGTATGCAACGGGAGAGCAGGCCATCGCCCCCGATCCCCTGGCCAATCCACTGCCTTGGCTGGAATTGCCTCGGGCTGAACAGCCCGCCCGCCCGGGTCAGAAGGAGCGGTTTTTTGAAAGGCTGCCCGGTGAGCGCCGCCTGACCGCCATGCCGCCCGAATCGGGTAAACACCTGATAAAAACTGTGTTTGGCATCCCATTCTCCCCCATGCGGCAGACAGAATCCCAGACTCAACCAGCTATTGCTTCCCTGATGGGCAGGCAGAGACTCTTCCTGTGGCTCCTCCAGCAATTCGAAATAACCCATGCCGCTGCTGGCCTTTTTGCCAAAACCGCTCTGCCCCACATCCCAGAGAGCCTGCCGCACCTGCGCTGTCTCTACCCGTTCATCGTGCAGCAACCACACCTCCAGGCGGCTCCCCACGGGAAACCAAATCTGCTCCAGAGAATAGGGAGCAAAGCCCTCTTCACCGGTCGTGCCGGAGATCCGATTGATGCTGTTGCGGCTGCGCGGCAGAGGTCGCAAAGGTGGTCTCTTCTCCTTTTCCAGACCAAAGGCCTCCTGTTCGTTGCAACTGTCCGACAGCCACGCCTGCAACGGCTTTCGCCACTCCTGACGGGGTAACCAGACCTTTTTTTTGGCCACCTTGTCATGCACACTCCCCGGCAGGGGGGGCAAAGCGGGACGGGGCCAATAGCCGGCAGGGAAAGCGTCCGACACCACCAGAAAAGGCTGGCCCTGGCCATAGCCGTTCAGGGCCTGCTCCAGCCACGCCTCCCCAAGGCGATGGCGCAGAGCCCAACACAACTGTCCAAAAAGGGTATCGCCATGCAGCGGCGTGATGAACGCCGTGACGGGACGAAGTGTGACTCGCAGGCTTTTCATGGCTGCTCCCGCTTGGCCTACCACGGTTTGATCTGGCGCAAGCGGGTATCCAGAGCGGGGTCGGCCAATTGCCAGCGGATCTGTCCATACCCCCGCGACCCGGAACCACCCAGGCTGTCCATCTCCAACAGCTTCAAGCCGATCAGGACCAGATCCAGCAACCCTTCCCCTGCGTCCTTATCCAGTTCCTTGACCGCCAGCGTGAAATCAAACTCCGCACCTGACGGCACCCGCTCGGTGTTGCGGGGATGTTCGGCCACCCCTTTCACCCGGTCGATGGTGTTTTCCATCTTCACCTCGACCAGCTGAAGATTTTTCCCCTTGATCTTGTTCGTCCATGCCGGATTGAGAAAACTGTCCCGAAACGACAGGCGGCTCGGACCGATCTCCTTGGCCGTCTCCTCGTTCAGCTGGTCTGAGACGCCGAACAACTTGAGAATCTGTATCGCCTCTGCTTGCTGGTCAGCAGGCAACCCGGCCAGACTGCCGTATCCCATCGGCTTGCCACCATTGACCGCTGCCAGTCCGGCCCGCCACTCCAGCAGGCTGCGAATCTTCCCTTTCAGGCTGCTGCCGGGAATATACGGTTCGTTGCTGTGCGGATGACGGATCACCGGATTGTCCGATCCGCCGATATGCATCTCGGTATTGCCGGTGCCGATATGCAGGCCGGTAAGGAGGGTCAAGCTGCCATGAATAGGCAAAATATTGATCAAACGCATCGTCATATCCTTCGTTCAGTTGTCAGTCCTTGGGACGTTCATGTTTGTAGAAACCCATGAATGCTTCCATGAACAGCTTGAAATCAGCCAGCTTCTCCGCAGAATCCACCTGACGCAAACCATGCCGGAGCAAATCAGCAAAATCCTGATCCACCAATTTGTTACGCCCCAAGGCATAGGCCGCCTTGGCGTTGATCATCCGGATCAGAGGCTCATACTTCTTGAATTTTTCCTCATCTTCGTCGATCTTCTCCGCCCACAGACAGATTTCATCATAAAAGCGGCGAATCTGAGTGGGTTTGTTGGATGCTTTAGGCCTGCTCCCGTCCATGGCCACCCGTCGTGCCACCTTCTGAGCAATTTCGTCAAATAAGGCACTGTCCAAGGGTTTGGAAAATTTTACGGCATCCAACCACTGTCTATCCGCCGGCGGCGGTGTTGCTCCGCCAAAACCATCTCGGGGAGGGGATGGATTGAAACCGGTTCTTTTTTGAATTGTTTGTGTCATACCTCATCCTTCTTCCGATAGTGCCTTCTCTGATAAAGGCAGGTGAACAGAGCAATCTTGTAATCGTTTTTGTACTCCCGAATCTGGCTGCCGATCTCCTGAGCCAGCCGCTGACTGACCGCTTTTTTGTCCGCTTCCCGATGCAGTCGATCCACCACCATGCGCCAGGTGCGGTAGACAAACCAGGCATGCCAAATCGCTTCTCGTGGGCATGTTTCCGACTGTTCAGCCTTTTCGCACAGGTGTAGCAAACCATATAAATAAGCGGTACTGATGGGCAGTTTGTACTGCTCAAGCAGTTCCACCAGCAAATCCTGCAGGGATCGACTTCTCTCCTGCAGTTGATCAAATCGTGACCAGGATACGGTACGATCCCAACAGGTGATCGCATCCTTCCCATTCCTCTGCTTGGCCTGATACAGTGCCTCCTCCGCCATGTCGGACAAAGTGGTCACCGGCACGCCCGGCTTGGTCATGGTCAGCCCTGCGGAAAAATGCAACTCCGGGTTGCCGCCCGCATAGCGCCGCAAGGCCCGACTCATCTCTCCAGCCAGATCTATCTGCCGGTTCCACGGCCCGATCAAAAAAAAGTCATCTCCCCCGGCAAAAACCGTGTAGGTTTGAGGGAAATGGTGTGCGCAATACCAGGGTAGCCACAAGGCAAAGAAGGCATGCAGTTGACGACTGAGCGTGGCCATGCGGGCAAAGGTCGGCTCAGGCAACTCCGCAAAGAAACGACCCAGATTATCCACATCCCCTTTGAGTACGCCCAAAGCGGCCACCCCTTTGGCTTGCCCGGCATCGTCACTGACGGCAAGGGCTGCCAGTTGTTCGAACTCCACAACCTGCTCGCCTTGCAACGGCACATAGGTATTGATCCTCCGCTGGGCCACTCCGTGCCAGTCGGGCTGATTCCCTGCTGGACCGGGTGGTGACAAATCCCACAATCGTACCCACGCCTGACGACCACGATTCGGCAGATCCGCTTCCCTGATCAGGGTCACCCGGTAACCAAAATAGTCCAACTGCAAGGTGTCAGCGTTGACCACCTCCCGACTGACCACCAGACGCTCCCCCTGCTTGATCAGCATTTGTCCCATATGCTGCTGGTCATGGCACACGCGGCACAGGCAGCGATCTTCCTCCACCACCACCGCCGGGGCCCGCTCGCATGCCGAACAGGCACCCGTGTCATAGGAAATCTCCGACCACAGCACGGCTTCAGTGCGTTCACATAACGAAAATTGCTGCCGCTTTTGCTGTTCCAAATCCTGTTTCAACCGGGCCATCAAACGGGAAAACTGGCCCTGGCTGAACTCCTCTCGTCCGGCTCTGGAGCCGGCCAACACAATACCCAACTGCCCAAAAGTGTGCTGAAGAAACCACTCATCCATGCATTGCCGAACCCGTTGCAGACGCTCTTCAGCATCCGGCAGATTGGGAGCCACAATCTGAAACTTGCCAGCCGCATTGAGCACCTGACTGGTACAGGGCAGTTCAAAGGCCTCCAGTACCGCCAAAGCCGCCAGTTCGCACATCAGAGAGACTGAGAACGATTTGCCCCGTAACAGGCGTGCTGCACGTTGGGCAGTCATACCGGAAAACAAAAAGTTCTGGATGCCCAAAAAATCGCCCTGAATCAGGAAGAACTCTGCCTCGTTCCCAGGCTCTTGCCAGCCGGAACCGGAAAACGAGGAATCCAGCGTGCCACAGGCGACATGATGACGCCACAATGCCACCCCCAAAGCCGCCGTTGCTTTGCAATGGTCATAAAGAGAGACATCTGGAGGAATAGACTGAAAATGTCTATCCCGAAAAGTCACCGTGGCCGAAGGGATGGCATGGGTGCAACTCAGCCACCAACTGTCGAAATGATCCAGCCATAGAGGCCAGTGATCACGGTGGGAAATTCGTTGCAGGCCATCCCGGAATTGGTTCCACAACTGCGCATAGGCTTGTCGCGCTTGCGCATCGCTCTCCTCCGGCAACTTTGCCGGAAAGAGTGTCTGCGGCGCCATCGGCAGCAACGGCAAACGATGCTCTGGTACTACCGGTGTCACTTTTCTGTCCTTCTCGGATAACCGCAACCGCTCCAGCAACGGCCACATACGGATCTGGCGAGCATGGAGCGTGCGTCCCTTCTCTACCACCCCTTCCTGGGCCTGGTTGTACCTTTCAAAGGTGTCCCGCTCGAAACCAGACGCCAGGCGATCCGCCACGGCAATAATCCGCTGCAAGGGAGTCTCCGGTTTGTGGTGCATGGCCGCACCATTGATCAGGGAGTCATCCTTGCGCGCATCGCCCTGGCTGCTGAACGGCTGGGTGGCACCCTGCCGAATCGATGGCAAAAATTGCTCAATCTCATCGATTGAACGGGCCGTCCAAGCCGCATGCCGGTGAGAAATTCGCCCGTTAAAAGAGGGACAATAGGTTGCCTCGTTGCCCTCCCTGTCCGGCAATGGCAAATCAGCTCGCTCGGCAAATTTTCCCAAATCATGCAGCATGGCCGCCAAGGCGACCCGGCAGGAGGCATCCAGCAAAGAGTCGTTTTCCATACCCATCAACCTTCTTCGATAACAATTTGATCAGAGTCCAACATCAAACCGTACTGTTGCCCTCCACGTCCTTTGCGGGATTGCACCCGCCCCGGATGTGTACTGCCCAGTCGGTTCTTGATTTTGGAAATGGCATGCACCACTTTCACCTTCAACTCCTCAAAAACAATTTTGCCATTCCGGTCTTTCGTAGCCCAGGACTCCCCGCTGCCAAAAAGATTCCCGGAAGTTACCTCCTGATAAGCCTGTTCCAGGTTGGACAACAGATACGGATCATCCAAACGAATTCCGGCAATCCAACCGCCTTCCCCCCAACCCTGCAGGCGGGCCCGCGCAAAGAAGAGCAGTAAGCTGAACTCCTTTGGTGGTAAAATTTCTTCATGTCCCCGGTGCAAAACGGCGCGAGACGAGACAACCAAGCGAACAGTCAAATCCATATCGTCCAATTTATGTTGTACCCGTTGCTGGGCAATCGTCAAGGGAATTACCCCAGTCAGGGTTTCCTCATCCACCAAGGATCGCAAACGTATCAACGGGATCTCCATCAGTTCCACGTGCGCATCTGTGCTGTTGAGAAAAATGACTCCGCCCGCCCGATGTACCGTCAACGTGGCCGGTTGGGGCGGTGGATAAAAAAATTCAGCCAAATTCTCAAAGATAGGTGGAATCAACAAATGGACCAGACGATCTTCCTTCCTGGCCAACAGACTGAAAATTTGGGCAAACAGAACGGCCATGTCTTTCCGCCCTCCTGCCACGCAGGCTACCACGGGTGGTTTGTCCAGAGCACACCACTTGGCCAGCCACGTCATCAAATGATCCAGAGATGCCGGTTCCAGACTGCTTTCCACACTTCGACTGGGCCAAATCCGGTAGACACTCTGCTGATCAAACAGGATGGAACGCCGGGCGATGCCATAATCATGACAAAACCGCTCCAGGGGGGATTCGCGGGTCAACATCAGGGCATTCTGCACAGCCTCAGATCCTTCTGGAGTTGTCAACACGGAGATCCGCTGTACCGAGCAACCCTCCTGGATTTGCAGGGCATACAAAGCCTCGGTGATCACCTGAGGAGTCAGGCCAGTTACCACGATCAGATGACAAGAAGAGGGTTTTCCTGATGACATACGCTTCCTCCGACAGTTATGGAACGTAAGGTAACGGTATTGCAAAAAGGCTGCGTTAGCAATCGCGGCCAGATTGCGGCCAGATGGACAGTAATTGTTCAAATAGCTAATCCTGAATATTACCGTTTCCAGGCAACCGGGGGCAAGACACCCGATCGTTGGGGCAATCCGCTTGGGCGCAACGGTAAAACCAATTTTAGTCGTCAATTGGCCAAGGCAGGACGACAAGGCATGCTGGAACGCAATCATCACCTGGTTAACATCGCCGAACGCTTGGGTAAAACAAAATCTTCACCTTCTGCAGAAAGGGTCCATTACCCATAGAAAATATCCGTTGCGCATAGAAACCATACGCTTGGCTTCTCTACTGGTACATGTTTCAATCCTGGACTGATGGCGCTCTCTTCTGTCTTGATACCCCACAAGGGGAGGAAGTCTATGGTAAGTACTGATCGTAAACAGGAAGGACGTATGGACCTTCTGGCCAAGGAGTTGCGTTTGTTGCTGGAAAGCCGATACCTCTTGCCATCTGTGCAAACCGCCCACCTCTCCTCGAAAGAGACAGTGGAAGTCCGCCATGTCATGGTGATCGATTCACGGATTCGTGACTTTCAGACCATTTGCTTTGCCATCCAGGCCGATGTGCAATTGTTGGTATTGGATGGACAACGGGAAGGGTTGCAGGATTTGCTCAACCGTTTGGTTAAACGGCAAAATTTACAATCGGTCAGTATTGTGACCTCCGGGGTTGCCAGCCAGGTTCAGATTGGCGTCGACACTCTGCATAGTAAAAATATTGCTCGTTTTGCACCATTACTGCGTCAACTGGCCAGCCACCTGAGCGTTCAAGGGGTATTGGTCCTTTTTGGCATGCAAGCCGGACAGGAACGGTTGCACACGGAGTTGTTGTCGGCGTTGCGACAAATTATGGGATGCCACATTATGATCAGCAGTGAAAGCTGATACTTGTCGTTGCCAACACCTGCTGTTGCAACCAAGAACAAGAATCAGTCATAAATATCGTAGCAATTGCTGACGCCACCCGCTACACTCCTCTGGATGGTAGGTTCTCTTTCCGACCGTTCCGGTGGAGTGTGGCCATGGCACAGTTCCCCTTTCCCGTCTTTTCTCCTTCCCTGCCTGCCACGTGCTTTCCTCAGCAGAGGCAATCTCTTTTTTGGTTTGCTGTTGCCAGTCAACGGTTGCACCGCTTGCAGAGTGTTGCGGAGCAACCATGATGGCACAAGAGACAAAACCGCTCGAAGAACAGCAAATGCGCCGTCTGCACGAACGCCATCTTTGGCGACCAGTGCATGGCAAAAGGCAGCGTGAAACTGAATCCAGATTGCTGCCTTCTGGCCAGCAGAGAGACCCGTTATGGCTCGCCCAACCGCCTTCCTCCCCGGATAATCACCCAGAGACACCCGATCTGGTACGGGAAAATTTTTTCATTCACAATGTCTGCCATGGTGTCCTGGTTCTGGAAATTGATGGTCTTGCCCATTTCACCGCAGAAAAAAGTTTAAATCTGGCGGTGATTCATGAGCCCATGCTCTGTTTACGCATCATGCTTAACGGTGAAGATCGCATGCTTCTACCCTCGCAAGCAGAAGCGTGGCATCTGCAAGCAGGTCACCTCGGTTTGGTGCATGAGCCTGAAATTGCAACACAAATTATTTTGCACCCCGGTCGAATGCGTCATCTCAATGTACTGATCACCCGTGACGGACTGCGTACCTTGTTGGATGACATGCCCCTGCCGGCCATGCTGGAGGCTTTTATGGAAGGGGGCGATGCGCCGTTGCTGTGGCAGCACACATTGACCGACGCGCTGCAACGTATCAGTCTGGAAATTGTTCATGCTGGTAAACAGGATCCCTATTACCGGCTTTTTTTGCGCTGCAAAGTAATGGAATTGCTGGTAGAGTGGCTGCAACTGCTTGCAAGGGACAGATTGCCCGCGACAGGCACCCATGATGGCAAAGAGCGTCGACTGTTGGAAGAGGCCTGCCAACGTTTAACCCACTCTCCGCACTCTGTACCATCCCTGGAAGAGTTATCCCGGCATCTGGGGGTCACCCCACGCAAGCTCAATGATCTGTTCCGACAACACCACGGCACAACTCTCTTTGAATGGTTTGCCGAGTGGAAGATGAAACAGGCCTTTACCCAACTGCAAAACAGCAATCGCCCGATCAAAGAAATTGCTTTTGATCTTGGCTATCTGCATGTCAATAATTTTACCCTGGCCTTCACCCGCTACTTCGGAATACCACCGGCGCGGTTACGCAAAGGAGTCAGCACATGAAAGAGATCGGCAATGGGTAGGCCCCGGTTACCGGTTTGGGATGAGTTTGGCCGTGGAGAAGAGGTAATCCTTTGCCTGTCCGGCTTTGCTTCTGCCAACTGGATGTTTCGCAGCTGGCTGGAACCGTTGCACGACAGCTATCGCTTTCTTCTTCCAGAAAATCGTGGCATGGGGCGCTCCCCTCCGGCGACGACCCCCTACACCATCGATGATCTGGCGCAGGATGCGCTCCATTTACTGGATCACCTGGCCATAGACCGATGCAGCGTGATTGGTCTGAGCATGGGCGGATTTATTGCTCAGCGTTTGGTAAATATCGCCCCTCAACGGGTAAACAGCCTGGTTATGCTCTGCACCAGCTCCGGGGGAGAAAAATTTCAACCACTTTTTCCGCTCATGACCCGGGAACAGATAGAGGCCATTTATCGCCTGGATGCCGAAACGCGCATCCGGGCTGCCCTGTCGCCACAAATTTGTCCCGTATTGCAGGAACGGTATCCGACGGTGTTTGCTGAGGTGTTACGCCAGCGCCTGCAGCACCAGGAAGAGAGAGATCAGGTGTTGCTGCAATATGACGCGGTAGCCGACTTTTTGCGGCTACCGCAACCCTTGGCAGAGATTCACTGTCCGACTTTGCTGCTCTCTGCCGATCAGGATCTTCTGGTTCCTGTGGCCAATGCCCAACTGTTGGCACAATCCATCCCTCAGGCCGAACTGCAGGTGATTGCCGAGACCGACCACCTTTTTTTTCTGGAAAAGGCCGCAACGGTGTGCCATCTGATCGGAAACTGGCTGGCGGAGAAGGGGGATCGTTAGCACCTCATAAGCCACCCTGACCCCCGCCGTCTCAGCCGCAATTGCCAACACCATTAACCGGGAAAACGATCACGGATCAAAACTTCCTCGATGGCCAGTTGTCCTCCGCGCGGCATGGCCGGTTGCGCCCCCTTGCCCACGGCGACAAACATGACGATTTCATGATCTTCTGGCAAACGGATGAGTCGAGCCACCTCTGCAAAATCAAATCCATCCATCGGGCAGCTCTCATAGCCCATTGCCTGCGCGGCCAACATCAGTGTTTGCGCAGCAATGCCACAGGAACGCATCACTTCGTCGCGTTGTACCTGTTCCCGTCCCTGGTAGTAGTGTGCGATGGCCGGAACAATAAAATCCTGCACCGCTTGTGGCGCGTTGCGCCAATAGCGGTGCGGCTCTTTGCACCAGGCATTGCGGTCGGCACAGAGGAGCAAAAGCACGGAGGCATCGGTCACCTGCGCCTGATCCCAGGCAACGGCACGTATTTGTTGCCGCAAAGCGGGATCCTGTACGGCGACAAACCGCCAGTGCTGAATATTGAATGCGGTGGGCGACAGCATGGCCAGACCGATCAAGCGCTGCAACTCCGCTTCCGTTATCCGATGGTGCGGATCAAATTTTTTGACCGCCCGACGGCTTTCAATCGCCGTAATGATATCCATTGTTCTTCTCCTTTGTCAGAGAACAGCTATTGACGAATACCTTCAATATAGAGCCCCAACTCCATCTCTTCGGCTGCGGGACCCAGGTTGTAGCTGATGCCATAATCTGCTCGTTTAATGCGTAATTGCCCTGCATACCCTCTGCGATAACCACCCCAGGGATCGGCACCACCGCCGATTCCGGGCCGCTGCCCAATCCGATGAATCATGCCCCAATAATACCCCTGCGCACAATCATTTTGCTCATTGCCTTCTCCTGATAACCTTGCCAAGCAAAGAATTCCGTTTGATCTTCGGTAACAAACAGCTGCCATCAGCAGGCCGTTATGTGCCAGGCAGCATACATTCACTGATAATTATTGACAATATAGATTATTGTGATTAGATTGTTCAATATTTGTTGACAATCAAGCCAGGATTGGACCATGGATCGCTTACAAGCCATGCAAACATTTATTCGGGTAGCGGAAGAGGGCAGTTTTTCCGCTGCCGCCCGTCGTTTGGGCATTTCCAAGGCGCTGGTGAGCAAACAGATTGGCCAGTTGGAAGAGAGTTTGCAGACCCGCCTGTTGCAACGGACCACCCGACAGGTGCAACTGACTCTGGAAGGGGCACAACATCTGGAGAGTTGCCGACGAATTCTGCATGACCTGCAAGAGGCCGAAGAGGCTTTGGCCGCCATGCGGCGGGAGCCATCCGGCCTGCTGCGCATCAGCGCCCCGATCTCCTTTGCCCATCGTCACTTGGCACCGGTGCTGAGTGATTTTCTCAGCATGTATCCGCGTATTCGTATCGATCTGTCGGTCAACGACCGCCATGTGGATTTGATTGAAGAGGGATTTGATATGGCCGTGCGCATCGGACAACTGGCAGATCCCTCGCTGATTGCCCGCCGTTTGGCACCGATCCGCCTGGTTTTATGTGCCGCACCACACTATTTGCAACAACATGGTCAACCAAGCCATGTGGATCAACTGCGCCACCACTCCTGCCTGGTCTATGCTCTGACCAGAACCGTAGCGACCCAATGGCAACCTTTCGACCCGGAATATTTTGCCAACCATCCTTTGAATCGTCTGCGCGTCAATAATGGCGACACCATCCGCATTGCCGCCTTGCAGGGTCTTGGCCTGGCCATTTTACCCTCATTCTTGATCGCAGAAGATTTACAGGCAGGCCACTTGATCGCTTTGCTGCCTGAGCATCCTTTGCCTGAAACAGCCTTGCATGCCGTTTATCCGCAACAAAAGCATCTTTCCTTGAAGGTGAGAGCCTGCATCGATTTATTGGCAGACCGTTTCAAGGCACTATTTTAGCCGTCTCCATGGTCAGCGTGTTTGTCCGGCATGGCGGCTTGCTTATTGTTGCAGCGCCAGACGCCAATCATGCACTGCCCGGAGTCGTGCCCGACGTGCGGCAAGAAAAATGGCCTTATTGGCAGGGCTATTGACAGCAAGCCAGTTTTGCCAGGCAATTTGTTCAACTGTTTTGGCGATATGCGCAATCTCTGCGGACCAATCCTGCCGAAAAGGAGAGGAAATTTTCATCATGACATCTGCCTTCGCATCCTGATGGTGAAACCTGCTGCAAGATAAGACGGCAGAAAAAGTCGCAATTGTCGGGTGAAAAAAGAGAATGCCGGCAGCGGAAGGTAATCATGCAGGAAAATTTTCCGCCAAGAAAAAACACGAACGGCAACGGCGCTGCAGATCCGACGCACCGCACGAGACAAACAGGGACTTTTGGCGTGAGATCTCTGATCACTCCTTCCAAACCTGCAACTCAGGCATGGCTCAAGGGCAAACGGGGAAGATTGCGCAGCGTGGCAATATAACGTGCCAAATCGAACACGTCGTGATGCACCAAAATCATGAACGACTCGTTGGCCACCGCCTTGCCGATCAGTTGACGGGCATCCTGGTCGCTGAACCCTTGCGAACATAAGCGAAAATAGGTCTCTTTAACCTCAGGCGGATGAGATTTTCGCAGCTGATCATCCACCGAATCCATTACGGCTTGGCTTGACCTGAGGAATTTACTTTTTTCCATACATTCTCCCCTCTACGGAAAAGCGTGTACGGGCGTTATACCGGCAGCTGATTGCACGACGACAAACAGCGTTTCGACTTGTAAAGCCGGAAAGAATGCGACCGGAACACCTCTCTGTCAATGGCTTTCGGGGACCATTTTACCGCAAAATTTGCCAACCCATGGAGTTACAAAAACAAACAATTCGCAAAATAAATACACTTGCAAAGCACCAACGATTGTGCATCAAAAGCTACCATACGATAATGGCTGTCCATTGGGAATTATTGATATTTTTGCATGACAATCCTTTGCCGTGACACATCGAACAAAGCCGATTTCTGCCGTCTCACTCACAGTTGTCTGGAAACAGAAAATTGCGGACAACAACCCGAGAGCCCGGCAAGAAGCAGGGGGAGAGAACGGTGAAGGTTGCTTCTCTGATCCGTTACGTCGGGCAGGATGAATGGTTCATCCGCCATTTTTCATTCGAGATGCGGTCATCTTGTCGATTCATCTGCACAATGGCCGAGGCTGTGCCGACGCGGCGGCAGAACTGGCGTTATTGTCTGAGGCAGAGCATGTGCAAGGTTGATTATTGGGCAACAGTTAACCGGCAGTAACGAGGTATCATATATTGATTATTGCCTGCACAATTAAATATACAGGGCATGGCTATCCCTGTAAATTTAATTGGCATCGCTTTGATTGTGGTAAATTTTCTTCAGAAGCAACCCTACAACAAACTTAAAATTGGATACCCATGGATCAACATGTCGACGTTCAATAACGACTTGTTATAATCAATATAGGTTGCCTCATCTGGTCTATCTGAAAGCGCCATCAACGGTATATTATTATTAAGCAAAAACTGCGCAAAATCCCAGGTAGTGCGATTAATTGTAAGAATATTTTCTAATTTATTACGCTCAAGCGTGTTAAGAGCCATTTCATACGCATTTTCAAACTCTTTTGCTCTAAACTCAGTAAAAGGTGCAGGTTTTTGATCCAAAATATTTTCCCGTAATGAGTAAAGCATATCTCTCAGTTTATCCCCATTGATTCTTTTTTCAGCAAATTCCCTGAATTTTTTTGACATGGCAGCGTTTTCGGCCTCTGTCAGAAGGTGTAAGATACCATCTGAACCTTTGTATCTTGCTTTATATTGAGATAGATTGAACTCTAAATCCTCTTCAGAAGACAATGGCTTTCTTGTATACCTTTGCAAATCAAGGGCGATAATTATAGCAATTATTGATTTGTAATCCTCATTATCAAGAGTCATTTCAATGTAACTGCTGTCACACAATAATTGATATGTATCTCTCGCCTTATCCATACGATAAGCATATTCTTGATGTTCTTTATCTACAATCTCACCCATAAGTTGATAAATAGCACTGATACGAGTTGATTTGATTGGCTTTTCATTAATCCCTTTTGCAGCCCATAGAGTTTGATCAATATCAAATATCGCTACAGGATTTGACCCAATTAAACCAAACACAGCTTTGGTAAATTGAACAAGATCAACCCAGTTGTTACTGAAAAGTATATCATTAAACCAGAATGGCACAAATACTGATTTTCCATTTTCATTGACATATTTCTCTGCCAATGATGTGTCACATATGAACCCATAGACGGTATACCCCAATTTTTGGAGATTACGGATAACACCTCCATCATTTTTATATGTATCACCTACATAAATTATTGCAGAAGGCATACCATTATATTTCAGATTTATATATCCTGAAACAATTTTTGCATACTCTGTTTCATGTTTTCTGACAAAGCCTTTTTTTGCACTGCTAAAGTTTATATCATTATTTATTGGTATTAGGTTTCTCAGCAGTATGTTCCCTTTAAACAAATCATTTATTTTACCTCGAGAAGAGGATATCTCGAGCTGTAAATCACTATACAAACTTGAACTTTTTAACAGGTCAACTCTTTTATGACAATTGCCAATAGTGCTAATAAAAATATCATCAAATTTTTTTGTTGCAGCAGCGTGCAGCACAATACATAATTCTCTACTGTTTTTGTTAACATCAATTGGGGCGTCCAACACATAATGAGACTCTTTTCCATCATTATTTTCGTAGGTATATATCCCAAAATCACTTATAGATCTTGAAATGTCATCTTTATTGTTTATCTCTGTAACATACATATGGTAATTGCTCATATTGGATACTTGAGACAAATATGCTATCGCAGTTATAAACCACTCATCAATAACACATGTAATGACATCATCGCATAAATAGATGCGCTCCAACAAGCTCCCAGATTTTTTGATAAAATCTTCATTATATTTAGAAAATTTTAGATCATGGTCGTCCCAATAAATCTTGTAATTAACAAACTTTTCATCTGATGATTGGATACTGGTTGCTCTTAATTTTTTCAATTCAGGACGAAACAACATACTTATCAGAATATTTATTTCACGCTTATCATGCAAAGAGTATCCTCTGTCATCTATCAATCCAAACAATTTTTGACTCATTGTTTCAATTTGCTGATTTGCAATTTCAAGCAAAATAGGATGGCTCAGCCACTGCTCAGAAATTGTGTGAATCAGATTGATCAAATGATTGGTCATTGTTACTACTCCTTCCAATAAAGAGTTATCACCGTCTAAATAAACAACATTCGGATTAATGCCACAAAACAAACCATCAGAATCAAAAGTAAATACATTTGAATTTAATGAAATCCCTTTTATTTTTCGTACACTTAACAGTGAAAGATAATTCATTCTATATGTTCTGTAATTATCAATTATCCTTTTATAATTTTCTCTTTCTTTTTCAAGCATATTTATTTTTGAATCAATCACCCACTTTGAATCTTGTAACAGATAGTTATTTAACAACTCGACGCTTCTATCAGGAATTTTGATTGCAGTAACCCAAAAAAAGCAAAGCGGCTTGCATAATAGTTTGCCGCCTGCAGACGCCTTAACTTTGTAGTTGTTATAGTGAGCAATAAAACTATCTGTGTTATACCTTTCAACGTTCACGTCTGTAAGTTTAATATAATATTGTATTTCAGAAGCAAAAACAATTGGATCAATTGTTGTCAGCCTTTCCTCCATTTCGTGTTGAAAATCTTGCAAATAAAAAATTTTGTGTAACATTTCGACAGCAAGGTCAGAATTAAGCTCCAGGCTATGTGGAGAAATCCATCTCGATCTGCCATCGCCAAAAGATTGAGAGAAATTATTATTAATATGCTTTGCCAGTGAAGACAGCGATGATGAACAAATTGTAGGAAATTCGATAGTTACTTTTTCTGGCCAGTTAATCTGTTTACACGGCTCTCGCGCAAACAAGATGAATGTTTCCCATTTATTGGCCAATTTTGCCACATATTCAATCAAGTGAAATTGCTGCGATCTGGTATACAGTTCATGGATTACGGCCATTGCGCTAACAACTATACCATCTATTTTATTATCTGATTTTAATTTTTCCAACAAGTCAATTACTTCATTAAGCAGTTCAACAGCATCACCAATTTTTACAATAAGTGATTTGTTTTTAATTTTGTTATCTGCTTGTAAAAGGGTAAAATCTGCAACTGCTTGATTTGCAGCTGTATTATTATGCTCAATAAGAATACCATATTTAATCGGTGATTGTTGCAATATGTGCAATAGCTCTGCGCCGTTGGATCCTCCAATACTTATATATGCTAGACGTTCTGGATAAATACTGTATATTTCAGTTAGTTTGTGAAGCCTGCACAATATCTCCACTGCTTTTTTCTGACTTGAACTGCTAAAAGCATTATGGTAATTGTGTTCTTTTTTTCTGTACACGTTATCTACAAATTCCAATTTGTCCATTTACATGCCCTTTTCTGAAATCAACAATCTTATCAATGTTGCAGTTCCAGCCATTTTAGGCAATCAACATGAAATGTATTTTTGCACCATAGCAATAAAAAACACAGCCGTTGCATCCTTTGCAGACATGGATTTGGTTCTGCCAAGTTAGCGTGATACCATTAATATTTTGCTGTTCTGCACAGAAAAACGGCAGATTCCGGTTGAAACTCCTGCATAGTCAACATCCTGCATTCACAATCTCATTGATGAGTTCGCCCGAAGGATGACGCTCTGGATCCTATTAGTTGTATTAATAATGAAATGAAACTTTGAACTTGTCAACAGTAAACTTTGATCGATTGCAGGATCTTTAGGTTGTTTGTTGCGGCAAATTTTGCAATTTGTGAATTTTCTTGTGTTGCTCCTTCTCAATGTGTTGAATGGCGACGCGTTGTTACTGACCATGCAACATATTTGTCTATCCTACACAATATCATAGCCAGCATGCCTTTGGGTGAGCCAAATCTTGCGACGCACACCCTTTTCAGATTACTGTATCTCCAAGAGTCAATCGCCAATGAACCACAACCGGGGAAACCGCCATGACCATTCAGGACGCCAAACAACAACGCCGCTATCAACGCGAACAGGTTTTGGAAGAAGGGACTCTGACTGTGGGCACCAGCAGCTATACCGTCGATGTTCTGGATGTGTCGCTGGATAGCGATCCGTGCCGTATCCATGGCTTCGGCATCATGGCTCCGCATCAGCTCATGGCGAAAAAGAGCTGCCTCCTGCAATTGAATGTAACCCGCTACAAAGGACACTATGAGTGTGAAGTAGTCTATTGCCAGGATTCCGGCTTTGGTATGCGCTGCGGTTTGGTGGTGTTGGCTAAGATGGATTGAGCAAGTAAGAAAAAATGCCGGGGAGTTGCAAACCTCCCCGGATGGTGCGGCGCTGAAAAAAAGAAAGTTATGCCCCCCTGCCCTCCCCAGCCGACAAGGCAATCACCTGATCGAAAGTGTCCGACAAGGTCGGGCGGAATTGTTGGTAATAGAGGCCAACTGCCGGATTATCCAGATCCTGCGCCTGTTGCATCGCCTCCATCAAATTGCTGGTGTCATGCTTGGCGGGCAGCTTGCGCACCTTCATGGAGAGATTGGTGTAGGTCTTGCTCGTTTTGTCAAAGGTGACACAGGGACTCAAAATGTGCAGATAGGAAAAGCCTCGGTGGGCAATGGCCTGGGTGATCATCTCACGCAGATGGTCCGGTTGCCCGGCATAGGCCTGTCCTACCCAACTGGCACCATAGGACAATAACATCATCAACGGATTCAAGGGCCGTTCCGGGTTTTCAAACGGGGTGGTGGAGGTGCGCAGACCAATCGCCGACAAGGGGGAGGCCTGGCCCTTGGTCAAACCGTAAATGCCGTTATCAAACAGCAGATAGGTAATATCCACATTGCGTTTGGCCGCATGGGCAATATGGCCGCCACCGATGGCAAAACCGTCACCATCGCCACCGACACCAATCACCGTCAACTTGTCGTTGGCCGTCTTGATGCCAGTCGCTACCGGCAAAACACGACCGTTTCGCGTATGAAAACCAAACAGGTTGACAAAAAAAGGAAAGCGCGACGAACAACCAATGCCCGAAACCACGACCGCCTGATCAGCCGCAATACCCATGGTGTTGCAGGCGTGGGTCAACCCCTCAACAATGGCAAAATAGCCGCATCCCGGACACCAGGTCGGCAACGAGCGGGAACGGTATTCCAGACGCCCGCTCTCCCGCACCTCTTGCAACTTTTCATCTACAAAAACATGTTTTTCCATCAACGTCATGAGAGTGACTCCCACCGTAAAGGTCATGAGGTACGGGTTTACACAACACCAGCCAGGCGACGAATTTCACTCAAAATCAACTCAACCGGCATCGGCGAACCCGGCACCCGGCTCAAACGCACCACAGGCCGGGCCAGAATACCTTGCAACAACTGGGCAAATTGTCCTTCATAATTGACTTCCGGCACCAACACCTGATCGCAATCATCCATGAACTGCGTTACCGCCTCGACAGGGAAGGGTGACAACATCACCACCTTCATCGAAGCACAGGAGATGCCCTCGGCATGGGCCATGAACATGGCCTCCAAACATTCGCCAAAGGTGGAACCCCAGGCCAGAATACCCACTTTGATCCGTCCGCTGTGACCAATCCGCTTGGTCACGGTAAAATCCGGATGGTGCAAGGCGGCCAACAGTTTATCGTGCCGTTTGCGGCTCATGGCGGTATGGATCTCTTCCGAATCGTTGGGCCGCCCCAGGGTGTTGTGTTCCAAACCGGTCACCACATGCATGCAACCGCTATCACCGGGCACTGCCCGCGGGCTGACACCATCCTCGGTAAAAGCATAACGCTGATAGCTTTCACCCGCCTCTAAACGGCGCAAAGGTTTGTTGGCGTTGAGGGTGAACGGAGGCCCCGATTCGGTCAAGGTCACCGTCTCGTAGCGGTTGGAAAGATAGAGATCCAACAGCACAATCACCGGCGTTTGATACTGTTCCGACATCTCGAACGCTTTGCCTGCACAACGGTAACACCCTTCCACATTGGTAGGGGCGATAACGATGCGTTGTGAATCCCCTGGTGAACCATACAAGGCGGCGTTGAGATCCGATTGTTCGGTTTTGGTGGGCATACCGGTAGAGGGACCTCCCCGTTGCGAGACAAAAATCACACAGGGAATTTCCGCCATGGTGGCCAAACCCAACATTTCTGCCATCAAAGCCAGGCCGGGCCCAGAGGTGGCCGTGGCCGAACGAGCCCCGGTATAACCGGCTCCGATGGTGGCGGCAATGGCGGAAATTTCATCTTCCGTTTGCAACAGGCGACGCCCCCGTTTCGGCATGGCGGTCGCCAACCGTTCCATGATGGTGGTGGCCGGGGTAATCGGATAACCAAAAAAGGTATCCAACTCGGCATCCATGCACCCCTGCACCACCGCCGCATTGCCGCTTAACATCACCACCTTGCCTGCGGCTGGGTTGCTCTCCTGAGGTACGCAGAAGACGTTATCCAGCTTAAAGGTGTTGACCCCCACATCATAGCCGGACTGAAAACCGGCCTGGTTGCGACTGACAACAGCGGGGCCCTGTTTGGCAAATTTTTTCTCGATAATCTTTTGGAACGGCACGGGAGAAAAGCCCAACAAACCGGCAATCACCCCCAAAACCACCAAATTGCGGGATCGGGCACCACCGGTGGCTTTTTCGGCCAATTCGCGCAAGGGGATACCGTAGGGTATCTGACCTGGCAGAATATGGCTGCTCATGTGGCTCCCTTCCGGGCAGTGACCAACCGGTTTTGACTCATAGATGATGGCCCCGTCGGTACGCACCTCTCCGGCGTGCGGAATGGCGTGGCTGTCATCCAGAGAGATCAGCAGATCGGACTGGCGTTTCAAGGCATAGGTTTGTTCGGTGGTGATCCGCACCCGCGAGATACATTTGCCGAAACCACGAATTTCCGGGGGATAGACATCAAAACAGATGACCCGGTAACCCAAGGCGGCAACCGCGTTACGAAGAATATCGCCGGCAGCGATGGTTCCGTCACCGGCGGAACCGCATAAAGCAATTTGGATATCGGTGCTATTCATGACCATGCTCCCATCGGGAATAACCGGGTTGGATTGGCCGACTGCCACGGACTCAGTCGTAGGCCCAGAAGGGCGAATCGATGTGTCCTTGCTCGTTCTGGAAGAGCGCCTCGTCTTGGGTTGTGGAGAAGTGTTCATTGCCACCCGTCATATTGAGAGCTGCCACCGCGCCCATGGCGCGCACGTTACGATGACCGTAATAGAAACGGTACACATTGTCTTTTTCTGACCAGATCTGGCAGACATCGCCCGCCGCATAGATATGCGGATCGCTGGTGCGCAGATTGGTGCCGACCAACAGACCCCGTTCGATATCGGTCCCCGACCCCATCATGAACTCCACCAGAGGTTGCAGACCGTAGAACGACATCACAATATCGCCATAAATATCCCCACCCTGGCGGAATCGAACCCGACGATCCGGCAGACCGGAGGCCCCCTTTTCGATGGCCACCACGCCGCCCTGGGCCTCACCATCCACCACTTCGATGCCCATTTTTTCCAGGATGGCTAAAAATTTTGTCCGCTCGTCGCCTACCGGTTGATGGGGCCAGAAGCTGTTTTCATGGGTGACCAGGACTACCCGAAAATTGCGCTCCAACAAGGTGCGGGCCAGATCCAAACCGATCATATCGCCCCCCAGCATCACCACCGAGCCATTTTCCGGCAGGGCTTTGCGCACCGCGAGAGCATTTTCGTAGCTGCCGAACGGGTGGATCAGACGACGACACTCTGCCAACTCTTCCGGCAGATAGGGACGCCCGCCGGTCGCCACCAACAGGGTGTCGTAAGAGATGGCTTCGTTATGGGCCAACATCACCTGCCGCTTGCGCGAATCGACCGAGGTAACCCAACAATCCCGCAACACCCGAATACGGCGTTTTTCGTAATGTTCGGCAGGATGGGCGAGAAGCGCACGCCAGTCTTTATGCTCACGGAACAGTTCCGGCAGCAGATAGCGGTTATAAAACAGCATGCGACTGTTGGTGATGATGGTGATTTGGCCTTGCGGATCGCGATCACGCAACCCTTCAGCCGCCTGGTTGCCTGCAACCCCATTGCCGATGATCACATAACGGTGGGGAGCCGAGGCAGAAGATGAGACTTGAGCAACCATGATGTTACCCCTCCACCGTAACAAGTTTATTGCGAGTAATGGAGATGCAGGCTACAGGACACACTTTGAAACAGGCACCGCAACGAATGCACTCATTATTATCGATCCAGATGGCGGCCACCCGGTTCCACTCTTTGGTCTCCTGCAGGGTCCCGTAGCTGCCATCTTCCTGAATCGCCACATCCTGCACCAGTTTGATACAATTGCGCGGTGCCACTTCGATGCAGGCCCGGCAATAGATGCAACGATCCACATTGATCTGATAGCGCAAATCGCACAAATAGCAGCGTTTGGCCTCTTCTGCCGCCAGGTCGCGGTTATAGCCGCACTCCACTTCGCGGGTCAAAGGCCGTTCGGCCAATGGCGTGGTCGGCATATGCTGGCGGGCAATAAAGTCAAAAGAGCGTTCCCGCAATGGTGCGGCCACCGGCTCCATTTGCACCGCCAAATGACGTTTTCTGCCGACCAGCCAGCTATCCAGCTTATCGGCAATGGTGCGCCCGTGGCCGATGGCCTCAATCGCTGTCGAGGCCCCGCGCACATAGTCACCGGCTGCAAACAGACCCGGCACCGAGGTCATGCCGTTTTCTGCCACGCGCACGGTCCCGGAACGGTTCACTTCCACCCGCACGTCGAGAAAATCGTTGACGGTACGTTGACCGATGGCGATGATCAGGGTGTCGCACGGTTCGACAAATTCGGAACCTTCAATCGGAATCGCCAGACGGCGACCGCCTTCACGCCATCCGCCCAAACGGTTCTGCACAAACTCCACGCCGGTAAGCCGTCCGTTGCCATCCAGCTGCAATCCCACCGGGGTACGCAAACCTTTGATGCGAATCCCTTCCCGTTTGGTCTCAAATAGTTCCTCTTTGGTGACCGGAATATACTCTTCGCTGGTGCGCAGATGGATGGTGACATCCATGCCACCAAGGCGACGGGCAACCCGGGCGCAGTCGAGGGCGGTGAAACCGGCCCCGACCACCGCCACCCGACGCCCGACCCGTTTGTTCTGCCCGCGGTGCAGTTCGGTGAGAAAATTGAGCCCGTATTCCACATCCTGACTGATCTGGGTCACATCCTGATTTTCGGCAACGCCTTTGAGCGGCAGCAGCGTCGGAGCCATACAGCCGGTACTGAGCAGCACGGCATCAAAGTCGGCCAGCAGGGTGGAGACCCGCACCGCCCCTTTGCCAACCCCGACCGGGGTAGCGGTACGCAGCTGTACCCCGACGCGCAGGGCATTATGCAGCTCAATTTCCAGAATGTTGCGCGGCAGGCGAAATTCAGGAATGCCGTAGCGCAACATGCCACCCGGCAACTCTTCTTTCTCAAAAATCACCACATCATGACCGAGCAGAGCCAAATCATGGGCTGCGGCAACGCCAGCTGGTCCGGCACCCACCACGGCGACCCGCTTTCCTGTGGGCGCAAAGAGTCGTTCCGTGATACGATGGCCTGCATCTTTCATGTCAGCCGCCGACCGTTTCAGATGGCAGATACTGACCGGTTCTCCGTTTCCTGGCCAACCATGCCGGCAGGCATCTTCGCAAGGGCGGGCGCAGATGCGACCCAACACTCCTGGCAAGACGTTGGCTTCTCGATTGATTTCATAGGCTTCACCATGGCGTCCTTGCGCAATGCTGCGAATATAGGCCGGTACGTTGGTTCCCGCCGGACAGGCATTTTGACAGGGTACGTTTTGCCGTACCCAGCCTATGTCACGCGAATCATCCGAACAGTGGGTACAGTTCTCCGGATCATTGACCTGAGCTGCACCGCTGCCGGGTTTGGCTTGTGTGTCGAGCATGATCACCACCTCGATAAAAAATCCTGCCCGCCTTGCAGCGGGCATCAAAATACCCCAGGGCCCGTTCTCATTCGGCCCTAATAAAGCCATTGGCTAATGTGGAAACATATTGGCATCCCCCTACACAAGATACAAGAAAAATCTTGCTGCACTGCAAAAAAAATTATGTACAATGGATCTGGTTTATGTTTACTATCCATAGCATGTGGTTGAGAAGAGGCTTTTTGCAAAATTTCGCAGCAGGAAATATAAATATCAGCAAAACATTATATTATAATTCTGTTATATAATAAAATCATTATATAATAAATGTTCTTGAAAACGGATCCCCCCAGCAGGAGTCTCGTAACCGTGTTGAAAGATCTATCCTGGTCCGGCCCAATCCGCTGGTACCCTTTGCACAAATCAGGTTTAAAACTGTCGGCACCGCCATGGTTGAAGTTGTTTCCGGCAAATCCTCTTTCACGTTTGGGAGGTACGATGCAATTGTTGGCAAAGCGTATTCGCTGGCGCCCCATTATCCGCCTGTTTTTGACTGTCATCGGCATTGTTCTCTGTTTGACCGGCCTCTATCCTTTTTCGCAGACGATACAAAGTCAAAACTGGCTGTTGGTGGAAGGTAAAATCTTCTCTTCCGGCTATATCAAAAGCGACAACCAACAAACGGACCGTATGCAGTTTTTCTATCAGACTGCGGTCAAATACGAATATGTGCTAGACCGTCAACGCTACCTGGGCGAACGGGTGGAGTTTGGTCTCACCGATCAAAGCTTCTTTTTTCAGGAGTTTGCTGAAAAAATTTTGCAACGCTATCCACTTGGCAAGCCGGTTCGGGTCTATGTCAACCCGCAACAAGCCAACGAAGCCGTGCTGGAACGCACCCCCTCCATGGGTGGTGGTTTTCTCCTGGTCCTGTTGGGCGGGTTCTGTTTGATGGTCAATTTTATGCTCTCCGAAAGATTGGCCAACAGCAAACCGTTGGCGCGATATTGAAATTGAGAAAAAATCGATTGCGAAAATTCAGCAACAATGCTAGATTTACCTGTTAGGTTAGATTTATTGCGAAATTAGCAATTTGTCGATTTGCGGCAACTGTTTCGCAGCAACTACAGGAGACAATACGGTCCACTCATGTATATCCACCATAAACTCGGTCTGGGCTTTGGTGCAATTGTGGGGCTGACGCTTCTGTTGACTTCCCTGTCCTGGCAAAACACGCAAACTCAAGCAAAACTCGAAAAAAACCGTGACACCGTCGCCCAAATGCAGGAAATCCTTCTGGAAGCCCGTCGCCACGAAAAAAATTTTCTGCTCCGCCACGACCCCGCCTGGTTGCAAAAAACTCAGGTGGCGATGGAACATCTGGATCTGTTGGTCCAGGAGATGGGCAGCAAAGCCTTTTTTAACGAAAGACCGTATTGGCAACTGGTTCACGATCAGTTACATGATTATCTGGAGCATGTGCATCAACTATTGGATTTGCCTAACCTCACCTATCCAGAGCAATTCGCCCTCGTAGAAAGCAAACTGATCCCTCCCGCCCGAGAACTGCATCAACTCCTCAAGACACGCTGGAACGATTTGAGTTCTCTGCATATGGACCATCTGCAGCGCAGTGAAAAAACACATACCGTACTGATCACGCTGACCATTCTCATTTCCGCCCTGCTGGTCTGGATCATCACCCGCTCCATTTTGTCTTCGCTGCAAATGGGCATGGCCTTTGCCAAAGAGATTGCTTCTGGCAATCTGCGTGCCCGTATTGCCGACATTCCCCGTGATGAGGTCGGTGCCTTGCTGCATACCATGCAGCGAATGGGGAGTGACCTTTTGTTGCTGGAAGAACGTGACGTGCGTGCCCAGGCGGCTCGACTCGCTTTGAATGCCCTGTTGGAAAGTTCCCTGGAGCCACTCTCTTTGCAGCGACAACTGGAAGTGGCCCTGCATATCATCATGACCGTACCCTATCTTCGTCTGGAAAATAAGGGAGCCATCTTCCTGATTGATCCAGAGGAGGGTAAATTAAACCTGATCGCCTCACATGGTTTGTCTGCAGCGGTTGTGCAGGGATGTGCCCAAATTCCTTTGGGGTTTTGTCTCTGCGGCAAAACGGCCCAGGAGGGAAAAATCATCCATGCCCTGGACAAGGATCCGATCCACAGCGGACGTTACGAAGGGATGCAGCCGCATGGTCATTACTGTGTGCCGATTCTTTCCCGTGGGACTGTGCTGGGGGTCATGACGCTCTATCTTACGCCAGACCACAAAGAAAATGCGGAGGAGGTTGCCTTTCTGACCAGCATTGCCAACACTCTGGCCGGGGTGTTGGAACGGAAGAAAATGGAAGAGCGTCTGCAACATTTGGCCCATCACGATCTGTTGACCGCCCTACCCAACCGGGTGCTTTTTGCCGAACATCTGGCCCGTTCCCTGGTACTGGCTGCGCGGGATAAAGAGCGGTTGGCAGTGATGCTGGTTGATCTGGACCATTTCAAGCAGGTCAACGATACGCTGGGGCATGCTGCCGGTGACCGGGTGTTGGTCATCTCCACCCAACGGATTCGCGAATGTCTGCGTGCCTCCGACCTGGTGGCACGGATGGGTGGCGATGAATTTGCCGTTATCCTCACCGATTTGCCCAATCCGGAAGCGGCTGAGTTGGTGGCTGGCAAAATTGTGCAACGGGTCTCACAACCCATCCCCTGGGAAGAGCATACGGTCAGAGTTGGTGCCTCCATCGGTATCGCTTTTTACCCGGACCACGGCAGCGATTCCGATGAACTGCTCAGCAGCGCCGATATGGCGATGTATCGCATCAAAAAGCGGGGCCGCAACGGCTTCTGCATCCATGATCTGGATTGGTCGGAAGAGCAGGCACCTTGAATTGATGGTAACAGGCTGTTATGCCGTCAAAGGCATGCGATAGATGGAGGGGGCCGCTTGCACGACAGGAACCTTTAAGTGCTGCAAGCTCTCCGTTGGACCCAGAAAAAGATAGCCACCCGGTGACAAATTGCGACAAAAATTGTTGATCAATTTTTCTTGGGTGGGACGGTTGAAATGGGTGATCCGGTTGCGACAAAAGATGATATCCATCCGTTCGCGCAGGCCAAAATCGTTGTCCAGAATATTCAAGCGGCGAAATTTGACCATCTCTCGCAGTTCGGGCACCACCCGCACCAGTTGACGGTTGGGATCCCTGCTTTTTAACAGATATTTTTTCTTCATATCCAAAGAGATCGGTGCAACCTTTTCCGCGCTGTAGATGGCTTCGTTGGCGGTGGCCAATACCCGATCGGAAATATCGGTGGCCAACACCTTGGCCCGAAAAGGGATGCCGGGATAATGATCGGCAAACTCCTGCAACACCATCGCCAGGGTATAGGCCTCTTCGCCGGTGGCACATCCGGCACTCCAAATCATGAAATCGCGCGAAATACCGGCACCGGTTATTTTGATCAACTCCGGCAAAACCGTCTGCACCAAATATTCAAAATGGTCGGCTTGATGAAAAAATTCGGTCTCTGTGTTGGTGGCCAGATCGACAAATTGGATCAACTCTTCCGTGGGATGGCCACTGCCCAGCAGCCAGTCGAGATACTCATTGAAAGAGTGGCGACCATGCAGACGCAAGCGGTCCTGAATCATCTCCGCAAGCAGACTCCGCTTGGCAGGAGGCAGCTTCACACCGCACTGCAAGTGAACAAATTCACTTAATCGCTTAAAATCCGCATCAGAAATCCCAGAAGCATGTTCCTGATGTTTTTTGGCACGCACGTGCTTTGCTCCCCTATTCAGAGAGTGCAAGTGAAACCCATTGCCACGAAATAATCCCATGAGCGCCCACTGTCATCCGTGACAGGATTATCCAAGCACTTTTTTGATCACGCCGATCAACTGTTCCGGTTTGAACGGCTTGACGATCCAACCGGTTGCTCCGGCATCTTTGCCTTCCTGCTTGCGTTCTGCTTGTGACTCGGTAGTCAACATGACGATCGGGGTAAATTTGAATGCAGGCAGTTTGCGCAACTCGCGAATCAAGGTAATCCCGTCCATATTGGGCATATTCAAGTCGGTAATTACCATATCGATGGTTGCCCCACTGACTTTGGCCAGGGCATCCTTGCCATCAACAGCTTCCACCACTTGATAGCCTTCCCCTTTCAGGGTCAAACCAACCATCTGTCTGACGCTGGAAGAGTCATCTACGGTCATGATTGTTTTGGCCATTACTCTCCTTGCTCCTATTTCCAGTCCATAGTCGCCAGCACTTTGCGACTGTGAGGTCCGATCGATTACACCCCCATTGCTGAGGAAATACAGCCGACAAAAAGGCCCGCACTCAGGCGGCACTCATCTGCAGCCGCCGACCATTATAGGGACAACGCATACAAAAGCAAGCAAAACCGACCCATTGATCGAGATTGCTCCGATCAGGCTTCCCTGCCGGCCACAAGAAAGGAAAAAAGCGCAGCGTTAACTGGCGATAACACGTATTCAACCGCGATCAACGCATCCAGTTCAATACCACCTCCGATTCGACCAATACGGTATGCAAGGCATCCACGCTTTGGAATGCCGTATAGCTGTGGGAGTCGATCATGGTCTGCTCCTGGGCATCCGTGCTGGTGGCTGTGCCCTGGATCTCCTGGGTACGATTGCTGGCCAACAGATGATCCATTGCCTGTTGAATAGCGACCACATTCCCAGCCTCCCCCTGGATCAACAAAGGATCGGAGTTGCCACTCACCTCAAGAAAATCCTGGATACTGAGCCTATCCGCACCGCCATTGCGCAGATCAACGGTACGGGTGGCAGCCAAAGAGGGGTTATCTGCCAGCAATTGGTCCAGATTCAGGCTGTCGCTATGATCAAGAAGATGCAGGCGATCACCCTCTTGCTGGCGTGCGACACCCTGCCACGCAAGCAACGGCGTCAACGGCTGTTGGCTCTCATCCACAGCGAGACTCTCCCCGCTATGGACAGCGGGCAGTTGCTCAGGTAACGCTGCCACGGTTTCATAGCCAAACTGCACTTCAGCCATCTGAGTGACATGTCCATCGGCATAGGTGGCCTCAGCATAACCGTTGATCAGGTTGCCGTGCAGCGTTGCCGCCTGGCTGCTATCCAGACTCAACCCCAAACTGACAATCTGCAAGTCGGCCAAGCGATGCAACTCCAAGGCGATGGCAATGCCGTTATGGTCCAGGTCGACCCACACCCGCAACTGCTGGTAGGCAGCATCCAGAGCATCCAAAATGCCGTCCTGGTTGCTGTCCAGGGTGGCCAAGGCTTGCAGACTGCCGTAGACACCGGGGGTGAACTGTTCAGAAATCACCTCGTGGATGTCGTCAATTTGGCCGTTGCCGTTCTGATCCCAGACCACAAGGCCATCTCCCCCCTGCATCCAGCCGGTCACCTCTTTGTGGCCATCGCCGTTCATGTCAAAGGCGACCGGATCTGTTTCTTTGGAGGAGAGTTGCACTCCATTGCCATCCAGATCGATCACCAGCGGATCACCGGCCCCCTGGGCGCAAAAATCGGTTGCCGCCAGGTTGCGGCCAATATTTTTCACCACAATGGTAACCTGGTGACCACTGTTGTCGGTAAAAATGAGGTTGCGGTCAGAGCCACTGCTGGTTTGCGCGGCAATCAGGGCATTGACCGCTGTGCTGTCCAAGGTGGTACCGTTGATGGTCAATTTCAGTTTATCGGCTTCACTGTTTTTGTCGAAATCCCAGATGGTATCGCTGTCGGCACTGCCGGCATCGGTCAATTCAAAGAGAAAGGTATCGTTGCCACCCAAACCAAACAGATGGTCGGAGCCACCGCCCCCGTTCAGGGTATCGGCACCGGCACCATAGCCGAAGCTGGTACCCGGCGTGCTGGTGAAAATATTGGCCAGTTGGGCGTAGACATAGTTATAGATGGTGCTGTTCGTATCCGTGATGGAGACCACCTGGGTATCCCCAGCAGCACCGGCAGTCGGTGAACCAGAGGTGTAGCTGCCGCCACGCCCCCCCACACCACCCGATCCGGCATTCAGACCGGCACCACCGCCGGCACCACCGCCGGAATAATAAGAATAGGAGGGATTGGAATCGCCGCCAATGGCCCCGGCACCGCCCAGAGTACCCAACACGGAGGCTCCACCCGTACCACCGGTTCCAGCTACCGAAGCATTGCCAGTTGTACCGGTTGTACCGGCACTACCTCCTCCCACCCCTCCGGCACCACCAACTCCGGCGGCCATCGAATAGATCAAAGGTGCCCCACCACCCCCACCCCCGGCACCGATACCACCGGCACCACCGGGCTGACCGGGTTGCGCCGGAGCGCCACCATTTACACCACCCATACCACCGCCGCCACCACCGCCACCCAAACCTCCGGCACCACCGGAGCCGCTGGCCAGGTTGTCGTTATAGCCGGTGCCACCCTTGAAGCCATCCCCAAAGAGAATATCATTGCCGGCACCCCCGTTAAGGGTATCGCTACCGCCACCTCCGGCACCGCCATTGGCCCCTGAACCATAAAAATAGTCCCCACCACCACCACCCGAACCGTCGCCAAAAAGGACATCATTCAGAGGGGTTCCGTTCAGGGTATCGGCGTCTCCACCCCCGATACCCCCGGAACTGCCACTGGTGACATTCTGGTTACCTCCAGCACCGCCACCGCCTGAACCATCGCCGGCGAGAAAGAGACCGGAAGCATACGTACCAACAGCGGTTGCCACCCGCAACGTGGCCTGACCTTGCGTGTAAACATGATAGCCAGCCACAATCCCGCCATCACTCCAACCACTGCCATAGATCACGCAATCACCGGCATTACCTTCCACGGTCAGGGTGTTGCCGGTATCGGAAAGATTACGCAGATCCAGGGCGGTGATGGTCAGGCTATTGTTGCCGCTGCCGGTGATATCGATGGTTTCGATCCCCTGAATGCGACCGCGCAAGCTGCTCAGATTGATCGACAATCCTGTCCCAGAAAAACTGAGCGTATCGCTCCCGCTGCCACCATCAACCAGTTGGAAGCCGGTGTTTGGAACAATGATGGTATCGCTGCCCGCCCCGCCATAAAATACGTCCGCCCCACCACCTCCGATCATGGAATCGTTGCCGTTACCGGCGGCAAAACTTTCCGCAGCCGAGGTGCCGGCATTGAGGAAATCGTTGCCGCCACTGCCCAGGAAGGTGATCGCCCCGGTAGAATTACTGCCGAACACTACATAGCTGGAACCGGAATTGGTTAATCCATTAGCGTGCGCAGCCTTGGCACCGACAATCAAATCAGCGATACCATCGCCGTTGACATCCCCTGCCGAGTTGATCGACTCTCCGAGTTGATAGTTCGAGGCGGCGCTATCCAAACGAAAGCCATTGACACCATTGATGGTTGACCAGGGGGTCATCTGGGAGGAAAAGGCACCAGAATGGCCAAAGAGAACAAACGCGGAACCATTGTTGACGGCCCCCACCAGAATATCGGTAAAACCGTCCCCGTTGAGGTCGGCCATACCAACAGACATACCAAAATTATCATTGAACGGTTTGCCATCGATCCGAAAACCGTTACTGCCATCCAGACTGCTGACGTTCAAATCAGAGGCAAAACTGGTTGCGTGGCCAAAAACCACATAGACGGAACCAGTCGAGTTCACGGAAGGTGCCCCGACCAGCAGGTCGGCAAAACCATCCCCGTTGACATCACCTGCACCATAGACTGCATTGCCAAAGGTACCACCTGAACCGCTGATGCGAAAACCGTTCGAACCATTCAAACTGGTGACATTAATCGTCGACGCAAATCCCGATGCGGAGCCAAAGAGGAGATAGCTGGCACCTGTCGAACCAGAAGCACCAACAATCAGATCGTCCAAACCGTCGCCGTTGACATCCCCTGCGGACGCAACGTCGGAACCAAGAACAGCACTTGACGCTGCACCATCCAAGCGGAAGCCGCTGTTGCCATCCAGACTGGAAAGGTTGATTGCCGATGCATATCCGCTGTTTTTGCCAAACAGAACATAGGCAGAACCCGCATTGCTCAAACCGCCCGGATCAGCAAATTGGGCTCCGATGACAATATCAGCCAAACCATCACCGTTGAGATCGCCTGCATCACTGACATACCAACCACTCCGATCATTGGCGGCAACGCCATTAAGACGAAAACCGTTCACACCATCCAGAGAGGAGAGATTGAGCGTGGGTGCAAAAGCGCTCGTTTGGCCAAAGATCACGTAACTTGCTCCCGATGTGGAGCCATTTGGATCCGCATAGTAGGCACCCACGATCATATCCGCCAATCCATCACCGTTGATATCACCTGCCGTATTCACAGCAATACCCGCATAATCCGATGCCGTGACACCGACCAGACGAAAACCGTTGCTGCCGTTGAGTGACGTGAGATTGATTTGCGCTGAAAAAGCTGTTGATCCGCCGAATACAACGTATGCTGAACCTGGGGTTCCGCTATGAAACGCCGGGGCACCGATCAAAAGATCGTCAAATCCATCGCCATTGATATCGCCTGCCGAACTGACCGACCGACCTGACAAGTCGGCTGCCATCACCCCAACCATTTGGAAGCCGTTGCTGCCGTTCAAGGAAGAGAGAGCCATGACGCTTGCTGGAGCGATCGTGGTAACCGCCGTCGCCACATGTAATGTGGCCTGACCTTGGGTATAGACGTGGTATGCGCCAGAAATCCCGCCATCAATCCAGCCGCCACCGGCATTGACCACATCCCCGCCATTACCCTCAATGGTCAGGGTATTGCCGCTGTCGGAAAGATTGAGTACATCAAGAGCGGTCAAGGTCAGGGTATTGTTGCCGCTGCCGGTCATGTCGAGGGTTTCAATGCCCTGGATATGACCACGCAAAGAACTCAGCGTAATGGATAATCCTGTCCCGGAAAAACTGAGCGTATCGCTGCCGCTGCCGCCATCGGCCAACTGGAACGAGGTATCCGTCACCACGATGCTATCGTTGCCTGCCCCGCCATGGAACACATCGGCACCACCGCCACCGTTCATGGCATCGTTACCGTTGCCACCGATAAACTGTTCGGCGCTGCTGCTACCGGTTGCTGATCCGACACGAACAGAGGTTACCCCCATTGCATTGCCATAGATCACATAACTGGCACCACTTGAGCCGCCATTCGGGCTGGCTGTGGCGGCCCCGATGATCAGGTCACTGAAACCATCACCATTGAGATCACCCGCCGCATTGACAAACATGCCAGCATAACCACCATCACTGAGCCCATCGATTCGGAAACCGCTTTGTCCATCCAGACTGCTCAGATCGATGGCCGAGGCAAAAGCTCCAGCATGACCAAAAAGCAGATAACTGGTACCACTGTGGACGCCGCTGTTGGCCGAACGCGGCGCTCCGAGCAGCAGATCGTTATAGCCGTCGCCATTAAAGTCGCCCGCTGAACCAACCGCCCAACCAACCGAATCACCCGCTCCGACACCGTTCATACGAAAACCATCACTGCCATTCAGACTCCCCAGACTGACGACCGATGCAAAAGCGGTGGTATGACCAAAAACGACATAGCTGACACCGGCATCGGCATGTCCATTGGCATCCGAATAGGGGGCTCCGATGACAATGTCGTCGATACCATCACCGTTGACATCTCCAACAGACTGCACGGAGCGGGTTGTCAAATCGTTGGCTGACACCCCGTTCAAACGAAAACCGTTGCTGCCATCCAGAGTAGAAAGGTAGGAGGTGGCTGCAAATGCCGACGACTTGCCGAAGACCACATAGGCAGAGCCCGCATGGCTCACACCACCCGGATTATCCCAATAGGCACCGATCAGCAGATCTTCATAACCGTCACCATTGAGATCCCCGGCGCTGCTGACCGTCCGACCGGCCATGGTGCCAGCATCTCCGAACCACTTGAAACCATCGCTGCCATTCAAGCTGGAGAGTTGGAGCGAAGCAGCAAAACCCGACGCCTTGCCATAAACCACATAACCCACACCGGCATTGGAAGCTCCGACGATCATATCGGTAAAACCATCGCCGTTGACATCGGCAGCGGCGACTGATCGTCCGGCAAAGTTACCGGTGTTGACCCCTTTTATCACAAAACCATCCGTACCGCTTAAGCTGCCCAAGGCGATGGCAGAGGCAAATCCCGACGCCTTGCCGAACACCACATAGGCGGCACCACTATTGGTTCCGTTTGGCGTTGCCGCTGGGGCACCGATGATCAGGTCGGCAAAACCATCGCCGTTGACATCTCCAGCGGCACTGACAAACGAACCGACATAACCGCCATCGTTGATGCCATCCAGTCGAAAGCCGTTGCTGCCGGTCAGTGATGATAAATTGATACTGGAAGAAAAAGCGGATGCTTTACCAAAGAGTACATACCCGGCACCACTGTGGGTACCATTGGTGGCCACAAACGGTGCGCCGATCAGCAGATCATCAAACCCATCGCCGTTGACATCACCCGCAGAACTGACTGACCATCCCGATTGATCCCCTGCCGCCGCACCGTCGATACGAAAACCGTGTAAACCATCCAAAGCGGACAAATTGAGTTGGCTGCCCACCAAAACTGCCCCTGTCGGATTACTGCTCACACTCTCCGCGCTGCCCAACAGATCGGTATAGCTGACTGTCACACGCAGATAGCTGCCCAATTGGGCCAAGGTCGGCGTGAAGGTGGCGCTGGTAGCAGCGCTGACATTGCTCCAGCCGCTGATCCCGTCAGCAGAAAGTTGCCACTGATAACTGAGACTGCCCAAACCATCCACATCGGCCAGTGTGTTGCTGATGGACAAGGCCACCCCCTGCGTTGCCGAACCGGTAATGGTCACTGTACCGCTGGGAAGATCATTGACATTGGCAACCACCGCCGTAACGGCACTGGTCACACTCTCATTGGCGCTCAGTTGATCGGTATAGCTGGCCACCACATGCAGATATTTACCCACCTCGGCCTGGGTCAGGGTGTAACTGCTGCCGGTGGCCAGATTGCTCCAACCACTCACCCCATCGTTGGATACCTGCCACTGATAGCTGACCGTACCTATGCCATCCAGGTCGGTCAGGCTGTTGCTGGCAGTCAGCGTGCTGTTTTGTGCGCTCGTACCGGTAAGGGTAACAATGCCGCCGGGTGCATCATTGACGTTGGCAACCTGCGCCGTAACGGCACCGGTCACACTCTCGTTGCCACCCAACAGATCGGTATAACTGGCCACCACATGCAGATATTTGCCCACCTCTGCCTGGGTCAAGGTATAACTGTTGCCAGTTGCCAGGTTGCTCCAACCGCTCACGCCATCATTGGAAAGCTGCCATCGATAACTGACCGTGCCTAAGCCATCCAGGTCGGTCAAACTGTTGCTGGCGGTCAAGGTACTGTACTGCACTGCAGCGCCAGCAATGGTGGCCGTGCCAACCGGTGCGTCATTCACGTTGGCTACTACCGCCGTGCTGGCACTGCTCACGCTCTCATTGCCGCCCAACAGATCGGTATAGCTGGCTACCACATGCAGATATTTGCCCACCTCGGCCTGGGTCAAGGTGTAACTGCTACCGGTGGCCAGATTGCTCCAACCACTCACACCATCAGCGGAAATTTGCCATTGGTAGCTGACTGTGCCCATGCCATCCAAGTCGGTCAGTGTATGGCTGGCGGACAGAGTGCTGTATTGAGCCGCCGTGCCCGCAATACTCACTGCTCCCCCTGGCGCATCGTTGACATTGGCAACCACCGTGCTGGCAGCACTGGTAACGCTCTCACTGCCCCCCAACAGATCGGTATAACTCGCCACCACGTGCAGATATTTGCCCACCTCGGCCTGGGTCAAGGTATAACTGCTGCCGGTGGCCAGGTTGCTCCAGCCGCTTACCCCGTCAGTGGAAACCTGCCATTGGTAGCTGACTGTGCCCATGCCGTCCAGGTCGGTCAAGCTGTTGCCGGCGGTCAGGGTGCTGTATTGCGCTGTCGTGCCAGAGAGGGTGGCTGCACCTGAGGGCGCATCGTTGATATTGGCGATCACTGTCGTGGCGCTGCTGGTGACACTCTCAGTCATCCCCCATTGATCGCTATAGCTGGCCACTACATGCAGGTATTTGCCCACTTCCGCCTGGGTCAAGGTGTAGCTGCTGCCAGATACCAGATTGCTCCAGCCGCTCACGCCATCACTGGATACCTGCCACTGATAACTGACCGTGCCTAAACCATCCAGGTCGGCCAGAGTGTTGCTGGCAGTCAGGGTGCTGTATTGGGCAATGGTACCGGCCACCGTCACCGTACCGGTGGGCAGATCGTTGACATTGACCACAATGGCGGTCACAGCACTGGTCACGCTTTCTGGCGTACCCAACAGATCGGTATAGCTGGCCAACACCCGCAGATAGTGGCCGGTTTCGGCCTGGGTAACGGTAAAAGAGGTGCTGTTGGCCCCGGCAATACCACTCCAGCCGCTGATCCCGTCCGAGGAAACCTGCCACTGATAACTGACCGCACCCAAACCATCCAGAT
>PDZV01000035.1 GCA_002753135.1 Magnetococcales bacterium WMHbinv6 | reverse complement strand
GAGACACCTGGAATCAGCACTCCTTGCCCTGGAAAATGATCGTGACCGTATCAGATCAATCACGGCATGGCCGTGGATAGTTAATGCACTTTTGATTTAGAAATGGAATTACATCAGTTTTTCCAAGCTCATAGCATGTTTGAGCAACAGGAAACAAATGGTCACCCGGCTACCTGCATCTTCTCAGTACGTCGATACTGGCCAATAAAGCATCGAGTCGGGATGTCATTGATAGTGCATCTGTTTTCGCATGCTTGCCGCGCCTGATGCTGGATAACAACGATCTGCCGCCCCCGTTTTGAGGCAAACACACCACCTGATGAGCCGTGATGCGGCGAAACCTCCTGCGGGAGGTCGTGGTGACTCTTTTTTGTCGGCAAGCCGGGGGTGCCGTAAAACGCCGGCAGTCACCGATTGTGCCAAAGCTCAGAGGAACAGACGGCCAGAGACGCGGATTCCCGGAGGAACAGATACCCCAGAGGTACAGATTCCCGGAGGAACAGACGACCAGAGACGCCGATTCCCGGAGCGCCACTCTCCCACAAGGCGGTGACCGTCTGGCCCACGTGACGGGCCATTATCAACTTTGGACGAGCGCGGAGCATGAGCGAGACAACCCTCACAGAGCAGACCATCTGGGCGACGGCGGCGGAACTGGCCGGGTTGCCGGAGATGCCGCAATCGGAACGCGGCGTCCGTCTGCTGGCCGAGCGGCTGGATCTGCTCAAGCGCAAAAAGCGCAGCGGCAAAGGGTATGAGTATCACACCGGCCTGCTGCCCCTGGCAGCCCGCCAGGCGCTACAGGAGCGCCAGGAGACAGGCAGTTGTCCGGAAATTCCGGACAACTCACCGACGCTGCCGACGCTGATTGCTATAGAAGTGTGGATCGTTATCAATACAGATGTCGTTTTACAACAGCCGTCACTTTTTTGGGCGTTTCGTGGCCGATCAGGGCATTTTATTATCAATACAGGCGTCATTTTTTGCGGGGGTTGAGAGTTTCATTCTCAATAGAAGCGTCACTTTTTGGGGCGAAAACGGCGGATCAGCGATTTTTATTATCAATAGAAGTGTGGATCGTTATCAATACAGATGTCGTTTTACAACAACTCAGCCAATTGCTGTGGTTGCACAGATCAAGTGGCAGGGGGGGTGTCGCCATGCTGGCTCTCCAAAGCGAGATGAAGCGCCTTGGCGTCGGCAATAAAGGCATGCATCTGTGCCAGGGTTTGCTTGGCCAAGGCTTCACCGTATTGATGCGCGGTATCGTTGCGCAGATCGCGATAGAGGAGCCAGCGTTGCACCGCTTCCGGCGACAACAGCTCGTGACGGGCGGCGTGGCGAAACAGATCTTTGAAGACCAATCGGTTGACCACGCCTGGATCACCGTGATACTCCCGCAACACCTTGCGCAAGGCAGTACCGGAACTCTCCAGGGTCAATTCAAATCCTTTGCTGACAGCGTTACGGAAAACTTCATAAAGCAGCTGTTGGCCTTCTGTCTGTTCCAGGTGGTTCAGAGAGGCTTCCAGGGTTTGGATGGAGCGGGCCAGGGCGGTGAAATTCAGTGCCACGACCAATCAGTCCGCTTCCCGCAGCAGACGAAAGCCCAAATCTTCGTACCAGCCGCTGGGATCGCTGTCGAAGCGGAAGGTGGTGCGGGTCAGGGTGGGGGCGCTTTGCCAACTGCCGCCCCGTTTGACGCGATGGATGCCTTTGTCCGGTCCCGGTGGATTGTCGCGGGCCGATTCGGCGTAATAGGCCGGATCATACCAGTCGGCAACCCACTCCCAGACATTGCCGCTCATGTCATGCAGCCCCAGACCGTTGGCCGCTTTTTGGCCGACCGGATGGGATGCCCCTTCACTGTTTTCGCTATGCCAGCCCTGTTCATCCGCCTGTTCGCCGCCACTGTAGCGTTGCGGCAAACCGCCGGAACGGGCGGCATACTCCCATTCGGCTTCGCTGGGCAGACGAAAGCGGGCCTCCCCCAAGCGGTTGAGCGTCTGGATGAACTCCTGGGTGTCATGCCAGGAGATCGATTCCATCGGATACTCTGGCCCCCGTTTGAAGTGGGCCAGATTGTTGCCCATGACCTGTTGCCACTGGCCCTGGGTGACCGGAAATTTGCCAAGCCAGAAGCCGTTCAGTTGCACTTCATGGGCGGGTTGCTCGTGGTTGCGGGCTTCCATGCTGTCATCGCCCATCCGGAACGTGCCCCCCGGTATCCAGACAAACGGCATGCCGGTAATCGGGCAGTGCCAGCTGGTTGCCTGGATAGAGTCCGGGGGGAGTGGTTCCGGGGCGGATGACATGGCAACGACTCCTTATTCCTGCGGTACGGTCGAGGGTTTCAGCACAACAGGCTCAGGAACGCCCGATCTCTTCAGAAACCGGCGTGATGATGCCCGGATCCAGCTTCAACAGGGAGTTGTTTTTGCCCTCATAATCGAAGCGGCTCAACACGTGACGGATGGCATTGATGCGGGCCAGCTTTTTGTTGTCGGAACGCACGACGGGGCAAATTTCAGGTTGGTTTTTTTCAACATCACATCGCGGGCTTTGGAATAATCATCCCATTTGGCTTGCGCCTCTTTATCGACCGGGCTGAGCTTCCAGATTTTCAGCGGATTGGTCTCACGGGAGGAGAAGCGTTCTTCCTGGGAGCTGCGATCGACCGAGAACCAAAATTTGATCAGGTTGACGCCGGATTCGATCAACATCTCTTCCACTTTCGGCAGTTGGCGATAAAATACCTCGGTCTGCTCCGGGGTGCAGAAGCCCATGACGGTTTCCACGCCGGGCCGGTTGTACCAGCTGCGGTCAAAAAAGATGATTTCGCCACCATGGGGCAATTGTTTAATATAGCGTTGAAAATACCATTGCGTTCTCTCCTGGTCGGTCGGTTTTTCCAGGGCAACGATGCGGCAGACGCGGGGGCTCAGATACTCCATGAACCGCTTGATGGTTCCCCCTTTGCCGGCGGCGTCACGACCTTCAAAGAGGATGACGATTTTCAGTTTATTGGCGACGACCCACTGCTGCAATTTGACCAGTTCCTGTTGCAGCGGGGTGATAATGTTCAGATAATCCTGTTCTGCCAGCAGGCGGGTGATCTCTTTTTCCCGTCCCCGGACCAGCTCCTCGAAAGGTTTTTTCGGTGCCTTGCCCAGAGTGGGGGTATTGGAATTCTTATCGTTATTGGACATATCCAGCCTTTCTTAAGTGATTGGGAGCCAAAATGCATATAAGCCGAGATGGCAACAGCCCTCTATTCTGGCTGGGAGTTCAGTATCATTCAAGTTTCTTCTTGCATGTTTTGCTCTGCGGAGAGAGTTTGAGTGCATTTTTTTTGTCGGGGGGGGTGTGCGGCAGCTTGAAAAGGGTGTGGTGGGGGATCATTCCGCTGGCTTTGTGGTTGAGCAGCGGCTGGTGTGGCGAGATGGAAAGTGATGCCTTGCGTGCCCTGGCCGTGGCGGGCAACGTACAGGCGCAGACCGCCATGGGGTTGCGTTATCTGCAGGGCAGTGATCTGCCCAGAAACGAGGCCAAGGCCTATTTTTGGTTTGCGCTGGCTGCCGAGCGGGGGGATGCGGTGGCAGAGACGCAGTTCGGCTTGATGCGCTGGCTTGGTCTGGGCAATCCGAAGGATGAAAAACAGGGTTTGTTGTGGCTGCAGCGAGCGGCGGCAAAGGGTGATCTGAGCGGGCAGGTGCTGGTCAGCTTATTGGGGGGCAGCAGTGAAGCCGATCGAGCCACAAACAGCGAAACACTGTTGGAAGCAGCCGATTATTATAATTTGGCCCTCTCTTTTCAGCGGGGTATCGGTGTGCCGGTCAAGCCGAAGGAGGCGTTTGGCTGGTTTCGTCATGCAGCGGAGCGGGGCCATGCTGTGGCGCAATATCAGTTGGCGGTGAACTATTACCAGGGGCAGGCAGGTGCCGTCGATCATCGCCGGGCGATGCACTGGTTGCGCCGGGCGGCGCAACAGGGCGATCGGGTTGCCCAGCACAATCTGGGTGTGATGTATTATCAGGGACAGGGTGTTGCCGCCAGTCACCAGGAGGCGATATACTGGTTTCGCCTGGCGGCGGAGAAGGGGTATCCGGTAGCCCAGTATAACTTGGCCACCATTCTGCTGGCAAAGAAGGAGGAGGTGCGGCAGCGTCTGCAGGGGTTGACCTGGCTGCGTGCAGCGGCAGAACAAGGCTACCCGGCGGCACAAAAAGGGTGGGCGTTGCAACTTGCTGCCGACGCATCGTTGCTGGTGCCCGCCTGCACCTGGCTGGCGATTGCTGCGGTGAGCGGCGATCAGGAGGCCAATCGTCTGTTTGAGTCGTTGGCGAGCCGCTTGCCTGAGGAACAGCGCAACGCACTGCGTCAAAAGGGCAAACTCTGGCGACCACGTGTGCCGGATCCGGTCTTGGCCTCATTTTGGCGTTAAAAATTATAAAGCCAAAGATTGCTGTTTGGCGAAAATACAGTAATACTTGATTGTACCATTCAGGAATGTATTCTGCATGGTATGCGGAACAACCGAAAGATTTTTATTGCGAGGATTGATGATATGGTTAACGAGAGTGAGCCGGTGGTAACCCGTCGTGATGGTGCGGAAGATGATCCCAAAATTGTCTGGGACGATGCACACATGCAGACCTCTTTTGCCAACGTATGCAATGTGTTGGGTACGAGGGAAGAGATCATGATTCTGTTTGGTTCCAACCAGGCATGGCAATCAGGACAAAAAGAGGTCAAAGTCAATTTGACCAACCGGGTGGTGATGAATCCCTATGCGGCCAAACGGTTGCAGGTGATGTTGGATATGGCGATCCGGCAGTACGAAGAGCGTTTCGGCACCTTGAAGCTCTGATCCGTCAGTTTGTTGCCAAACGGCCTCTCTTTGCTTGCCAGCAAGGGTGACTTTCGTTCATATGCAAGCGGCTATCTGTTGATGGTAATGGTTTTTTCTCTTTTACAGAGTGGTGTACCGTTTGTTACTATGGTGCCGTTATGGAAAGGTGTACGCAACCGATTTCTCTGACCGCAGGAGTAAGCAGGGCATGAAAGTGGATTTGTCCAGTGTAACGATCAAAAAAGAGTTTGCCGATTTGATCAAGGAATCGGTGCAGGAAGTATTTTCCACCTTCTTGTCGGTTGACTTTTCACCCGGTCCGTTGGTGATGAAACGGGAGGATGATGAATATCGTCCGCCGGAGACTGAGGTGACGGTGGTGATCAACTTTTCCGGGGGTATTCACGGTGGAATCCATTTGGCTTCACCGTTACATCTGGCACTGCTGCTGGCGGGCAATTTTTCGGGAGAAATGTATGACACCCTCTTTGGTGAAGCGGGTGATGGTTTTGGTGAGTTGGGCAATATGATTGCCGGTGGGGTACAGACCAGACTCTCCAAACGGTTCAGCGCAATACAACTGACACCGCCTACCTTGATCGCTGGCAAGGATTATCGCATGCAGTACAAATCCAATTTTGACAGCATCAAACAATATTTCAAGACAGGCAGTGGTCCGTTTTATGTCGAATTTTTCTTCTGGGCGGGGGGTTGACAAACTGTTGATAAAGTCGTAAGACGATTATATTAACAGGTTGTTGATGTTGTTTTGCTTTCTGGATTGAAGCCTGTTTGCCAGCGATGAAAAGAGTGGCAGGCAGGTGTGAGACAAAATTTTCCGCGATTGGACAGAGGAGAAGATGGATCATGCGAGCAAAAACGCCGATGGGAAATGTCAAACCGGCTGAGATGAATAAACCTTTTACCAACAGTATCGGCATGGAGTTTGTGCCGATTGCTGCTGGATCGTTTTTGATGGGTGCCGATCTCCATTTTGATGGCATGGCGGCGGGTGATGAGTTGCCACAACATACGGTCACCATCAGCAAACCCTTTTTGCTGGGTAAATATCCGGTCACACAGCAGCAATGGGTGACGGTGATGGGCAGCAATCCCAGCGCGGCCAAAGGGCGCACCTTGCCGGTGGAGCGGATCAGTTGGGAGGATGCGCAAGCCTTTGTTCAGGCCTTGAATGAGCTGGAAAAATGCCAGTCCTATCGTTTGCCCAGCGAGGCGGAGTGGGAGTATGCGGCGCGTGCTGCTACGGTCACCAACCGTCATTGGGGAGATGGGGCAGAGGAGATTGCCCAGTATGCCTGGTGTGGCGGTCCGGAAAACGGGGTCAAGAGCGTGCGCAGCGTCGGACGGTTGAAGCCAAACGGTTGGGGGTTGCACGACATGCTGGGCAATGTGCATGAGTGGTGCCAGGATTATTACGGTGCCCGTTACTATGACGACTCGCCGGTATTGGATCCCTCGGGGCCGAAAGAAGGGAGTACGCGGGTCTTGCGGGGTGGCAGTTGGAATAATGCCGAAGGTCGGATCCGTTCCGCCTACCGTTTCAATCTGGCCCCGGACAGCCAGTTCAGCAATGTTGGTCTGCGACTGGTGATGGTGCGCTAGGGCATCTGTTCTCTGATGAATGGATCTATGCGGTCTGCGTATGCGCTGTGGCTGGGAGGGCGTCACAGCGCATGCGGTAGCCGATGCCACGGATGGTTTCCAGGCGGTAGCCCGCTTGCCCCAGCTTTTCCCGCAGACGTTTGATGTTGACATCCACAGTCCGTACATGGACCGTGACCTGTTCTCCCCAAGCCTCGTGCAATAACTCTTCTCTGGACAAAATATATCCCTGACGGCTCAAAAGGGCGGCCAGCAGATTGAATTCGATGGTGGTCAAAGGCACTTCCTGGTTGTTCACCCGCAGTTGACGCCCCTTTTTTTCCAGTCGAATCTCCCCGCAGACCAGAATGGATTGATCGGATGGGGGGGCCGTGGTCTCTGTGCCTCGGCGCAGGATGGCGCGGATACGCAGCAACAATTCACGGATGTTGAACGGTTTGACGATATAGTCGTCGGCACCCAGCTCAAAGCCGATCACCCGATCGATTTCATTGCCTTTGGCGCTGAGAAAGACAATCGGCATATGACGGGTTTTGTCGTTGGCCCGCAGGCGGTAGCAGACCTCTACTCCAGAGATGCCGGGCAGAATGACATCCAACAAAGCCAGATCGGGCGTCTCTTGTTGCAAGGCCCATTGCAGTCCCTCTTCACCATTGCGAAAGGCCTGGGTTTGGTACCCTTCGCGGCGCAGATTATATTCCAGGACGGTCAGAAGATCCGGTTCGTCATCGATAATGAGAATGTTGGTCATTGCAGGCTGGGTGGGTGAATGGCGGGAAAAAGCCGGTGCTGCCCCTGATTACAGGCAGCACCGGCAGGACAGAAGGGACTAACTCAATTGCACGACAATGCCGTGCAGCACGGTACCGGCATCGGCCACTTGGCGACCGCACATGTGAATGTGACGATACAACTCGCGCCGTTTGAGAATGTCCACTACCTTTTTCATCGCCTCTTCCTTGGCACCGGGGGCATCGCTTTGCAGCGCAGCCAGTGCGTGGTCGATGTTGTAGAGCGATGCGAGTGCCCGACGATAGGTTTTGTCGATGCTCAGATGGACTTTGGAGGCGGAGATGGCCTCACCGTCGGCGGTCGCGGGATTGCGTTCCAGCTTTTCGTAACCCCGCTGCAGAGAGATGACCGCCTCCCGCAGGGTGGTGGCCATTTCCAGGGCAAAGTTGTCGACGCCAATGCCCAGGGACTCCATCTCTTCCACGGCGATGCGTGCCGACCAGATCGGCGAATGGATGGAGGTGATGCAGCGGAACACATCTTCCCGATCCATGGGGGTGGAGAAGGCGTTATTCAGGATAATCAGCAATCTTTCCTTCATATCTTCGGATTGTTGTTCAACGCTGACGATCTCTTCGGCGCGGCTGTGTTCACCCTTTTCCATATAGATGACCAGGGCGCTGAAGGTTTTGACGAGCAGTTCCGACTGCTCGTGCAGGTAACGAAAAAACGGTGGGACGCGGGGAAAAATGTTATCCAACAAACCACCGACGACGGGATTGGATCCACCCATGTATATTCTCCTATCAATGCCAAATTTGAAGTGTATGTATATGCGTTACATGTCAAGCGCAATGAGCGCTTCAGTTACTATCTGGCCCCAACGTTGAACAGCAGATGGGCCAGCAGGTACGTCACACCACCGACCAGGCCGGAGCCGGGCATGGTCAGCAGCCAGGTTGCCAGAATCTCTTTTCCTTTACGCCATTTTACCGCTTTTGGCCGGTCGGCGGAACCAACGCCCATGATGGAAGAGCTGGCCACATGGGTGGTAGAGACCGGGGCACCGACCAGTGCTGCGCCAAAGATGACGGCAGAGGAGGTCAGTTGCGAGTTGAAAGAGTGGATGGCGCGCACCCGATAGATACCGAAACCGACGGTGCGGGCGATACGCCAACCGCCCATCATGTTGCCCATGGTGATGATGCCGGCACAGACAACGATGACCCAGTAGGGGACAAAAAATTTATCGATGTTGCCACCCAGAAAGAGGGCCAGGGCGATGATGCCCATGCTTTTCTGCGCATCGTTGGTGCCGTGCGAGAAGGAGAGCGCGGCGGCACTGATGTATTGACTGCCTTTGAAAAAGCGGTCGATGGAGGGTTTGGCGGCGTTGGTCAGGCGACGGACGATTTTCTGCAGAATATAGGCAACGATAAAACCGAGTACCGGCGAAATAAACAAGGAGAGCAGCACCTTGGTTACCCCGGACATTTTACCTTTTTCCACAAAGACCTGGAAACCCCAGTTGACGTGATCGGCACCGGCGGCGAACAGGACGGCACCGGCCACACCACCCACCAGGGCGTGCGACGAAGAGGAGGGTAGGCCGAAAAACCAGGTCAACAGGTTCCAGAAGATGGAACCGCAAATACCGCACAGGACGATGCTCAGTGACATCAGTTTCGGCAGATCGTCAATCTTGACGAAGCCGCCGATGGTGTTGGCGACCGCCACACCGCCCAGCATCGGGCCGATGAAGTGGAAAACGCCTGTCAGGATGGAGGCCTGAATCGGTGTCATGGCCCGTGAGGCGATGATGGTACCGGTAATGTTGGAGGCATCGTGAAAGCCGTTGGTAAAATCGAAGATCAACACGATAATGATCGTGCTCCACATCAGCATGTAAATGGTATTGCTATCCATGGTTGGGTTTCTGCGCCTCCTCTCCGCGATGAGTCTGATGAAGTGCCATTGCCAAACAGCAGACAGGCAGACGGCTGCATGGCCGCGCACGTCGCTGTTGCCAACGGATGGTCTGGGTTGTACACATGATCTGGTTTCCTTGACCTCTCTTGGGTATTGGTTAAAGGTATGTTTCTACTTTTTGTGTATTCGTATGCAAAATGACAAAGCGCTGTCTCCTGAAGATAAAGCCATTGACATATTATCTTGTTCTGTAAAAATCGTGTGAGATTATCAACAGTCAGCAATGGTGATAACCCGTGCTTTCTGATCATTTTCTGGCTGATCACTGGTTGAAGATGGTAGAGGATAATTTGATCTAAGTAAAAGTTTTTATTGTAAAATTATGGCAAAGCGTCAATGACACAATTGTAAATATTCTGTAATAGTATTTACAATTGTGAACGGCAACGTCATAAGAAGGTCGCAATAGTTACAATTCTATTGTCTTTAGAATAGTATTGCGGCCGTATTGTAACGGAGAGGAAAAGCAGGCGGGGAATATCCCGGGGTGCGTTGGCAATCAGTCGGTGGGACAGATCATTTCAACCAGGCTGATGTCGTCGGCCTGCTCATTTTTGTTCAGATAGGCTTTGACGATGGTTTCAGCGACCTGTAGGGGTTCCTGACGGAGGACGATATGGTGGAGGATATCCTGAAGGGAGTCGATACCGAGGGGACCGGCTTCGGGATGTTCAGCTTCCACAACGCCGTCGGAGGTGAAATAGAGGCGGTCGTGTGGCTGGAAAGGCAGAAGAGTTGCCCGCAGCGGTTGGTTGGCCAGAATACCGCAGGCCAGGTGATGGGAGGGAATGCGTTGCCATTGTTGCGTTGCATGGCGATAGCAGAGAACATCCGGCATGCTCATGTTCCAGACGGTTGCCCGATGTTCGTGCTGATGCCATTCCAGAAAAATAGCGGCCATGAACATGCCTACCGGCATTTTTTGCTGCAGTTTGCGGTTGATTTCGACGATGATTTCCGACAAAGCGAACCCTTTGCTGGTCATGGTATAAAAAATATCGGAGACGATGGGGCCACCCATGGCGGCCAGCAGACCATGGCCGGTAAAGTCACCGAGCATGATGTATTGACAACCCTGCGGGTGCAGGGCAGAGAGCAGCAAATCTCCTGCCGTGCGTTCAACCGGGGAGAGAATGTAGTTCAACCTCCCTGGATGAAAGCTGACCGCTTGTCGCATGCGCAGGATGACATTTTCGATAAAGTGGCGTTCATAGGCCAATTTATCCCGCTGTTTGCGGAGCTGTTCCTGCATATTGACCCGTTCGGTCACATTTTCCACGAAGAGAATAATACCCCCTGCATGGTGGGAGGCGGTACGCCAGGGACGCACCTCCCAGGTGAACCATTGATCCGCTTTTCCCCCTTCTCCTGGAAAAAATTCCGCTTCCTGTCGTGCCCAACGGTCCTGGAAACCGGTTTGGTAAATTTCCCGCCACCGGGGTGCCTGGTTGGGCAATAATTGGTAATGAGATCGTCCCAGGGTCTGTTCCGGGTCCAGGTTATGCTCTTCCATCCAGCGATGGGAGGCTTGCAGATAGTGCATGTTGCGGTCGAACAGGGCCATGGCGTGTGGGGTGTAACGCATCAGCAGCTGAATCTGTTCCCAGTGGGCACGGCGCGTTTGCCAAAACATCAGCAGCGCCAGCGAGGAGGCGGCAAGGGTGGCCAACACGGTGGCCAGCAGGGAGAGCCAAAACGATTGCCTGGCGCTATCGGCCAACTGGTCTACCTGTGTACGCAAGGCGGCAGCGCTCTGTTCTTCGCTTTCCCGCAATACCTCAATGCGGTTGGTGGCGCTGTGAAACCAATGCTCGGCATCTACGGGTAACCTCTCGCCGCCTTGTTGCCATTGGCTGAGGTTGACCACTCTCTCACGCAGGCGGTTCATCTCCTCGGCATCCACCTCCTGCAGACGTTGCTGCAACTGCTGATTCAGGCGGGGAGCAAGCTGGCCAAAGCGGCTGGCGTTTGCCTCTTGTTCTGCGTCGAGGATAATGGCTCGGCGTAAAATCTCCGGGGTCATGCCGCTGTCGGTCAAAGCGGCGGTTATCAAAGCCCGCTCTTGTCCGGCCAACTCTTTCAGTGTCACAATCTGTACATAGGCTGCTGCCAGATCGTCGGCTGCACTCCCTTCCGCCAGGCGGGCGATGGCTGCAATGTTATGCAACAAGGATCGATTGAGGTTGCTGTAGTAGTGGAATACCGGTAACCAGGCTTGCTGTGGTTGGTCGACATAGAGGCGGATTTCGGCAAGGTGCTGCAACAGTGAGCGGGCGAAAGCACTGTTTTTTGCCAAGGGTGCATCGGCGGGTTGCTGCTCAACAACCTGCCACTGTGGTTGCATGCGGGTGAGTTGCTGGTCGCTCTGCGCTCGTTGTGTGGCCAAAGCCTGCTGGAATTGATTGCCGTGACTGCCCATAAAGCCCATGCTCAGTCCACGCTCTTTCTGTAACGTATGGACCAGGGTACCCAGGTCATTGGCCAGTTCGGTCAGGCCCAGGATTTTTTCCATTTGTTGCTTGCTCTCCTGCCCGGCCATGATTTTCCAGCCGCCGTACCAGACCGCCAACCAGAGAGGCAGCAGCAGAACCAGCAGCCAATTGAACGGCAAACGCCTTGCGAAGTCTCCCAGCATTGCAGCTCTTTAGAAAAAAAGGAAAAGAAGGGCGGTTATGCTGCCACGTCGTCAGGGGGATGGCAATCCCTGGCTTGCGCCGTGCCATTTATTTTTCTCATCTAAAAAATGATATTTGTTGAATAATATCTCCAAGCAGACAGAATTATTCGTTAGTTGACAGCGAAAGCCAAAAGAGGGAGCCGTGCGGTTGTACCTCTTCGACACCGACCTGCAGTCCCATGCGTTCGGCGAGATGTTTGGCGATGGCAAGACCGAGACCGGTACCGCCCATGTGGCGGTTTTGTCCCGGATCGACACGGTAGAAACGTTCAAAGATTTGTTCCCGGTGGTGGGACGCGATCCCCTGGCCGTTATCGATCAACTCCAGGCGATCCCGATCGTGGTGGCGACGGTATTGCAGCAGCAGATGGCCCTCTTCCGGGGTATATTTGATGGCGTTGTCGAGAAAGTTGGCCAGAATGCGGTGCAGAAGATCGGCGTTGGCACGGATGATTGTGTTTTCCGGGATATGGATGGTGATGCGCTGTCGTTTTTCTTCGCTCTTTTCCTGGACCAGTTCTACTGCTTCCCGCACCAGGGGCAGCAGCGGCAGCGAGGTCAAGGGAACCGAATCCTGTTTGGCCTCCAGGCGGGAGAGTTCCAGCAGATCGGCGATGATTTTACCCAGGCGGGTGGCATTGCGTTCCAGGGCGGCGGTCAGAATGCGGCTGTATTCGGGATCATCAAGGCCGCCGTCGAGTAATGTTTGGGCGTTGGCCTGAATGATGCTGATCGGGGTGCGCAGTTCGTGCGAGACGTTGGCGACAAACTCCCGTTGAATGCGATCCAGTCGGCGGCGTTCGGTGACATCGCGCAGGACGATCAGCGAACCAGGATGGTCCTGCAGGGGGGTGATGAAGGCAAGAATGCGCCGGTCGGGAGGGCCGGGCAGTTCAAATTCGCAATGGGGGGGCGACAGGGGAGCGCCGCTCTCCTGGGGCAAAATGGCGACGATCGGGGCGGGCAAGAGCTGTTGTAGGGATTGCTCATGCCAGCTTTCTTGCGTCTGCAACAGATCAATGGCCGAACGGTTCATCAGGGTGATCCTCTGCTGACTGTCGATGACGATCACCCCTTCGCTCATGCTTTGCAACACCGCGCTCATTTTGCTCTGCTGTCGGGCCAGGAGGGTCAACATATCCTCTTTTTCCTCGGCCAGTTGATTGAGCGAATCGGCCAATCCGGCCAGGGTATCGTTGCCCAATACCGGGAAGCGACTGATGCGGGAGCCGCGCACCATGTGGTGGACCTGGGCAGCGATGAAACGTAACGGCTGGAAGGTCCAGCGGGCGGTCAGGTTGCTCATCGGGATCCAGACGGCAATAAAGATCAGTCCGCCGATAAACAGGGCCCAATCGAGCCGGGTATGGATGGCCTGCACATCCTGCAGGGAGATGGCGGTGCGCACGACGCCGCTGGTGCCGCTGATGTTGTGAAAGGGGATGGCCACATACAGCATCGGGCGGGAGAGGGAGGTGGAATAGTGCTTGTTTTGTCCGAACCCTTCTTGCCAGGCGGCCAGCACTTCCGGGCGGTTGGCATGGTTTTCCATGGCGAGAAGGTCGGCCCCATCCAGCTGCGAATCTCCCAGCACCATCCCGTCGGCGGCGATAAAGGTGACCCGCACGGTCAAATCCTGGCCAAGCAGGTTGGCCATGGCATCCACCGATTCGCTGGTCAACGGCGTTTCCTGGGCTTCGATCAGGGCACGACCGCTTAAAGCGTAGCGACGCAGTTCAGAAAGGACATGGGTATCGGACCACTCCCCCAGGGTTTGTTCCAGGTAAACGGCCACCACGCCCAGTGCCATGCAGGTCAGCAGCATGAAAGAGATCAGGCAGCGGGCGCGGACGCTGAAATTCATCGTGGCGGTCCCGGTGTGGCTTCACGAAGGCAATAGCCGATATTGCGCACGGTTTCGATCAACTCTCCCATGCTCCCCAGTTTGCTGCGCAGACGTTTGACATGGACATCCACCGTGCGGGTCTGGATGGCGTTATTGTTGACGTTCCAGACGGCGGCCAGCAAGGTGTCGCGGGACTGTACCTCTCCTTTATGGGTCAGCAGTATTTCCAGGAGTTTGAATTCCATGCTGGTCAGGGGAATTTCCTGTTCGTGGATGAAAACCTGATGTTTTTTGCGATCCAGCAGCAGGGAGCCGCTGGAGAGCCGTTCGGCAGCCAGAGGTGTCGGCGACAGCGGTTGCTGCCGACGCAGGATGGCCCGCACGCGCAACAGCAGTTCACGGACATGGAAGGGTTTGACCATATAGTCGTCTGCACCCATTTCAAAACCGATGATGCGGTCGGTCTCCTCGCCACGGGCGCTGAGAAACAGCACGGGCAAGGCGCGGGTAGCCTCCTGTTGTCGCCAGCGGCGACAGAGTTCTACGCCAGACATGCCGGGCAAGACAATATCGAGAATGACCAGGTCTGGGAGAGCGTTGTGGTTGATCCAGGCGAAAGCCTCTTCGCCGGAATGGGCAATGTGGACCTGAAAACCTTCCCGTTTCAGGTTGTATTCCAGGACCACTGCCAAATCTTTTTCATCTTCGACAATCAGGATGGTAGACACATTCGTTCCGCCGGAATGGGGGTGGTGTGCAACGGAGTTTGATTGGTGTTTTGTCTTGGTTTGTAACATATTCGCAAAAAATATTACAGGAAATCGATACCAATGCAACCTTTTGTTTGCCTCTGTGCCTGCCATTTGACGATTCCTCTCACTCTTTTTCTTCGCTGGGTCAAACGGATGGGCAACCATGACGGTTTGATGCGCTGCAATGCAGAGGTTCGCCGGAAAATCTATCGTTGGCTTGACCTGGGTTAATTATGATCGATCACATGCCTTGAGAAACCATTCGGGATGGACTAGCGTATGCCACCATATTGTTACAACCAGAATTTTCGGATTGTCTGATCGGAGAGTTGTGGTGATAAATGGTTGTAATAAATAGAGCTTTTTACGACTACGCAGGAGGGGCTGTGCAGGCCGCACACAACGGGTGATTGACGGCGTGACCAGCGGCAGCAATATTTGAATGACGCGTCCGGGGCAACCGGACGGGGATTTTCTCAACTTGAGGAGGCACTCGATGAATTTACCCAAAGAACAAGTGACGCGGCGGCGGTTTATGCAACTGCTGGGCGCGGCGGGGTTTGGAGCGGCGGTGGTGCCGGGCCAGCTCTTTGCCGATTACAAGTTTCTTGCGCCGGTGACGGTGGAAAATCCGCTGGCGGGCTATCCCAACCGGGATTGGGAAAAGATGTACCGGGATATTTTCAAAACGGACAGCCAGTTTGTTTTTATGTGCTGCCCCAATGATACCCACAACTGTTTGTTGAATGCCTACATCAAGAATGATGTGGTGGTGCGTATCGAACCGACCTATGGCTATGGACAGGCCAAAGATCTGTACAACAATCAGGCATCCCATCGTTGGGATCCCCGTTGCTGCCAGAAAGGTCTGGTTCTGGCCCGTCGTTTTTACGGTGATCGCCGGGTCAATGGTGCTTTCATCCGCAAAAATTTCAAAAAATGGGTGGATGAGGGGTTCAAACGTGATCCGAAGACCGGCGCACCGGCGCGTGAGTTGATGAATCGCGGTTGGGACTCCTTTGTGCGGGTCAGCCACGAGGATGCCTATCGCTATCATGCCATGGCCCTGAAAAATATTGCCGAAACCTATACCGGCGACAAGGGCAAAGCGTATCTGCTCGCCCAGGACTATGATCCGGACATGGTCGCCGCTGCCGAGGGTGCCGGTACACGGGTGATGAAATTCCGTGGTGGTATGGCCAAACAGGGGGCGGTACGTATTTTTGGTGCCTTCCGTTTTGCCAACTCGATGGCTTTGCTCGACCAGAAACTGCGCAACGTTGAACCGGCCAAGGCGATGGGTGGTGGTACCTGGGACTCCTACTCCTTCCATACCGACCTGCCGCCGGGCCATCCGATGGTGCATGGCGAACAGACCAACGACTTTGAGCTGTTTGATACCGAAAATGCCGGACTGGTGGTGGTGTGGGGCATGAACTGGATCTCCACCAAAATGCCGGATGGTCACTGGCTGACCGAGGCCCGTCTGAAAGGGGCCAAAACGGTGGCGGTGACGGTGGAATACTCTTCCACAGCCAATAAAGCGGACGATGTGATCATTATTCGTCCCGGTACCGACCCGGCTTTTGCTTTGGGTGTGGCCAGCGTGTTGGTCAACGAAAAACTGTATGATACCGAATTCGTGCGGCAGTTTACCGACCTCTCCAGCCTGGTGCGCATGGATACCCTGGAGCGGTTGAAGGCGTCGGACGTTTTCCCCAACCATGTCAACAGCAAACTGGAAAACTGGACCCAGGTGATCCCCAAAGATCAAATGCCCGCGCCGACCCCGCTGCAAAAGGGTGTGCAGGTGTTGGAAGGGTTGGTCGGTGAGTTTGCCGATTATGTGGTCTGGGCTGGTGGTCAGCCGCAGGCGGTGGGACACGATCAGGTGGGTAAACATTTCCAGACCAATCCGGAACTGTTCGGCAGCTTTGAGGTGACCCTGGCCGATGGCAAAAAAGTGGCCTGCCGCACTGTGTTTGATCTGACCAAGCAGTATCTGGATGAAAACATGACGGTGGAAAAAGTGGCCGCCCTGACCCGCACCAGCAAAGAGGCGATTGTCTCTCTGGCCCGCGATATTGCCAAAAATAATGGCAAAACCTTGTTTGCCTGCGGTATGGGTCCCAACCAGTTCTGGAATAACGACAACAAAGACCGGGCCATTCATCTGGTGGCAGCCTTGACCGGCAACCTGGGTCGCAACGGTGGTAACGTTGGCTCCTACGCCGGTACCTACAAAAATACCCTTTTTTCCGGTGTGCCCCGTTTTGTCCTGGAAGATCCCTTCAATCTGCAGTTGGATCCCGCCGGCAAGGTGACGCCGAAACTCTATATCCGTCCCGAGTCGATGCACTACTGGGCCAACGGCGAGCGGATCATGAAGGCTGGCAACAAAAAGATCACCACCGGCAAGCATGTGCCCACCCCGACCAAAGCGATCTGGCAGGTCAACTCCAACTCCAGCCTGGGTAACCAGAAAGGCCATTATGATGTGGTCTTCAACACCCTGCCGAAGGCGGAGTGTGTGGTCTACAACGAATGGTGGTGGACCGCCTCCTGCGAATATTCGGACATCATCTACGGTGTGGATGCCTGGATTGAGTTCAAACAGGCCGACATGACCGCCTCCAACTCCAATCCGTTCGTGCAGATGTATCCGCCGACGCCGATGCAGCGCAACTACAAGACGGTGCATGACAACGAGACCTACCTGGGTGTGGCGCGTGCCTTGAGCAAGTTGACCGGTGACAGCCGCCTCGAGGATGTCTGGAAATTTATCGCCGAAGGCAAATCGGATATCTATCTGCAACGGATCATCGATGGTTCGACCCCCCTCAAAGGCTACAAGGTGGAAAAACTGGTCGCCGATGCCATGAAGGGTGTGCCGGCCTTGATGAACACCCGCACCTATCCGCGTGGCAACAGCTATGAGCAGGTGACCGAATCCCGTCCCTGGTACACCAAGACCGGTCGTTTGGAATTTTATCGTCCGGAAGTGGAGTTTATCGAAGCCGGAGAAAACATGATTGTCCATCGGGAACCCTCCGATGCCACTTTCCATGAGCCCTGCGCCATCGTCGCGGCAGCCCATCCGGCGATGCGGCCCAAAACTCCCTCTGACTGGGGTATTGAAGCCGGGGATCGTTCCCACCAGACCCGGCAGATGCGCAACGTGATGATGACCGTCGAACAGGTGCTTGCTTCCAAACATCCGCTCAGGGATCAGGGTTGGGAATATATCTTCCACACCCCGAAATTCCGTCATGGTTCGCACACCACACCGATCGATACCGATCTGCAGATGGTGATGTTTGGTCCGTTCGGTGATATGTATCGTCGCGACAAACGTATGCCGGGTACCGGTGAAATGTATGTGGATATTCATCCGGAAGATGCCAAAGCAATGAATATCAACGACGGTGACTATGTCTATGTCGATGGTGACCCCAACGATTTACCCTTCCGTGGCTGGAACAATCCGGAACGCAAAGCCGAATATAAAGTGGCTCGCCTGATGTGTCGTGCCCGTTATTATCCGGGTACGCCGCGTGGTGTCACACGGATGTGGTTCAACGGTTACATGGCCACACCGGGTTCGGTGAAAGCCCATGAAACCCGTCCAGACGGTTTGGCCAAAAATGCCGAAACCAATTATCAGGCGCTGTTCCGTTATGGTGGGCATCAAAGTCTGACCCGCAGTTGGTTGAAGCCGACCCATCAGACCGCGACGCTGATTACCCGGAAGTCGTGGACCAACGAAGTGACCAAAGGGTTCAATGTGGATGTCCATTGTGTGACCAATGCGCCACGGGAATCCATTGCCAAATTTACCAAGGCGGAAGATGGCGGTATTGGGGGGCAAGGGGTGTGGCGTCCGGTAAAATTGGGATTGCGCCCCTCCAACGAGAGTGCCGCCATGAAGCAGTTCCTTCAGGGTGAATATGTCAAGATTTCCAAAGCATAGTGACCGAGAAAGAAGAGGAGATTGTCAATGCCGAAGGTAATGAACTGGCAAATCGGGCGGGAGATGGACTATCCCTATGAGGGGAAGCGTCCGGATGCGCAATTTGCGATGATCATCGATACCAATAAATGTATTTCGTGCCAGACCTGTACAGTGGCCTGCAAAAGCACCTGGACCTCGGGCCGTGGCCAGGAATACATGTTCTGGAACAATGTGGAGACCAAACCCTACGGTTTCTATCCGTTGGGTTGGGATGTGAATATTTTGAGCCGGCACGGGGTGCAGGATATTTCCGGCCCGGTTTACGCGGGCAAAACCTTGTTTGAGTCCGCCCCGGACGGCACGATGGTATTGGGCTATCTGCCGGAAGATGTCGACTATGCCAATCCGAACATCTCTGAAGATGATTCGGTCGGTCAGATGGACACAGGTGGTTTCCTGCAGATGCCGCACATGCAGTGGATGTATTATCTGCCGCGTATCTGCAACCATTGCACCTATCCGGCCTGCCTGGCCTCCTGCCCACGGCAGTCGATCTACAAACGCCCGGAAGATGGCATCGTTCTGATCGATCAGAGCCGTTGCCAGGGCTATCGCGAGTGCGTGCGCGGTTGCCCCTACAAAAAGCCGTTCTTCAACAGCGTCACCCGTACCTCTGAAAAGTGTGTCGGTTGTTATCCGGCGGTGGAACAGGGTCGGCAAACGCAATGCACCATGACCTGCATCGGTAAAATTCGTCTGCAGGGGTTCATTTCGCCGCCGGGCAAAGAGCGGGAAGATAATCCGATCGATTATCTGGTGCGGATTGCCAAAGTGGCCAAACCGTTGTATCCGCAATTCGGTCTGGAGCCGAATGTCTATTATATTCCGCCGATTCATGTGCCGTCACCCTTCCTGAAGCAGATGTTTGGTGCCGATGTGGAAGCGGCCCAACAGGCCTATCGCAAGGCAGCGGATGACAACAAACTGTTGTCGGCCTTGTTGCTGTTTGGCTCCACGCCGAGCATTATTTCCGGGTTCAGTGCCCAGAATGGTCAGGCGATTGCTGTCAACAAGAAGGGTGAAGAGTTGGTGCGGGTACCCTTCAAGGAGCCGATTTTTGTTCGTCCCGGATTCGACGAGCAGTTCCAAACCCACCGCAGCAATGCCACGTAAGAGGGAGGAAGTCATGAAACGCATGTTTTCAACACTGTTTCTCGCCGCCGCGCTGGGCATGTGCGTGGCAGGCGTGTCTCAGGCGGCGGAGTCTGCCCCTGAGTCGTTGCAGGCGCTGCGGGTAAGCGGCAAGGGTCCGATCACCGATGTGGGTGGCGCGATCTGGAGCCAGGCCAAGGCAGTCAAAGTGGCCATGCAGCCGCAGGTGGTTGCCGTACCGACCAACCCGACCCCGGCGATCAAAGAGGTTACGGTCCGGTCGCTGCACAACGGCGAGTGGTTGGCGCTGCAATTGGAGTGGCAGGATTACACCAAGAGCGATACGGTGGTGGTGGATGGTTTTGCTGATCAGATTGCCATCGAGCTGCCGGTTGTCTACGATGAAAAATCGCCGCCATCGCCGATGATGGGCAATGTGGGCAGCCGGGTCAACGTGCTGCAATGGCGTGCCTCGATGCAGAAAGATCTGGACCGGGGTCGCGAGATGAAGATTCAGGATATCTATCCCAACGCACCGGATGCCGATCTCTATTACACCGACCGTTTGTCGAAAGAGGCGGGACAACCCTATCTGGGTGCCAAAGGTCTGGGTAATGCGGTAGCACTCCAGGGCAGCAGCCCGGTTTTGGACATGATGGCCGAAGGATTCGGCACCTTGACAGCCCGTTCGCAGCCGCAGGCGACCGGCAAAGGGGTATACAAGGATGGCAGTTGGCATGTGACCATCACAGTGCCGATGGCCCCCGCCGGTGAGAATGCGCCCAAGCTGGCGGTTGGTGGCAAAACCGTCGTCGCAGTGGCGGTGTGGGATGGTGGCAGTCAGGAGGTGGGGTCGCGCAAGGCTTGGTCAGACTGGGTGAACCTGAGCCTGGGCCAATAAATGCCGACACCATTGGCACGTGCGATGGTTTGATGTTGACAGCCGGGAAGGGAATCCTCTTCCCGGCTGTTTTATTCGGGGTGGTCTTTTTTTTACTATGCGACGGCTTGCCGACAGGCCCGGTCGTTGGCACAATGCCGGATGATTGATTCTCTGGCGGAGGCAACAAGCGCCTGTCTGCTGGCAGGCAATATTATCAACAGGTGGTTGGGTGAAGGTGGTCAGACGATGACGGAAATGAGGCAGGAAGAGGTGGTGACCGAGGCGGCGTTGCAGGGGCTGATTGAACGGGCGGCTCTGTTTCGTTTGTTGGCACATGGTTTTGTCTATCCTGAGCCCGGCAATGGTGCCTTGTTGCTCAGCGCCATGCGCAACATGGCCCAGCATGCCGGTATCGGTGCGGCGGATTGGTCTGGTTTGCTGGCGGCCTGGGAAGAGAGCAATGATGAGTCGTTGGCGCAGGAATATATGCGCCTCTTTTTAGGTTCTGCCCCCTGTTCGTTGCACGAAACCGCCTATGGCGATGGGCAACGCATCGCGGGGAAACCACGAGAGTTGGCCGATATTCGGGGCTTTTACAAGGCGTTTGGCATGACCTTGTCGGAACAGGATCCGGTTCCCGCTGACCATTTGGCGACCGAACTGGAATTTTACAGCGTGTTGTTGCTCAAACAGGGCTATGCCATGGATGAGGGTTGGCTGGAGCCTTTGGCGGTGACCGAAGATGCGGCGAGCAAATTTATGGAGCAGCATTTGGGTCGTTGGCTTAATGCTTTTGTCGATGGGGTGCGGCAGCAGGAGGCAACAGCACCTTACCGCCTGCTGGCCGAAGTGACAGCAGCGGTGATCGCCGAAGAGAGCAAGCGGCTGGGTGTGCATCCAGAGTTGTTGAGTGGACGGATTGCCAACGATGCCATGCAAGAGGATGCCTTGCTTTGTCCCCGTGATGAGGTTGGGTCGCAATAATGGTTGGGTTTGCCTGCAAAAAAGCGCCGTGCCGCAGGTGGCCATTTGGCACAGACCAGGGAGGATGTGCCGCCTGCTGTGGGCAGTGGAGCGGACCGGCACGTGGTTTGGGGGCGAATGTCAACAGGTCGATCCCCGATTGTCCGATTGGTTGCCCTGTTTTATAAGTGGAGAGATCTTTGCTCTCCGGTCAAGCTCTGCAGTAACAGCCTTTGCAGTCTCTCTTTAACCTGTTCTCCTTGTTGCTGAATTTGTTCCAGAAGTGAGGCAATTTCTGGATCGGAGGCGGCATCGGCGCTTTTTTCCAATTGGGCACAGAGTTGCGAAAAGGGTTCGGCACAGAAAGTTGCCGAGGTGCCTTTCAATTTGTGGGCAGTCTGGCGCAGCAGCAGACGATCCTGATTGCGCCACGCCTCCTCCAGAGTAAGCAGACGGATGGGAATATTTTTCAGAAACAGTGCCAACACTCTCTCAAAGCCCGTACCGGTATCCTGACGCAACCGCTGCAACGCCTCCAGGTTGATCATCTCTACCCCCTCTTGACACATGGTGCGCTCCTTTTGAGCAATAAAGCAAAATTTGCAGGATTGTGTTCTTGGTTTTCCATTATTGCTTGATATTCAATTTTTGTCAAGTTTGATTGTTGCCGATATATTGTGTTTGTCATGGTCGGGATGGATTGAAAGGTTGGGCAAAGAAGATTACTCTCCCAATCGGTACAATGGACAAGATGAGGTTGCTTGGGGAGAGCAGGATGCACCAGCGATTACGGCAGCAGTTGGAACAGATTCTGGCTGCAAACAGCGAGGAGGTCGCGCAATGGCTGCAGGGTGAAGGCGGTGCCAGTGCCAGCGTTGAGCGCGCCTTGTTGCAGGGAATCGGCATGCTCTTGAGGCAGGTTTCAGAAAGTTATGCCGGGTATGAAGCGCAACTGCAACAGGGTGAAAGAGCGCTGCACCATTCGCACGGGCAACAGGCCTGGTTGAGCGAACTGCAACGGGCAATCGTCGAAACGGCGGTGGATGGTCTGCTGACCATTGATGAACAGGGTACCATTCAATCGATCAATCCGGCTGCCGAGCGCATGTTCGGCTATCAGCGCGCAGCCCTGTTGGGGTGTTCGGTTACTGTTTTGATGCCGGAGGCCTACCGGGCAACCCATAGGCAGGGGATGCAGCGCTTTTTGCAAAGTGGTACCGCACGGGTGATTGGCCAGGCCGTTGAGGTGGTTGGCTTGCATGCCGATGGACATGTGTTTCCGATTGAGTTGCGCATCAGTCGCATGCAGTTGGGAGAGCAGGGGCTGTTTGTCGGCATCATTACCGACATCAGCGAACGCAAGGTGGCAGAGGAACGGTTGCGGCGCAGCGAGGCGACCATACGGGCCATCGTCGAGAAATCGGTCAACACGATCATCGCCATCGATATTCACGGTATTGTCCAGCTTTTCAACCCGGCGGCGGAGCGCTTGTTCGGTTATACGGCGGCGGAGGTGGTGGGCCAGAATGTCTCCCTGTTGATGCCCTCACCGGATCGGGAGGCCCATGATCGCTATTTGCAGAACTATTTGAGCAGCGGAGAAGGGCGCATTGTCGGCAAAGGACGAGAGGTAACCGCCCGGCGTCGGGACGGTTCGTTGGTGGTGGTGGATTTGGCAGTCAGTGAAATCGGTATCGGACAAGAGCGGCAATTTGTCGGTATGATGACCGATTTGACCGCCCACAAATCCATCGAACAGGCGTTGCAGGTGGCCAGAAGCACGGCAGAGCAGGCCAACCGCATGAAAAGTGAATTTTTGGCCAACATGAGCCACGAATTGCGCACGCCGATGAACGCCATCATGGGTATGACCCATTTGTTGCTGCAGACGCAGGTTGACGATGCGCAGCGGGATTATTTGCGCAAAATGGAGGTTTCTTCCCAATCATTATTAAATTTAATCAATAATATTCTTGATTTTTCCCGTCTGGAGTCCGGTGGAGTGGAGCTACAGGCGGTGCCGTTTCAGTTGGATGATCTCTTGGCCCCCCTCTTTACCCGCTATCAGCTTAAAGCGCAGGAAAAAGGGTTGGGTTTGCGTTTGACGGTGGGGGCTGAGGTGCCACGGACACTGATCGGTGATCCGTTGCGTTTGGGGCAGGTGTTGAACCATTTGCTCAACAATGCTGTCAAGTTTACCGAGCATGGTCAGGCCGGGCTGGAGGTGGAGGCGTTGCAGCGGCGGGGAGATCAGGTACAACTGCAATTTGTGATCTGGGACAGCGGCATCGGTATGGACAACGATCTGCTGGCCCGTCTGTTTCAACCGTTTACCCAGGGTGACGGCTCTTCAACCCGTCGTTACGGAGGTACCGGCCTGGGCCTGGCCATCTGCAAACCGTTGTTGGAACGGATGGGGGGTGTTTTGACGGTCAGCAGCGAGGAGGGGGTTGGTTCCCGCTTTTTAATTCACATTGATTTTACGGTACATGCGGAAGCAGAGAGCCCCTTCATGTTGTCGGTATCACAGAATGTATTGCAATTGACACCTGTTTTGCAAGAAAATGATCGGCAGGAAGAGGAGATCGGCCAGTTCTGCGCCGTGGATTGGCAGTTGTTGCTGCCGCTGTTGCAGGAGTTATGGCAACTGCTGGAGGCGGGCAATACCAAGGCCGCTTCCCGCCTGGCGACGCTTCGCCAGCGCTGCGGGGATGTGGAGTTGCCTGCTTTGACCCGCATCGCTGCACTGATCGATGAATATGAGTATGAAGAGGCGCTGGAAACATTACGGCAGATGGCTGCCGCGTTGCATTTGTCCTTGGAGTGACGGATGACTGTTGGGGATGATTCAAATGGACGGGCAAAAAAGCACATTATTGATCGTTGACGATGAGCGGTTCAACCTGAACGTGTTGACCGAGCTGTTGGAGCCGGACTATGAGATTTTGTTGGCCAAAAATGGCAAACAGGCTCTGCAGCGGGCGCAATCGAGCATGCCGCCTGATTTGATTCTGCTGGATATCATGATGCCGGATATGGACGGCTATCAGGTGTTGCGCCATTTGAAGGCCAACCCGTTCACCGCTGATATTCCGGTCATTTTTGTCACTGCGATGAACAATGTGGAGGATGAGGCCCGTGGCTTTGCTCTGGGGGCGGTGGATTATCTTACCAAACCGATTTCACCACCCATCGTTCAGGCCCGGGTGCGGACTCATCTCACTTTGCGGCGTGGTTTGCTGCGCGAGCGGCAGTTGAATGCGGAGTTGCATCTGCTCAACAGTCGTCTGGCCGATCAGAATGAACAGCTGCGTTCCCTGAACATGACCCTGAAAAACATGGCCATGGTCGATGGTTTGACCGGCATTGCCAACCGGCGTCGCTTTGACGATTTCGTGCAGCAGGAGTGGAATCGATCCCGGCGGGGGCATGAGTGGATGTCTTTGATTTTGATGGATATTGACTATTTTAAACCTTTCAATGATCACTACGGTCATACGGCGGGAGATCATTGTCTGAAGCAGGTGGCACAAAGTTTGGCCAGCGCCTTGCCCCGCTCGGCTGATCTGGTCGCCCGTTACGGTGGCGAAGAGTTTGTCTGTGTTTTGCCGGGAACCCCCGGCGACGGCCTGTTGCAGGTTGGCAACCGCCTGCAGGCAGCGGTGCGGGCTCTGTATCTGCCGCATGACCATTCCAAAGTGGCCAAACATGTCACCCTCAGCCTGGGAGGGATCAGTCTGGTACCGCAAGAGGCCTGGCTGGTGGAGGATATGATCAAGCAGGCCGATCAACAGCTCTATCGGGCCAAAGAGGCGGGACGCAACCGTCTGATGACCACCACCTTTACCCAGCATTGACCTGTCTGCCGTGCCAACCCCCCACGGAAAGCGACACGGCCTTTTCGCGGTGGTCAGGGGGAGGGGTTCTCCGTTAAGCGGGCCAGGATCAGACCGTAAAAGTGGCTGCCGTCGTTGTGTCGGTAGAGCCAGCCCAGGTGGCAGTGGCACAAGTTGCAATGGAGCATCTGCCAGGCGGTGCCGGGAAACCAGCTGAAGGCTTTGCTGATCGGTCCGACGCCGCTGCAGTTGCTGGCGCTGTGGAAACAGCCGATCAGAAAAACGTAGCCATGTGGGTTGGCAAAGGTGTAGATCTCCTGGCCGTTGATCGGCAGGCGATGGGCGGTTTGGGCAATTTTTGTCTGACATTGGGCGCAGTAGAGCCACTGTTCGCCCTTTTTTTGCGTCTCCTGCAGGCTGACATCGCGCAGCGAAGCAAAATCAGCGAAGCGGCTCAACTCCCCCGGCAAGTTGACTTTGCACCGTGTATCGGACAACCGCATTTTATCAAGAGGAGATTTTAAACAGGCGCTGAAAGTGGGAGGCTTCCAAAATATGGCGCACGTCCGGCGGCACATGGATGAGGTGGACGGAAGATTCATGGGTGTTGGCCTGCTCACGAAGATGCAGCAGCATGCCAAGGGCTGCCGAATCGATATATTCCGTTGCGGCAAGATCGACGACGATCTCTTGCTTGTGGCTCAGTTTACCTTCATAGGTGGCACGAAAGGGCAGGTGCATTTCGCAATTAAACCGCCCCTGCACACAAATCAACAGCCCTCCCTCTGACTGTTGCGCAGATATACTCCCGGACATGACGAACTCTCCTTGATTCCTTTCAATCGTCATAGACCAATTTGTCATGTTACAACAGCACTGTAAACCTCTGTGCCGCAAAAGACAAGCGGATTTCCATAATCGAAACCAGCGTCTCCGCCATGATAGCCGCTTGATCCTCATTCATTCCCGCTTCCCGAAGGCGACGCACATAACTGTACGTGTCGAACAGAAAGCCTGTGTCGATGTGCTTGGTTCTGCGGCAATACTCATGACAGCTTCCTCCTGACTGGACAGATCCGAACGGGATTGATCGGCACCGGACAGTCCCGTTGTTGATTTTTTCCGTTGCCATTGTCAATCACCATGCTTGTTGGCGGGCTGTGGGTAAAACGACTGCATTACATGTTGCCGATGCAGACACCGGTGGCATGGGGCAAGTGGAAGCATTCAAGAAACGGCATGGTCACTATCCGGCAGTGGTTCTGGCGGATGGCATTTACGGAACACGAGAAAATCGGCGTTATTGCCAAGACAAGGGAATCCGCTTTGGTGGCAAGACGTTGGGCAGACCAAAGAAAGAGACTGAAGCCAACAAAGAGCAACTCCGCGAGTGACAGATGTCTATGACCGGTATTCCTATACCCAAAAGAAACGCGATGCCCTGAATTTGTGGAGCCAGAAGCTTGGTGAAATTTTCTAAACCTATTGAAAAAATAGAAATTATGAACTCCATTCCACCAGTGGATCTGTCAGAGATTCCTGGTTTCCGACAGTCCAATCCTGTATCATTCGTGGGCAATCCGCTGTCTATCCCGCAGGGGGGTCCATTTGGTTTGGTACTCAACAATTTTTGATGAGGTGGCACGCAGGATACTGGATCGTCTTGAGATCCATTACACGCCGAAACACGGCAGTTGGTTGAATATGGCAGAATACCTGATCGAAGACGCGGTGATGGCCAGGGTGGAAAAATTGCTGGATCGTGCCGGTGAGGTAGAGGCAAATAAACGTGAATCCGGCACCCAACTCCGTGATCTGCTCCTGCCTATGTTGATTTCCGGTCAAATCCGGCTGCGTGAGGCGGAAAAAATAGTGGAGAAAATACTATGAATATATTTCATGAATTCTGGACAAGCTAACCATGTCCCATGTAGACGAACTTTCCATCATTGGTTTCAAGTCCATCAGGGAGTTAAAAAATCTCTCTTTGCGAAGCTTGAACGTATTGATTGGTGCCAATGGTGCTGGCAAGAGTAATTTTATCAGTATGTTCCGCATGCTCAATGAGATGTATGAGCAACAATTCCAACTATATGTTCAGAAGCAGGGAGGACCAGACGCTATTTTGTATTTTGGAAGAGAACAGACGGAACGATTGCATGCTGAATTTCATTTTGGGCATAACGGATACGATTTTGATTTGGTGCCAACATCAGATAATCGCTTGGTATTCAAACAAGAATCAAGCCGATTCAAGGGTATGTATTATTCTACCACTCCTCATCCAGCTCTTCTTGGAACTGGTCATGCCGAATCAAAATTGAAGGAGGCGAGTGATAAATACTCTCCGTATGTTCGCGATTCAGTAAAAAAATGGCGCGTTTATCACTTCCACGATACCGGCGAGAAAGCCAGGGTTAAACAACGCCATCTCAGCAATGACAATCTGCGCTTGAAAGAGGATGCCGCCAATCTGGCCGCCTATCTCAGAATGTTGTACCAGAAACATCCAGAATCCTATCAGAGAATCGTCGCAACCATTCGTCTGGTGGCCCCTTTTTTTGGAGATTTTGTCCACCGTCCAGAGGAGCCTGAAACCATCGAATTGGAGTGGAGCCAAAAAGGGAGTCCCGACACCCCGTTCAAAGCGCATGTCCTTTCTGATGGGACATTGCGCTTTATTTGTCTGGCAACTCTGTTGTTGCAACCCGTCGAACTATTGCCTGATACCGTTCTGATTGATGAACCGGAACTGGGTTTGCACCCTTACGCCATCTCCGTTCTGGCCGATATTTTCCAGCAGGTAGCCGAATCGCGCCAATTGATCGTTTCCACACAGTCGGTCGAATTGGTCAATGAATTGGAACCTGAGGAGGTCATCGTGGTGGATCAAGAAAATGGGGCTTCCATCTTTCGGCGCTTTGAAAGGAGCGAACTGGAGGGGTGGTTGCAAGAGTATGCCATGGGTGAGCTATGGAAACGCAATGTGCTGGGCGGGAGACCTTGAGATGGTACGGGTGGTGGAGGAATACCTTGAACGGTGGGCCAAGCCACGCAAACGAACCTGGCCGGAAGATCAACGCATGTTGCAAAAGGATGTGCTGCCACGCTGGGGCAGGCGAAAAGCCAAAGAGATCACCCGGCATGACGTGGTCAAAATGCTGGACGAAATGCAGGACCGGGGGGCAACAACCACCGCCAACCGGACCCTGGCCTGTGTACGCAAGATGTTCAATTTTGCTGTGTCGCGTGGAGTGGTCGACGTGTCGCCTTGCCTGGGAGTGCAAGCCCCTGTCGCTGAACGACAACGGGACCGGGTGTTGACGCTGGAGGAGATGCGCGCCTTCTGGAACGGTCTGGATCAGGCGGGCATGAGTGAGGGAACCCGTCTGGCTCTGAAGCTGCAATTTCTCACCGCCACTCGAAAGGGAGAGGTGGTGACCGCCAGTTGGGCTGATTTTGACCTGGTGGGTGGATGGTGGACCCTCCCTGTTGAGTCCTCAAAAAACAAAATGGCGCACCGTATCCCGCTTTCCAGCCAGGCGTTGAGCATACTGGAACGAATCAAGGCGCTTTCCGGTGACTCTCCCTGGCTGTTTCCCTCCCGGATACCTGGGCGGCATGTGGGGCAAACCAGCGTTGACCATGCACTGAGAAAGAATCTGGCCGTGTTGGGTGTGGAGCAGTTCACCCCGCACGATCTGCGGCGCACAGCAGCCAGTCTGATGACCGGCATGGGCGTTTCCAGGCTGGTGGTCTCCAAGATCCTGAACCATGTAGAGCAGGGCATAACGGCGGTCTATGATCGGCACAGTTACGATGCGGAAAAGCGCCTTGCTCTGGATGCCTGGGGCAGGCGGTTGGAAGCGATTGTGACCGGACAACCGGAAACCAACGTGGTGCCGTTGCGGGTGATGGCATGATTTCTTTTGCAGGGCATTCCGTCAATGACGTATAGTACAGAGATCACCTTTATTGAGGCACCGGCATTTTCCAGGCTGATTCATGACTATCTGGACGATGCCGAGTATGCGGCCATGCAGTGGTCTTTGGCGTTGCATCCAGAAACGGGTGTTGTGATTCCCGGCAGTGGCGGTGTGCGCAAGCTGAGATGGTGTGTTGCAGGGCGAGGAAAGCGCGGGGGTGTGCGGGTAATTTACTACTGGCGCACCCGGCAGGGGGAAATCTGGTTGCTGACCATCTACGCCAAGAACGAAACGGAAAATATGACTGCGGCTGTTTTGCGACAACTGAAAGAGGAGATTGACGGGCTATGAACAAACGCGACATTGGGCAAGAGCTTCTCGAAAGTGTGCAGGCGATCAAGGCGGGCCAGGGACGGCGAGTCACCGTGCAGATTCCGGGTGATGTCAAAGAGATTCGGGACAGGATGGCGCTTTCCCAATCTTCTTTCGCTGGCATCCTGGGGGTGAGTGTGCGGACCGTCCAGGAGTGGGAACAAGGGCGGCGCAAGCCATCCGGTCCGGCGGCCTCCCTGCTGCGTATCGCTGAACGTCATCCAGAAGCATTGCTGGCCTGACAACCCGCGAACGAATGCCCGGCCTACCGCGACGGCGGGAAAAAGGGGACTCCTTCACCCCCAATAGGGCTTCTATGAAGCTCACCAACCCGAAGATGACCAACCATGCCTGTATGGAGGAGAGGTTATGAATATCGACTACGACGAGAAAGAGGATATTCTGTTCATCCGCTTCGCTATCAATACAGATGTTGCTTTGCTCTGAGAATGCGTCACTTTACATTCTTGAAACCAGTTGTTTTGGCCTGACTGGACCGATAAAGCTTTTTGCTGGGACAGTAAGAGTATTTTGTTTCCAATATAGGTGTCGTTTTACGCTATTGTAGAACCATGTGGCGCGGTAATATTAAAACCATGTGGCGCGGTACACCCAAAAAGCAAAAGGAACCCATAGGGGAACCCAAAAACGCCAAAAACAGAAACAGCCACCTTGTGAGTGACCGTAACTGTTTGAAAATATTGGAGCCGGCACGGGGAATCGAACCCCGAACCTACGGATTACAAATCCGTTGCTCTGCCAATTGAGCTATACCGGCGTCTGGGAAAAGTTTTCTGCTGAAACAGCCAGGGACAGAAAAGCTACACACTTTTGCGCCGCTTGTCAATATGGAGTGCGTGGCTACTGTGGGCTTTGCCGGGGTGGTGGTGGGGGGTGGGGGAGATCATCGCCTTTGACTGCGCTGGATCGGGGCGCAGGCGGTCCAATAACTCCTCCAGGGCGCGCAAACGAACCTCCTCCACATCCCATAAACGGTTTTTTACCGCCAGCGTGTTGCTCTGATGGTTGAAGGTGACCGAACCACCACCTTGCTGAATCAACTCAATAATCGCTTGCGGATTGACCGCCGGTTGCGGGTGAAACTGCAGCGTCGCCCCTTTCGGGCCCGCCTCCAGCTTGAGAATTTTTAATTGCCGACAGCTGCGCTTAATCCCGACCAGACGCAGCAGGTTCATAATCGATTCCGGTAACGGTCCGAAACGGTCCAACAACTCGGAACGCATTTCGCTGATCTCCTCGCCGCTGTTGAGTTCGGCGATCCGTTTGTACAGGGTCAGACGCTGATGCACATCGGGTACAAAATCGTTGGGAATGTGCGTCGAAACATGCAGGCTGATGTTGGGCAATATCTCTTCCACCCGCTCCGGGGCTACCTCGGTGGCTGCCGCCTGGTTGGCCAAACCTTGAATGGCATCGCGCAACATCTGATTGTACAACTCAAAACCAACCTCGCGAATCTGCCCGGATTGCTCATCACCCAAAATGTTGCCCGCACCACGAATTTCCAGATCATGGGTCGCCAGGCTGAAACCGGCCCCCAAATCGCCCAAGGTCTCCAACGCCTCCAGACGCTTGCGGGCATCTTCGGTCAGATTGTGCGCCGGGGGAACCAGCAGATAGGCGTAGGCCCGATGTTTGGAACGGCCTACCCGACCGCGCAACTGATGCAACTGCGCCAGACCGAACTTGTCCGCCCGATGGATGATGATGGTGTTGGCCGAGGGAATGTCCACGCCGTTTTCAATGATCGTCGTGCAAAGCAGAACGTTAAACTCCTGCTGATAAAAGGAGAACATGATCCGTTCCAACTGCCCTTCGCGCATCTGCCCGTGCGCCACACCCAGCTTGGCTTCCGGTACCAGTTCGCCCAGTTGGGCGGCAAATTTTTCAATATCCTGCACCCGGTTATAGAGATAATAGACCTGACCGCCGCGGTAAATCTCCCGCAAAATGGCCTCGCGTACCTGTGTCCGGTCATATTGGGTGATAAGGGTGCGAATGGCCAAACGATCCAGGGGCGGAGTGGCGATGATCGAAATATCCCGCACGCCGGCCATCGCCAGATGCAGGGTGCGTGGAATCGGTGTCGCCGTCAGGGTTAAAATATCCACCGTGGCGCGAAAAGTTTTCAGTTTTTCCTTGTGTGACACCCCGAAACGCTGTTCCTCGTCGACCACCAGCAGGCCAATGTCTTTGAAATGGACATCACTTTGCAGCAGACGATGGGTGCCGATGGCAATATCGGCATCGCCGCTGCTCAGGCGGCGCAGGGCCAGTTTCTGTTCTGCGGGGGTGCGAAAACGGGAGAGCAACTCAATTTTGACCGGATACGGGGCAAGACGGCGGGAAAACGTTTCAAAATGTTGCTGGGCCAGAATGGTGGTCGGGGCCAGCACCGCCACCTGTTTGCCATCCATCACCGCCCGGAAAGCGGCCCGCAAGGCCACCTCGGTTTTGCCGAAGCCCACATCACCACAGACCAGGCGATCCATGGGACGGCTGGAGGCCATATCGGCCAGTACCGCTTCAATGGCCTGGGCCTGGTCGGGGGTCTCCTCAAAGGGAAAGGTGGCGGCAAACTCCTGGTAAAGGGGATCGGCTCCGGCAAAGGTAAAACCCTGGGTGGCAGCACGCAACGCCTGTAAATGGACCAGTTCGTGGGCCATCTCGAGAATTTTTTTGCGCGTGCGCTCTTTGGTCTTTTCCCATTTGGCGCTGCCCAGCTTGTCCAGGGCAATCTCTTCGGCCCCGGAATATTTGCTGACCCGGTCCAGATTTTCCACCGGCACATAGAGTTTGTCTTCATCCTGATAGGTGATCAGCAAAAACTCATTCTTGATCGTGCCAATATCCAGCGGATGCAACCCCCCGAAACGACCGATGCCGTGATCGGCATGCACCACCAGATTGCCTTCCTGCAGATCGGAAAAGCTGGCCAGCAGCTGTTCCAGATAGCGTTGATCCCGCTGGCGACGCCGGGTGCGGCGGCCAAAAATGGACTCCTCAGGAATCAGTACCACCCCGATACGGCCATGGGCAAAACCCTGTTCCACATCGCCGATCACCAGCCAGGTCGTTCCCGGGGGGGCGTTGAGGACCGCATCCCAATGCGGGGCCAGACGGGTGGCAATTTTATGATCTTCCAACACCTCGCGCAGCCGTTCCCGTTGCCCGATGGTGCGCACGCTCATGGCGATACGAAAACCGTTGTTTTGTGCCGTGCGGATGGTCTGCGCCACCCGATCCAGGGTACTCTCTTTGTTGCCTTTGCTGTTGTCGCTGACTGTGACCGGTGCGCTCTGGCCGGTAAAATCGATCACCGGATCAAAGGCCAGCGAAATGGCCCCCTTTTCCGCCCCGGAGCGGCTGGCAAAAACGGTAAAGGGTTGCAGCGACGCCTGCCACTGTTCCCTGCTCAGGTAGAGGGCATCAGAGGGTAAATAACGGCTGTTGCGGGCCAGCCCCGAACGGCTCTCTTGCGGCGTGTTGACCAGACGATAACGCTCCTGCACCTCCTGCGCAAACTGTTCAACGGCGGCCAGAGCATTTTCTTCCAACAAAAAGGTGGAACCCTCCGGCAGATAATCAAAAAAAGTGGCCGCCGGTTCGTAGAACAGGGGCAGCAGATGTTCCATGCCCTGCACTTTGCACCCTTTGGAAATCTCTTTATACATCGTATCTTCTGCCGACTGGCCGCCGAAAACCTGCCGGTATTGGGTACGGAAGGTGCGGATGGTTGTTTCGTTGAGCAACACTTCGCTGGTGGGCAGGGCCTGGACGCCGGGAATCGGATCGGTGGAGCGCTGGGTGACCGGATCAAACTGGCGCAGGGTCTCCACCTCATCGCCAAACAGCTCAATACGCACCGGATTGTCATGGCCGGGCGGAAAAAAGTCGACGATGCCGCCGCGAATGGCAAACTCCCCCGGTTCGGCCACCTGCGAGGCATGGCGGTAGCCGGAGAGGGTTAAAAACTCGCGCATCACGGTCAGATTGAGCTGATCCCCTTTTTTGATCGCCAGACCGTGCTGGGCCAGCAGTTGCGCCGGCATCACCCGCTGCATCAGGGCGGCGGCAGTGGTGACGATGACCGCACGGGTATCACCGGCCTCGTTGCCCGCCAAAACCGGACCGCTGCCCGTCATTTGCGTCAATCGGAACAGGGTGGCGATGCGTTCGCCCACCAGCGGACCAAAAGGAGAGAGAGGTTCAAAAGGGAGCGTTTCCCAGGCTGGAAAAGAGAGCAGGGGCAGAGGCTGCTTGTAATGTTCGGAAAAAAACAGCACCTCCCGAAACAGGGCATCGGCTCGGCTGGCACTGGCGGTGACCAGAAGCAAAGGGCGATGCCACTCCCGCGCCAGGGCGGTTGCCAACCAGGCAAAAGAGCCGCCCGGCAGGTCGCATAAAATCGGATAAGGAGAACCACGTTGCAGCAGATGGGCCTTAAGCGGCCCCAACAACGGATGGGCAAGTAATTGGGGATCCATACATCAACACCACATCGACACGAAAAGTTTGAAGCGTGGTCAGCAAGGCCACCCTTCCCGGCCCAACAAAGGGACAAAGCGGCAAGCGAATTGATCGCTCACCGTGATACGGCCCGCCGCATCGCGGCTGACCACCTGCAAAATCTGTTCGGCGCGGCCACCGACTGGCACGACCAGTCGCCCGCTGTCGGGCCGCAACTGCTGCAGTAACGACGGCGGTATGGCCGGGGCTGCGGCGGTGACCACAATGCCGTCAAACGGTGCCTGTTCCGGGCAACCGATGGAGCCGTCGGCCAGTACAGGGTGAATCGTGTGCAGGCCCAACTGCTGCCAGCGCTTTTCGGCCTGTAGCAACAGTTCGGGCAGCCGTTCCACGGCGACCACCTGCCGGGCCAGACGGGAGAGTACCGCCGCACCGTAGCCGGAACCGGCCCCGATTTCCAAGACCTTGCCCTCGGCGGGCAGGGCCAGCAGTGCCGCCATCACTGCCACCATGAAGGGCTGCGAGATGGTTTGCCCTTGCCCGATCGGCAACGGCCCATCACGATAAACCAACTCCAGCGGCAGATTGACCGCAAACAGCTCCCGGGGTATCTCTTGCATGGCCTGCAACACCGCCCGGTTGCTGACCCCTCGTGCCAGCAACTGGCGTTCAATCATCTGTTGCCGCCAAGGGCGGCTCTCTGCCGGGTCAAGCATGGCGCACACAGCCGCCGGTGCAAAAAAAATTTTCCGCCAACTCAGAGGCGTACCAGGCGGAAGCCATAATCATAACCGCGATAATCACGCCGCCCCCAATCGCGATAGGAGGCACGCACATATTTGGCCTGATCGCTCCACGAGCCGCCGCGCAACACATGATCACCGCTGGCTTCGTTGCGGCGCAGCGGATTGCTGACCCGCGCCCCGGCTTTGGCATAGGCCATGTCATCGTACCAATCTTCGCACCACTCCCAGACATTGCCGGACATATCGTGCAGGCCCAAACCGTTGGCGCTCTTCTGGCCGACCGGATGGCTGCTCTCCCGGCTGTTGTCGGCAAACCAGGCGACAGAGTCGGCGTTATCGCCTCCGGCATACCGTTGCTCGTAGCCGCCGGAACGGCAGGCATACTCCCACTCCGCTTCGCTGGGCAGACGATAACGCTCTTTACTCATTTCATTGAATTTGCTGATAAACAGCTGCACATCTTCCCAGGAGACCTGATCGACCGGATGGTTGTCGCCCCGGGCACGGTGCGAGGGATTGTTGCCCATCACCTGCTGCCATTGGCCCTGCGTGACCGTATATTTGCCCAGCCAAAAACCGTTCAAGGTCACCTCATGCACCGGTTGTTCGTCGGCTCCTCCCTCTTCAAAAAGATCGCCCATCAAAAAGGTGCCCGCCGGAACCCAGACAAAAGCCATCGCCAACAGCGGATCCTGCCAGCTCCGCTCTGCTGGCAGCGGTTCGGGATGGATCGGATAGCGCTCATCCACGGGTGTTTTGCGTTGCGGGGAGGCCTCTGGCGGTGGTGGCGGTTCATGGCCCAGGGCCAGACACCAGCTGTCCACACACCATTGCGCCGCCTTGGGGGCAATATGCGCCTCTTCCAGTCGTTGCACCAGGCGGGGCAAAATACTGCCGAGCGGCAAGCCCCGCTCCAGATCGTCGCTTAACTGCGCTGGTATACCGGTTTTCAACCCCTGCATCAACAGGTGCAGATCTGATCCGCTTTGTCCGTCGCTCAAATCGCGTAATAACGCCTCCAGACGACGCGGCTCCTGCAACAAGGTTCGGCCATGATTGTGCAGCAACTCTTGCAGCCGAACACGAAGCATTTCATTAAAAACCGCCATGGTAAACCTTTATGGATATTTTTTATATAATATGATTCATGACAAAACAGGATGGCAACCCGAACCTGCTGACAGGGGGTGACGAAAACCAGGGTCAGGAGACAATTTGGCCGTTTAAGCCGATAAAGTCAAGTTCCAACCCGATGGTCAGGGGCGCAGATCGTTGCGGAGGCACCTCTTTGCGGCTGCCATCCGGCAGGCGAATCGACCAGCTCTGCTCGGTCAGATTGCGGATACCCCAAATCTGCGCGTTGTTGGGGTGTTGGTTGACCTCACCGAAAAGGCGGGCTTTTTCTTCCTCTTCCGGGTGGCAGAAGAGGGTGGAGAGCGATTTGCCCAACAACAGGGTGAAGGCATGGCTGCCACGGGCATGTTTGACCAGCAGGCGAGGCGGCAGTACCAGTCTGCTCCGGCAGTGCCAGCAGTCGGCAGGGGTGTTGCCAGCAGGGGGGCTGAAATTTTCGGCGCGGCAGGCGGGGCAGGAGAGCATGCTGTCCTGCAGGCGCAAAAAAGTGCGCTGCCATTGTCCTTCGGTCACCCGCTGTTGCGGTTGCTGCAGGCCGACCGTAAAGGCTTTCAGAAACAGCTCTTGTACCGAAGGCGGGCACTGTTGCCAGCGACGGCGGGCCGTTTGATACTCTGGATCTTCCGGCAGGCGGTTGCTGTCGTTTTCCGGGTCAAAGACAAACAGCGGCTCTTCGCCGTAGATGCGAATTTTGGCGGGCAGATCCCAGGAGCGTACCTGATACTCCTTGAGTCCGTGCAGCGGATGGTGCCAGATCCACAGCTCAAAGAGCAGCACCGACAAAGCGTGCAGATCACTCTGCGTCGAGGGGACCGCCCGGTTGAGAATCAACTCCGGGGGCATATTCTCCATGGTGCCCAGCACCTGACAGGCCGACTGGTTGCTGATGCCGACGTTATCGTTGTCGCAGATGACAATATCGCCGCTGTGCGGATCAAAGAGCAGATTGTTGCGGGAAATATCCCGGTAGCAATAACCGGCCATGTGCAACTGCTTGTAGCTGCTGGCCGCCTGAAAGGAGATGCGGCACATGCTGCCGTAACCGGGGGCGGCTTTGCGGTGCGCCTGCACCTGCCCAAGGGTGGCAAAACGGCTGCTGTCCAGCAGGGGCATCACATAGCCGAAGGCACCGCTTTTGCTCTCTTCCACCAGATCGATCGGCCACAAAAAACGGCTGCCCGCTTTGCCTTTGGGGGGACCGTGTTTGACCAGGGCGGCGATGGCCCCTTTCTGTTCGGCGGTTGCCTGTGCCGGATGGTACCATTTCAGGGCATAGCTGCGACCCGCCGCGCTGACCTGATAGATCTCTCCCTGGCCCCCTTCGGCCAGCTTTTTGCCGATCCGCAGCGGCAGCTGCAACTCGGTGGACAATAGGGTATGACCGTTGGCCAGGGCCATGCTCAAACTCCCGCATCAAGCGTTGGATGTAACAATAACAAAGTCATGTCATCGCCGCTGCCCTCTTCGGAATAGCGATCCAGCCATTCGGGCAGATGGCGGGCGATGGTTTCGCTGCCACGCTCCTGCAGCAGCAGCGGTAAACTTTCGGCAAAACGATAAAACTCCTCCGGGCCGGCAAACGAGTCGGAAAGGCCGTCGGTGCAGAACAGCAGCGTCTCGTCGTCCTGACGCTGCCAGGTGGCACTCTGCCACAATTTGTCGACCGCTTCGGAACAGAGGGAGTGGGTTTCACTGCCGAGCAGAGCCGGATCGGCGGGGAGGGGTTCACAGGGGGGACCACCCTGGGGAATGCGCAGCAGTTTGCCATCACCGATCTGCCCGGCATAGATCCGATCCGCCTGCACCAAAACCACCAGCAAGGTGGCTCCGTAACGGCGGACAATGGCGGTTGGATCCTCTGGATCATGGGGATTTTCTGCAGCAGGCTCTTCCTCATTGGCCTGTTGCGCATGGTGCTGCAACACCGCTGCACGCCAGCGCCGCTGCAGAAAACGGGCAAAATCACTGCGCCAACTGTTGAGCAACTGGCTCGGATGGGAAAAGGCCTGCAGCCATTCGCTTAACAGGCGCAGCCCCTCCACCACCGCCAGTCGGGCTCCCTGTTCGCTGCGATCATAGTGGCTGCCGCCATGACCGTCGGCCACGGCCAACAACAGATGCGTGCCTGTCGCCGTCTCTTGCCACTGCCACAGGGCAGCATCCTGGCAGGGCTGCTGGCGTCGTCGATGGGCGGCACCGGTACGCCATGCCCCCAACAGCGTGCCATAGGGTGGCAAAGGGTGGTGCAGGGGGGAGTCCATCATTCATTCAGCCCTATGCCGTTGCGCCTGTCCGGGGCAAAGCGGACAGGCGCAGAGAGCGACTAAAATTTCTCAAAATCTTTGTCATCCACCCTCATGTCCAACACAGCCCCCTTGCTGGCAGCCGGTTTATGGGCAATGGCTGGGGCGGAACTTTTCGCGGCTGGACGGGGAGCCGCTGGCAACGCTTTGACCGTTGCTTTGCCTTTGCTGGCCGGTGCTTTGGCAACTGCTGCCCGGGCGGGGGCATGGCGAACCGTGCGGGTGCCTTGTCCCAGGTTGAAGAAGGCGATCGATTGCGACATCAAATCGGCCTGGGCGCTTAACTCTTCTGCCGTGGCGGCCATCTCTTCCGAAGCGCCGGCGTTGCGCTGAATCACCTGGTCCAGCTGCTGAATCGCCTGATTGATCTGACCCGCTCCCTGATTCTGTTCCTGGCTGGAGGCGTTGATCTCCTGGATCAATTCGGCGGTGCGCTGAATGTCCGGCACCAGCTTGTTGATGATGCCGCCTGCTTTTTCGGCCACTTCGACGCTTGAAGCGGAGAGGTGGCTGATTTCACCGGCTGCCGTCTGGCTCCGTTCGGCCAGCTTGCGCACCTCGGCAGCCACCACCGCAAACCCCTTGCCATGCTCACCGGCCCGGGCCGCCTCAATGGCCGCATTCAAGGCCAGCAGGTTGGTCTGCCGGGCAATCTCTTCGATGATGCCGATCTTGGAGGCAATCTCCTTCATCGCCTGCACCGCTTCGCCCACCGCCGCGCCGCCTTCTTCCGCATCTTTGGCCGCCTTCTGGGCAATATTTTGCGTCATGCCGGCATTGTCGGAGTTTTGCGCAATGTTGGAGGACATCTCTTCCATGGCCGAGGAGGTCTCTTCAATCGAGGCGGCCTGTTCGGTGGCCCCCTGGGAGAGATTTTGTGCGGCGTCGGAAATTTCGTTGCTGCCGATGGAGACCTGTTCGGACGCTGTCGAGACATCACCGATTACTTCCCGCAGCTTTCCTGCCATGTTGTTCATCGCTTTGGCCAGTTGCCCCACTTCATCCTGGCTGTTGACCTGAATGGATTTGGTCAGATCCCCGGCAGATAAAGCCTCTGCCAAACGGACACCCTCAGTCAACGGAACCACGATGGAGCGCGAGATGCCCCAGCCCATGAACAGACCCAGCGCCACAGAGCCAAGAATCAGGCCGATCATCAACGTGCGGCTGCTCTCATAGAGCAGCGTGTTGTCATCCGAGGCTTTTTTGGCCACCTCTTCCTTGAGCTTGGCCAATTCGTCGAGAGTCGTGTCCAGGCTACGCAAGCTGTCGCGAGCTTTGCCGGAAGAGAGAGCGACGGCTTTTTCCATCTCACCAGCCATGGCCAGCTTGACCACCTCCTCCTGCAGCGGTTTCCATTCAGCGTAGGCGGCCTCCAGTTTGGCGACCAGAGCTTTGCCCCGATCGGTATAAAATTTTGCTTTTACTTCAATCAGATCCTGTTGCAATTTGGCGTGACCGTCGGCGACCTGCTTGGCATATCCTCTTTTTTGTTCTTCATCCTTGCTCAAGAGCAGATTCAACTGGGCCCGCACGATACCCAGGGCATCGATATTGGTCTCCTTGACAATACTGACCCCTTTCAGTTCCCGTTCGTACAAAATGGTATCCGCCGCATCGATGGCACCCATGTTGCTGATGCCAACCCAGCCGACGATGGCCATCAATACGGAAAAAACCAAAAATGAGGCCAGTAAACGATGACCGATTTGCACATCCTTGAGCCACTGCATGTCACGATCCTCTTCTCGGTAAACGGGTTATATTTGCGATAAATCAATTTATTTTCTGCAATGCTGCACCGCAGAGAGTATACGTGAATGTCTGCTGTATCGCAAAAAAAAAATCAGCAGCCAAGCAGCGAGGAGGGCTGCCTGGCAAGCAAGGGCGATGGGATATGCCGGGGAAAAATTTCAGAAAACATCCGAGCTGTCCGTAATTTGCGGGGCCGGGGGCGGACCCATGACCACGTTGGTCTGCAGACGATTGGAGCTGGTACCACGCACCGACTCATCCACATAACTTTTGGAGGAGGAGCGCACCGCGGCGGTGCTGGCCCATTTGATATGGTTGAGCAGATCACTTTTGTTGTGTGCTTTGAGAATGCCAACCTCTTTGCGCAACCCAGGTGAAACAAACTTGAGCAGTTCCTGTTCGTCATAGTGGCTCTCATCGCCGATGGCAATGGCCAGGCGCACCGCCTTCATCCCCCAGGGCAGGGTGTCCAGCTCCAGGATGGCCCGTTCGTACTCCTCGGCGCTGTCGGTGCAGAAGCCGTCGGAGATTAAAATACAGACCGGGGGCAGCCCCCGTTCCGGCATGTTGCTGATTGCCAGCTGCCGGGCCAGCAGGCGCAGGGCCTGCGACGTGGCTGTCGCCCCTTCCGGGCGCAGGTCAGGCCAGCTGAAACTGCCCAAGGGCAAGGGGGCCGGTCCGACATGCCATTCGGCCTGGCTGGCAAAACGGATGGCCCGCATCTCCACCCGCACCTGCGGATGATCTTTGACCACCTCTTCAATTTCCGGCAACACTTCACGGATCGATTGGTTGAGGGTGGCCATCTTGGCGCCGGTCATCGAACCGGAACAGTCGGCCAGCCAGAAAAAATGCAGCGTCCGTTTGGCCACTTCACCAGCGGGAACCGGTACTTCCGGGGAGGGGAGGGGGGCATCCATGGTGGTTTCCTTGTCAGTGGGCAATCTCCGTCACCCGCATCTCGCGGATGACGGTCACTTTGATCTGGCCCGGATAGGTCAGTTCGTTTTCCACCCGCTGGGCAATCTCCCGGGCCAGCATCATCGCCCCTTCGTCCTGCACCCGGTCATAGCTGACGATCACCCGCAACTCACGCCCGGCCTGCACGGCAAAACATTTGTCGACGCCATCAAACTGGTTGGCAATCTGTTCCAGACTCTCCAGACGTTTGATGTAGGTCTCCATATTTTCCCGACGCGCCCCCGGACGGGCTGCCGACAGGGCATCGGCGGCGTTGGTCAGCGGACCGTAGACCGAGGTGGGATCAATCTCGAAATGGTGCGACCAGATGGCGTTGACCACCGTGGGATGCTCTTTATACTTTTTGGCAAACTGGCCGCCAATCACCGCATGCGAGCCCTGAATTTCATGGTCCAGGGCTTTGCCGATGTCGTGCAACAGGCCGCAACGGCGGGCCAGATTGCCATCCAGCCCCAGTTCATCGGCCATGATACCGGCAAAAAAGGCCACATCCACCGAATGGGCCAACACATTCTGGGTGTAAGAGGTGCGATATTTCAGGGTGCCGAGCAGGCGCACGATCTCCGGGGCCACTTCGTTGAGGCCGACATCAAAAATGGCCTGTTTGCCCGCCTCGCGAATCTCTTGCTCGATGGTTTTGCTTGCCTTGCGTACCACTGCTTCAATGCGGGCCGGGTGAATGCGTCCGTCGGCGATCAACTCTTCCAACGCCAGGCGGGCCACCTGACGGCGCACCGGATTGAAACCGGAAATGACCACCGCTTCCGGCGTATCGTCGATGATCAGATCACAGCCGGTGGCCGCCTCCAGGGCACGAATGTTGCGCCCTTCACGACCGATAATCCGTCCTTTCATCTCCTCGGAGGGCAACGGCACCACCGAGACGGTTTTTTCGGCGACAAATTCGCTGGCATGGCGCTGAATGGCGGTGGCAATCACCTCCTGGGCGGTGTGGTTGGCCCGCTCTTTGACCTCCTCTTCCAACTGCTTGAACAGGCGGGCCGACTCCCGGCGGGCCGACTCTTCAAAGCCAGCCAACAATTGCCGTTTGGCCTCCTCTTCCGACAGGCGGGCAATCTCTTCCAGCCGTTTCTGCGCCTCGTGCAGGCTTTCCTGCAGCTTCAGGGCAGCGTTTTCCTGGTGTTTTTTCTCCTCTTCCAACAGCAGGCGGCGTTTTTCCTGCTCGCTCTCCCGCTGGTCCAGATGGTCGAATTTGCGGTCGAGTTGTTCTTCCCGTTTGTCCAGACGCCGTTTTTGCCGCTCCAGCTCCCGATCCTGCTCTTTGAACTTGTTTTCCACCTCTTCCTGGACCCGCAGCCGTTCGGCCTGCATGGTCAGTTCAATTTCCCGATTGGCGGCGGCTGCTTTTTCTTCGGCGCTGCGAATAAGATGTTGGATCTGCTCCTCTTTTTGTGCAAAGAGATTTTCCCGCACTTTGCGCTGCTGTAAATTGAAGGCCAGCACGCCGCCCGCGCCGACCAGTATACCGACCAATAGAACAAAAATTTCCATAAAAAACTCCCCAACACCACCCTGCAGGGCGGAAAAGCTTCATCTGAAATGCTGCTCTGCCGCTGATTGGCGGAGGATTTCCTCCTGCTCAGTGACAATTCGATCCATGGGCACATCGTGCGCCGCATGCGGCAGATCAGCGACAAGCTGAAAATGGTAGGCCAGGCCGATACGAAGCGGTTTGCAGGCTTCGTCCGCCAAGCGGCCAAGCAGGCGGTCATAGTAGCCACCGCCGTAGCCCAACCGCCAACCTGTCCGGTCAAAAGCGATTAATGGCAAATAAAGTATATCCAAATCGGTTACTTCAACACGTTCCACCTCTGTCGTTGTCGGCAGGAGCGGTTCGCGAATCGCGTAAGCTCCCACCCGTAACGGATCACCCGGGCGGTAACGAACCAATTGCAACGCATGATTTTGCCGATCAACGACCGGCAGATAGATGGCCTTGCCTGCAAGCGAGGCAGCGTGGAGGAGAGAGGAGGGATCGACTTCGTTATCGGTTGCCAGATAAAGCGCAACACTCCGGGCCTGCCGGAAAAAATCACTTTCCTGGGCACGTTGACAGATGGCCGCGCTGTGGCGCTGCACCATATCGGAGTTCAGAGCGCGTCGCCTGGCACGCAGGCGGCGGCGTATCAGCTCTTTATCCTGTTCCATCATATAAAACCCCCGCCTGTGCCGTGGATTTTGCGTCCTCTGAACCCGTTTAATAAAGTGGACTCCTGGTAATCGCTTCCGGCAATCCCGATGAATCGGGCTCACACTTCACGATCAGTGCAAGATTCCTGGGCTCATGAAGTATCGGCTCAGGAGGAATGCATTTCTCACGAACACCGCAGGGGAGTGTGACGAAATCAGCCTTCCAACAGACGATCGCTCAAGGCGACCAGTCTGGTAATTCTCTCATCGACAGCCTGGGCAGCAGAATCGGTGCGCTGCTGCAGACGAAACAGGGTATCGGTGACATTGAGGGCTGCCAGAATGGCAGTCCGCTCCACCGAGGCGGTGCCGGATTGTCGTGATATTTTCTCCATCACATCATCGACATAGGCGGCCAGATCCCGCACATAATCCTGATCATTGCCTGCTCGCAAGCGAAACAGTTGGCCATGGATGCGTACCTCAAGCAGATCGGACATGGTCCCGTTCCTGACGGTAGAAGGGGAAATGGCAGGTCATGGTCGCTTATCCGATCTCATCGTAACGGTTCAGCAGGTTGTTGATCCGGGCCTCGAACCGCTGTTTTTCTTCGTGCAAGGCCGCAATTTCGTCCATACGGTCGGCCAATTCCCGTTCCACTTGTTGCAAGTGGGATTCATGGACGCTCAGTTCTTCATGCAGGGCACGGTTTTCTGTGCGTGACTCATGCAGACTACGCGCCAGCTTTTCCCATCGCGACTCCAGTTCGGCGAGAGGATCGCTGCGACTGGAACCGTAATGGGTGGCAGAATGATCCGGGTGAAAGCCCATGGGGTGCGATTCGTTCATGACTGCCTCGTAGCCGGCGTTTTACGGAGAACCGTAGAGAATACAGAAGCCTCTGCTATGCCTATAGATTACGGTGAGCCGCCGCCTTCTGTCAAGCGTTGCCGCACGCTGCGGCGCAGGCCGACAGCAAGGGCGCTCGCCCTGTTCAACCATACAACCCTTTGCGCACGCTTGCCGGTTGTGCCACGCTGCGCGAGCGAAAGCGACCGGCAAAGCGTCCCGGTGTCCGGTGACAGGCGCTGGCCGCATCCTGCAGCAGGTCATAAAAACAATCCGCTTGATTTTTCGGCAGCAGGGCGTTACTCACCGTCCCCTGATGGGTGGGCGGTACGGCGGACATGCGTCCCATCGGTTCAATTCTGCGCATGATGACTCCAGACAATAACGTCGACAGATCACTCTTCGCAGCAATGAAGCAAATGGCATGCCAGTGTTGTTGGTTGCCTTGTCGGGGGTGCGCAACAGGCGGCTATGCTTCGCCTTCTGTCTCAACGATGGCGGCGGCAATGGCCTCTTCCGGGGTTTTGCCGCCCCAGATAACCCATTGAATGGCAGGGAAAAAACGGTCTGTTTCATCCTGCATGGCGTTTATTACGTCCTCCAGTTGCGACTCCTGCAGTTCGGTATTGCGCAGCGGTAATACTACCCGAAAGACCGGTACCTGCTCTTCGCTCCAGACTTCAAAATGACCCAGCCAGACCCGCTCGTTGAGCAAGGTGAGGGTGTGGACGGCAGAAAGAAACTGCCGGGCAGGAATTTTCAGGTTCAGATAACAATTAAACTGCAAATAACCGGTATCTTCGTGATAAACCACCCAAAGCCGCTGATTGCCCCACTGGCTGGGAATCTCTGCCCACAGTTCGAATTCGTTGGATCGTTCTGAATTCCAATCCTGGTTGATGATAAATTCCTCGAT
>PDZV01000034.1 GCA_002753135.1 Magnetococcales bacterium WMHbinv6 | reverse complement strand
GCCATTTCATGCGATCATTACAGCGTGTACCAGAAAAAATCGCCGGATTTTTCAGACACCCTGAAACCCTCTACGCTGCACATATCAATGTCGGCTAAACAATGCACTGATTAGTAAGATGTCCGGATCGGATTCGTTTCATGTTTCTTAATCCTGGTATGTTTTGTAGGCTCGGTAACTACCCAGAACGTTTCACCATTGCGCTTTCTATTCTTGTTGAATGTCACTTCTTTATGGAAATAGACGTTGTGCGTCAACACAAATACCTGTTTGATGTTTCCTGTTTTGTCTCGGATCTCCTTGAACACTTTTTTAATTAGGTGCCCGACGATGAAGAGGATGTCACTGTCGAGGCTGGAAACGGGATCGTCAAACACCACGACGCGATCTGTCGTGATGCCGCTCTCTGAGTTGCTTCCTTTGATAAGGTGGTAAAAATAGAGGAAGGTTACGAAGGTTTTTTCTCCCTCACTCAGCGTCTCCTTGGCGTCCGAGTTGTCGGGTCGGACCAGTTTGTAGGATATGCCATTGGCTGCCTTGGCCAAGGAAAAACTGTGGAACCCAAAGGACAATAACAGCTCATTTATCTCGTCCATCGTCGGCTGGATGCTTGTCGCCTGCCTTTCCAGTTCCTGAATCGCCCTTTGTTTGATTATTATTTCTTCGTTAAACTTATTAAGATCATCTTTAATTGAATCAATCGCTTTTTTCAGATTGTCTGATTGCGACTTATAGTTGGCCAACTCGTTCTTGAGATCCACATCAAGGAAATGTTTCCATACTTCTTCCGTCAGTCGTTCTTTCTCTTGCTTCAGGTTTCGGACAATCATATTGTGACTGTCAATAAGCGCATTGGCTTCGTCGATCAGGAGCTGAATGGCTTTGGCCTCGTTGGCGATTGAATTTAATTCAATAACTCGGCTGGGTTCCTTTGACTTGGTCTCAATCTGCTGGACATTCAGGGCTAGTTTCGCGTCCAGCAGCTTTTTCTCGCTTTTTAGCTTGTCGACATCGAGGAGCCTCGACGGGGAGGAGATAATGCGCTCAATCTGCTGTTGAAGTTGCCCCGATACCATCTTGTAATTGGTCAACAGTTCCGTAATAGCCTTATTGTCGCTCTCAAACGTTTCATTGAAATATTCAGTCAAGCTCATCGAAAACGATTCCGACGTCGTCTGCTGGCAAAACGGGCATATGTTGTCATTGGCCTCATAGAAGGTTCGCCCCTCCCGAACCCAGTCGCTGTTTCCCAGTTTTTTGATCATCGCAGCGATATCGACATCCTCTTTACCGATTACGCACTTTTTGAGGATAGGATCTGTCTCGTAAGCAACTATTGACGATACTTCTATTGAATCAATAGGTGTTTCGGTGGATTGTGCCTGCCCAAAAACTGTCTTTGCTCGAAGTTCCAAGTCGGCAAGCGGCACCAATGCCGCTGAAATGGATGCCGCCTTCTCCAACACTTTATTCCTGAAGAGCTTTTTACTGTTCCGTACCCCTTCGAACGCTTGTGTCAGACTTGTTTTGTACTTAGAGAAGGCATTCCAGCATTGTTCTTGGAATTGATTTTCAAGGGAATTTAACTCTCTTTCCTTACCGCTTTTTCCATCTTCACCTTTGAGGTTTTTAGTTGATTCTGCAACTTTTTTCTCATAACTCTTTTGTTTATCTCTTTCCGTGTCGATTTGTCTAAGAAGGTCAACCTGTTGAGCGCCCAGCGTAAAGACCCCTTTTAACTCTGCAGAACCGCTGAAATTTTTTTCAACAAAATCGCGGTTATAGACAATGGTTTGAAGCGGTATTCCCTGTTTCCACGACACGGAGCAGGATGGAAACGCTTCTGCGGAGGCGATGACTCGACTGATTGTCGTCTTGCCCGTTCCGTTGGTTCCAAATATGAAGTTGATTTGAGCAAGATCGCTCAGTATTTCGGGAGTCTCGCTGAAAGAGGCGACAGCAGAAAGAGAAATAGATTCAATCATTGAACAATGCCCCAGCAATCATAATTTGTATAATAGTGATGATGTCTTTGTGAATAATTGATAACCAGTCATACCTGAACGTTATCCTTCTTCTCTTGGCGATCTGCTTCACACATTGAGCCCGACTTGGATCATGCTCTTTGTGTCTAGTCGCCATCTGCATCGCTCCTTTGCTGTACCATGTGATTGAGCCTGCAGGTCATTGCATCGACAAGAAGTCTCCGACCAGTTGTTGAAATTTACCACCTGTAAGTTAATAAAATAGACAAATCAGCTCAGCAAAGCAATAAAAAAGCAATCATGAGTATAAAAAATAATAAAAGGTGCGATATTATCACCAACAGTTTCGCCTATTGGCGCAAGGCGGGTTGATGGAGCAGCAAGTGGCGAGGGAGTTGGAAGGCAGGAGGGCGAAGGCGGTGAGCAGGGGCAGCAGTTGCGGCGAGGTGGGGGTGAACAGCAGCAGGAGGAGGAGCAGCAGGGTTGCGGTCAGCAGGCGGGTGCGGGAAAATAGCAGCATAAAATTTGCCATCGTGATCTTTTTTATTTGACTAAACCACAGCTTACGACAAAATCTCCCCTGCTGCAAACTGCCTGCCTTCCCTTCACTGTTGAACCCTTTCACATTCCTTTTCCCGATCACGATCCTTCATGCTCAGCAAAGAGCGCCTGTTGTCCCAAGGGGTTGGAAGAGGCGATGCAGTTTCTCGGTTCTCCACGTTCTTTGAGACGACAATGATGACTACGTGACAGAGTGACAATGTTGACACCCTTTAATAAAATCAATAGGGTATAATATCATTATTTTGTTGTATAACTGTTGAAGTCTATCAACATTGTCATCTATGTCATCAAAAGGGGGGTATCCTTCTGGTAGAAAGCGCAGGGGGGAGCGAATGGTCAGTGGCCCACCCGCAGTCCACAACCGTGGCAAGCCGCTCCCCGTGGGGCGGCGGTTGCAAACGCAAGAAAACGTTTCAATCCGCCGCCGGAGAGCCTGCGGAGTGGGTGGGTCGGTCGCCTGCTTGCGGGAGGCGACCTGTGGCCCGGCGATTGCAGCCGATGCCGTTTCAATCCGCGCCATCGCGGGGGATGGCGACTGGTCAAAAGTATACACCCGAGCGCCGGCGGATGCAATCCGCGCCCCCGTGGGGGGCAGCGACGGGTGGCGTGGTGACCACTGTGCGCGTTTCAATCCGCGCCCGGTCAGGGGCGAGGGCTGGTGCGGGCCCAAACAAACATAACTGGATTTCAATCCGCGCCCCGCAGCTTCGGGGGCGAAAGGGTGGTACCTTGCCCTGCATGATGTTTCAATCCGCGCCCGGCCAGGGCGACACGTTCCATGCAGCATGCCAGCGATTGAAGACGGTTTCAATCCGCGCCTGGGGAGAGGCGAAAGCGTTTACACGCGGCGCAGCAGGGTGACACCGGGGGCTGCTGCCAGGCTCTGCCCGATGCCGAGCGCGGCAGCCAGCGGTTGATCATCGAAGGTGATCTGATAATCGCTGAAACGACGCGGTGGCTGGCCGCTCTCCTGCCGATGGACGGCAACCCGTTCAAAGAGGTGATGGGCCGGGGCGTTGCCCAAGGGGGTGTCGTGGCGAAACAATAACAGAGAGCGGGCGGTCATCTCGCCGCGACTGGCCGAACGGTCGTGTTCAAACATCTGCTCCAGCGCCTCCCACAACAGGGTCAGATCGTCGTCGTTAAAACCGGTCTGACTGGCCAACGGGGCGCTGACAAAACCGTGTACCCGATACAGACCATAGGGAATGGTATATTTGCGGCCCATGGTCCGGTTATCGCCCTGTTGCGCTTCCGCCTCCTTTTCGGTGGCGACGGCCATGCGGGTGATGCTGTGTTCGGCGGTAAAAATCGGGTCGATGCTGCGGCCAAAAGTGAATTGCACCGGTCCGCGCACCTGACCACAATTGATTTCGGTACTCATCACCGCACCAAAGGTGCGCACGTCATAAAAATGATGGCACATCCACTGCCGGGTGGCCTGGGTATGATCGCCACCCCCTTTGCGTTTGCCTTCCGTTCCGCTCAGGGGCAGGTGCAAGGCCTGATAGGCCCGTTCATGCTGTTTGTTGAGGATGGCCTTTTCGCGCACGTAAATGTCATAACCCAAGGCGTTGTTTTCGTTCTGATCGCTTTCTGGTGCCGTGCCATGGCGCAGCTGAACATAGTTGCGAATTTTTCGTTTCAGGCAGACATCGGTGACCAGACCGTGGCTGGTTTCCAGATCGACACGGGGCAGATTGCCGGCATCCGGGTCGCCGTTGGGGTTGCCGTCCCGTACATCGAACAGATAGACAAAATCGTAACGATTAAGCATGGTTTTTTCCTTATGGGCGACCTTCAGGCGGCACAGGCAGCCGCTTTGCCGCTGAACAGGGCCAGACGTTGATGATAATAACCGATGGCAAACAAAGCCTGCTCTTCCAGGCTGAGACGGGCAGGCATCTGCGCCAGAGGCTGCAGAATCTCCGCGAGCAGTTGTTGTCGCTGCGCGCGGAGGTTTGGCAGCAACTTGGGCAAATGGCGGTGATATAAACGCAACAGGCGCGGAAAATGGAGGCCGGGCTGCAGCGATGCCGCGCCATAGCAGCGATCGCGCAGCGATACGGCCATCTCCGGCAAAGCGTCGGCCTGGGTTTTTTCCAGCACGGCCAACAGTCGACCCAGACGGTAGGCCGGGTCAGGACGAGTGGGATCAAGGCTCACGGTCAGCATCTCTCCTTTCCGGTCGGGCAGGCGCGACAGCCATGCCTTGAGCAGGGCCGCCCGCTGAAAATAGATCGGTTGCGCACTGCGAACCCGCCGCAGCAGGGCCGTAGCCATGGCGTGCGGATAGGGAGTCCCTTCGGCGATGGCCTGGACAATCGCCCCCTCCAGCAGCGGCGAAACATTGTTAAAATCCCCTTGCGCTGCCGTTTCTCGCAGCAGGGCTTTGATGGAGAGAAACGCACGATTTTTGTCGTGTCCCGGTCGTTCCAGACGCAGATCCTGATAATGGGCATGCAGCCGGGCGACAAACTGGCCAACCGTCGTTTGCAGCCAATAGCGCACGGCGATACGCCCGGCGTTGGCTGAGAGCAGCAGCAGATGCAAGGGATTATCTGCCTCCTCCACGGGCAATGGGGTGCCGTGGCGCAGGGACTCAAGCAGCCAGGGCGGGGCTTTGCTCGCTTCTTCGCCGCTTTCGGCAAAGAGTTGGGTCAGGGCGGTTTCGCTGTTGCCTGCTCGTCCGCACCAGAAAAGCAGCGTACCACAAGCCAGCGGAATGCTATGGTGTTGTCGTCTGGGGCCGTGCAGCAAGGCGTTGAGGGCGGTACAATAACGAAAGGCGGCCAGTTCTGCCACCGGGGCGTTATGGCTTTGCTCTTTGCCGTACGAGAGGAAGGCCGGACTGTTGAACGATACCAGCAGGGCACCGGTGCTTTGCGCGTGGCGCACCCCTTTGATTTTCGGTTCGTGAATGCGGGCAATCGCCTGCTCGGGTTGACCGGTGATCAGGCAGCAGCCGGTGGTCCTGGCCTCAGGGGTGGTGCGGTGGAACTGCTCCCACCAGCGGCGGATCGCCGGGCGTTGATGCAGATAATCGGCATCGCCCTGCAGGCGGAATACCCCGAAACCGTTCTCCATCACCGGCAAAGGAGGCCACTCGGACAGGCGTTGCGGCTGCCAGTCGTGCAGAAAGCGACAGAGGGCGCGATAGGCAGGATCATCAATTTCGTTATGCCACTGCAGATGTTTGGCGCGAAAGGCGGCAAAGGCATCGCGCACCCGGGCCGGATTGTCGCCTTTGCTGTCGTGTCCGAGCATGTAGCGGGCGTTGTCCCACAAAAAACCGGGGTTGATCCCTTTGCCGGTTGCTTTGGCCTGCCCGGGAACAATCAGTTGTCGGGCCTTGCGTACCCAGGTGATTTTTCCGCCTGCCGTAGTCAGGGGCTGCTCGATCTGTTCATCGACAAACTGCAGCAGCTCTCCTTCCGGGCTGAGCAGCACGGCAAAGGTGATGTTTTGGCTGCTGTAGCCAGCCGGGGCAATATCGTAGGCCGGATCCAGGCTCAGGCGGTCGTAGAGTTGATAGAGGGCGTGCAGAATCACAAGCCGAACTCCTGCCGGGATTGTTGCAGACAGGCGGCCACATCCAGCAGACCATCCACCAGTTTGGCCCGAAAAAAACGGGGACGGCACCGTTCGCTGCAGCGGTGGGAAGGGCCAACCGCTGCCGGATAACCGTCGTGATCGATATCGTAGAGCATAAAGCCCAGCTCTCGTTCCAGCTGCAGCTCCGGCGGCGGTGCCGGAAAAGGATGCGCGGCATCGACCACGGCAAAATGGGCCGGAAACTCCCGGCAGCCAAGATAGGGACGATGGTAACAGGCCCCGGCCCGAGCGCGACGAAAAAATTGATCCAGATGTTTCGCCTGCGGATGACGCAGCTGGGTGCCATCCCGTTCCCGCTTGTCGAGCAGCTGCAGATGGGCTTCGATGCCGTATTGCACCTTTTGCAGCAGCAGGGAGGCCCGTTGTTCGCGGTTTTCGTCGACGTAGATGGCCGGTGCAGGCTCTTTGCCCTGCAGGACACGACTGCTCAGTGACAGGCGGGTAAATTTGACTTCGTTGCGGCGCAGATTGACAAAGCGAATCGGTGCCAGTACCCGAATACGGTCGATGACCCAACGGATTTGCGGTTTCCAGTAGATGGCTTCCAGAATACCCCGTGCCCCGGAAGGGGTCATCACATCATAGGATACCCGTTCGGCTTTCATTTCCGGACGGGTCCAGCAGGCATAATCGCCCCATACCAACAGTTGAATGCCAAAGTTCATCCCTATGAATTCCTTATTGATTCTTCCTTGTTTTTCCCGTGGCCATGGCGCAGCATGCCCTCCGGCAGTGCCTCAATTTTTTTTGTCCGTGCAAGGCGTTGCCGGTTTGATTGCCCGTGTTGGATCCTTTCAGTTGTTGATAGTAATTATAAAGAGGATCACATGCGCGGTAATGTAGGATCTGAGTTTATGTATTATATCGTAAGGATCCAAGAGAAAATCGCATATCATGAGCCGATCTCGTCGCAAAAATTCCATCTGTGGCAGCAGCACCGCAGCCTCAGAAAAAGCAGACAAACAATCCGGCAACCGCCGCAACCGCCGGATCAACAAAATCCGCCTGGCCCAGGAACAGGAGCCCCTGCATCGGGATGTGATCTGTGATGTGTGGAAGATGGATAAGGATGGCAAAATCTGGTTTGACAGAAAAAAATGGCCGAAGTTGATGCGCAAGTAGGGGGGGCTGCTCAGTCGCGCAGGGTGGTCAGCAGACATCCCCCCTTCCCGCAGACGGCGCACAGAGCTGTAGGTGTCAAACAGAAAGCCTGTGTTCGATGGGCCTGGCTCTGTGGCTGTACTCATGACACTCTTCTCCCCGTTGGGCAGTGTCGAACAGGTCTGACCGTCGCGGGGGGCATTCAGTTTTGTGATGCTAACCTGAGATCGGACGGGCGTGTTGCAGGATGGTGTTGAGCAGGGTGCGTTTGTTGACCGGTTTGGCCAGGTAGGCGTTGCAACCGGCTTGCAGGCAGAGGGCGGCATCCTCTTTGAGGGCGTGCGCGGTCAGGGCGATGATCGGCAGCGGCGTGCGGTTCTGTTGTTGTTCCCACTGTCGCCACTGCCGGGTGGCCTGATAGCCGTCCAGAATCGGCATCTGCATATCCATCAACACCACTTCCCAGGGGTGGGCATGCAGCATTGCCAGGGCTTGATGACCGTTTTCTGCCATGCCCAGTTGCCAGGGTAACTGGCGGAGAAAGGCTTTGATCAGCAGGCGGTTTTCTTCAGTATCTTCCACCAGCAGAATACGCAGATGGGGAATCTCTCCCGTGGTCGAAAGCGGCGGCGCGGGGGTGGTTGGCAGCGGGGTGAGGGCAGGGGTGCTGGTTGCTGGCAACAGGGCGGCCTGCGCACGCGGCAGCGGCAGGCAGAAAGAAAAACAGGTTCCCTCTCCCAACTGGCTTGAGGCCTGAATGGTGCCGTGCATCTGTTGCAGCAGTCGTTTGACAATCGACAGGCCCAGACCGGTGCCACCGAAACGGCGGGTAATGGAGCTGTCCGCCTGGGCAAAACTGTCAAAAATGGTCGCTAAACTCTCCGGGGCAATGCCGATGCCGGTATCCATTACCGCACAGCAGAGGGTGTCAGTGCCAGACTCCAGGCCATCGCCCGGGGCCAGAGTGGCCCGCAAGGTGACCGAACCCTTTTCGGTAAACTTGATGGCGTTGCTCAACAGGTTGAGGAAAATTTGTCGCAGACGCACCGGATCGCCCAGCCATCGCCCCTGCAGGGCCGGATCAATCTGCCGGAGAAGCGCCAACCCTTTCTCATTGGCCTTTTGCGCCACAATTTCGCAGGCAATTTCCATTTCGCCCAACAGGTCAAAGGGGATGATCTCCAGTTGCAGATGGCCCGATTCGATACGAGAAATATCGAGAATATCGTTGATGACGCTCAACAGATTTTCCCCGGCTGAGCGAAATATTTGCACATAGCGGCGTTGTTCTTCCTGCAGTCCGCTCTCCCACAACAGATCGGCCATGCCGAGAATGGCGTTCATCGGGGTGCGGATTTCGTGGCTCATGTTGGCCAAAAATTCACTTTTGGCCCGATTGGCCGCTTCGGCGGCCTCTTTGGCCTGTTGCAGTTGCTGACTGCTTTGCCGCAGCGCCTCCTGCGCCTGCTGCCGGATTTGATCGCGAATGGTGTTGCCGAGCAGCAGGGCCACATGATGGAAAAAAATCGGCAGGCTGTTCTGCAGCAGCGCACTGCGCAGTTGCAGGTTGTCGATTTTGATCACCCCGATCAACTCATCCCCCACCAGCAGCGGAAAGGCCCAATGCCAGAGACCAAAATTGACCGCCTCCCGAAACGAATTTCGCTCCTGCAACGAGCTGGCCTGTTCCAGAAAGGTGCGGCTCTCTGCCACGTGTGCCGCCAGCGGATCGTCGATGCCGGGCACGATCTGATCTTCTGCGGTAAAAGAGACCCGGTGCAGCTCTCCGTTGAGCCAGTAGTAGAGAATCATATCGGTGCCACCGATGGTATCCAGCACCGAAGTCAGCAGCGATTGCACCAGACGGGGCAGGGCGGTATGCGGTTCCAGTCGTTCCAGCAGACGGATGATCAGCTGCAGATAGGATTTTTCTTCGGCCAAATGGTGCAGGCGTGTGCGCAGCGAGGCCAACTCTTCAAAGAGGGGGTCCATGCGTTATTCAGACCTCTGCTGCCGATTGCGCAGGGTGTGCGCCAGCAGCAGTTCCAAATGGTCCAAGGTGCTATCCATCCGCAGCAGGGGCAGGCCGACATAGTCGGCGGCCTCCCTTGCCGTGGCCATGAAATCGTCGGAACAGGGGGTATGCAGCGCCACCATGCGCTGATGGCAGCAGCGGAAAATTTCTTGTACCACGCTTTGTCGGTGTCCAAAGAGTTGGGCAAAGAGGGTTTGCCACTGTTGGCTCCACTCTTCCAGCAAAAAATAGCTGCCTTGTTCCAGTTCCTGCATGAAACGTTCCTGCCCCAGCAGCATGCTGATGCAGTTTTGGCTGGGGGTGCGGATGGCTTGATGGTCATCGAGCAGCTGTTGCATGCGCGGATGACAGGAACCGTACACCACCAGACACTCTTTGCCAAGCAACTCCTGGGTCACCAGTTGGCGGCGCAACACCCCTTCCAGATGGCGCGGTCGGTTGTGCAGCTCTGAGGCGAGATATTCGGCTGCCACCGGCCAGCGGTTTTTTTCGATCAGATAGTTGATTTCGCGGGCAAGAATGGCGCAGCCGATCAGGGGGATGGGCTTGGTTGTAACCTCGGCGGCATTCATGACCAGGCTCCATAGGTAAAGGCGGCCTCCAGATAGGCGCGAATGTTGGCTTCTGGCACCGCCAAGGGCATCACCCCGGTACCCAGAAGAAAATGGCCGCCCACCATGCCGATGCGACAGAGTCGCGCCACCTCCTGCCGGGTTTGTTGCGGGCTCCAGGCGATCATTTGAATATCGTCGATGACGCCACAGGTCAAGCCACGCGCACCGATGATCGATTTGGCCACGGCCAGATCATCTTGCGGGCTTAAGTAGTGGGCGGTGATGCCCAGCTGTTGCATCACCTCCGGGATGACGGCGTTGAAGGGGGCAGTGCCGCAATAGTAAACCACCCCATCGATGCCACCCGGGGCCAGGTCCCGTTGCATCCAGGGCAGAGAAAATTGCCGGAAACGGCGCATGCCAACAAAAGAGGCGGCTCCGAACGGGGTGGAATAGAGCAGCACATCGGCACCCGCCGCCCGATAGGCAGCAATCTGTTTGCGGAAAAAATCGCTGCATTTGGCCAACAACTGGTCGCGCAGCGTAAAGGGTCCGGTCAAGGCCAGCTCCAGCCATTTATCCATGCCCATCAACAGGGCGGGCAGGGTGGTCGAGGCGGTCAGATAGGCGCAGATGGGAAAACGCCCCCTTGCTTCCCGGCGCAGAATGGCCAGACAGTGGGCAATCTCCTGCCACAAGGGATGGCGGGTGATGTCGTCGGGGATGGTAAACTGTTCGATATCGGCGGCGGTACGGAGAAAATAGTCGGCCACGTTGGGGGTGCCGTCGTCGGCAAAGAGTATCTCCTGACACCCCAGCAGTTCTGCCTCCCGTCCGACGTAAAAAAGGCTCCACAGGTTGTCATAACCGTAACGGTCGCGCATGGCCAGCTGGCCACAGGCCACATGTTCACCACGGGAATAATATTCCGCCTGGCTCATCCCCAGCTCCCGTGCCCCTTGATCGAGCAGGTTGCAGAAGATGGGGATGCGTGGTGCCGGTTGGCCGTTCAGTGCCGCCTGCAGAATCTGCATCGGGTGCATCATGGCTGCAGCTCCCGGATACAGTTGAGAATCACCTTGCCAGCGCTGACCCCGTCTGCGGCCCAGGCGTCGGCACCGACCTGCTGAAACAGCTGTTCGTCAAAGCGATACGGGGCACCACCGACCACCAGGCGGAAACGATGTTCCAGCTGTTGGTCACGCAACAACTGACGAACCTTGCGGCACCCTTCCGGTCCGTTGGCGGTATGGACCATCATGGCGGAAATGGCGATAACCTGCGCATCGAAGGCGATGGCCTGGGTGACAAACTGTTCGGCGGGCACATTGACCCCCAGGTCCAGCACCTCGACCATCATGGTTTTCAGGCAGCCGGTGACAATCCGTTTGCCCAGCGAGTGCAGATCGCCACGGGCGGTGCCGATCACCACCCGACCCACGGTCGCCGGAGGACGGGAAAACTGGGCCAACATTTTTTCGCTGACCTCGGCGGCAATTTGCGCGGTCATGAAATGTTGGGCCAGGTTGGCGTCCGGATCTTCGCTCAAGGTGTCCATCATCTCTTCCACAGCCGGGATGACCAGCTGAAAAATAATCTCCTCCGGGCTGTGCCCATGGGCACGGGCCTTGTCGATCACCTGCAGGGCGCTCTCCCGGTCGGTGTCAAAGACGGCATCGTTGTAGGCTTTGATAAAGCTATGGAACATGGTGTTACCCGATGGCAGGCAAAGGGTCAAGGGGGATGGGTCGCAGCGGCAGATGGGCCAGAAACAGATCATCGAAGCGCGGCACCGTGGCCAGGTTGAGCGGGTGCAGAAAAGCAATCAGCGGGGCAAACAGTTCGTTGCCCTCGGCGGCGAACAACACTTTTTCGCAGCCGGTCAAGGCGCTATTGGCCACCTTGCGGATGGCCGCGTCGGGCAGCGGTGGCAGTAGCCCCAGTTGTCGAGCGGCCTCAAGGGGCAGTCTTTGTCCCAGGGTGCCGCCAAGATGCAGGGTGTGCAGCTGACTCCAGGAGAGATGGGCCTCTTCCAGCAGCAGTTGCAGGGCAGCCGCGCAGGCCGCTTTGGCCCGTTGCAGGCCATCGATGGCCGCCGCCGTCACCGCGGAGGCGGACAATGCCGGATGCAGGCGATACCCTTGCCGGTCGACCGGCAGGGCAAAGCGTCCGGAAGGTTTAAGATGCTTTTCCCGACACAACCAGGCCACCGCTTCAATCAGTCCCGCCGGTGCATAGCCGCTCAAGGTTGTCGCGCTGCTGTCGAGTTCCGGCTCTGTGACCGGAATCTCTGAGAGCCTCTCGATTTTACCCGGCCAATCGGCGCTTGAGGCCTCGATAAAGGCGGGTCCGCCCGGCAACGAGGTGACATGCAGCTGTTTTCCATCCCACAGGGCCATCTCCAGATTGGTGCCAAAATCGAGCAACAGGCTGCCAGGCGGGCCGTTGTGCAGGTCGGTGGCCAGAATGCCAGCCAACAGATCGGAGCCGATAAAACCGGCAATCGGGGGGATCAGTTCAATGCGGGCATGGGGCAGTTGCCAGCTCTGCTGCCAGCGGTTGTGATCGAGCGGTTGACAGTCGATGGCCTGTTGCCACTGTTCCGGCTGCAGCAGGGTGTCGATGCCCTGTTCGGAGAGCAGGGCCAGCATGGCGGTATTGCCGACGATCACCAGCCGCCCGATCTGGGCCAGATGGCTGCGTCCGCCGCCCACATCGCGCTGCAGCATGTCGAGAATTGCCTCCAGCAGGGCGTTCTGCACGGCATCGGCCAATTGCCTGGCCCGTTCGGGGCTCTGTGTGGCGTGGGCGAGACGGTTGAGCAGATCGCTGCCGTCGATCTCTTGCGGGTTGGCTCCCCAGCGGCTGGCGATGCGGTAGCCGCCCTGGCACTGCCAAAGGCTCAGACGCAGATGGGTGGTGCCCAGATCGACGGCCACGGCCAGAGGTGTGTTGCGCCGGTGCGGCAGACGACCACGCAGCCAGGCCAGTTCGTGCGGCGGCAGGCTGCGCCAGGGGGAGGGGGGGGCCGGTTGTGCAAGCTGCAGGATGATACTCTGTTGCGGGCGAAGTTGACAGGCCAGACGCCATCCCTCTTCTTGCAGCGTCTGCGGCAGTTTTTCCCGTTCGCTGCGGCTCAAAGGGGGAGCCTCTCCGGCCAGCAGTCGCACCCGGCAGGAGGCGCAACGCCCGCTGCCGCCACAAGCCGCCCGCACCCGCAGCGGGGTCTGGTCCAACAGCTCCCGTACCGAAAAGCCGGGGATGATCGGCACTTTCAGTTTCTCTTCGCCACTGAGCAGGGTGAGGTGGTGCGCATCCATGGGCAATCCGCCATCCGGGCCTTTGGTCATTTTGCCAAATTGCACTTTCCTTCTACCCCATCTGTCGACTGCAGGCAAGGATGAATTGCAATGCTGTCCATATTTGCAATTGAAGTAAATCAGGAAGCTGTCGGTGGTTGATCTGCTTTGCGCAAAAGAAGGCCAGAGAAAAAACAGGTGGATCGTCCATAATGAAATGGACAAAACTTGCTTTTTATTGATTTTTTTACTAATGGCTGTGGTTGGTTGGAGTGAGATCAGGTGGTTGTTTGCTGCCTGGATGCTGTCCGACGCCCCGCCCAGATACAATGGCCGGGGTGACAGGTGATGACACGGCACCCCATCATTCGTTTTTTTGTAACGATTCAGCTCTTCTGGATCGCTGCATTTGCAATGAACTGAAGCCAAAGTTCTGCTGGGTGCAGGAAGGATCATCCTCCCTGCCGGAGTGCAGAGGCTCCGCAGGGGCACGCTTTGGGAGGGCGGAGCCCGACTTTTAACCTTGCAGGCTTTTGGATGCTCTCGGACAAAACCCATTGGGAGAATGTTCGTGTTGGCGCATAAAAGCGTGCCAAAGGCAAAAGATTAAAGGCAAATTCCCAGGGTTCCACCCTGGACCGGCCAGGGAGTCAGCGTTCCTGGACCCGCAATTGTTTTGGGTGCTGAATAGTTACAAAGTTTTTTCAATAGGCGAGGCACAGCCATGAATGGGGCGCGTTGGCAGCGGCGGTTCAATCACTATCTCAAGGCCATGCAGAGTTTGACCCGTGCGGTCAGCTTGGCGCAGCAACGCCCTCTCTCCGAGTTGGAGCAACAGGGCTTGATTCAAAGTTTTGAGTTCACGCATGAACTGGCCTGGAACGTGTTGAAGGATTATCTGCAGGAGAAAGGGGGGCTTGAGGTGATCGGATCCAAAGATGCCAGCCGACTTGCCTTCAACCGGGGTTTGATTGATGAGGGTGTGGTGTGGATGGAGATGATCAAGGCCCGCAATTTGACCTCACACACCTATAATGAAACGGTGGCGGAGGAGATTGCCCAGGCGATTTGCCACCGTTTTTTTCCCGCTTTTGGGCTTTTTGCCGAAGATTTCAGTCGGCGGCAGGTGGCGGAGGAGGGGTGAATGGGGTACGGTTTATCAGACGGGGTGCTGGACACGATTCGGACGGTATGGGGACAATTTCCCGCCGTAGAACGGGTTGTTTTGTATGGTTCTCGCGCCAAGGGCAGCAACAGGCCCGGTTCGGATATAGACTTGGCACTGTTTGCGGCAACGATGACAGTATTTGATCTGGTCCCGGTCGAAGAGGCGCTGGAGGAATTAATGTTGCCCTATCTATTCGACTTGACGCTCTTTTCCGAGAGCCTCTCTGTCCATCTGCAGAACGAAATCATCCAATCAGGGGTAGAGATTTACCGGCGCCCCATACCCGGCAATCTTCCCACCGTGCAGTCTGAGGCGGCAACGGGCACAGGGGCAGGGGGGGGTAAGTCGCATTGTTGCCCCGGGAGGAGGGCATGTTCTTGTCATTATATGTCGGACGTTATATGGTAATCGTGTGATCAAGAGCTTTTGCGATCAACAGACGGAACAATTCTACGACGGGGGCCCTATTTTTTCCTGCAGACAAGGAGTGAAAGAGAATGCGTAACAGCGTCAACAGATCCAGCCTGCTGATCAGCGCCATGCTGCTGGCCGTGGGTGTCGGAACGACAGAGCCTGCCTTTGCGTCGAGTTTCAGCATGCCCTTCCTCGGCAACAATGGTGGCAACAACAGTATTCCGTTTTTCGGCAACAACAGCAGCATCCCGTTTTTCGGTAACAACAACGGCAACGGTATCAGCATTCCATTCTTCAATAACAACACCAACCGTGGCCCCAATGGCCCCGGCCCCTACGGTCCCGGTCCTTATGGTTACGGTCCTGGTCCCTATGGCAACGGTCCCGGCCCCTACGGCTACGGCCCTGCTCCCTACGGCTATGCTCCTGGCACTTCCTCCGGTTATGGCCCCGGCAACAGTGTCCCTTACAAGCAACCCAACGATGCCGATGCCCAAGGCCACTCCGGCAGCGCCGCTCAAGGTCAAGGAGAAGGCGATGCCACTTCCTACGGACAATACCGCCGCAATGCCGGTCCCTACGGACAGGACAACAACTCCTACGGAAAAGGCTACCAATCAGGCCCCTACGGACAGGAGAACAACAGCGGTTCCTATGGGAAGGGCTATCAATCAGGCCCCTACGGACAGGAGAACAACAGCGGCTCTTACGGCAAGGGCTACCGATCAGGTCCCTACGGACAGGAGAACAACAGCGGCTCTTACGGAAAAGGCTACAACTCAGGCTCTTACGGGCAAGACAACAACAGCGGCTCCTATGGTTCCAAACCGCCTGTTCCCGGGGCGAGAATGTAAAGAAAAACGAACCTTTGCTCAAACGTTATGCCTGTTGTGGAAAGCATAAATGGCTTCGAGCAGGTTTTTTTTCCGGATTGGTTTGTTCAGATGTCCATCACAGCCGGCATTCAGGCTCATGGACTCATCTTCTGGCATGGCGTGGGCGGTGAGAGCGAGTACATACGTGGGTGGCTGGCCACTGGCCTGCTCAAAGGCACGCAACGCACGTGTGACGCTTAAACCGTCCAACTCGGGCATTTGCACGTCCATCAGGATGACATCGAAACGTTCTGCCTTGGCCTTTTCCAGTGCATCGCGTCCATTGTCGACGCAGATCAACTGAAAAGGTTCCGACTTCAAATAACTCTGAATCAAAATGGTGTTGTCCAGCGAATCCTCAGCCAACAACAGACGTAGGGGAGGTTTTGTTGCAACGCTGCTGTGGGATGGAGGCGGTGCCATGTGCAGCAACGGCGGCAGATGATTCTGTTTCCAAAGGTTATGCAGTGCTTCCAACAGGTCAGAACGCCTGACAGGTTTGGCCAGGCAGAAGGCGTGCTGTTGATTGGCTGCAAAAAAGGCATCATGATCGGGTTCGGGAATCAAAATCAGCAGGCCACACTGTGCAAGCGGCAGGCTGTTGCGGATGCGTGCCGCCACCTCCAGAGCCGGCTTGGCGGCAACGTCACCACTGTCCAGCACGACAATGGTTGGTGCATTTGGCTGGTTGAGCGTTGCCATAACCTGCTCAAACCCCTGTTGAACAGTCACCGTCAGGTTTGATTTGGCCAACAATTCAGCAATCACACTGAAATGGAGACCGCTTCCGGCCAGCAACACAGCGGTTCCCTGGGGCATACCTGCCTTTGCCACTGCTTCCGAACCTGCAACTGGCGGCAAAGGAATTGTAAAGTAAAAACGACTCCCTTTTCCCGGTTTGCTGCTCACGCCGATCGTTCCGTTCATGCACTCGACCAGACGTTTGCAGATATTCAATCCCAGGCCGGTACCGCCAAAACGGCGGGTGATGCTGGCGTCGGACTGGGTGAAAGGACGAAAAATGGATTCCTGCTTCTCCTGTGCAATGCCAATACCTGTATCTTCCACGGCAAAATGGATCAACCCGGATTCCGGTTCGCTGACCGTGATGGTGACCTGTCCGTGATCACTGAATTTGATGGCATTGCCGGTCAAATTGATAAGAATCTGGCGAATGCGGGCCGAATCACCCATACGGTGGGGATTGACATGGGCGTCGAAACGGGTGACCAATGCCAACCCTTTCTCTCGCGCACGAATGGCCATCATCTCGGCCAAATCGTCTACCATTTGTTCCAGGTCCAGTTCGGTGCGTTCCAGTTCAAGGCGATCGGCTTCAATCTTGGAAAGGTCCAAGATGTCGTTGATCAGCGACAACAAGGTATTGCCAGCATTGTTGAGAATATGCACGTAACGTTGCTGCTCACTGCTCAGAGGTGCTTCAGCCAGCAACTCTGCCATGCCCAGAATGGCGTTTAAGGGAGTGCGAATTTCGTGGCTCATCACGGCCAGAAAGGCGCTTTTTGCCCGGTTGGAGGACTCGGCAGCGTTTTTCGCCATGACAAGTTCGCGCTGAATCTGTTTCAAATGGGTAACGTTGGCTCCAACGCTGAGAATCTCTTTGATTTTGCCACTCTCATCTTTGATCCCTCGGTTGGCCCATGAGACCCACACGCGCTCTCCGCTGCGGATGGTGTTTTCATTTTCGTTTTGGCCGAACATATCTGGATTTTGGGCTATCCCCAGCAACAGGGCGCGCAGATCGCGACCATTTTCATCGGCAGTCGCTACGATGGTGTCGAACAGAGAACGTCCCAGAATTTCCGATTCCGTATAGCCAAAGAAACGTTGGGCATATTCGTTAAAAAAGGTGATCGTACCGTCTGGACGCCATCGCACAATCGAGCTTTGGGCATTTTCGACCAGATAACGGTAGTCTGCCTCGCTCTTTTTAAGTATTTTTAATGATTCCTGCAGAGCCTGGGTCCGTTTTGTCACGCGCTGTTCCAGCACCATTTTGCCGTTGCGCAACTCGGTTTCCCGTAGCAGAATTTGCTCCGCCAGACCGTTGATGGCCTGGGCAATGCGGCTGATTTCATCCTGGCCCCGGATGACGATGGGGGTGGCATAATCGCCCTGGCTCATGCGCTGAATGCCGCTATCGATCGTGGCGACGCGGGTCAAAAACCATCTGTGGACCATCCGCTCCAACAGCAGATAGGCAACAAGGGTAGCAAAGAGGGTAAGGCCGATAAGGCGATACGGTATCTCATGGGTAATCCATCGCGGCAGAGTGGTATTAAAAACCGTTTTTCCGTAGTAACGGAAACCTGTTACGTCGTTATGTCTGCCCAAGGCAGTGTAGATACTCAAACGGTGCGTGTCGCGAATCTCCAGGCGGGATTTGCCTTTCATCTGCGCTGCAATCTCTGGATCCATGGCGGTACCCTCGTGCAGCAACGACCATTGCGCCTGATCGTCAGCGATAAACAGATCCAGTTCGAGCAACAGTTTGTTGCTGTCGACAATGCTCTGGAAAAACTCGCCAAGAAAAAACCGTTTTTGCGCCTCGCTGCCAAAGGTCTCTGCCCCTTCCCACATATTGACGGAAATTTCAACAAGATAGTCGTCGTGCAGTGAGCCAGCGTAGGCATATTTTTTGATGATGCCGGTCTGACTGGACATGGCGATGCGGTCAACCTCAACGTAATCACGTCCCAGCAGATTGGTAAGCATTTTGCGCAAGTGGTCCGAGAGTCCACCCAGATTCAATCCCATATCGGGAGCAAAGGAGGTGTTGAACACGGTGAGATTTTTATCAATCAGGTAGATGTCGCGGACCTTGAATTCCGCAGCCAAGGTGCGCAACGCTTGTGGCGACAGGTTGGTTTGATCTGGATGTGTACGAATGCGCTCGGCAATTTTCGGCATAACCCTTCTGAGCCGAAGATCCATCTCCCTTTCCAACTCCTGCATAAACAGATCAAACGCATGAAATTTTTTGGCCAACTCGGCATCGGTGAGTTGAATGCTGTGTTCCAGTTGCTCAACAAACGCCGCCCGTGCCAACACCCAGACGCCGTAACCTGTTGCCAATGCGGTAAACAGAATCATGCTCAACAACAGGAGGTTCAGTCGACGTTTCATGACAGGGCCTGCAACAGGTCGGCTGCAAACGCTCTTCCGCTTCGTGCCACGACAGGGTTGCCGGCGGTTGCCATGCCAAACGCCATGCGTTCTTTCAGGTCAAAGTTCACAGTATACTGACCAGCAAAAGCAGAAAGCCAAACCGGCAAATAAATCAACAACTCCGCTTGCAAGATCATCCCCATAGCCTCATTCTGCCCTGTCAGAAAACCTGCCCGCAAACGCTTGCCTGTTCAGCACACTCGGCAATGATCTCTGGATACCCTTTCGGTGACATCCCGCTCATTGTTTGTGAGATTGTTTTCCTTTTTTTCTAATTTTTCAACTTATTTTTTTCTGCTTGCAAGCCGGTTTGTTTATGGTCCTGGAGTGCGCTCTTTCCCATCTGCCTTTTGCCAACCTGTTCGCCAGGGTCAGGTCGGCGGGGCCATCCCGTTGCTTTTTGATCTGATCACCCTCTGCCTGCACAGGAGAACAGCCATGCAATTTGACACGCCATCCCGTTTATGCCGCTCTGTTGCCGTTATCGGGTGGTTGGCACTGGCCGGAGTGGGGTTGACTGCTTGTGGCTCGGTTCCTCGCGTAGCAGATGCGCCGCCAAACCAGGTGGCCAATCGTTAAAACCGTCCAGGCGATGCAGAAATAATTGAAAAGCTATTGTTCACCGCGCCGACAGCATCATTCTTTCAATATCTGGAAGCAGAGCGCACCATAAACGAACTGGCCAACCGCCAGAAAGGGGAGAGAGAGCAAGATCAAAGATATCTGAACCGCCGCAGGAAGGGGAGTCCCTTCCTGGCGGCGCGAAATGGCAAATTTCAGAACTATTTTTTGATCAACAGCCCCAACTTGTCACCCACTTTGGCGGTGGTGGTGGCCTGAATCAGGATGGTCATCAACACGGCGATGAAGGTTACCGAGGCAATAATCGGGGCACCTGGGGCTTTCATGCCCATCATCATGCCGGCCAGGGCAGCAGGAATGACCCCGGTTTCACGTGTCCAGCACATGAAAAGCATTTCGTTGTTGCTCCAGTTGGCCCGTCTGTCCGGTTTGACGCAGAGAAAAACTGTCAGCGGACGGGCAATCAGCATAAAGATCAACACCACCAGAATACCGCCACCCAGATATTGATTCATGAGCGCAAAATCGACTTGCGCCCCCAGCAGGGTAAAGATGAAGGTTCTCCAGATGGTGGCGGTGATGGCGACATAATTTTCCATCTTCTCTCCCGTTTCGTGCGCGACGTGCAGGCCGAAGGCATCCATGTTGCCGATGGCAATACCAAACACAAAAACGGCCATAAAACCACTGCCACCAACAGCAACGGCAACCATGTAAGAGCCGATCACCCCGGTCAGCGTCACGATCGGGGCAAAATCAGCCAACACACCAAACTGCTTGTGCGCAATTAAGTTGACGGCAACATAACCCAGGAGCAAACCAGTCGCGATGCCCAAAAAGGACTCTTTGACCAAATCAAAAAGGGCGTGAGAGAGAGAAAATTCACCAGCACCGGTGGCAACCCCTAAAATCGCAAAGGTGATAATGGCTCCCATGGCATCATTGAAGGCCGATTCACTCATCACGGTTTGGGCAACCCGATCCTTGATCGGTACTTGACGAAAAACCGGTACCAGTGTTGCCGGATCGGTGGAGGCAATCGTGGAACCCAGCAGCAAGGCAACGATAAAAGGAACGTGTAAAATATAATAGGCTGCCCCGGCGGTGACAAAGGCGGTGATCAGAACGCCCACCGTGGAGATGACCGTGATGCTGATCCATACTTCGCTTAACACCTTGAGGCGCAAAGAGGCACCACCATCAAAAAGAATATAGGCGGCACCCAAGGTCAGGATGCCTTGATTGATGGCAGAATCAGCAGGAATGGCCAATAATCCGGCGATGTGGGCAAAGGTCTGTGCGATGACACCGCCGCTGGCGGCATCCCCTGCCAAACGCCCGGCTGCTTGCGGACCAAGCAGCATGCCAACAACCAGAAAAATGGCCACATCGGGAATACCCGTCCTTTTGGCGAGAACGATTCCGGCCAGACCAATGGCGAGCATAAAGCCCAGGCCTTCAAGCAAATGATTGGCGATTTGAATTGCTGCAGACGGTTCCATAATACGTTAACTCCTTGCATGATTGGAACAAACCGCCACAAACGATGCAAAAAATGCAACCGTCCTCCCCCATGGCGGTTCAACAACGGTTGCAGGATACTATTCCTGGATATAAGAGGGGTCAAGTTGTGACGTGGTTGTCATGTTCGGATATGTTTTGTTGCAACTGCACAATTTGATTGATCAGACGGTGGGATTGACTGGCCATGGAGAGCAAAATGCGCATGGCCAGGGTGGGGTCATCATGGACCCATTGCAAAAAGCCGCTTTGGTCGATGGTCAGCAGGCGGGTTTCGACCAAGGCACGGGCAGTCAGGATGCGGGGGGTGTTGCCAAAGAGGGAAGTTGTGCCAAATACTTCATTTTTTTCCAATGTTTCCAGTCTCAACCAGCAGGCACCATCTTTTTCGACCGACATTTCTACCTGTCCTTCGAGGATTACATAACAGCAATCGGCGGGCTCTCCCTGGCGAAAAATCAGTTCGCCAGCGTGATAGAGTTTGCCTAAGCCTTGGGCAACCGAGTTGCGAAACAGCATCGGTGCGACTCCTTTACGATGAATGAGTTTTGTTGCGGAGCAGCAGCTCACGCAGCAGCTTCCAGATGGTCATGGGATGCAACAGTTCGCGGGCAATGTGCCAATAGCTGGCACTACCGGTGAAGGTGTTCCAAAACGCAGAGGAAAGGGGGCAAGCGGTACCTTCGGCTTGACAGCGTTCCCGACGCAGCAGCGCCATCATACCCCGTCTGAGCAGGGGAACAGTGCGAAAGAGGTTGTCGAAGGCAAAGAGGAGGTGACCCAGACGATTATCCCACAGCAGGGTGCGACAGACCGGCCAGTAATATTTCTGAAAATCCTTGCCGCTGACCCCATGCGCCAAGGCGGTGTAGGCCAGTCGTTTGGCCATGCGATACGCCGAACCGATGCCATCTTTGTAAAGGCGGGATACACTGGCATCGCCAACCATCACAATACGGTCGGTAAAGGGTTTTTTTGCTGGTCCAATGACGATGCTCGGTTGGCAGTGACAGGGTTTCACCGGAATGGACCACCCTTCTGGCAGACATTTCTGCACCTCAGGCGCGGCAAAAAAGCGGTCCACCACCTCCTGATCAATTTGATCCCCCAAAATAACCAGGGTGGCATAATGGCCTTTCGGGGTGATGGCGGCAAATTTTAAATGGGGAATGTTGAGCAGAAAAACGTGCATCGCATGGCCCAGGCGCTGCTGCACCTGCTCGACACCATAATAGAGTTCTGCAACATAGGCCCGCGTGGTTTTGGGTCGGTAGTAGCCAAAATTGAGCCCTTCAAAGAGTTGCAGGCTCTTTTTTTGGTTGATGCCGACCGCGCCGACCAGCAGATCATAGCGCAGGGGTGGCTGATCATGGGCGATGAGTACCGGGAAGCCCTCTTCAAGCCGCAATGCGCTGACCGAAACTTCGCGCAGACGGGCCCCTTTGGCGATGGCCATATCCAGCAGGTACTGGTCAAAACTTTGCCAGGGCAGAGGTTGTTGATGTTCTGAACCTTTCGGACCGGCACCACGAAAAATGGTCGCAATACGCATCTCCTGACGCGGCGCATCGATACGGGCAGCTTCAAAGTCGGTGTGGAGAATGTAGGCGTTGATGGTATCGATCACAACGGAGTCGGGTAACAAAATTCCTTCGGTTGCCAGCATCTGAATCAGTGATTCGGAGATGACCCCACCGCACATGTTGCAACCCGTTGGTCCGGTACAGGTATACCGTTTGGGTTCGTAGATGTCGACCGTCAGCTGCCTTCGTAATTGTTGGGCCAAATCCAGTAAAAAAATGGCAGTCAATGTACCGCCGGGGCCGCCTCCTACGATGGCTACCGTCGATCCGTTAGCCAGTTTCACCTCATTTTGTCCCTGTTATAACAGCAAATTAGGCACATTGTGTTTCCCCTCTGCCGATCGATGGCTGCATCAACCATCCAGCAAAAAACACCCTTCCTTGACGTGAATTTTCGCCGATTGTGTCTCTTTGCGCAAGCACGATGTGACCCTCGGCAGTCGGTATTGACAAAACGTTCGCTAAAGTCCATTTATTAATCATGAGTTAATCGCCACATTTTTTTTGTTGAGCAGAGTAAGGGATGATCCATATTGCCTGGCCTTGGCTGTTGCTTGTATTGCCATTACCGTGGTTGTTCCGTTGGTTGCTGCCGCCGCTTGCCGCCGAAGGCGAGGCCATTTTGCGTGTACCGGGTGCCAGCCGCTGGCGTCTGCCGATTGCCAGCCGTACCGTGGCGGCGACAGCGCCCGCAAAATGGCAAAAAGCATTGGCACTCTTATCCTGGCTGCTGCTGGTGCTGGCGGCCTGTCAGCCGCAATGGTGGGGCGAAGCGCTGCCGGTGGCGGCCAGTGGTCGCGATCTGATGTTGGCCATCGATCTGTCGGGCAGCATGGAGACCCGTGATTTTCTCCTGGAGGGAAAAACCGTTGATCGATTGACGGCCATCAAGCAGGTGGCTGGTGCCTTTATCGCCCGACGACAGGGGGATCGACTGGGGCTGATTCTCTTTGGCAGCAACGCCTATCTGCAGGCTCCGTTCACTTTTGACCGCAAAACGGTGCAGAGCATGCTCGATGAGTCGATCATCGGTTTGCCGGGCAAAGAGACGGCAATCGGTGATGCCATTACCCTGGCGGTGAAAAAATGTTCGGAACCACCTGCAGAGCCGGGCACAGCAGCGCACAACAGCGCGCTGCCCGCCAAACGGCGGGTTTTGCTCTTGCTGACCGATGGGGCCAACAACGCCGGGCAAGTGACGCCGGGCAAGGCGGCCCAATTGGCGGCGGAAGCGGGTTTGGTGATCTATACCATCGGTATCGGCGCCGATGAGATGGTGGTGCGCACGCTCTTCGGCAGTCGAACCATCAATCCTTCGGCAGATCTGGATGAACAGGCGCTTGCGGAGATTGCGGCGCAGACCGGCGGGCGTTATTTTCGCGCCCGTGATAGCGAAGCCTTGCAACAGATTCATCAACTGCTGGACCAGTGGGAGCCGGTGGTGGCGGAAACGGAACAGTTTCGTCCGGTCATCACCCTCTATTATTGGCCGTTGGCGTTGGCGATTATCTTGGCAGGAATTCTGTGTTGGTGGGAGGTTTCTGAACGAAAATGGCCCTGAGCGCCTTTCATTTTTTGCGTCCGTGGTGGTTGCTGGCGCTGCTGCCGTTGGCCTGGCTGGTCCGGCGCTGGTGGCTGGCCGGGCATGGTCAGGCTTTGTGGAGCCAGGTTTGTGATGCCCATCTGCTCCCCTGTCTGCTGACAACGCCGACCGGAGTGGTTCGCAGGTGGCGGGCGCTTGCTTTGGCGCTGGCCGGTACGCTGCTGATTGTGTCCATGGCCGGGCCGGTATGGCATAAATTGCCCCAGCCGTTGCTGCAGGGGGGCTCTGCCCTGGTGATCCTGTTGGATCTCTCCCGTTCCATGGAGGCGGCGGATTGGCAACCCAGTCGTCTGGTGCGGGCCAAACAAAAAGTGACCGATCTGTTGCGCCAGCGCCGGGAGGGGTTGACCGCCCTGCTGGTTTTTGCCGGAGAAGGGTTTGTCGTCACCCCCTTGACCCAGGATCGCGCCACCATCACCCTGCAAATGGCCGCCTTGCAGCCGACGTTGATGCCGGTGCAGGGCAGTCGTCCCGATCGGGCCGTCGCCAAAGCGCTGCTGCTGCTGCGGCAGAGTGGTATCCTGCACGGGCAGTTGCTGCTGTTGACCGACGGTTGGGAGGGCGAAGAGGCGATTGCCGCCCAGGTGGCCAAAGCGGGGCACCGCCTCTCCATTATCGGGGTGGGCACGGAACAGGGGGCACCGATTCCCTTGCCGGATGGGGGCTTTGTCAAAGATGCCGATGGTGCCATCGTGCTGGCCAAGTTGGATGAGAGACGTCTGCTCCGTCTGGCCCGTGCCGGGGGGGGCGACTATCAGCCGATGCAGAGCAGTGACCAGGATTGGCAAATCCTGCTGCTCTCTTCCGAACCGGGCGAAAACAGCACAGCAAGCGATGCCTTTGCCGATCAATGGCACGAGGAGGGACCGTGGCTGTTGCTCTTGGCCCTTCCTTTGCTGGCTTTGGCGTATCGGCGTGGTTTTTGGTGGCTATGGGTGGTCTCTCTTTTGTTGCCGCAGCCTGTGCAGGCGATGAGTTGGGCAGAGTGGTGGCAGACTCCCGACCGGCAGGCGATGGAACTGCTGCAGCAAAAAAAGGCAGGCGAGGCGGCGGAACGGTTTGCAGATCCCCTCTGGCGCGGCACCGCCTGGTATCAAGCCGGCGAAAAGGCGAAAGCGATTGCCGCCTGGCAAGAGGCCGATTCGCTCACCGCCCTGTATAACACAGGGACGGTGTTGGCAGAGCAGGGGCATCTTACCGAAGCGGCACAGGCGCTGCAGGAGGTGTTGCGACGGCAGCCGGATCATGCCGATGCCAAACACAATCTGCAGGCGGTGCAAAAAGCGCTGCAGACGCAAGCAAGCGCCGCTTCCTCAGGTCAGGCGGAGCAGAAGCCCACGGGACAACCGTCCGAGCCCGGCCCGGAGCAAAAACAGCAGGCCGCAGAGCCACAACAGTCGGCAGCCGCCGCCAAGCCGCAGGCCAACCAGCCAGCACCACAAACGTCACCGCAGCATCAGCCGCAGGCCAGCCACCAGGAGCAGGAGGGCAGCCAACAGCCAGAGAACATACCCTGGCGTCAGGCAGAATCCACCAAGGAGAGTGAGGCAGAAAAAACCGCGCAGCTATGGATGCGCCGGGTGCCAGACGATCCGGGAGGGTTGTTGCGGCGCAAATTTTTGTATCACTATCAGCGAGAAAATCAGGCCCCGGGACGGCCACAAGAGAGGATGAATCCATGGTAAGATCGCTCTATCAGCTATGCTGTTGGTTGTTTGCTGTGCTGATTGGCAGCAGCAGCTGGGCCGCTGCAGCCGCCATCCAGGTGCAGACCGACCGTTCACCGCTGGTGGCAGGAGACTCTTTTCAGTTGTTGTTCAGCAGCACGCAAACAATCCAGAGCAAGCCCGATTTTTCTGTCTTGCAGAAGGATTTTGAACTGCTGGATCAGCGACAGGAGAACCGGGTACAATCGATCAACGGGCAACGCACTCAACAGCAGCTTTGGGTGGTGAGCTTGCTGGCGCGGCAGAGTGGCACGTTTACCATCCCACCGATCCGTTTTGCTGCGCTGCAAAGCCCGGCCTATACGCTGACCATCCATCCGGCAGCGGCGCAAGCGGGTGGCTCTTCCGGCGAAAAAGCGGACGAGGATTGGTTTCTCGAAGTGAGTGCCACGCCGGAAAAGGTGCTGGTTCAGGGGCAGGTGGTGTTGGCGGTGCGCTTTTTTCGGGCCAGGGAGGTGGCCGGGGCCTCGTTGAGCGAGCCGCAATTGACGGCGGAAGAGGCCATCGTGGAAAAACTGGGTGACGATCGATCCTTCGAGAGTATGCGCCAGGGGCGTCGTTATCAGGTGGTGGAGCGGCGTTATGCCCTGTTTCCGCAAAAAAGTGGTCGTTTGACCATTCCGCCCCTGCGCCTGGATATCCAGAGCGGGCGGCGAGGTCTGTTGTCATTGTTGGATGATCCGTTTGCCGGCCAGGGTGGGGAGATCAAGCGCCGTTTTTCCGAGGCGGTGGAGATTGGCGTGCAACCCATCGCCGAGGAGGCCAAAAAGGATCCGCAATGGTTGCCTGCCCACCGTTTGCAGCTGTTGGAAAAGTGGCAGGAGTCACCGCCTCGCCTGCAGGTGGGCGAATCGGTGACTCGCACCGTGACCTTGTTGGCGGACGGTTTGACAGCGGCCCAATTGCCGGAGTTGGCCCCCCTCGCTGTGGCCGGGCAAGGGGATGCGCTCAAGGTCTATCCCGATCAGCCGCAGTTGAGTGATCAGCGCCAGCCCACCGGCATGATCGGCATGCGTCAGGAAAAGTTGGCCCTGGTGCCCAACAAGGCCGGGACCATCACCCTGCCCGCCATCGAAATTGCCTGGTGGAATGTGGATACCCAGAGCCGGGAGTTGGCCCGTATTCCTGAACGAACGGTGAGCGTGGCCCCGGCAGCCATGGCAGCGAGCGCCCCCGAACGGCAGCCGGAGCCAGTCACCGCCAGCGCACCGCCACCTGCCACCAAAACAGCAGAGCAGGAGGGGGCAACCGCCAGAGCCACCCCTGGCCATGGCGACCGTTATCCCGCCTGGTTGGTTCCTTTTCTGGCCACAGGTTGGGGGGTGACGCTGTTGTTGTGGTTTGGCCATCTTTGGCGCTCTCGTCGGCAACAAAACAGCGCAATCTTGCCACAAGCGGCGGTTACGGTGGACCCTCAGGTAGCGTTGCGTCAAGCCTGTCAGGCTGACGACGCCCCCGCCTGTCGTACCGCCCTGCTCGCCTGGGCACAAGGCCGCTGGCCAGAACAGGGGCTGCGCAACTTGAACGATCTGCAGCGCTATTGGCAAAAATTGGGTTGGTCGGCGCAGGTCGAAGCGCTGCAGCACCTGCGCCAGGCCTCCTTTGCAGCAGAGGGGGAAAGTTGGCGAGGAGAGCCCCTGTGGCGTTTGCTGGAAAAATTACCGCACCCTTTGCCGCAAAAGGGAGAGTCGTGCCTGCCGGCCCTGTATCCCGGCTAACAAGTGCGCCCTAATCGTTAACGGCTTTGATAATCTCCTCTTTTGCTTGTTGATAATCTTTTTGTGCCGTTTGCATCTGCTCTTCGGCGACAGAGAGCGTTTCCAATGCTCTGTGGACATCGGTACCCTCCAGCAGGGAGTCCAGATGGTCGACAATCTCTTCGTCCCGATTCAAAATATTCATCGTGGTAAACTCTCCCCGCAGGGCCTGCAACCGGTGGCTGCAGATGGCCTCCAACTCCTGTGAAGCCGCGCAACTGCAGGTTACGGTCAGATTGGAGCCTTCACGGCGAAAGAGTAAGGTGAAGGGCTCGGAATCAGGTTCCTGGATCAGCAGTTCAAGCTCTTGCACCGGACGAAGAAAAATTTCATAGGCTTCGACAGCCTTTTTGACCGTTGGATAGAGATGGCGCTCCTCCAGGAGTTGATCAAGCCCCACTTTTTCCAGTTGTTTGCGAAATGGCAGTGTTGCATCAGCCAATTTGATTTCCATGGCAGCAGACTGAAACTCGCGCAAAAGTTCGGCAAATTGCTGTGCTGCCGTCACATCCATATCGGTAATCGATTGGGCATCGATGATCAACCATTTGACCGGATGTTCGGCTGATTCGACCAGAAAGCGCAGCCGACTCATGACATGGCGCGCATTGGCGAAGATCAAAGGGGCATACAGTCTGTAGACAATCAGCCCCGGAATGGTCTCCCCCTTACCGACACTGCTGCCTAAATCTTGAAATTTACGACCGGGGCTGAGTCGTTTCAAGACGGCGTCTCCTGGTCTGGATACCTCCACGATCAGACCCACCAAAGAGATCAACAAACCCAAAATGATGCCCGGCACCACACCGGCGATCAGGATGGCCACGGTAACCGCTATGGAGACGGCAAACTCAAAGCGATCGATGCGGTAGAGTTCCCGCAGAGGAGCCAGTTCCAGCATGCCCAGGCCGGTCACGATCAAAATTGCACCCAGGGCAACTTTGGGCAGCAAGGCAAGCAGGTCGGTTAAATAGATCAAAAACAGCAGCAATCCAATGGCGGCAATGATCTGGGCCAGTTGCGACTTACCGTTGGCCGCATCGACGATGGAACTGCGTGATTGGCTGGCAGAAACCGGAAATCCCTGCAACAAGCTGGCCAGCCCGTTGGCCATGCCCAGGGCAGTGAGTTCCTGATTGGGGTTGATGGAGTATTTGTTTTTGTTGGCAAAAACCTGCGCGAGCAGAATACCGTCGGAAAAAGTCAAAAAAGAGATCGCGACGGCTGCCGGAGCCAAGGCAGGTATATCAGCCCAATGAAAAGTGGGTATGACCAGTGCCGGTGTGCCTTGCGGGACCTCTCCCACCAGAACCACCCCCATTGTACCCAACTCCAGCAATTGACTGCCCAGAATGGCCAGGAGAGTGACCACCAGGGCTCCAGGTAATTTGGGCACGGTTTTGCTGATGATCACCATGATCAGGATCAGGCTGATACCGAACAGAAAGGTGGGAGGATGTGTTTCCGGCAAGCGGCTGATAACTTGCCAGAGCAGGGGGAAAAAATCTTCCCCTTCGGTTTTGATGGCAAACAGTTTACCCAACTGGGTGGAAACCAGAATGAGGGAGGCCCCGTTCAAGTAACCGGTCAAGACCGGTCGGGAGAGAAAATCGGCAATCGTGCCAACCCGCAGACGAGCAGCAAAAAGAAGGATGATGCCCGACATTCCGGCAAGGGTGGCAGCCAAAGCCGGAATACGGCTGGGATCACCAGCGGCGAGAGGCAAAATGGCAGTGCCGGCCAGAAGACCAATGGCCGCGTCGGGACCGGCGATAACATGCCTGGAGGAGGCAAACAAAGCGTAGCCGATTGAGGCCGCCAAGGCGGCATAAATCCCTGTGATCGGAGGCATGTGAACCAGTTCGGCGTAGGCCAGAACGGAGGGGATCATGACGACACAGGCGGTGAGTCCGCCAACCAGGTCGCCACGCAACCAATCCAGGCGGTAGGTGCGCAAGGTATGCAACAGGGGAAACAATGGAAAGGCTTTGGCCATGGTGGTTCTATATTTGTTGGAATATGGACAATCGAACAGAACGGTTATTCCACTTTCAGTTGATTCGGTTGATCTTTGGGCAGAAGCAGAGAGGCCAGAACCCCAAGACCGAGTACGGAAAAGACGATGATCATGCTTTGGCCGGGTGTGATGTGGATATTGGGCCATTGAAACAGGGTATTGCTGGCTTCAATGAACAGTTTGGCACCAATGTAAAAGAGCAGGGCAATGATCGATTTATCCAGATGAACCAAATATTTCATCAGATTGCTCAGAATAAAAAAGAGCGCACGCAAGCCCATGACACCAAAGATCATGGCACTCCACACCAGTACCGGTTCCTTGCTGACGGCGATGACGGCGGGGACCGAGTCGAAAGCAAACAGAATGTCGGTGGCTTGAATCACCATCGTGCAAAGCAGGGCGGGGGTGGCGTAACGGCTTGCCCCCTCTTTGCATTGAATGGCCGGATCCGCTTGTTGTAACGCTTCTACTTCTTGCCGGGAGAGAATCATTGCCTGGCCATGCAGGCGGGGAAAAACCGGCAAAAACCGCTCCGTCAAACGGACCGACCAATGGTGCGAATAATCGTGCAACGAGTCGTCCGCCTCGCCGGCAGTGAGCATTTTCCAGGCAGTCCAGAAGACCACGACTGCGAAAAGCATGCCTACCCAGGGAGAGGCGGCATAAAGGATGGTGCCAATGCTGGCAAAAGCCAGACGAAAAAGAATTGCCCCCAGAATGCCGTAAAACAACACCCGACGCAGCAACACCTCCTTGATGTTGAAAGATGCAAAAATCACCATGAAAACCATTACGTTGTCAAATGACAGCGACTCTTCCAGCACAAAACCGACCAGAAACAGTTTGGCATAGGCTGGATCATGGGCGTGCCACAAATAGGCGGCAAAGATCAAGGCGGCGACGACCCAGAAGACAAACCAAAACGTGGCCTCTTGCCACGACATCATCCGATTTTGCCGATGGGCGTGAATATCTGTGACCATATAAAAAATGATGATTCCAGCCAAAATCAGCTGAATGGTAAAAGGGAAGCCAATGGGTTGCAGTTCCATGGTAAACGTTGTTCCTTCTTTGCAAGGATGGTCCGCTGCTGCCAGGATGGCAGGTCACCAGCAAACAAACGACTCGCTTGCTGGCACCTGGCATCACCCTGCGGCAGAAAAGGCTGATCTGTTGCTTGTACGCTACAAGTCAAAATCCGCCGGGTTGAGCTGCAACTCGCGGCAGATTGTCCGCACAACCGCTTTTTCCTGCTCGTCAAACTCTCCATCGGAGTTGCCGATGGCACAGCAGACACGCACCAGCAGGCGGGCCTGGTCAGCCTGTTTGATTTTGCCGATCATCTGCAGTGCTTCGGCTTGTCCAAGGGCATAATCAAACTCCATTTTGGCCATATGCTGCTGGAAAGATTGAATGATCTCATGGTTTTGGAACACCTTGAGGGCTTCAGAATTCTGGATGAAGCCGATCATTTTTTGTTTTTCCGCGCTGCTGACCGTGCCATCCGCAGAGGCGACCAGGGCACAACCGGCCAGGATGGCCTCCATCATCTCCCGATTTTTGAAGCGGTTCATCTCTTGGGTCATCGCCGAGTGCAGCTGATTGGCCCGATTTTTCAGTTCATCGAAAAATCCCATGTTGCGTTATCCTTATTAGGTTACAGATGGGTGCTGATGGCGGGTAACAGTTCATGGAAAGTTTTGCCACGGCCTGTTTCGCCGATAGCATGCATTTTCCATTCGCCCGCATGGCGATAGAGTTTGGCCATGATCATCGCAGTATGTGGGCCTTGGCTCTGCAGTTGAAAACGTGCCACCTCCTGCTGGGTGGCCGAGTCAACCAGTCGGCAATAGGCGTTTTGTACCCGATCAAAGGTATGGCTGGTAAAACTGTTGACGACAAAAACCAAATATTTGATGTTGAAGGGAACGGCAGCCAGATTGACCAAAATTTGTTCGTCATCTCCCTCTCCCGCTCCGGTGACATTATCACCGGTATGGCGAATGGAACCATCCCGGCTTTGTAATTGCTGGAACCAGACGGCATCGACAATTTGGTTGTTTTGATCAAACATCAAACAGGAGGCATCCAGGTCGATTTCATTGTTACTGCTGAAAATACCAAACAAACCCCCGGATTTTTTCACCACATCCCAACCCAGTCCGAGAAGAACATGACTCAAGGCTGAGCTGGAATCTTTGCTCAGGCTGATTTTTTGCCCTTTGGTCAGATTGATCGCCATTTTTTGTCCCTTTCTGCGCAATAATCAGGCATCGACACCGAAGTGGCGAGCAAGAGGTGCCAGACCACCGGCAAAACCCTGTCCGACGGCGCGGAATTTCCACTCGCTGTTGTGTCGATAGATTTCGCCGAAGATCATGGCCGTTTCCGTTGAGGCATCTTCCGATAAATCGTAGCGGGCGATGACCGATTGATCGGCAGTATTCAGCACACGGATGAAGGCGTTCTGAATCTGTCCGAAGTTTTGTTTTTTGCTTTCGCCGTCGTGGATGGTGACGGCCAGCACCACTTTGTGAATGTCACTGCCCAAAGCGGCCAGTTTGATTCTGACCACTTCGTCATCTCCTTCACCGGCACCGGTCCGGTTATCGCCCAAATGTTCGACATGTCCGCAGGTGGATTTAAGGTTGTTGTAAAAAATAAAGTCGGCATCGGACCGTACTTTGTTCTGTTCGTTCAAAACAAAGGCTGAAGCATCAATATCGAAGGCGGTGCCGTCTGTGCGACGGACATCCCAGCCTAAACCGACAGCAATTTCCACCAGGCCAGGGGCCTCTTTGCTCAATGATACATTTCCGCCTTTACTCAAGCTGACAGCCATGGCAATACCTTTCACTCGTGAGATGGGTTAGAATGGGATGCTTGTTCCGTGTTTTCGGATGTCGCCAGCGGCAGGTGGCGGAACTCCACCATGGTGATGCGATGGTTATCCATGCCGACCACCTTCATTTCGGCGGCAGGAATGATGATGATTTCGCCCATTTTCGGGATATGGCCCAAAATGTGGTAGATCAAGCCAGCTATGGTGACAAAATCGGTGTCGTCAGGAAATTCATAGGTGAGCAGGGATTTCAATTCCATCATGCGCATGGAAGCGTCGATCAGATAACGACCGTCATCCATCTTTTTGAAGCGACGGGTATTGGTGGTAAACTCATCCTCATACTCGCCGACAATCTGTTCCAGAATATCCTCCAGGGTGATGATTCCCTCCGTGCCGCCATACTCATCGATGACGACAGCCATCTGTTGCCGGGACGATTTAAACTCTTTGAGCAGATCGCTCAACATTTTGCTGCTGGGTACGATATGGACCGGGTTGACGTATTCGGAGATATTTTGTTCCATGTTTTGGTTTTCCCGCGAATCGGCCAAAACGCCCAGCAACTCTTTCATTGCCACATAGCCGACGATGTTATCCAGATTGGTTTCATAAACCGGATAGCGGGCATGGGGAACTTCGCGGAATTTTTTCAGGGCTTGTTCCAGAGTTGTCTCCCGGGTAAAAGCCAGAATATCGGTGCGCGGCACCATGGCAGAGCGCACGGTACGTCCGCCGAAATCCATCACGCTGTGGATCATTTTGGAATCTTCCGGCTTAAAAATACCGGCATCTTCGCTGGCGGTGATGATGGTGCGAATCTCTTCGTGGGTCATGTTGAAATGTTCACCATGCGCCCCGACCAGACTGCCTTGCCCGACACACCAGAGCAAAAAGTTGGAGGCATGTTTCATGGCCCAGATCACCGGCGTCCAGAAAGTGTACTGCACGTCCACCGACCAGGCGACGGCCATGGCCATCGGTTCTGCTTTGTGGAAGGCAAGAATTTTCGGTGCCAGTTCACCACCCACCACATGCAGGAAGGAGATGATGGCAAAAGCAACCAGATAGTTGATCAGATTGGCCCATTGGACAATTTCGTCGCTTTGGCCGAACAGGCCGAACAGGGCAACAAACCAGGGTTCCATGATTTGCGCCAGGGTATCCATGCCCAGGGCACCCAAGCCCAGTGAGACCAGGGTGATGCCGATTTGTGTGACCGAATAGAACCGTTCCGGTTCCATATGCAGACGTTGTACCCGGGCGGCAGAACGGTTACCCTGCTCGGCAAGTTGCCGAATTTTGCTGCGTCGGGCACCCGTAATCGCCACCTCTGCGCCAACAAAATAGGCATTGCCAAGAATCAATACTAAAATCAATAATAATTTCAGCCATAAAACGGTTTCCATGGGGTTGTTAATCCTTTGCGCATACTGATGAATATCCGGTCTGTTCCGGTCCTGGGTTGCAGGATAGCATAATAAGTTGAAATCAAGCTGAATGGCATGCATTTTTTTATCGCAAGGAAGAAAAGGAGAAACCGCTCTGTGCGTCTTTTGCTTGTCGAGGATGATCAGGTGTTGGCCAATCACCTGAAACGGGATTTGGAACAGGCCCACTATGCTGTAGATATGGTCCATGACGGCCCAACGGGCGAGGTCATGGCCAATGAAACGGAGTATCATGCGGCGATTCTGGATTTGGGTTTGCCGGACAAATCCGGTCTGGCGGTGCTGAAAAATTGGCGGCGACAGGGCAACAGCGTGCCGGTGATCATTTTGACAGCACGCAATACCTGGCAGGAGAGAGTCATCGGTATGGACGCCGGCGCCGACGACTATCTGGGCAAACCGTTTCATGTCGAGGAGTTGTTGGCCCGCTTGAAAGCGATCATCTACCGTTGTCACACACGGACACGGGGTGCCATAACCGTTGCGGGCTATCTGTTGGACGAAGGGCAACAGGCGGTGGTGACTCCCCATGGCGAGCGGGTGGCCTTGACCGCCATGGAGTTTCGCCTGTTGCGCATCTTCATGCTGGCACCAGAGCGCATCCATTCCAAGGAGTCCCTGTTGGAGGCGGTCTACGACTATGACCGGGTGGCAGATCACAACGTGATCGAAGTCTACATCAATCACCTGCGCAAAAAATTGGGCAAAGAGGTGTTCCGGACATTGCGTTGGCAAGGGTATCGTTTTATGCCGGAGGCCGAGGGATGAGACCGCTTCGCTCGATCAAAGCAAAACTGTTGCTGACTTTGGCGGTCAGTCTGGTGGCGCTCTTTTTGCTGTTATGGTGGGTGGTGAGTGGTGCCCTGCAGGAGTTGACGGCGCAGTATCTGGAAGAGCGTATTGAGGTGGAAATCAGCAGTATTCTGGCCGAACTGAGTCTGGACGATGGCGATGGCATTCAACTGGATATCCGGCATGTGGATGCGCTGTTTCGCTTTGCCTTTTCGGGGTATTACTACCAGATTGTTCTGCATGGTGCCGAAGATGAACAGGTTTTGCGTTCCCGTTCTCTGGGGGAGTTTGTCATGCAACTGCCTGATGTTCCGGTCGGCAAGCAAAGTCGTCTGATTCTTGCCGGTCCGAAAGGACAACGATTGCTGGCGGTCGTACGTTCCATTCCTCTGCGTGAAAAGGTCCTCTCATTGGCCGTGGCGGAAGATCTGACGCCATTTGAAAACAACCGGCAAAAATTTCAATGGATTTATAGTGTGTTATCGCTGGCTTTGCTCGTTGTTTTGCTGGCGGCACACTACTGGGCTGTGCAGCAGGCCATGTCTCCCATCAAAAAAATTCATCAAAACGTGCTGCAGCTTGAGATGGGACAAGTCAACAAGTTGAGTGTCGACGTGCCGCCGGAGATGGAAAAAATTGTTGAACAGATCAACCGTCTCTTGCTGCGCACCGAACAGCGCCTGGTGCGTTCCCGCTCCACCATGGCCAATCTGGCCCATACGTTAAAAAATCCACTGGCCACCTTAAGCCAGATGGTGCGCCATTCGTTGCCTGCCGAAGATGCCCTGTTGCGGACCGAGGTGGAAGAGCGGTTGGCGGTGCTGCATGAGGTGATCGAACGGGAACTGCGCCGAGCCCGATTGGCCGATCATTCCCTTTCCGGGACGCTGTTTTGTCCCAAGCAGTCATTGGGTGATCTGGTGCGCACTCTGAAAAATATCAACTTCCAGAAAAATATTGAAGTGGAGTTGGACTTTTCGCCAGGCATGCTGTTGCCCTTCGATCAGGAGGACATGACGGAGTTGTTCGGCAATTTGTTGGACAACGCTTTTAAATGGGCCAAAAGCCGCATTGGCATCACCTTGGAAGAGTTGGAACACCGCTGCACGATCTGTGTGGAAGATGACGGACCAGGGGTGCCTGCCAAGGAGTTGGAACGGTTGGCCGAACGCGGTGTGCGCGTTGATGAGTCATCCCCGGGCCATGGTCTGGGGCTGGCAGTGGTGCGCGAGACGGTGGTCCACTATGTCGGCACGCTGCACTTTACCCGTTCATCCGCTTTGGGCGGATTGCGGGTTGAGATTTCGCTGCCCATGCCGTTTGCTGAAGGGGGTTCTCTCCGGGGATAAGCGAGGGATCAGGGACTGTTCTCATTCGGCCCAAAATCCCTTGATACGGCGTTGCTGTGCCGCTCCGCTGCTCACATACAGGTTGTATGCTGCGCTGCTCGCGGCCCAGCTAGGGCATCACTTTTTCCCATTGTTGCTGAAGGCGTTTCGCCGAGACCGGGAAGAGGGTGCGCAGATCCTGGGCAAAGAGCGAGATACGAAACTCCTCGACCATCCAGCGGTATTGCTCCAGTTCCGGATCAAGCAGACGGGCGGCGGCGTGTTGCTTGGCCCGCGCCTGGTAGCGCTGCCAATAGGGCTGCAGTTCTGCCGCCCGCTGGGTGTCCCGCTGCGGTGCAAACCCGCGCCGCTCCAGCCGCAAGACCATGCCTTGCAGGTAACGTGGCAGTTGTTTCAACCACTGCGGCGGGGTCTCGCGCAGAAAACCGGGATAGATCAAACTGGCCAGATGGCTCTGTATCTCGCTCTCCACCTGCGGCAAGCCGGGAATTTCCCTCTGGCGCAGCAGGGTGACAACGGTACGCTGGCGCAGGGCAATCTCTTTGACCAGCGTTTGCATTTCCGTCACCGCCTGGGCAACCAGTGGGCGGCCGTTGGCCAGACGTTGCAGAAAAATCTCTTCCGTTTCAATTTCCTGCTCGCTGACATCGAGAAATACCCGTGCCAGGGCCAGGGATGTGATCTGCCACCATAACCCTTTTGCCGGGCCGAAGGCCGGGTCCAGTCCCGCCAGATCACGCGGCAGCGCCCACTTTTTTTCCATCGGCTTCAGGAGCGGTGCCAACTGCAGGGCAAAAAGGCGCACCAGTCCCCAGCGGCTGATCTGCCGAGCGGTATCCGCACTCTCCACCAGACGCAAGGCGACCGTATTGCCTTCATCCTGAATGGCCGGAAAACCAAAACTGTTGCGTCGATCGCCGGCGACCACCACCTGTTGCGGCAGATTGCCAAAGGCCCAACGGGTCAAACCGCTCTGCTCGAAGGCGCTCTTGGGCAGGGCGGTAAACTGTTTTTTGGCCACCGAACCCCACTGCTGCTGCAACGCCAACAGATCCCGTCCCTGGGCCAACACTTTGTCGCTGCTCTCTTCGATAATTTTAAAATTCATGCGCAGATGGTCCGGCAAGGCTTCATGCTGCCAGGCATCGAGCGGGATGGAGAGGCCATACTGGCGCAGCAAAAGCAGACCCAGCACTGCTCCCAACGGTTTGTGGCGCTCGTGCTGGGGCAACTGTTGCAGACAATACTGTTGCGCCTGTGGCAGCGGCACCAGGGGGCGGCGCAAGGTTTTGGGCAACCCTTTGAGCAAGGCAAGAATTTTGTTGGGCAAGAGTCCCGCCACCAGCCATTCAAAGGGGGCTGGCGTCAGCTGGTTGAGAAAGGGCAGGGGAATCTGCACACTGATGCCATCCTCTCCGGCTCCGGGATTGAAATGATACTCCAGGGACAGCTCCACACCATTGATCAATAAATGGCCGGGAAAACTTTCACCACTGATGGTGTCACCCTCCTGGCACAGCAACATTTCGCGGCTAAAATAGAGCAGTCGTGGGTTGCGTTTTTTGGCCTGCCAATACCATTGATGAAACAGATGGGTGCTGTGGACCGAGGGAGGAATCTGCTGATCATAAAAATCGTACAAAACTGCATCCTCTACCAGCAGATCGCGCCGCCGGGAACGGTGTTCCAGTTCATGCACTTCGGCGATCAACCCCTGATTATGGGCGAAAAAGGGGGCTGAACTCTGCATTTCCCCCTCCACCAACGCGCTTTGGATAAAAATTTCTCTGGCTTTGACCCCGTCCAGGGGGCCAAACTGAACCTTGCGTTGGGCAATCAGGGTCAGTCCGAACAGGGTCACCCGTTCAAAGACCAGAACACAGCCCGATTTTTTTTCCCAGTGGGGATCTTGATGGTGCCTGCGGCATAACGGCCCGGCCACTGTTTCGATCCATTCCGGCTCCACCCGGGCGCAGAGGGTGGCAAAGAGGCGGCTGGTTTCGATCAACTCACCGGCTGCCAACCAGGTGGGGGATTTTTTGAACAGGGCCGAACCGGGAGAGATGCTGAAACGCTGCTGCGCCACCCCGATATAGTCGTGGCTCTCTGTCTTGAAGCCGACAAAACCCAGTGTACCGGCCAGCACCGCCTGGTGCAGCTCCCGATAGGCAGCCGGGAGCAGGTTGATACGCATACCCATCTCGCCGACCAGACGGCTCAACTGTTCATGAATTCCCTGCCACTCGCGCACCCGCAGGAAAGAGAGAAAATTTTCTTTCAGAAAACGGCGGAATTGATTGTTGGAAGCCGCTTCCTGGCGACCATTGTCGATAAACTGCCAGAGGCTGAGCAGGCCGCTGAAGTCGGAACTGCTATCCTGGTGCCGTTTGTGGGCCTGTTCGGCCTTGCCTCGTTGCTCCGCCGGCCACTCGCGCGGATCCGGCAGACTCATGGCGGCGACAATCACCAACATTTCTGCCAGAGAGCCGTAACGCGCTCCGGCCAGCAGCATGCGCCCCAAACGGGGATCCAGTGGCAGTTGCGCCAGTTCGCTGCCCAGGGAGGTCAATTGCCCCCGTTCGTTGATGGCACCCAACTCGGCCAACAGGCGCATGCCGTCGGCAATGGCCCCCCGACCGGGTGGGTCGACAAAAGGAAAACTCTCTACCTCGCCCAGTTTCAGATATTTCATCTGCAGAATAACGGCGGCCAACGACACCCGCAAAATTTCCGGGTCGGTAAAGAGATCGCGGGCGAGAAAATCTTCCTGCGCATACAGGCGAATACAGACCCCTTCTGCCAGTCGTCCGCAGCGTCCCTGTCGTTGCCGGGCGGAAGCCTGCGATATTTTTTCCACCGGCAGGCGGCGGACCTGGGTGCGGCCACTGTGGCGGCTGATGCGGGCCAGACCGCTGTCAATGACATAGCGAATGCCCGGCACGGTAATGGAGGTTTCTGCCACGTTGGTGGCCAGAATCAGACGACGTTTGCCGCCCGGATGAAAAATGCGCTGCTGGTCGGCCATCGACAGACGGGCAAACAGGGGCAGCACCTCGGTATGCAACAGCTCTTGCTGGCGCAAAAAATCGCCAATTTCGCGGATCTCCCGCTCCCCGGGCAAAAAAATCAAAATATCGCCATGCGGGCCCAAGGTGTAGAGTTCCTGCACCGCCTCCAGGATACCCTGTTCCAGATTTTTCTCCTCGCTCTCCTCTTCCTCATCCTCCCAGCCGTGCAGGGGTCGGTAACGGGTTTCCACGCCATAGGTGCGGCCCGCCACTTCGATCACCGGGGCCTGGTTGAAATGGGCGGCGATACGGGCCATGTCCAGGGTGGCAGAGCTGATGATCAGTTTGAGATCCGGTCGTTTCGGCAGCAGCTGTTTCAGATAGCCGAGCAGAAAATCGATGTTCAGACTCCGTTCGTGCGCCTCGTCGATGATCAGGGTGTCATAGCGGGTCAACAGACGGTCGCTCTGAATTTCGGCCAGCAGGATACCGTCGGTCATCACCTTGAGCAGCGAATCGGCACCCACCCGGTCGTTGAAACGCATTTTGTAGCCGATCAAATCGCCCACTTGTGAACGCAGATCCTGCGCCAAAAAATCGGCAATGCTGCGCGCCGCAATACGGCGCGGTTGGGTCATGCCGATCCAGCCACCGGTTCCCCGCTGCAGTTCCAGACATATTTTCGGCAGTTGCGTGGTTTTGCCTGAGCCGGTCTCACCGCAGAGAATGACAACCTGCTGTTGGCGGATGACTTCGGCGATGCGTTGCCGTTGTTGGGCAACCGGCAGCTCTTCCGGATAGTGCAAGGCGGGTATCGAGGCCTGACGGGCGGCCCGCACGGCCCGTGACGCCTCCAGCTGTTGCTGCCACTTCTGCAACGCCTCTGGCAGTTGTTCGTTGCTTGCCTGTTGCTGTTCCAGTTGTCGCAACTTGCGCCGCAGATCGGCCTGATCGCGGCTCATGGCTTTGCTGATCAGGCGAAACAGTTTTTGCCAGGGGGGATTGGTCATGAGGTAATAGCGAGAAAAAGAAAAGCCACGGAAAGACAGCTCTTTCCGTGGCAGGGCATGCGACTGCCAAGCAATCAATAGCGGTAATGATGCGGCTTGTACGGGCCGTTGGCTTCCACCCCGATGTAGCTGGCCTGTTTTTCCGTCAGACGGGTCAGACGGGCACCCAGTTTGTTCAGGTGCAAGGCGGCCACCTTTTCATCAAGGTGTTTGGGCAGGACATAGACGCCGACCGAATATTTGCCCGGATTGGTCCACAGTTCGATCTGGGCCATCACCTGGTTGGTGAACGAATTGGACATGACAAAGCTGGCGTGACCTGTGGCACAACCCAAATTGACCAGGCGACCCTCTGCCAAGACGATCAACCGTTTGCCGTCGGGAAAAATGACATGATCCACCTGCGGCTTGATATTTTCCCAGGTCAAATTGCGAATGCTGGCAATGTCGATTTCTGAATCGAAATGGCCGATGTTGCAGATGATGGCCTGATTTTTCATCCGATCCATATGGGCGCGGGTGATGACATCCACGTTGCCGGTGGCGGTGACAAAAATATCGGCCACGGCAGAGGCCTCCTCCATGGTGACAACCCGATACCCCTCCATGGCCGCCTGCAGGGCACAGATGGGATCAATTTCGGTAATCCAGACCGTGGCCCCCATGCCACGGAAGGCCTGGGCACACCCCTTGCCGACATCGCCATAGCCGCAGACGACACAAATTTTGCCGGCAATCATGACATCGGTAGCCCGCTTGATGCCATCGATCAGCGATTCGCGGCAGCCATACAGGTTGTCAAATTTGGATTTGGTCACAGAATCGTTGACGTTGAAGGCAGGCACCTTCAAGGTGCCGTTTTTCAGCATCTCTTGCAGTCGGTGGACGCCGGTGGTGGTCTCTTCCGACAGACCGCGAATCTCTTTGAGCAGATCGGCATGTTCCGGGCGGTGCAAAACAATCGTCGCATCGCCGCCGTCGTCCAGAATCATGTTGGGACGCCAGCCGTTCGGACCGGTGATGGTTTGATCGATGCACCACCAGAACTCCTCTTCGCTCTCTCCTTTCCAGGCAAAGACCGGAATGCCAGCGGCAGCAATGGCGGCAGCGGCATGATCCTGCGTGGAGAAGATGTTGCAGGAGGACCAACGCACTTCCGCGCCGAGAGCCACCAGGGTTTCAATCAGCACAGCTGTCTGAATGGTCATATGGAGGCAGCCGACAATGCGGGCACCGGCCAAAGGTTGCTGTGCCCGATACTCTTCACGAATGGCCATCAAGCCGGGCATTTCCGTTTCAGCGATGGCAATCTCCTTGCGTCCCCATGCGGCCAGAGAGATATCGGCAACCTTGTAATCGTGAGCGGCAGACATAATCATTCCTTGTCAAGCAGAGTGAGTAGAAAAATTTTTTTTGGCCCAACAAGGGGTTATAAACCGGCGGCGCTGCGCAGAACATCCGCCTTGTCGGTTTTTTCCCAGGTAAACTCCGGCAGTTCGCGGCCAAAATGACCATAGGCGGCGCTCTTGCGGTAGATGGGTCGCAGCAGATCCAGGGTTTGAATCACCGCTTTGGGACGCAGATCAAAGTGTTCGGTGACCAGTTGTTCGATGCGCATATCGCTGATCCGACCGGTGCCGAAGGTGTTGACCATCATTGAAACCGGTTTGGCGACACCGATGGCGTAGGCAACCTGGACTTCGCAACGGGAGGCGAGGCCAGCGGCGACAATGTTTTTGGCCACATAGCGCCCCATATAGGCAGAGGAGCGGTCGACCTTGGATGGATCTTTGCCGGAGAAGGCTCCACCGCCATGGTGGCCGGAACCGCCGTAGGTATCGACGATGATTTTGCGTCCGGTCAAACCGCAGTCACCCACCGGACCGCCGATGACAAAACGACCGGTCGGATTGATATGGTAGGCTACCGAATCGCCCAACAACTCAACCGGCAAAACCGGTTTGATGATCTCTTCGATTACCGCTTCGCGAATTTCGGCGTGGCCAATTTCCGGCGCATGTTGCGTCGACAAAACCACGGCTTCGATGGCAGCCGGTTTGCCGTCGGCATAGCGGATGGTCACTTGCGATTTGGCATCGGGACGCAGCCAGGGAAGTTGACCGCTTTTGCGCACCCGGGCCTGCTGTTCCATCAGGCGATGGGCATAGTAGATGGGGGCGGGCATATAAACCGGTGTTTCGTTGCAGGCAAAGCCGAACATCAACCCCTGATCTCCGGCTCCCTGGTCCAGATCGATTCCCTGGCCTTCGTTTACCCCTTGGGCAATATCTGAGGATTGTTTATCCAGGGTAACCATCACGGCACACGAGTCGGCATCAAAACCCATGGTTGATGAGTTGTAGCCAATGTCCCGGATCACCGCACGCGCCACCTGGGCGTAATCGACCACCGCCCTGGTGGTGATTTCGCCGGCAATGACCACGACACCGGTGGTAATCATGGTTTCACAGGCCACACGACTCCTGGCATCCTGTTGCAACAGGGCATCGAGAACACCGTCTGAGATTTGATCGGCCACTTTGTCCGGATGTCCTTCCGAGACCGACTCCGAAGTAAACAAAAAATTATGCGCCATGCTTGCAACTCCCTATTGTGCGTCGAACGAATGACCAGGATATCACATCAACCTGAAAAATGCGAGATGTTTCGATACATTTTCCCCCCATTTCCCAGGTATGAGCCACTTGACAGGGAGAAACGGAGCAAGAAAAATGGTACGCAGCGTGCCATTGGCTTGTGTGGCGGTGGTTGTTCGCTTTTTTTTCGTAGCTCTTGCGGGAAGGGACAAGGTGATTATGGAACCTTCGGTCCGTCGTTATCATCAAGCCAGCAAACATGCCCCTGACCGCTATGCACCGGGTCCGGGCCGGTTGGATTGGGCCAGTCAACCGGATCCGTTTCGTTACTACCAAGGCACTCTCCGGGAGGGGCTGCCGTTACAGCCTGCCGTGCCGGATCCCCCCTTTGCAGCCTTGTGGCAGCCAGAGGCCGTTGCAGCGCAACCGATGACGGTTGATGCCCTCTCCTGTCTGCTGGCCAACTCTTTGGGATTGGCGGTGTGGAAGGCCTATGGCAATAACCGCTGGGCGCTGCGTTGTCACCCTTCCAGCGGTAATTTGCATCCGATCGAAGCCTATCTGATTGCTGCCGATCCGTTTGTCGGTGTGCATCACTATTTTGCCAGAGATCATCTGCTGGAACGGCGCTGGCAGCCAGAGCGGGGTGAGGCGTGGCGGCGCTTGTGGGCTCCGGGCCATCTGCTGCTGGCCCTGACGTTGGTTCATGAACGGGAAACCTGGAAATATGGGTTGCGCTCCTACCGCTATTGCCAGCTCAATCTGGGGCATGCGGCAGCTGCCATTGCCTTTGCCGCAGCGGCCCTTGGCTGGCGTTGTTCTCTGCTCTGGCAAGCCGGTGATGAGACGATACGTCGTTTGAGCGGTCTGCCCCATGCGGCGGATGTGGAGGCGGAACATCCGGGCTTGCTTCTGCTGTTGAGCAACCAGGCAGAGAGTCGACTTCCCGACACGGCGGCCCTGGCGGCGCAGATGGCGGTTGCCCCTTTTCTTGGCAAGGCCAGCCGACTCACCCCAGAAACTTTGCCCGTCTGGCCAGGTATCGAGGCGGTAGAAAAAGCCTGTCATAAAGCGGAGGAAGAGGTTGTCTTGACGGCAGCAAAATCGGATTGGCCACCCTTGACCTTCGGCAACACCACGCTGTCGGCAGCGGCTTTGTTGCGCGGTCGCCGCAGCGGTCAAAGTTATGATCCTGGCCATGTTCTGCCGCAAGCCGCTTTTTTCCGCATTCTGGACCGTTTGTTGCCCCGTTTGTCCCTGCCTCCCTGGGCTCTGTTGCCGCACACCCCGCTTGTCCATCCTCTCCTGCTGGTGCATCGGGTCGAAGGGGTGGTTCCCGGGCGTTATCTGTTGCTGCGTGATCCGGCACAGTTGGCAACCTGGCAGGGGTTGTTGCCCGCGACAGCCTCCTGGCAAAAAATTTTCTCCGCGCCGGATCATCTGCCGCTCTATCTCCTGCAGGAAGAGTCCTGTGCCGAGTGGGCAGGGGTGATCTCCTGTCAACAGGAGATTGCCGCCGACGGCTTTTTCTCTCTGGGTATGCTGGCCGATTTTGCCCTGGGACTGCAACCAGGAGCCTGGGGCTATCGCGCCTTGCATTGGGAGGCAGGCATTCTCGGCCAGATACTCTATCTGGCCGCCGAAGAGGAGGGGGTGCGCGGCACCGGCATCGGCTGCTTTTTTGACGATCTGTTTCACCGTTGGCTGGGTTTGCAGGGGGATCGTCTGCAAACCATCTATCATTTCACCATCGGTATGCCGATTGCTGATCAACGGATTCTCTCTCTTTCCCCTTACGCCCACCTGACAGAGAGACGGTGATCTTGCCCCCTGTCTGACCGCAAGGCCGCTCTCTGCCAGAGTCTCGTTTTCTTGTTGTTCACTTTTGCGGTTTGCTCAGGCACTCTTCTGGACCTGGATAGGAGGCCATTGGCTTTCTCTCGTCTTCCTCTTCGGTTACCAGTTGTAAATATTGGGCAAGATACTTTTTCACCCCATTGTCCCACTTGACCCCTTGTTGCTTGAATTTGAACAGGTTGTGGCCAATTACGACCGGATTTACCTTGTCGTTGGCGTGACTGCCATTGCTCACCCACTCCAGTTGATTGTCAAATTGTGCATGCCCTTCGCTGTTCTGATGTGGGTAGGCATAAAAGGCGACGATCTTTGCCGGATTTTTTTCATCCCTTTGTGCATGGCAGTGTGCAAACGAGTCTTGAATCATATGCTGCAGGGATCCGAATGCCACCTCCCGCATGCGCTTGTCATTTCTTGTCGAAATGTCAAACAGATAGCCTAATTGGTACTTGTTGGGGTTGTTTTTTGGTGTCAACCTTGTTGCCAGTTGTGCCAGGGCGGGAATATCCACATCATTGAGGCGAGTTGTTGCCGTAAACTCGCCGCTTCCGACGCGATAGGTCAACTCTGCCCACCCCATCATCCGTTCCAGAGTCTCTTGCGGTTTGTCGCCCTCATTGGCCATGGCGTGTAGGAATTGGAAACTACCGAAATGTCCCTGTATCAGCAGGGGATAAGAAGACTCGTTTGCCGCAAAGACCCGTTGGTTTTTGGCACGCAACTTACCGTAACCCATCATGGTTATCCAACAATTGGGATTGTTTTTATAATTAAAACAGGTAAACCACCGGCTATGCCGGTGGACTAACCAAGGCTATGCCGTTCCGTCGTGCTGTTAAAGGGTGTAGATAACCTCCTTTTCAACGAACCGCCAAGTTCAT
>PDZV01000033.1 GCA_002753135.1 Magnetococcales bacterium WMHbinv6 | reverse complement strand
ATTGGCAGACGGCAGGTTTGGGCTTTGCGGCGGTGGGCAATGAGGTGGCGGTGTTACAGTCGCGGATGCAGAAGGTGGTGGATTACATCACAAGCGATGCGGCGGGCGTGGTGGTGGATTTGCAGGTGGAGTTTTTAGCATGAGTCGAACGGTGGGAGTGCCTGGGGGATCATCGGGGGGTCGAATACGCCGTGAACGGGTGGCGGCGGCGATTCGTCAGGAGATTGCCGACATGTTGTTGCGGCAGGAGGTTCATGATCCGCGTCTGGCCGGTTTGATCACCATCACCGATGTCAATTTGAGTGCCGACTTGCAGCATGCGACGGTCTATTTTTCCCTGCTGGCAGGGGAAGGGGTGGATTTGGCCACCACCGAGGCCAAGAGCCTCATTGAGGAGCGGTTGCAGAGCTGTCAGCGGGTGTTGAGCCATGCGGCGGGATTTATGCGCAGCCAGTTGGGCAAGCGGTTGTCGTTGCGCCATACGCCGCAGCTGCGTTTTGAGCCGGATACCTCTCTGGATTATGGCATGCGCATGGATCGTTTGCTCCATTCGTTGCACATACCGGCAGCGGAGCCAGGTGACGAGACGACGAAAGAATAGGGAGAAATAAAGCAGTGAGTCGTGGACGGCGAACAGGCCGGAATATTGATGGGTGGTTGGTAATTCTGAAACCGGCAGGGATGAGTTCTGCGCACGCAGTGGCGGTGGTCAAACGTTTGACCCAGGCAGCCAAGGTAGGGCATGGTGGCACCCTGGATCCTTTTTCCGAGGGATTGTTGCCGATGGCCCTGGGGCGGGCGACCAAAATGCTGGGTCAGATATTGCACGGAGATAAGGGCTATCGCTGTTGGATCCGCTTTGGGGCAGAGACCGACAGCGGCGATCCGACCGGGGTGATCACCGCCGAGACGGGACAAATTCCCGATCGTGCCGCCCTGGAGGCGGCGTTGCTCCATTTTCTTGGCAGTCAGGAGCAGGTTCCCCCGGCCCATTCGGCGATTCATGTCGATGGGGTGCGGGCCTATGAGTTGGCCCGCCGGGGCGAGACGGTAACCTTGCCGCCGCGCCAGGTGGTGATTCATCAGTTGCAGCTGGAGAGCTTTGCAGAGGGGGTTGCCCAGGTGCTGGTTCGTTGCAGCAAGGGTACCTACATGCGCTCATTGGCGCGGGATCTGGGTCGGCATTTGGGGACGCTGGCCTATCTGCAGCGTTTATTGCGCACCGAGACGTTGGGTTTTTCCCTGGAGCAGGGAATCACCCTGGACCAACTGGCACAGGCCGCCAGTCAGGAAGGTTTGGCAACCGTGTTGTTACCGATGGATCGCGTGCTGGACGACATCCCGGCTCTGCGTCCACAGGTGGCATGAGTGTGACTTTATTGTATCCAAGGAGAAAAACCGATGTCGATTACGCCGGAGCGCAAGCAGGAGCTGATCAAAGAGTATGCCTTGTCAGAAGGGGATACCGGTTCGCCGGAGGTGCAGGTGGCCTTGTTGACCGAGCGCATCAATAATTTGACCGAACATTTGCGGAGCAATCTCAAAGATCACCATTCCCGTCGTGGTTTGTTGAAGATGGTGGGTTTGCGCCGTCGTTTGTTGACCTATGTGCGTGGTCAGGAAGTGGAACGTTACCAGAAGCTGATCGCACGTCTGAAGTTGCGTAAGTAAGTCTGCGCCCTGTTCGGGAGCAAACCGTTACGACAAAAGGCGGTGCTGCCTGCAGCGGCACCGCCCCCCTGTTCGGCATTTTGCTGCCGCAGCGCAACAGGCCATTGGGAAACGGAAAAATAATACAGGGATACACAGGGGTGTATCCGCATTTGGGGAAAAGAGGCGATATGTTCAAGATTGTCAGGAAAAGTGTCCAATTTGGTACGAGTGAAATCACCCTGGAAACGGGTCGTCTGGCACGGCAGGCAGATGGGGCGGTATTGGTAACCTACGGCGAGACGATGGTGCTGGTCTGTGCCACGGCGGACAAAACGGTTCGTCCGGGGGCCGATTTTTTTCCGTTGGGGGTGCATTATCAGGAGCGGACCTGGGCAGCTGGCCGGATTCCGGGCGGATTCATCAAGCGCGAAACGCGCCCTTCCGATAAGGAGATCCTGACTTCGCGTCTGATCGATCGTCCGCTGCGTCCTCTGTTTCCCAAGGGGTATACCCTGGATACGCAGGTGGTGGCCACGGTGCTTTCCTATGATGGGGTGCATCAACCGGATATTCCGGCCATGATCGGTGCTTCGGCGGCTTTGGCCATTTCCGGTTTGCCCTTTGATGGTCCGATCGGCGGGGCGCGGGTGGCCCATATTGAGGGGCAACTGGTGTTGAATCCAACCTTTGAGCAGATGGCCAGCAGTCGTCTGGATTTGGTGGTGGCCGGTACTGACAAAGCGGTGACCATGGTGGAGTCGGAGGTGGATTTCCTCAGTGAAGAGGAGATGCTCGATGCGGTGATGTTTGGCTTTGAAGGTTTTCAGCCGGTGGTGGCTTTGATTCGCGAGTTGGCGGCGGCGTGTGGCAAACCGCGCATGGTGGTGGAGCCGCCGGTGGTCAATGCCGCCCTGGAGCAGCAGGTGCGCCAAGGCTATCTGGAAGAGATTCGCAACGCCTATCAGGTGGTGGAAAAATTGACCCGGCAGAGTGTGGTGGGCGAGTGCCGCAAGCGGGCGGTGGCGGCGTTGTCGGCGGAAAACGGCGCGGTGGCCGGAGAGGTGGCCTCCATTTTTGGCCATCTGGAGGCGGAGGTGATTCGCGAACGCATTTTGTCCAGCGGCGCGCGCATCGATGGCCGTGGTTTGACCGATGTGCGTCCGATTGTCAGCGAAGTGGGTCTGTTGCCCCGGGTGCATGGTTCGGCCCTCTTTACCCGTGGCGAGACGCAAGCTCTGGCGGTGGTGACTTTGGGCACCGGTCGCGACGAGCAGATTGTCGAAAGTCTGGATGGCGAATCGCGGGATGCCTTCTATCTGAATTACACCTTCCCGCCCTACAGTGTCGGCGAGACCGGACGGTTGGGGGCACCGGGTCGGCGGGAGATCGGCCATGGCAAATTGGCCTCCCGTGCGATGTCGGCCATTCTGCCGGGAAAAGAGTCCTTCCCCTATACCATCCGGGCCATTTCTGAAATTACCGAATCGAACGGCTCTTCGTCGATGGCCACGGTCTGTGGGGTGGTGATGGCGATGATGGATGCCGGGGTGCCGATCTCGGCCCCGGTGGCCGGTATTGCCATGGGTTTGGTCAAGGAAGGGGAGCGCTTTGCGGTTTTGTCCGACATCATGGGTGATGAGGACCATTTCGGCGATATGGATTTCAAGGTGGCCGGCAACGCCGAGGGCATTACCGCCTTGCAGATGGATATCAAAATCACCGGTATCAACCGGGAGATCATGGCGGTGGCCCTGCGCCAGGCGCGGGCGGGACGCATTCACATTCTGGAGCGGATGCAAAGCACCCTGGCCGCCCCGCGTGCCGAGCTGTCGACCTATGCCCCGCGCATTTTCACCATGAAGATCAATCCGGACAAAATCCGCGAAGTGATCGGTTCCGGTGGCAAGGTGATTCGGGGCATTACCGAGGAGACCGGTTGCCAGATTGACATTACCGATGATGGCACCATCACCATTGCGGCGGTGGACGGGCAGAGCGCCAAGGCGGCGGAAATCATCATCCGGCGTATTGTCGAAGAGGTGGAAGCGGGTCAGGTCTATGAAGGCAAGGTGGTACGGATCACCGATTTTGGGGCTTTCGTCAACATTTTGCCCAACAAGGATGGTCTGGTCCACATTTCCCAGCTCTCCGGGCAACGGGTGGCCAAGGTGACCGATGTGGTCAAAGAGGGGGATGTGGTCAAGGTGAAGGTGTTGGATGTGGACCGCCAGGGACGCATCAAATTGACCATGAAGGATGTGTAACAGTTGATCAGACGGGGGGCGATTTCGCCCCCTTGTTTGTGAACGCAGATGGGGTGAACAACGGTGAGACTGCAGGGTAAAGTTGCCATGGTGACCGGGGCAACGGGTCAACTGGGGCGTCAATTTTGCCAGGCGTTGGCGGCAGCAGGGGCAGAGGTCTGGGTGACCGATCTGGAGCAGGCCCGTTGTCAGCAGTTGGCCGAGACTCTGCCCGGCCCGCAGCACCACGGCTGGGTGGTCGATGTCGGCGAGCCGCAGTCGGTGCAGGCGGTGATGGGAAAAATTGCGGCCCGCTCTGGACGGCTGGATATATTGATCAACAATGCTGGCATCGCCGTTTTTGAGCCCTTCGAGGAGCGCTCTTTTGCCGATTTCATGCGCGTGTTGCAGGTCAACACCGGGGGGACTTTTCTCTGCATACAACAGGGATCGCAGTTGATGCGCCAGAGCGGACAAGGGGGCAGCATCATCAATATCGGCTCCATCTATGGTGTGGTCAGCAGTGATCCGCGTATTTATACCGATTGCAACCGCAAAAATTCCGAATGCTACAGCGCCTCCAAAGCGGGCATCATCCAGATGACCCGTTATTTTGCCGTCCATTTGGCCCCGTATGGTATTCGGGTCAACTGTATCAGTCCGGGCGGCGTCTATAACCGGCAAGGGGAGGATTTTGTCGCGCATTACAGCCGTGGCGTTCCCATGGCCCGCATGGGGCAGGAAGAGGAGTTGAACGGTGCCGCCCTGTTTCTGGCCAGCGAAGAGTCCAGCTACATGACCGGTCAAAATCTGATTATCGATGGGGGACGGTTATCCTGGTAGGGTCTGTTGTGCGCTACTGAGCGTCGTGTCAGTGGGCTGCCCGGCAGGTTTTGCTCAAGCGATCAGAGGATGGAGTCGGCAACGTGGCGAGTGATGGTGAGGCGGGCTGGCGCACAGAAGAGGATCTGGCATACCTGAAACGGTGGGCCGTGCAGGTTGAAGGTCATGTCCGCGAACTGCACACCCTGGCGCACCAGAGCGGACGCCTGGCCATCTTTACCATCAGCTCCACGGTCAAAGTTCCCGCCAACCGCTGGCCCTATTTGACCCCCATCCGCACGATTGTGCATGGCCATATCGGTGGCGTGGTGGTCTTTTCCCAGAGTCAGGCGTTGTTGGCCTGCTCCCTGGTCGATGGTCTGGTCGACATGGTGCTGGTGGATGCCGAGAAAAAAATCGGTATCCAGTATGGTCGACCGGCAGAGCTGTTGCAACATTTTGGCATTACCCCGCCGCCGAGTACCCAAATCACCAAAAGCTACGTCGAAATGGGCAATTTGAGTGCTGCCTGCGCCCGCTTTCTGCGTCACAGCAAATTTCAGGAATTCAAGGCGAACGATATTACCGTCGATGCGGTCTGGCTGCAGTTGACCTCCTGGTTCAAGGTGTTGAGCGGGCGCAAATTTGCCATTATCGGGGCGGGCAATATTGGTTTCAAGCTGGCCCTGAAACTGGTGGAGAGTGGCAGTTCGGTGGAGATTGTGCGGCGCGATCTGGCCCGTGGCATGTTGATGGCCGATGTGCTGAATCTGGTCAAACCGGGTTCAACCTTGGCCACGGTCCATTACAATCAGGATCCGCTGCAGGCCTGTTTGTATGCCGATGCCATTATCGGCTGTACCAATGGCCAGGCGGTGATCCACTGGGAGATGGTGCAAGGGTTGAAAGAGGGGGGGCTGTTGATCGATGTCGGCAAGGGGTGTTTTATGGCCGAAACCGTGCAACGGGCCATCGAAAGCGGCATTCCGATCTATCGCTGTGATATTACCTCCAGTATCGATGGCCTGGTGGCGGCGATGGAGCGCAACCGGGCCTATTTGTCGGTCGAGATGGGACGGCAGGCCTGGACGGACGGGGTCTGTCTGATTTCCGGCGGTCACATGGGGTTGGCCGGAGATTTGATTGTCGACAATTACCGCCAACCGACGCGCTTTTTCGGGGTCTCTGACGGTTCGGGGGATATGAAGCGGCAATGGACAGAAGAGGATCAACGCCATGTGGCGTGGCTGCAGGCGCAAATCGCCAGCAGCAGGCAGAGCGGTGAGCGCTCTGCCCCGGAGGGATGAGCGCGACGAGCGCATCGGGCGGCAGATCGGTGACGGAGAGCGAAACAGGTTCGGTCATGGTGGCAGAGGCGTTGTTGACAACCATATTGCGTCTGGATGCAGAAAACCAGCTTGCTGAGCTGAACCGCTATCTGCGCAGCCACTCCTTTCCAGATGCCGATCTGTTGGCTGCCTTGCGCGCCCTGCTCAAAAGCAATCGCCTCAGAGCCGCCTTTTTTTTGGCAATGATGTGGCACCGCAGCGGCAAACGCTCCGATGAAATTGCCCTCTCTTTAAGCCTGGGCGGCATCAGTTATGGTTATTTGCCGGAAGCACTTCTCGGTTTGAGCGAGTTGCAGGAGAGTGTACAACAGTGGCACCCGGCAAGGCCGAACGCTTTGCTGCAGGAGCAGGTGATTCCCATTCTGCGCAGGCTGGTGGCACAATCCGGGGAGAGGTTCGATCCTGCCATCCGGCACAAGATGGTTGCCATCATCGATCAGGTTGCACGCAAGCAAGCCGCCGGCGAGGAGGTGGCAAAGCCGGTGGCGACAGACGAGAGAGTGTGGCGACAGGCGACGGCGGAAGAGCTGTTGCAGAGGGTTGTGCTGCTGGCGAGTGAGCCACAGGATGCGGAGCAAAAGTTACAGCATTTTTTTAGCAACGGCCAGTTTACCATCGGACAACTATTGACGCTGCTGCACGATCTGCTGAAACTTAAACCACCGGCACTCGAGACGGCATTTTTGTTGGCGCGACTGTTGGACCACTCTGGAGAGCGGTACTGGTTAATCAGCGTTGTTTTATCCCTTGCCGGCTTGCTTTATCAGGATAATAATAGTTATATTCGTGGTCTGGAGCAGCTGCAGAGCTGGTCTGAGAGGTTTTCCGATGCCCAACGTGATGAAATCTATACCCACAACTTTGCCCCGTTGATCGAACATCTGTTGCGCGAAAAGGGGGGTTGGCTGGGGGCGAGCCGGCAAGAGCAGTTTGCCCTTCTGGCCATCGCCAAGGCGATTGTGCCAGAGCTGCAAACCGTGTTTGATCAGCAGGCGGAAGTGACAGAGATAAATCGGGCAAGTTTGCAGCGTCTGGCGGCGGCCACCCGCAGCCAGCGGCTCTCTTTTGCCTTGCCGAGTCGTCCAGCGCAGGCGCGGCATGCGGTCTTTTTCATGGTTGACTCCTACGTGTTGCACCGCCTGGAGCAGGCGATGCTGGCCTATGGCTGGCAGGTAACCATTTTCCCGATTCATACCAACACCGATGGCAGAGGCTGGTTGCTGACGCAGATGTATGAAGCGATGCAGTTGTGTCAGCGCTTGCAAGCCGATCTGTTTGTGACCCGTTTTGACCAGATTATGCAAGGTCGTCCGACAACGTCTGAGTTGTTGCGCTTGTTTCGGCAAGAGATGCCGTCGATCAAAATAGTGGCCTTGTCGCTGGATGCCTGGACCATCAACAATCGTCTGTTTGGCAGGTGGGAAGGATTTGCCTTTCATCCCATGGTGCATGAGATCATGAATCTGTTGGATGTTTTTTGGATGTCCGACATTCCGTTGCATCGGGTGTGGGAGATGCCCCCCTTTGTGGGGAAAGTGTTGCGCACCCCCCTGCCGCATGCCGGTTTTTTTGGCCCGCCGGATCCTCCTCTGGCGGCGGAAATTCGTTATGTTGGCAACTGGATCAATCCGGCACTCTGGTTTCGTGCCTTTTGGCCGCTGTTGACCGAGCAGTTGTCGTTACCGGTGGTCTATCAGCAGCATCCGTTTCTGGACGCCAAAGGGGTGTTTCACCAGGGGCAATGCACCATGACCCGTGGTGAGCAGGCGCTGCACACCTATGCGCAGCACAAGCAGGGGCTGCATGCTGCCACGGTGGTGTTGAACATGACGCGCAAGCCCAACCTGCAATGTATCGTCACCCATCGCAGTTTTGAGGCCCCGTTGAATGGTGCCTTGCTGGTGCAGGAGTACAGCCCGGAGATGCACCTCTTTTTTACCCCGGGGGAACACTATCTGGAATTTCAATCCATTGCCGAATTGGCGGCCATCTGTCGTTTTCTGCTGGAGGATCCGGAGGGTGCCGAGGCCATCCGCGCCCGTGGCAGCGCCTATGCCCGCGAACAGTATCATGATGGCAAGTTGATCGGTTATCTGGATCAATTTCTCTGGGGGTAGTCGTTGCCCCGGCTATGACAGCAGGCCGCGCAGTTGCAGGGCCTGAAACAAAAATTCAGCATTTTCCCAATCTTCCGGCGTGTCTATATCCTGCACCAGATAACGGGGCAGCAGCAAGGGGCGGGCGTCTGCAGAGAAGAAGGCCGGTTGCTTGAGAAATCGCGCCGTCTCCAGCCAATAAAATTGACCGGCATCAAAATAGGCTTCCGGCAGATCGTTGCTGCGGGTGCGTTCATGTTCTGGCCAAAACATGCGGAGGCAGCCGTTTTCTTCCAACTTTAAAGCGCGATGAATCGGGGAGGCAAAGCTGGAGACGGTAAAGACCGAGCTGCACTGGTGCTGCTGCTGCAGTTGCGCCCCCTGGGCAAGCGCCTGTGGCTGGATGAAGGGGGCGGTGGCGTAGATAAAGCAAAAGCGGGCATAGCGTTCGCTGCCGCCCAAGGTTTGGATGGCGTGCTGGGCCACGTCGATGCTGGTGACAAAATCGTCGGCCAGGGTGGCGGGGCGCAGAAAAGGAATTTCTGCCCCGGCCTCTTCGGCGACGCGGGCAATCTCTTCGGAGTCGGTGGAGACCACCACCCGGGTAAAGAGTCCGCTCTGCAGGGCGGCGGCAATGGAATAATGAATCAGTGGTTTGCCAAGAAAGAGCTTGATATTTTTGCCAGGAATGCGCTTGCTACCCCCACGGGCCGGAATGATGGCGATACTCATGATGAACGATCCTGTGACGGGGTTGGCAGGGTACGAATAGTGACCAGGGCGAGCAACATGGCGCGCAAAATGCGGTAATTGCCGAGCAAGGCACGCCCGAAGCGGGAGACGCCGACCCGTTTGCGGGAGTTGACCGGCACCTGAACGCACCGCCTGCCATTATGCAGGGCAAAGAGCAGCAGTTCGGTGCCGATCGATTGATAGGCGTCAAAATGGCCCAGTTGGCGGTAGAGGCTCATCTGATACCCTTTCATACCGCACAGCGGGTCGGCCAGGCCATAGCGCCAGCGGGTGAAAAGGCTGAACAGCCATTCGGCCAACCGTTGCTGTTCGTTGCGGATACCGGCCACCAGATCGGCCCCGGCCTGCAGATGGTCGATGAAGGTTTGCAGCAGTTCCGGGGGGTGTTGGCCATCGGCATCGATGGTGATCACCCATTGGCAGCCGAGCGCCTCTGCCCGGGCAAAGCCGCTGTTGAGGGCCGCATCGTAGCCCTGATTGCTGGCATGTGTGACCACCTCAGCCCCCGCGTTGCGGGCAATGGCTGCCGTCTGGTCGACCGAGGCATCGTTGACGACGATGGGCAGACCAAAGCGGCTGATTTTTTCAATCACCTGGAGAATGCTCTGTTCCTCGTTGTAGGCGGGAATCACGATGCCGATTTGATGTCGCTCCACTGAATATGCTCTCCGGCGCGCAAGGATCGGGTCAACTGTTTGCCAACCACCTCCGGGAGGTGGTGCGGCGCGATGGCCGAGGCAGGACAAGGACGCAAAGGGGTCAGATGGTTCCGTTCCAGGATGGTGCCAGCCGGCAGGTCGCGGCCAGCGCGAATGCTGCGCCGTTGCAGGACGGCGGTATCCCGTTCATTGTCGGCGATCATTTTGACGCTGCTGCCGAGTGCCGCTTCCAGCTCCCGGCTGCGGTCGACCATTTCGCGCCAGCTTTGCGGATCCATGGAAAAGGCATGATCCGGGCCGGGCCGGCGGGTGTCATCGGTAAAATGTTTTTCGATAATCCGCGCCTCCAGGGCGATGGCACCGAGTACGGTGGCGTGGCCGGGGGTGTGATCACTCAAACCGAGGAGCATCTCCGGGTAGAGGGTGCGGAAGGTTTTGAGAACATTCAGATGGATATGGCGGAGATTTTCCAGACTGGCGGTATAGTTGGTGTTGCACTGCATCAGGGCCACTTTACTGGTGTGACGGAGCAGCGTTTGCACCGCCCGATCGACATCGTCGAGCGTGGAGGCTCCGCTGGCGATCAGGCAGGGTTTGCCCTTGGCGGCCATCTGCTCGATAATTTCCAGCCAGGTAATGTCCCCGGAGCCGATTTTGTAAGCAGGTACATAGGGATCGATACGATCGACCAGATCAAAATCGTAGGGGCTGCTGAAAAAAACGATACCCGCCTCCTGGCAGCAGGTTTGCAGCGCCGCCAGCCACTCCGGGTTGAGTTCGGCGTCCCGATAAATTTCGGCCACCGGTTTGGGCCATTTGGCCTGGTGCGAAAGTTGGGAGCCCAGCGATTTGAAACCATAATCGCTGACGATGGTATCGGCACGGAAATGTTGAAATTTGGCCGCGTCGGCACCCGCTTCGGCTGCCAGATGGATCAACTCTTTGGCGCGGGCCAGATCGCCATCGTGGTTGGCGGCAATATCGGCGACAAAAAAGGTGGGGTGGTGCAGGCCGATGGTTTTGTTGCCGATAGTGAGTTCTCTGTCAGGAACGAACATGATATTGCTCCTTGATGCGTTGCAGTTCGCTGCTCAGGGTGGGTAACGTGGTGGCAAAGGCCGCTTCGTAGCGGCTCAGATCCATCCGCATATCTTTGGGCCGATAGGTTTTTTGCGGCAGTTCTGCCGCGCGGATCAGACAGATGCGTTGTCTGTCCAGCTCAAGCAGATCCGCCAGTTGCAGGATAAAATCGGCCTTGGAAAAACCCTCGTGGCTGCCCAGGTTGAACAGACCGACTTTTTTGTGCTGCACGGCCAGGGCGATCTGTTCGACCAGCGTGGGGATGGAGAGGGGCGAAAAGAGAATATCGGTCACTGCGTTGAGCGCCTCTCCGGCACGCAGGGTGTTGACAATCCAATCGCTGAAGCTCTGTCGTTTTTGCGCCTGGCTGCGGCCAAAAAAGTTGGTGCGCAGGATGGTTGCGGGAACCCGGGCCGCCACCTGTTCGGCGGTATATTTGGAAAAAGCGTAGGTGTTGCTCAGGCAGACATGCTCTTCGCTGTGGGGGCCGGGACCGTCATACACATGATCGGTGGAGATGTGGAGCAAAAAACAGGGCTGCTGCTGTTGGCTGATCCATTGGCAGAGGTTTTCAACGCCCCGCACATTGCCCAGATAGGCCTGTTGCGGTTGCTCTTCGCACAGTTCAACGTTGGTCAGTGCTGCCAGATGGAGGATCACATCCGGTTGCAGTGTACGCAAAGCGGCCAGGGTGGCGGTGCTATCGCTCAGGTCAAAGCGCACGTCCACCGGGGAGGAGGTGTGGCCATGCCGGATAACGGTATAACCCAATTGTGCCAGAAAGGGAGCAAGCGAACTGCCCAACAAACCGGCTGCACCAGTGATCAGGAGTTTTTCCATATCTATGCCAAGGTGACCTGTTTTGCCATTGAGTCTGTCGCTGCTGACCGGTTATGGATACGCCTGGCCTTGCAAGGCGGCTGCCTGCTTGCCAACCGGTCTGCAGGGTTTATGGCTGCCGTTGCATCAAGAACCAGGTAAAGTCATCCAGTGGAAATACCGGATCTTTGTGATAAACAAAGCCATAATCCACCAGGTGAAATTCCGGAAACTGCGCCATGAACTCGCCGGCAAAATCCCGCTTGAACAGTTTGCCGCTGTGGCCACGATAGGTTACCTCGACCGGGGAGGGGTTATAATATTCGCAGACACAGACAAAGTTGGCGGAAGAGTGGGCCAGTTTTTCATAGACCTGGGGCAGAGATTGTGGATGAATATGGATCAACACGCCCATGGTGAAGACCAGCTCATACTGTTTTTGCGGGACAAATTCCAGGATGGAACCGATATGAACATCCTGGGTCACTTCGCGCAGATAGCTGACGGCAGTGGGGTTGATCTCCACGGCAGAGAGTTGCGCCTCGGGCAGAATGCGGCGCAAGGCATGCAGGTTCAGCCCTCGGTTGGCCCCCAACTCCAGAATGGTCGACCAACGGCACCCGGCGGCCCGCGCGATACGGGTAAAGACGGCGGTTTTGCTGGTCAGCAGCTGTCCTTCCTGGGGATGATTGCGCTCGGTATATTCATCACCAAAATGGCCTGCCCAAAAATGTTCCTGTTCCGTTTTGTAGTCGACTGCTTGCTGATCAGACATCTCTCTGTTAAGCCCGTTGATTTAAGATAAAAAAGATAACTATTTTCAGCACCCAAAACAATTGCGGGTCCAGGGAGCTGGCTCCCTGGCGGGTCCAGGGTGGAACCCTGGGAATTTGCCTTTAATCTGTTGCCTTTGGCGCGCTTTTCACAGTAAGCAGATTTGCGCAGCAAATCTGCGCAGCGCGCCCGTTGACGCAAGATGTTCGTGTTGGCGCGCTTTTATGCGCCAACACGAACATTTTCCCGATGGGTTTTGTCCGAGAGCATCCAGAAGCCTGCAAGGTTAAAAGTCGGGCTCCGCCCTCCCAAAGCGTGCCCCTGCGGGGCACAGATTGTGGTGCGCTTGCACCGAAGCAGAGGCTCTGCCTCTGCACGCCGGCAGGGAGGATGATCCTCCCTGCACCCACCAGAACTTTGGCTTCAGTTCATTGCAAATGCAGCGACCCAGAAAAGCTGAATAGTTACAAAAAGAGTAAGTATCACGCCCGATCCGGTGCAATGTCAACAAGAAACTTGCAACACCGATTACTGGCGCGGCCTGCTCTGGCAGCATGGCTTGGCAACCCTTTTTCGCGGCGTGTATTGACGGTATCATGCCAGGCGATCTGCTGCCCGCCCCAGGGACACGCCCAAGGGGTCGGATGCAGAGGGCATATGGTGAGTGGTTGGGGATGACTGAAGAACAAGGTGTGTGTTGAGGCAGGGAATGGAAATTTCACAACAGTTGGGCCTACCGGTATTTCGGAAAAATCCTGACCCGGTGTACGAGATGAACTATTACGGGGCGGCCCAGTTGGTGGCCGACAAACTGGGTTTGAAAAAGCTGCCGCCGTTATCCCATTTGAGCTGGATTCATGGCTGGCGACCGGAAAAAATAGTCTATCCCGACCAGTTGGCCCGCGATCACCATATGGGGGTGCGTGGCAAAGATGAGCTGCAGTTTACCATCACGGCCCAACAGCGCCGTCCCTATCTGGTGGCGGTCAAAGAGTATGAGGCGCTGTTGCAGGCCAATGGTTATCCCGATACCCGGGCGGTGGGGCTCCCTTTTGTCTATGTCGATCCCAATCCGGAGTCTATCCGCATCCCCGGCTCTTTGCTGGTGATGCCCACCCATGTGTTGATCGGCATGGATGCCCGCTCGGATGAGCGGGAGTATCTGGAATATATTCGTTCCATTGCCCATCGTTTCAGCCGGGTGGTGTTCTGTGTCAACCTCTCCTGTGTTGTCAACAACATGTGGATAGAAAACATCGAAAAATACGGTTTTGACTACGTGTTGGGTGCCGGTCTGATGGATTTGAATGCGCTGATTCGCATGCGGCGCATCTTTGACAGTTTTGAATATATGACCAGCAATGGCATCGGTTCGCATGTGGTCTATGCCGGCTTGTGCGGGGTGAAAGTCTCTTTGTCCGGGCCGTTGGACTATTTTCATCCAGAGCTGTTCCGCAACGAGCCGGAGTGGAAGGATCCGCAGCGGCGACAACGGATTGCCTTTGCCCACGCCAATTTGCAACACGATGTCTTGCGCGCCAAATGGCCCTGGCTCTACGTGGCACCGGAACAGGCAGAGCCTTGTGTGCCGTGGGCGCGGCAGGAGACCGGTTATGATAATCGCGTTTCATTTCGTGCCCTGGCAGAGATTTTTAACTGGCCTGTCGAGCAGTTGCTGGCCGAGGAGTCGCTGCTTGATTGCATCCGGCGGCTGGATACGGCCAACGATATTGATGGCTTGTTGCGCCATCTGCAGCAAGCGACAGATCCGGTAACGGAACGCATTGCGGCCACGGTACAGCTGCTGGCCGAATCCCGTTTGCGTGCCGCCTATATTCTTGCGGTGTTGCTGCGCAATCAGGGAGTGGAACATGTGGCCATCGCCTTTGCCCTGGCTCTGGGCGGGCTGCTTTTTAATCAGCCGGAGCAGGTGGCCAGGGGGATGCAGAGTCTGCCGGGTTTGCTTGCCGCGTTGCCCGCCGAACCGTTGGCCACCTTCCGCAGCCACATTGCCTTGCCGCAGCTGCTCACCTGGCTGCAGACGGTGGTTGATCAGCAGAATGGCACGCTGGCCGGGCCGTTGGTCAAGCTGGCTCTGCTGGTCGATCCTCCGTTGCAGCAGCGCCTGTCCGCCACACCGCCTGGCGCAAGCCTGGCGCAGGCGGCACGGATCGGGCAATTGTGGCAGGGAAAAAGTGGGTAGGCTGCTTCAGACGTTGGCAATCCGGTTGTATTCCTGAATCTCTTCACTGTTGAGAAATTGCGGGTTGCTGCCGGAGTTGTAGGAAAACTCTTCGTCAACCGGTTGCCCCTGTTCGCCGATCTGGTTTTTGCCGTAATCCATCTTGGCGTGGAAAAAGACGATGGAAGGTTTGATCACGTAATGATCGTGGAACTCCAGGGTCAGGTGGGCGTCGTCGGCGGGGCACATCACCTCGTGCAATTTTTCTCCGGGGCGGATGCCGACCAGTTGGTGTGGCAGGCCCGGGGCCATGGCGTGCGCCAGGTCGACGATGCGTACCGAGGGAATTTTCGGCACAAAAATTTCTCCCCCCTGCATCCGTTCAAAATTTTTCAAAACAAAATCGACCCCTTGTTGCAAGGTGATCCAGAAACGGGTCATGCGCGGATCGGTAATCGGCAGCGACGTTGCTCCCTCCTGCAACAGTTTGCGAAAGAAAGGGACCACCGAACCACGGGAGCCGACCACGTTGCCGTAACGCACCACGCTGAACATGGTACGATGGCCGCCGGTCAGATTGTTGGCGGCGACAAAAAGTTTGTCGGAGACCAGTTTGGTGGCACCGTAGAGGTTGATCGGGGCCGCTGCTTTGTCGGTGGAGAGGGCGATCACCTTTTCCACTTCGTTTTCGATGGCGGTATGGATCACATTTTCCGCGCCGTGAATGTTGGTTTTGACACATTCGGTCGGGTTGTATTCGGCGGCGGGCACCTGTTTCAGGGCGGCGGCGTGGATGACATATTCGATGCCGCGCATGGCCCGGCTCAGCCGGTCCCGGTCGCGTACATCACCGATAAAATAGCGCAGTTCCGGCGTGTTGATCTCCTGCGCCATTTCAAACTGTTTCATCTCATCGCGAGAGTAGATGACAATCCGCCGTGGTTTATAGCGGTTGAGCAGGGTGCGGACGTATTGTTTACCGAACGAGCCGGTTCCGCCGGTGATCAGTACCGATTTGCCATTGAGCATGACCCGATCCTTTGTCTGTAGGCAAGGTGCAAAGATATAAAACTCTCATTTTATCAATGTATTGCCATTTTGTCAATTTTCTGCTGCGCCCGCAGCAGTAATGGTTGAAATCATTGTCAAATCAGGGAAACTATACCGGCATGTACCCGCATTGCGGCAACCTTAAGCGATGGCTGCCGGTGACTCCGGTGTCGTGGCGTTGCTATGGCCCGCCGTGGCGTTGCTGGGGCCTGTTGTAACAGATGATTGGGTGGTCGTCGGCAAAGCGCAGCCGAACGGATAACGGCATTGGCTGCGTTGTTGGCTCTGTGCCGTGCCGTCTGCACTTTCTCGTTATCTCCTTGCGCTGGCGACTCGGTATCAGCAGATCCACTGCATCAGGGTGGTCAACTGTTTGTAATCCGGGCTGCGCCAATGCAACACATAGATCAACTCATTGAAACGTTTGCTTTCATCGATCAACTCGCAGGCTTGTCCCCCCATGGCACGGATACGCAACAGAAGGGATAAACCGACATGCAGGGCAAATAGCGAATTGATGAAGACGGCCCAAGTTTCGTTGACACCTTGCTTGACTTGCAATGGTTTGTACCGGTTCAACCACGCTATCACCACCGCCGCATGACGGGCCGCAGAAAAACCGCCATCCTCCGAATCGTGAAATTCGTTTGGATAGTATAAATCCAGGTAGGCGGCTTCGATGGCCTCCTGCAGAAGAAATAAATTTAAATAAATTTTTTCGTCAGCAGCCTGTTCGGCAGGTGGTTGGCTCTCTTTGAACGGGTTGAGTCCGATTTCGGGAAAGCTGTTTGCCAAATAGCGCAGAGAATGGCAAGCATAGCCATTGATCTCTACAGAGTACGCTTTGGCCCTGCTCTGCTGCAGCTCTTCTTGCAATTTCGCTTTGAATCGAAACTGTAGATGATCCAAAACGGACATCAGGTTGCCTGTTGCGCAGGGAGTGTGCGACCGAAAATGGCCTCACCCGCTGCAACAACCGTGCTATAGTCGGAAGGGGGTGGCAGATGCTCACCACAGTTGGTGGTAATGTGCGCTGCACCGGAGGATTGTTTATTGACGACAAGAGTGATCTGATCATGCAACGCCGCAGGCCAGATGGTACGCATTTTGTGTTCGTATTCGCTGTCGTTCATCGAAAATCTCCTGTTCTGTCACACGAGCGGCACCACCCTGCCAGGGTAGAAAAGCGTACACCGTGAGGTTAACGATAGGGCAGCACAGCATGGTTGTCAATGATTATTTCCACGGATTGTTTGCAGGTAAAGCATTGTTTTCATTGCTGAAAAATTAAATGTCACGTAGAAATCATGTTTTGTTTTACCAACCATCACCAATTTCTCGGATTGCTCCAGATTTTCGCCGGGCTGGCCAGAAGCTGGATGGCTTCCATACAGTCGTCGGGCAGGGGGTGGGCAATCCAGCCCAGCATGGCCCGCAGATTGGCCACCGACAGGCTGCCGATCAGCAGATGATCGATGTGCGGCAAAGAGAAGGCAAAACGAATGGCCATCTCGGTGCTGCTCATCTGCCAGCGGGCCGCCAGTTGATCCAGTTGTTGCAGATAGGCAAGAATCTCTGCCCCCTGACGGATGCGGCGGCTGATCTCCTGACGGTTGGCCAGAATACCCTGCAACAGCAGAGATCGGGCGGCAAAACGGACCGGGCTGTTGTTGGCGGCGACAAAATGGTGATAAAAGCCCAGGTCAAAGACACTGACCGGGATCTGAATCACATCATATACCCCACAGGCGCTGGCATAGCGGCACTCCTCATGGCTGTAGAGAGAGACGCCGACCGCCTTGATCCACTGCCGCTCCTGCAACTGGCGAATACCCGCCTGTACGTAACGGTCGCTGATGATGGCCAGCTCATTCTGGTGCAGGTAGCAAAGATCCAACTGTGACCGCTGCAGGCGTTGCAGCGATTGCTGCACGCTGGCGAGCATTATCGCCGGTGTGTCCGGGTTGTCAGGGCTTAACTGGTCAATTTTGCTGCTGATCCACGGGATGGGTTCCCCGGCGGGAAGCTGTGCCAGATAGCTTCCCAGCACGCTTTCGCTGTTGCCGTAGCGGGGCGAGGTGTCCAGACGGCGAATGCCCAACTGTGCCACCTGCTGCAAAAAGGCCAGAGGATCAACAGCCCCGGCGGAAGAGGGTGAGGAAAAACCGTAGTCGGGCAGCCCCAGCTTGACGGTGCCCAGACAAAAACGGTCCCGGGCAGAGGCGGCATCAACGGCGGGCATCGATTTTCCGTTCGGCACGCTGCAGGTCGCTTTCGTGGTCAATATCGACCATCTCTTCGTGGTCGATGCGCAGAGGCAACACGCGGGGGCCGGAGATGGAGCCATCCAGCAGCGTCTGCCGTCGCATCATCTCCAGATCGCCGGTCTGAAAATAGCGCAGCGGCAACAGCTGGCGCGGCAGGTTATAGGGTTCAAATACCCTCTCTTCGGCCGCACGCATATAGGGACCATCGGTCTGCCATTGCCGATAGGGATGCTCTTTGGCCACGGCGACGCTGCGCACCGAGCTGGCCTCTGGATGGGCTTGCAGCAGGGCAACGGCCCGTTCGATCAAACCAGGCGGGCGCAACGGCGAGGTGGGGCGCAACAGCAGCAGCAGATCGATCTTTTCCTGATAGAACTCTTCCAGGGCCAGCAGGGCGTGGCGAAAAACCGGAAAGTCGGGGGTCAAATCCTGGGCATGTTCAGCTGGGCGCAAAAAGGGCACCTCGGCCCCGGAGTGGCGGGCGATGGCGGCAATTTGTTCGCAGTCGGTGGAGACAACGGTATGCTGCACCAGCGAACAGGCCAGCGAGTAGCGGATCGAATAGTCGATCAGGGGACGCCCGTGCAGCAGGCGGATATTTTTCAGCGGAATGCTTTTGCTGCCGCCCCGGGCGGGTATGACGGTGACAAGGTTCATGGTGGCTCAGATGCTCTCCCAGGTAATCGGATAGTCGGCCTCGACCGCCTGGCGCACGGTACGGCCAACGATTATCTCCAGGTAGCGGGGCAACAGACCGCCGCCTGGACCTTTGATGGTGATCATCTCACGGGTCAAGGTTTCGCCGACGGCAAGGTCGCGGGCGGCGTAAAGCGATTTGCGCTGGGCGTTGATGGTGTCATACTCGGTGGGCTGAATGCGCTTGACCGGCGAACCGAGCAGGGAGGGGATCAAATGGCTGATTTTGACCAGCTCTTTCATCTCCCATGGCTCAGAAGAGAGAATATGGTCCGGCCCTTCCAACATCCGGTCCAGGGTGAAATGGCGTTCGATGACGTTGGCCCCCAGCACGATGGCGGTGTGGGAGGTGATCAGGCCAAAGGTGTGGTCGGAGAGGCCGACCGGAATCTGAAAGCTCGTTTTAAGCGTCTGAATGACACGCAGATTCATCTCCCCGGGGGCGGACGGATAGGCGGAGTTGCAGTGCAAAAGAATCAGGTTGGGGTTGCCAGCACTGGCCACCGTCTCCACCGCCTCTTCAATCTGACCAAGGGTGGACATGCCGGTAGAGAGAATCATCGGTTTGCCAGTGCGGGCGACGGTGTCGATCAGCGGCAGGTTGACCAGATCCATGGAGGCAATTTTATAGAGGGCCACGCCGAGCGATTCGAGAAAATCGACGCTGGCAAAATCGAACGGGGTGGAAAAAATTTCGATGCCCGCCTGCCGGGCGTAGTCGAACAGCTCTTTCTGTTCGCTGAAGGGCATGGCCAGACGGGCGAACATGTCAAAGGTGTTCTCTTCCAGGCCGATAATCTGTTCGGCGTAGCGACTGCTTTTGACCTTGGCGGAAATGCGGCTGTGCGGGGTATAGGTCTGAAATTTGACCGCGTCGCACCCGGCCTCTTTGGCCTGATCGACCAGCTGTTTGGCGATGGCCAGACTGCCGTTATGGTTGAGCCCGGCTTCGGCGATGATGTAGGCGCGTTGTTCATCGCCGATTCGCGTTTGCCCCAGGGTGACCGTTTTGTTGAGGGTGACGCGGGGCGGTTTGCGCAGCACCTGGGCAAGCGAGGACTCTTTCTGGCAGAGGGTGTCGGCCAGATCGAACGCTTTGTGAAACAGCACCTGGGCGTCGGCGTAAAAAAAATCCCCGCCGGCTCCGATGGAAAAAAGGTTGCGCACGCGGCTGATGGCGGCACGGGTGCGGGCCAGCTCTTCCTGAAAACCGAGCTGTTGCAAGGGGTAGACATGCGGCTCCCAGTGTATCGCCTGGTCCAGCAACAGAGAGCGGGGGGCCAGACCGGTCATTTCAATCTGGGCGGCTACCTGATCAAGCAGCTGTTGGGGCGGTGTGGCCAGCAGCGGATCGTCATCGCCGTAGCAGATTTCGGCGGTCAGAAACGTTTTGTCAGCGGGGGCGACCGCCGGGGCCATTTTTTTGGCTTCGGTGATGCGGTTAAAAAGCAGGCGTGGCGAATCATAATAGAGCCAGTGGCACCCCTCCGGCAAAATGGTCGGGGTGTTGTAGGCAAAAAAGAGGGAGCAGATGCCGCGAAAACGCAACGCACTCTGCTGCCCGAGCAGTTGAGCGGTGAGGGTGATCGGCAGGGTGGAGACCACCACCTCCTCGGTGCCGATCTGCCGGAGTTGTCCGTTGGCGAAACGGATGCACTGCAGGCGATTTTCCTGCACCTCAATGGCCTGCACGCTCTGTTGCAGATGGCAGCGACCGCCTAAGTGTTCGATTTTTTCCCGAATCCGTTCAAAAATGCAGCCGGTGCCATATTTGCCGACGGCGTTCCACTGCTGATGGTAGAAGGGGGTGATTTTTTGCCGGAATTCAATCCGTTTCGGGGCCCAGATGGCGCTCATCTGGTCGGTGGCAATGCCCCATATTTTTTGCGGATAGCGTTCAAAAAACATCTCGCGCAGGGTGGGGCCCACCTCGGCATTCATGTATTCCCGGTAGGTGGTGGCCCGTTTTTTCTCTTCTGGATTGCGATGTTCCAACTCATCGATAATCCGTTTTTTGATCTCTGGCGCAAAATGGGAGATCCCTTCCCAGGAGATGGGATAATCATAGAACTGGTCGAATTGTTCTCCCTGCACGTTCTTGCAGCGAAACTCCCCCTTGACGAACAGATCGCCAAACTCTTTTTCCCAGAAAGCGGCCAGGGTGGCCTCCGGGGTATGAAAAATATGCGGTCCCACATCAACGAGAAATTCACCCCAGGGCCAGGTTTGGCACATGCCGCCGACCCGTGGGTTTTTGTCGTAGAGATCGACCTGCCAGCCGTTTTCGAGCAGCTTCCAGGCCAGAACCAGACCGGTGGGGCCGGCACCCAGAATAATTGCTTGCTTGGCCATGTCAGGCTGTTTCCGGGCTGGGGGGCAGCAGCCTTTGCACCCGCTCCAGCAGCAGACGGGCCTGTTGCAGCACATCTGCCGGTTCTGCCGCCACCTGTGCGGGCAACACTCTGTTGCCGATCTCCAACAGTTGTTGCAGCAGCGCCTCATTGGCCTGCCCGATGGCGTTGGCCAGCAGCGGTATCAGGATGGGACGGACGATGGTAAACAAAAATTGGCTCTGTTGCGGCGGCGGCAGTTCGGCCAGGAGAGGTTGCAAACATTGCAGACCGTTCTCCATCTCGCTGGGATTGCGGAAGAGAATACCGCCGACACTCAGGGCAAAGGCAACCGCAGCGTGCTGGTTTTGCCGCTTGAAGAGCAGCATGGCCAGAATATAGGCCGGACGCAGACGGTTGGCGTTGAGCAGTTGCAACAGGGTGACGGTCAGGGTGGCGGGATGGTAGGTCACGTTATGCAGATGTTGCACCATTTCTGGAATCTGACCGCGCTCATCGCAGCCAATCAGGTAGGGCAGCAGCTGCACCTCCGCCGTCCCCGGGCGTTGCCGCCAGCCGAAGAGTATCGCCAACTCCTCGAAGGAGACTTTATGGTGCAAGCCGGTCTCTTCCTGGGACCACTCCAGGCAGTTGACCCCGTGGTGTGGTTCGACATAGAGCCAGGGATAGAGTTGGCGCACCTGATCGTGCTGATACATGGTGGCGTGGTGGATCAATTTTTCCCGTTCCACCGGATCCTGCCAGGCCGGTTCATTTTTGAACATGTCCCAGCGGCAGTTGTCGAGCGGACCGGCCAGCGAGACCTTGACGCCACACAGACCGGCATAGATATGGTGTGAACCGATGCCGTTGGAGGTCATATATTCAAAGCTGTCAAAAATTCTGCGCATGCGAAACAGGGCATTCTGATCCATCATTCCGGCACCAAAAATATAGTCGAAACCATATTTTTTCAGATTGTCGAGCCACATGCCGTTGGCCAGGCAGGCCAGATTGATGCAGAAGACCACCCGTTTGAAGGCGGGGGCAATGGTGCGGATATACTCCAGATATTCAATTTCGTTGGCCCGACCCGGCATGTTGATCAACACATGCGAGGGCATCACCAGCAGCGAACCGGGCATCCGCTGCACGCTGGGATCCCGTTCCACATAGGTGAAAGGCAGACCGACGGCGCGGCTGTCGTCGTAGCCAGCCTCCTGCAACATTCGTTCGAGTTTTCTGTTGGAGACCAGAAAGGGCCGCCGCCGCTGGATGGGTATGACAAATTTGCCATCAGGATGGCCCGGCAGACCGATATGGGCATCGCAGGCCCACTGATCGGCACGGATCAGGTCGTAGCGCCAGCCGTGCATCCAACTGACATAACTGACCGGCGGATTGTTGATCCCCAGCCGGTCAGCCACCATTTTGGCCGCACCATAAAAGTTCAATTCGATGGGGACCGCATCGGTTTTCAAAAACTCCGGCAAACCCAACTCTGCGCCAATATCCATCGCCCTTAACCTTTCCCTTGCTGATTCGGCAAAGAGTCGATATCAAAACCGGAGTAGAAGGAGAAAAAGCGAAAATCATTCGGCTGATAGCTGCCGAACATGCCGGTGTTGATATCCATCCGTTCAAAGGGAATCAGCTTGGGCTGGCTCATTTGCCACAAATATTGCCGGGCCATCACCAGAGCGCTCTGATCGAGAAAATAGGGGTAGGAACCCCGTTGTTCCGCATCCTGAATGGCCCAATCCAGATAGTGATGCAGGAAGCGGGCAAACAGCTGGCCCACCTCGCTGGGATAGACCAACAGCAGGTTGGCGATCAGCCGATCGGCCAGTTTGACGCCACGCGGTCGCTCGTGAAAAACCACATCGTGTCCGGCAGAACGGTCGAGCAGATCGCGCATGCCCCGTTGCAGCAGTTGGTCAATATCGGTGGTGATCACCGGTCGGTTGAAGAGCGTCAACAGGTTGCCCAGGGAGAGAAAACGGGCCGATTGATAATAGACCAGCGGCGAATGGATCGGTTTGGGTTCGCTGTTGCGCCAGGTGTAGGCCTTGATGCTGGCTGGATCAAAGCTGTCGCTGGCCCAGATCAGCCGTTCGTCGTGGATGCCCACCTCGGCGGCCAGGGCAGGCAGTTGACCGTTGCCACCGATCACCTGAATCAGGACCAGAAACGGCACCTCACAAGCCGCGAACAGCGACTGCAGATAACGGCGCGCATGCCGTTTGACGTAGAGCGGATCGGCAGCACAATAAAAAATCAGCTCCACTTTGTTTTTGCTGATCCGGCTGCGGATGGTTTTCAACTCGATGTTTTTGCCCTCCGACTGGGCAAATTGCAACGCAGGCCACGGGGTGGTGGCGGGCAGCGGCTGGGTCAGACAGGGGGTGTTAATCGCCTCGATGGAGACGGCATACAACAGGGTATCGCGATAGAGGGGATCCTCTTCCGGCAACGGATGGTTGGCCATGATCTGTTTGGCCAGCGCCCGCCCTGCCTCAACCTCGGCCAGCTGCGCCGGCTCGATGGGGGTCAGCAGCAGGGAGCTGATGGCCATATAGATCTCCTGCAGGCGGAAAGCCGGCGGGATTGAGGTCGGTTCGCTGCTGGCCAGACGCATGCGCCAGGCCCGTTCTGCCGCCCGATCCTGACGGGCAATGCAGTCGTCGATGACAAGTTGATGCGCCGCATAGTGGGTCGGATTGAAGGCCAGCAGACGGGCGGCAACCGCAGGCAGGGTTTCATGGTGTTGCAATTTTTCCAACAGGATATAGGCCTGTTCCTGCATGCTGCGGTTGTCTGGATAGAGTTCGGACAGCGGCGTGATCAGCTCGGCTGCCTGGGACAAGGCGTTGTTTTTTAAGGCGGTGTTATACAGCTCGATGGCATGCAACAACACCGGTTGCATCTGGGCGGGCCAATCTTTGCGCTCTGGGGCCAGCCGTTTGGCCTGCAGCAGTCGCTGCAGCGCCGCCGGGGTGTTGCCCAGCTGATCGAGCAGTCCGGCGGTGTGGATGATGGCCTCTGCATGTGCCGGGTCGCTCTCCAGCAGTCGTTCGTAGAGGGCCAGGGCCGCTTCCGGCTTGTTCTGGTTGCGCATGGCGTTGGCTTGGGCAAACTGTTCGGCGACGGTGGGCGGACGGGCGATGGCCACCTGCGCCGAGGCATCCTGCAGCGCCTCCGGCAGCGATGCCATGTCAAAACCGGAATAGAGGGTAAAAAAGCGGAACGGCGTGTTGTGGTAACTGCCGTACATATCCTCGTTGATGTCGTAAAAATCAAAATAACCCAGCCTGGCCTGCTGCTGGTGCAGCAGATGGTGACGGGCCAGCAACAGAGCGGTCTGATCCATGAAATAGGCGCAGTAGCCCTTCTGTTCGGCGTCACGCAGGGCCCACTCCATGTAGTAACGGAAAAAGTTGGCAAACAGGTGACCGGCAGCCGTGGGATAGACCAGCAGCAGACCGGCAATGAAGCGGTCGGCAATTTTATGATTGCGCAACACCTCATAAAAAATCACATCATGGTCAGCAAAACGATCCATCCAATCGCGAATACCCCGTTGCAGCAGTTGATCGATATCGGTGGCCAACACCGGCAGCTGCAGCTGTTCCAGCAGATAACCCAAGCGGAGAAAACGGGCCGATTGAAAATAGACCAGCGGGGTGCGAATCGGTTGTGGTTCGTTGATTTTCCAGGTGATGGCCCGCACGCTGGCCGGATCGAAACGGTCACCGGTATAGAGGATCCGCTCGTGATCCAGACCGATCTCCCGACTCCATGCCGGCAGATTGTCGCTGCCGCCGATGACATGGATCAGGATCAGGCAGGGCACATCGCAGGCGCGCAAAATTGCGGCGGCAAAGCGGCGGGCATGCTGGCGGATATAGTTGGCGTCGGCTGCGGTGTAGAAGATCAACTCGGCGTTGAGCCGTTTGCCCAGGGCCTGCACCTGTTGGATGGTCATCTCTTTGCCTTGGGCCGAAACAAAAGGCAGGGGCTCTTGCACCGCCATCGCCGGCAGGGGGTTGACCACCGCCTGCATCTCTACCGCCTCGATGGAGGCGCGATAAAATTGGCTGCTGTGGTAGAGCTCTTCTCCCTCCTGCAACGGTGCATCGGCCAGAATGGTGCGGGTCAGTTGTTGCAGTTCCTCCACCCGGCGGGCGGTCTCCTGGTCCAAAGGGGCCAGCAACAACAGGCACAAGGCCATATAGACCTCTTGCAGATGAAAGGCGGTCGGCACCGTTTTGGGGTGACGGCTGGCCCAGGCGATGCGCAACGCCAGCTCTCCTGAGCGATCCTGACGGGCCCGGCAATCGTCGATCAGCTCTTGATGGGCGACAAAATGGTCCGCTTTGAGGGCCAATACCCGGCTGGCGGCACGCAACATCGGCTCGCGATGATTCAACCGTTTGAAGAGGATGAAGGCCTGTTGCTGCACCTGCAGATTGTCCGGGTTTAACTGGGCCAACGGTTCGAGCATGCGGGCAGCCTCTTCCCAGTTGCTGCTTTTCAGCGCCTCGTTGTACCGTTCCAGCATTTGTGGTACCGGCAACGGTGTATTGACCGGAGGAAGCGCCGGAGGGGCAGGGGGGGCAACGACCGCCGCAGGCGGTGGGGTGAACGGTTTGCTTGCCACCGGGCTGCTGCGTGGGGTCGGCGGGAGCGGTTTGCTGGCTTTGGCGGCGGTGGCAGGGGTCGGTGTATAGCCGGTGCCGGGGACCGGTTGCGGTATCAGCACGGCTGGAAACTCGGGCACACGCACGTCGATATGGTCCGGGGCCAGACCGGCACGGTAGCGTTCCCACATGATTTCGTAGGATTTTTCCAGGCTGCGGGCAAAGCGTGGGGTATCGAAAAGGGGTGCGTTGGGCAGATTGCGCTGCAGTTTGGCTTTGATCGTTGCCAGCCGTTGCGGATCATGGGCCAAGGCCAGAGCCAGCGCTTCATAATCGGCCAGGCTGAAGGTGACCAGCTCCGGCAGCCCCACATAACTGAGCAGACTGCCCGCCACGCGGGAGGCAAAGGTGGGTCCGGCATAGGTAACCATCGGTGCCGCCGCCCACAACGCATCGCTGCCGGTGGTGTGCGAGGTGTAGGGATAGGTATCCAACACCAGATCGGCCAGCCGGTAACGGGCCAGATGCAGGGGAGCAGGCATTTTCGGGGCAAAATAGATCCGCTGATCGTCCACACCACGGGCGCGGGCTTCGCGACGAAGGTTGTCAACCACCCATTGGTTGGCCTCGAACAGCCACAGCAGGCTGCCCGGTGTCTGCTTGAGCAGGCGCATCCAGATGTCGAAGACAGGCGGATTGATCTTGTAGTTTTTGTTGAAGCAGACAAAAACAAACCCCTCTTCCGGCAGGCCGCACTCTTTGCGGGTCGGGGTGCGGGCGATGGCCCGTTTGCGGTCGTTGGGCTGATAGCAGCTGTCCAGGCGGACAATTTTTTCGGTAAAGTGCGACTCGTAGCCGTGTGGGGTGACAAACGGATCGGAGAGAACATAATCGATAAAATCACCGCCCACCGTCCCCGGATAACCAAGCCAGGAGACCTGAATCGGGGCCGGACGCAGGGCAGGCACCTCCAGGCGGGAATCTTTGGTATACCCTTTCATCTCCACCAGAATATGTACCCCGTCGTCGAGAATACGTTGCGCGGCATCCTGGTGCGAGAGCAGGCGCAGATCGACAAACTGATCGCTGGCGGCGATAATCCGCCGCCGCATGGTCTGCCCGTCATCCTGCCCGTAAGAGTAGGCGATGGTCTCCACCCGCTGCCGGTCGTGAATTTCAAAGAGTTCGGCCATCAGATGGGTGGTGGCATGATCCTGATAGTCACAAGAAAAATAGCCGATCTTCAGGCGTGGCGGTGTTTTGTCGTAGACCCGCCCGGCGGCCATGTTGCGCCGAATGCCATATTTGTTGTCGGAAGAGAGAACGGCACACTCAAGCTCCTCTTCCGGCGTGGTCGGCACAGAGAGCAGAATGAATGGGTTGATCGATCCCTTGCCGGCGTGAAAAGTGGCCATCATCCGCTCCAGACGCCCCTGAAAGTCGCGCCAGTCGCAAATATGCAACATTTGGTGCAGCACTGAGCCGTGTGCTTCCGGATCGTCAGGAAAACGGTCGAGTACCTGCTGATAGCAGGCCACCGACTGCTCCACATCACCCATCAACTGCAGGGCAAAGGCCAGATTACTCAGGGAGGCCCGATCATCCGGGTGGATGGCCAGAGCTTTGCGGTAGTAGCTTACCGCCTCTTCCAGCCGTTCGTCGCGCTGCAGGGCGATACCGATGTTGCCGTAGGCCGAGCAAAAGTTGGGATAAAGTTCAATCGCCTTGTGGTAACAGGCGATGGCTTCATCGGTGCGGGCCAGCGAGGCCAGGGCCGAGCCCAAATTATTATAGGTTTCGTGCGAAGTCGGCTGAATGGCCAGGGCTTTGCGGTAGCAGTCGACCGCCTCCTGCAGATCGCCACGCAACTGCAGGGTGACGCCCAGATTGTGATATGAGGCGACATGGTTCGGATTGATCTGAATGGCACGATGAAAACAGGCGATGGCTTCGTCAATTTTTTTCGCCTCTTTCAAGGCGTTGCCCATGCCGTTGTGGGCCTCGCACAGGGTGGGTTGAATGGCCAGGGCTTTTTGGTAACAGGCGATGGCCTCTTCAATTTGCCCCTGATCGAGCAGCACGTTGCCTAAGTTGGTGAAGGCATTTTGATGGTTTGGCTGCAGGGTGACCGCCTGCCGATAGCAGGCAATGGCCTCTTGCGGACGTCCGACCGAGAGCATCAGGTTGCCCAGACTGTTGTGGACCTCAAACAGATCGGGTCGGATGGCCAAAGCCTGTTGCAGGCAGGCGATGGCCTCCTGCACCTTGCCTTGCATGCGCAGCAGGTTGCCCAAATGGTGCAGGGCTTCGTGGTGCTGTGGTTGCAGGGCCAACACGCGGCGGAAGGCGGCGACCGCCTGTTCCACCTCGCCCTGGTTGGAGTGAATGATGCCCAAATTTTGCCAGAACAGGGGTTGATCGGGGCGGGCCTGTGTTGCCCGCCCGATCCATTCTGCCGCCTCCGCCATCTGTCCCAGCTGAAAATGGAGATGGCCGAGCAGGTGCAACGCTTCGGCGTGGTCTGCCTGCAGGGTCAACAGTTTCCGACAGCTGGCGATGGCCTCCGGCAGGCGGTTTTGTCGTTGCAGCAGCAGAATTTCCTGATGCAGCAGATCGACGGGAGAGGGGGCAACCGCCGGGGCGGCTGCGGTGACCACCGCAGCAGGCGCAGCAGCGGCAGACGGGGGCGCGACGGCAGCCGAGGGTGCAACCGCAGCGGGCCGCTGGTCAGTCGGCGGCAGGGCCGGGACAGAGACATGGTCCGGCGGCAACCCCTGCAGATGGCGTTGCCAGATCAACTGGTAGGCGCTTTCCAGATGGCGGGTAAAGCGCGGCGAATCAAACAGCGGCGAGGTCAACAGCTGCGCCTGCATCTGTTGGCGCAGTGTCTGCAGTCGTCCCGGATTGTGGCAGAGCGCCACGGCCAGCTCTTCATATTCGGCCATCGAATGGGTGACCAGTTCACCCAGGCCGACGTTGCGCAACAGGCTGCCCGCCTGTCGGGAGACATAGGTGGATCCGGCACAGGTCAACATGGGACAACCGGCCCACAAAGCGTTGCTGGCGGTGGTGCCGGAGTTGTAGGGGTGGGTGTCCAACACCAGATCGACCAGCCGATAGTTGGCCAGATAGTCGGCCAGGGCCATTTTTTGCACAAAGTAGATGCGGGCCGGATCCACCCCGCGTGCCGCCGCCTCGCGGCGCAGATTGCTTTCCACTCGCTGATTTTCCGCCACCAGCCAGAGCAGAGAATCGGGGGTGCGGCGCAAAATGTTCATCCATACCGAGAAAATGTCGGGATTGATTTTGTAGACTTTGTTGAAGCTGGCAAAAAGAAAGCCCTTCTCCGGCAATCCCCGTTGTTGCCGGGTTGGTGTCTCGCTGATGTTGCGTTGCCGGTCGTTGGGTTGAAAACATTCCGGCAGGCGCAGCAGTTTTTCCGTGTAATCGTTTTCGCTGCCCGGCGGGGTGATAAAATGGTCGCTGAGCAGATAATCGATAAACGGTGCCCCCAGGGTGCCCAGATAGCCCAGCCAGGTCAGCTGCAACGGTGCCGGGTGCATGGCCAGCACCTGCAGGCGGGCATGCTTGGTGAAGCCGTTGAGATCGATCAGGATATGGATGCCATCATCGACAATGCGCTGCGCCGAGGCGTGATGGGTGAGCGGGCGCAGATCGATAAAATGGTCAGCCGAGGCCATGATGCGGCGGCGCATCTCCCGGCCATCATCGGGACCAAAAGAGTAGGCATAGATTTCAAAACGGCTGCGATCGTGCAGCTCGAAGAGTTCGGCGGTGAGATAGGCCACCGGATGGTTCTGAAAATCGGAGGAAAAATAGCCCACCTTGATCCGATCCGTGGCCCGGGCCGGGCGCTCGGCGGCAAGATTGGCGCGGGCCGGATATTTGTTGCGCATGTAGCGCTCGGCATTCTCTTTTTGTTCCTGGGCCGTGGCGGGCAGGGCCAGCATGACGAAGGGGCTGGCCTCACCCCGACCGCTGCGAAACACCTGCATCATGTGCTGATAACGGATGGGAATTTCCGCCCATTCGGCCAGATGCAGCAGTTGGTTGAGGACGTCGCAATGCAGGGTCACCTTGTCCGGGGCGATGGTGGCCGCTTTGTAATAGCAGGCCAGAGAGTCATCCCAGCGGTTGATGTCGGTCAAAATCAGACCCAGATTGCTGAGGGTGTCGGTATCGTTGGGGTAGATGGCCAGCGATTTCTGGTAACAGCTGATCGCCTGTTCCAGATTGCCCTGCTCCTGATAGACGTTGCCCAAGCTGTTGTAAGTTTGGTAAAGGTTCTGGTTGAGTGAGAGGGCTTTTTGCAGATAGTTGATCGCCTCCTCCAGTCGACCCAGATCGCGCATCACGTTGCCGACGTTATGGTAGGCATTGGGCTGGTCCGGATAGAGGGCGATGGCCTGCTGGTAGGCGGCGATGGCCTCCAGCGGTTTGCCCTGCACCAGCAGGGTGGAGCCCAAACCGTTGTAGAGACCGTAATGGTTGGGTTGCAGGGCCAGACCTTGTTGGTAGTAGGCGATGGATTGTTCCAGCTTGCCCTGTTCGCGCATCACAGTGGCCAGACCGTTATAGGCGTCGGCATAGTTGGGTTGTTGTTGCAGCACCCGTTGGTAGGCGGCGATGGCGGCCTCATGGTTGTGGCTGCGCACCAGGGCGTTGCCCAGGCTGTTGAGAATTTCGCAGCTGTCCGGTTTGGCGGCCAGCGCTTTCTGGTAGCAAAGGATGGCTTCGTCGAGCTGGTTGCGTTCGGCCAGCATGCCACCCAGATTGCCCAGAGCCATATAAAAATCAGGTTGCGCGGCGATGGCCTGGCGATAGGCGGCGATGGCCTGATCGGTTTGGCCCAGGGCGGTCAGTACGATACCGTAGTTGTTGAGAAAGGTCGGATTGTTGCCCTGCTGGGCCACCGCCTTGCCGATCAGCTCGGCGGCCTGTTGATTTTCACCGCGCTGGTGGTGCAGAAAGCCAAGCAGATGCAGCGCCTCTGGCAGATTGGGAACCTGTTGCAGAATGCGCTTGTAGACGGCTTCCGCCGCGGGCAGTTGCCCGGCCTGATGCAGTTGCAGCCCCTCCTGAATGGCGGCGGCGACGGTATTGGCTGGCAGTGCCGACCGAGCAGAGGCCTGCGAACGGGCGGAGTTGGAGCGGCCACGACCGGATTTTGACATGACGACAATCCTTCCTGAAATGACGAAACGGGCAATAAATTTGCAGTGAGACAAATCTCCATTATAGTGGCAAGTCCCCTTCCTTGTACAGTTTTTTCTCCTTTTTTCTCAAAGGATCGTCCGGCTGTGCCCTTGTCGGTAACAGCAAGGAATAGCACATGACAGCAGCAGTTGCTTTTGTTACCCTGCTGCCATGAACACACTGCACCAACCGCACGACCGTTTATTCAAGGCCTTGCTCTCTTACCCGGAGAGTGCGGGGGCGCTGTTGCGGGAAAATTTACCCCCGGCTATCGTCGCGCTGCTGGCCGATGCGCCGCCGGAGTTGGTGGAAGGGAGTTTTTTGACGGAAGATCTGCGCAGCTGTTATGCGGATCGGCTCTTTCGTCTGGCAACGCAGAGTGGCAAACCGGCTTATGTCTATACCTTGATCGAACATAAAAGTCATCCAGACCGCCGGGTTGCCTGGCAATTGTTGCGCGGTATCGTCGGGATTATGGAGCGAGAGGTGCAAAGGGAGGCGCAGTGGCAACAGTTGCCTGCGGTTATTCCCCTGGTCGTCTACCACGATCTGCCGCCATGGCGAACGGAACGGCAACTGGTGGCGCTGCTGGATGCGGAAGAGGCTTTGCGGCCATTTTTGCTCAATTTTCCCTTCACGGTTGTCGAATTGGGGCCCATTCCGGACCGTGCGTTGTCGCAGCAGGCCCGCCTGCGGGCAGGCTTGATGGCTCTGAAATATGGCACCCGGCATCCAGAGGAGCAGATCCAGGCCCTGGGCAGTTTGATGGAAGCCTTGGCCGAAGCGCCCGAATTGTTGGTTCCGGTGCTTTATTACATGGTGGCAACTTTTGCGCTGCTGGAAGATAATCAGATCAGAGAGGTGATTCAACGGGTTGAACCGATGGAGGAGGAGCGTATGATTTCCCGATTTGCTCAAGAGATTCTGTCACAAGGTAAGCCGGAATGGCTGCAGCTGGTGCGCCAGGAGTCGCACCAGCAAGGATTCCAGGAGGGCCGACAGGAAGGCCGACAGGAAGGCCGCAGCGAGGGACGACTGGAAGGAATGGAGGGAATTCTGCTCAATCTGTTACGGGATCGTTTTGCCGAGATACCGGATTGGGTGCATGACCGACTGACGCAGGCGGGGCCGGAGCAGCTGTTGTCGTGGAGCAGAAAGGTCTACGTCGTGTCACGGCTGGAGGAGGTGTTTGACAAGACGACCCACTGACCGTACCGGGTTTGTGGGGGTGGCCGTTGACGCCTGTCGGGTGGCGGGGTAGGATGAGGGATCGGAGGCCCCTCTTCATTTCAGGGAGAGGGGTTTTCCATTTGACTGGTTGCGGCAAGGGTGGGTGAAAGCATGGTTGGAGCGGGTATTTTTGTGTCGTTATTGTTGTTGACGGTATTTTGGGTTTTTTTGCCGGTTTTCAGCCGGAGCGGTAACCGACCGGTGCCGGCGGGGGTGGAAGAAGATCCGGTGGTCGAACTGACCCGGCAAAAAGAGCGGCTGCTGCGGCAATGGAAAGAGTGGCAGTTGGAGGGGGCGGGCGATGCCGAGGAGGGAGCGGTGCAGGCTGCCCTGCAGGGGGAGTTGGCGGAGGTGATGGCCCGTCTGGACCGGATGCCGCCTGCCGGGAGTGCGCCGGGAGCGGGTGTGGCCGAGCGCCCTGCGGCGGCGATGGGGTTGGCGGCGGTGCTGGCGGCGGTGCTGGTGGTTGCGGCCGTGCTGCTTTATCTGGCTTTGGGGCGACCACCTGGATTGAGTGGTCCACTGGCGGCCAATACGGTGAACACGATGCCGGATCAGGGGACGTTGCATCAGGCGGTGGCACGGTTGGCGGAACGGTTGACAAAGGAGCCGGATAATATTGCCGGTTGGTTGCAGTTGGCCCGCAGTCAGGCCACCCTGGAGGATGAGGCGGGGGCCATCCGTTCCTATCGCCATGTGTTGAGCCGGCAGCCGGAGCATAACGAGGCGGCGGTGGGGTTGGCGGAGTTGTTGGTGCAAAGTGGTGTCGAGGAGCAGATGGGGCAGGGGTTGGCCTTGTTGGAAGGGGTGTTGCGCCGCGACGCCAATCAGATGGATGCGTTATGGTTGGTGGGCGCTTTGTCGGCGCGGGCAGGTGATTATGCCCGGGCGGTGGCGTTGTGGCAGCGTTTGCTGCCTTTATTGAGCGCAGGTTCAGAGGGGCGGGCCACGGTGGAAAATGCCCTGCGCGAGGCGCGCGGTCGCCTGTCGCCCCCCTAGGGAGGAATCGGCCCGCCTTGTTTGGCGGCACTGGCGCAGAAACGCACCATGTTGTAGTATGCCCTGGCCAACATGGTTAAAATGTTCTGGTTTATCTAGCGAAAAGGAGTGGAAGGTCATGGGAATTTTTTCAGGATGGCACTGGATTATCGTCCTGTTGATCGTATTGGTCGTCTTTGGTGCCGGCAAGCTTCCCAATGTGATGCGTGATTTGGGACGGGGGGTGAAAAGTTTCAAAGAGGCGCTCAATGACCCGAAAGAGCAGGAGACGGCGGTGGAACCGCAACCAACGCCTCGGCCCACCATCGAAGGTGAGGTCAAGAAAAACGGCTGATTGCCCATTGGCCATCGTTACAGGATGAAGAGCCATGCTGGATATGGGGTGGGCTGAACTGGTTGTGATCATGATTGTGGGGCTGCTGGCGATCGGACCGGAAAAATTGCCGGAGGTGGCGCAGGGGGTGGCCCGTTTTATTCGCCAGATGCAACGCCTGCTCACTGAGGTGCGCGAGGCGATCCATATGGAAGAGTTTGATGCGCGGGTGCGGCAGAGCAGCAAAAGCTACGAACCGCCTGCCGACAACCATGCTTTCGACTCGCCGTCGTCATCACCGGTGATGGAGAGGGAGGCCATCGACTTGGGGCCTGCGGATACCCCTCCGCCGGGTACAGAAGCGGTGCTTCTCCCGCCAGAAGGCGAAGCGGCGGGGCAAGGGTTGCCTGCTGTCGATGGCGGGTTGGCGGTTCCTGCACCGGCGGTGACGACGGCACCGTCGGCAACGACCGTTTGAGAGTGGTAGTGATATGGATAGCCCGGATGGCAAAATGCCTTTGCTGGAACACCTGATCGAGTTGCGTAACCGCTTGTTGATTTCGGTGCTGGCGATACTGGTTGGTTTTTTTGTCTGTTATATTTTTTCCGAGCCGATTTTTGAATTTTTGGTGCGTCCGTTGCGGAAAATTCTCGGGCCGGATGCGCGGATGATCTATACCGGACTGCATGAGGCCTTTTTCACCTACATGAAGGTGGCCTTTTTTGCAGGACTTTTTTTGGCGGTGCCGGTCATTTTGACCCAATTCTGGCGTTTTGTGGCTCCGGGATTGTATGAGGATGAACGGAAGGCTTTTCTGCCCTTTTTGGTTTTGACGCCGGTTCTTTTTTTTCTCGGGGGCGGCTTGGCGTATGAATATGTCTTTCCGTTGGCGTTTCAATTTTTTCTCGGTTTTGCCACGCCGACGATTGAGGCGCTGCCCTCTATTTCCTCCTATTTAAGCCTGGTGATCACCCTGATTTTTGCCTTTGGCCTGGTGGCAGAGTTGCCGCTGGGGCTGTTGCTGTTGATCAAGGCGGAAATTGTTTCGACGGCATGGCTGGTCGAAAAACGTCGTTACAGCATTGTGGCGGTGTTTGTGGTGGCGGCCATTTTGACCCCGCCGGATCCTTTCAGCCAGATTTTTTTGGCGTTGCCGATGATGGCAATGTATGAAATTTCCATCCTGCTCGGACGCCGTATTGAACAAAAACGGTCCCGGTCCGAAGAAGAAGCTAGGACAGACGATTGAGCGAATCCCCTGCGATGGCGTTGGAGATCATCCCCCTGGGCGGTTTGGGGGAGATCGGTATGAACCTGATGGTCTATGGCTATGCCGGCAAGTTGCTGGTGGTGGATTGTGGGCTGGCCTTTCCCGATCCCGATACGCCGGGGGTGGACCTGATCATTCCCGATACCCGATTTTTGGCAGAAAATCGAGAACGTATCGTCGGCTTTGTCATGACGCACGGCCACGAAGATCATATCGGGGCGCTGCCCTACATCTGGCCCACTCTGCAGGGGCCGGTCTATGGTACGGCGATGACCTTGGGGTTGTTGAAAGGCAAATTCCGTGAGCATGATCTGCTCAACCGGGTGCAGTGTGTGCAGGTCAACTATCGGCAGGCTTTTCAATTGGGGCCGTTTTCCATCCGTTTTATTCAGGTGACCCATTCGATTGTCGACAGTGCGGCGGTGGCGATCACCACCCCCCTGGGGACCATTCTGCATACCGGTGATTTCAAAATTGACCATACCCCGATTGGCGGGCGGGCGACCGATCTGCACTCCTTGGCCAATTTGGGCGAACAGGGGGTTTTGGCGCTGCTCTCCGATTCGACCAACATCAACCGTCCGGGGGTGACCATCTCCGAGCAGGCGTTGGCCCCGGTGTTTGATAAAATTTTTCCCACCGCCAGGGGGTTGCTGGTGGTGGCCACTTTTTCCTCCAACATTGAGCGGATTCAGCAAATTATCGATGCCGGCATACGGGTCGGGCGCAAGGTGGTGTTGAACGGGCGGTCGATGGTGGCCAATGTGGCGGTGGCGCGCAGTTTAGGCTATCTGACCATCCCGGCGGAATCTCTGGTGGATTTGCGTGAGATGGGGCGCTTTGCCCGCGAAGAGTTGCTGGTGATCTCCACCGGCAGCCAGGGGGAGACCAACTCTTCGCTGGTGCGCATCGCCTCCGGCGATCATCGGGAGATTGTTCTGCGCGAGGGGGATATGGTGGTGTTATCCTCCAAATTTATACCGGGCAACGAGCGGACCATCTGGACCTTGATCAACCATTTTGTCCGCCAGGGGGTGCAGGTGGTGCATGAAAAAAATCAGCCGGAGGTGCATGTTTCCGGCCATGCCCCTCGGGAGGATTTAAAGTTGATGCTGGCCTTGACCCGGCCACGTTTTTTTGTTCCCATTCATGGCGAAACCCGCCATTTGCGCAGCCATTGTCAGTTGGCTGTGCAACTGGGGGTGGCCCCGGAACGCAGCGTGATGTTGGAGAACGGCGATTTTGCCCTCTTGGACCGGGAGTCGCTGCGCATCATGGAAAAGGTGCCGCATGGCCGGGTATTTGTCGACGGCAAGGGGGTCGGCGATGTGGAAGGAATTGTCTTGCGTGACCGGCGTCATCTGGCGGAGGATGGTCTGGTGGTGGTGGTGCTGGTGGTGGACAAGGTGAGCAATGCCATTTTGCAACGCCCGGAGTTGCTGACCCGTGGCGTGATCGACGAAGAGAGCAACCAGGAGTTGCTTTCCGAAGCCAAGGATACGGTAGAAAAGGCGTTGGCGATGGGGCCGAAGGCGTTGGATTTTGCCGATGAGGAGGGGGCCGGGCACCGGGAGGTGGCGCAGCGGGCCTTGCGCCGTTTTTTCAAACGGCGTTTGGGACGGCGACCGGCGGTGATTCCCCTGGTGATGGAGATGTAAGCCGATGGCTGTACGCGGGAAACAGAGCGAGAAAAAAATTCCGGCGGTCTCCTGGTCCAGACAGATTTTGCTGGAGGGGCTGGGGATTGCCTTGATCGCGGTTGCCATTTTTATTCTGTTGACTCTTTTGTCCTTTCATCCAGACGATCCCTCCTGGAACCAGACCGGTGGTGCGGTGGTCCATAATGCGGCTGGTCTGCTGGGTGCCACGGTTTCCGACGCTCTGTTGCAAAGTTTGGGGTATGCGGCGTTGGGGGTTGTGATTCTTTGTGGCATGATGGGCTTTTTGTTGTTTCGCAATGCGACCGGGTTGTTTTGGGAGCGTGTTGTGGCCATGCTGGTGCTGGTGCTGGCGAGTGCGGTATTGGCGGCTTTGCTGTGGGAAAAGGGCGTTCCTGGCGGGTTGCCCAACGGTGCCGGGGGTGTTCTCGGGGCGATGGGCGCCGATCTGTTGCGGCGCTGGTTGGGACCTGCCGGGGTAATGGTACTGTTGCTGCCGCTGATTTTGATCAGTTTGATGGTGGTGGCCCGTTTTTCGTTATTGGACAGTTTGCAGGGAGTGCAGCGCCGATGGCAAGGCTGGCAGGCGCTGCGCCAGGCTGAACGGGAGATGACGCCAGCGGTGATGGTCGAGCCGGAGTTTGAACCGTCCCCGCTGCCCGCGCCGGTCAGCCGCAAAAAGGCGGCCCGGCAGGAGGAGCAGGCGGAGACGGCAGAACGGCAAGAGATGGCAGTACACCATCACGAGCAGCAGGCGGAAGTGGAAAGCGAAGAGATGAGGCGAGAAAAAAAATTATCCGGCCAAACGGGCGAGGTGGTATCAGGACCGATGGCGGTGCGGCACAGTCGCTGGAAACGGATGCGTCCACAGGTGCTGGCCCAGTTGCGCCAGGGGATGGAGACGACGGAGCAGCGTTTGCGTCAGGCGTGGCAGGTGTGTCGTGATCGTCTGGGGGAGTGGCACAGCGCTCTGTTGCGCAAGGGCAGCAAGGATGGCATGACGGACGGGGGCAGCGGCGCAGAACCGGAATTTTATGCCGGTCAGACGGCGAAGAATCAGGCCCCGCCGTTGGTCGAACCCATGGTGAGCGAAGCACCGCCTGCTCCGCCCCGTGGCAAGAGCAAGCTGTCAATCTTGAGTCGGGCGGTTCTGGCGGCCAACGGCCAGGAAAAGGGGGCCACACAGGCGTCGGAAGTGACAGAGCCATTGGCCCCGATGGCGACGATCCGCGCCACGGGCGGGGAGAAGATGCCGTTGCCAGTGCTGGAGAGAGTGGCAGAGGCGGCGGTACCGCCGTCGGCTCACCCTCTGCCGGAAGGGGCCACGCTGCGCCACGAGCCCCGCTTGACCGAAGAAGAGCCATCGCCCGCCCCTCGCATGGTGCAGGCAGAACCACTGCCGGGTGCAGAACCCCGCATGACCGAGGAAGAGGCACCGTCTGCTCCCTGGATGGCGCAGGAGAACGCCGCCCCACCGACAGCAGGCCGCTTGATGGAGGAAGAGCCACCGCTGGCTTTAGAGCCCCGCCTAAACGCAGAAACGCACGCACAGGCGATCTTCGCCACCGACAGCAGTTCGGTGCGTGCAGCAGCCCGCTTGGTGGAGGAAGAGCCATCGCTGGCTCCAGAGCCCCGTTTGCATGAGGAGGAACCGCCGCTGCTTCCAGAGGCCGATTTGACCGAGGAAGAGCCGCCGTTGCCGCCAGAGCCCCGCTTGATGGCGGAGGCGATTGTGCCGCCGCCGAAGCTGTCGGCAGAGCGCCGGGAGGAGGTGGTGCCAACACCGCTCCGTCCGCCCATTGCCGTCGAGGTGTGGCCGGAGACACCGGCCAAAGCCCCGCTCTCTGCCAGTCGTGCCGAAGAAACGGTGCCGATCTGGTTGGAAGAGGAGGCAGAGGAGGCAGAGGAGGCGGAGGAAGAGGTGCCGGTTCGTCGCAGCACGGTGGCGGATATGAGCGATTTTGTCGCTTTTCCGGCCCCTGCCGTCGATCGGCAGGCGTTGATCCGTGAGATTGACACGATCCAGGCAGAAGAGGAGGAGATTGAGTCGGCAGAGCCAGTGTTGCCGCCATTGAGTATGCTGGTCGATCCGGGTCCACGGCGGCAGGGGGGGCCGACACGAGAGACGTTGCAGCAGATTGCCCGTACCCTGGAGCAGAAGCTGGCCGATTTCAAGATCAAGGGGCAGATTGTCGATGTGCTGCCTGGTCCGGTGGTGACCACCTTTGAGTTGGATTTGGCCCCGGGGGTGCGGGCGGCCAAAGTGATGGGTTTGTCGGACGATTTGGCCCGCTCCATTTCGGTATCGTCGGTGCGTGTGGTGGGCAATGTGCCGGGCAAGACGGTGATCGGCATCGAAATTCCCAACGAGGTGCGGCAGACGGTCTATTTGAAGGAGATTCTCTCCTCGGAAAACTTCCGGCGCATGGGCAGTCCGTTGGCGGTGGCCTTGGGTTCAGACATTTTTGGCAATCCGGTCTCCGGCAATTTGGCCAAAATGCCCCATTTGCTGGTGGCGGGTACCACCGGCTCGGGCAAATCGGTGGCGGTCAACGCGATGATCTGCTCAATTCTGTTTAGTGCCACACCCAAGCAGGTACGCTTCTTGATGGTCGACCCGAAAATGTTGGAGTTGTCGATTTATGAAGGCATTCCGCATTTGTTGGCCCCGGTGGTGACCGATGTGGGCAAGGCGGCCAATCTGTTGAAGTGGGCAGTGGGCGAGATGGAAAACCGCTATCGTCTGATGTCCGAGTTGGGGGTGCGCAACCTAAGCGGCTACAACGAGCGGATTTTGCAGTGTATTGAACAAGATGAACAGCCGATGCGTCGGGTCAAGATCGGCATCGATCCAGAGACCGGGCGACCGGTGGAGCAGGAAGAGCCGATTCCCTTGGATACCAAGCCGTTGATTGTCATCGTGATCGACGAGTTGGCCGATTTGATGATTCAGGTCGGCAAGGAGGTGGAACCGGCCATTGCCCGTCTGGCGCAGATGGCGCGGGCGGCTGGTTTGCATTTGGTGTTGGCAACCCAGCGTCCTTCGGTGGATGTGATCACCGGCCTGATCAAGGCCAACTTTCCCACCCGTCTGGCCTTTCAGGTCTCCTCAAAGATTGATTCGCGCACCATTCTCGATGCCATGGGGGCGGATCGTCTGCTGGGCATGGGCGATGGTCTCTTTTTGCCGCCGGGCACTTCGCATTTGCAGCGCATTCATGCCCCCTTCGTCTCCGACAAAGAGGTGCATGATCTGGTCAAATATCTTCGTGCCACCGGCAAGCCGGATTATGATCAATCGGTCTTGATTCTGCGCAGTGATGGTGACGGCGACGACGACGGCGGCTTTGCCGGTGGTGCGGGTGGTGATGAGCAGGATGAGTTATACGATCAGGCGGTGCGGATTGTCCTGCGCGAGCGCAAGGTGAGTACCAGCATGATTCAGCGTATTTTCAAAATCGGCTACAACCGGGCAGCCCGCATGGTCGAGCAGATGGAGGCCGAAGGGCTGATCACCCCCCCCAACGGTGCCGGCAAACGGGAGGTGCTGGCCCCGGAGTGACAGTTTTCGACCAAAGGTTCTACTCGTCTGGCGAACCTGATAGTGGTGGGGGGTCTGTGGGCGGTAGCACCGCTGCCCGCGCAACAGGCTTAGGAAGCCGCCTCCCGCTGCGTCATCTCCGGGTGGTTGTAGAGGGCGAAGGGTGGCTCTTTGGCCTGTCGGGCGCTCTGCAGGGCCAGACGGGCGTGGTGCAGCAGCTCGTTTTCGTTGTTGCCTGCTTCTGGAAAGAGGGCGATGCCGATGGCAATTTCTACCGCAACCGCTGTACCGTTTTCCAGGGTAAAGGGTTGCGCCAGAGCCCGATGCAGGCGAAAAACCAGCGCCAATACCTGCTCTTCGTCGCCACATTCGGGAAAATAGGTGACAAATTCGTTGTGTTCGATGCGGAAGGCCAAATCTTCACCGCGCATTTGTCGGCAGAGACGGATGGCCAGTTCGCGGGCAATCTGATCGTCCTGCTCTGGCATCGGCAGCGAGGCTGCCTCCAGACCGATCAACAACACCGCCACCCGGCGCTGTTTGCGGCGGCAGGAGCCGATGGTCATGCCCAAAAATTCATCGAGCATGCGCCGGTTGCCCAGGGCAGTCACCGGATCCTTGAGGGCAAAGGCCTCAAGCAGACATTTGCTGTCCACCAGATGGGCTACGTGGGCGTAGAGTTTGATCGAGGCCTCTTCCATGGCCCGCTCCAGCAGGACAATTTCGTTGCCATGCTCCTGCGGGTTGAGATACAACGCCTGTTCCTGACGGGAGCAGGCGCTGACCATGGTGGCCGCCTTTTCGCGCAGACGGCGCAACGGGCGCAGCAGCAGATGTTCCATCAACAGCCCCAAACCCAATAACAGCAGCACGATCAGAGCAAAAGAGGCAAACAAGCGCTGACGACTGTTGCTCAGCGCCTGACGCACCTCATCCAGGGCCACGGGAATCACCAGGGCCAGCGTTTGATCCAAAAAGGGGATCGGCGTGTAATAGAGGTTGGTGGGCAAATCGCTGTCAAAGGCCAGGTGTGGCATTTTGTTGCCGATCACCGCCGCCGCTTGCGCCGCCTGCAACGGCGTCTCTTTGAGAATGGTCTGGTCGCCAGCGGCCAGACCATGGCTGTCGGCAAGCAGAAAGGGGCGTTGCGGATTTTCATGCAGCAGGGCGTTGACCACTTTATGCAGGGCCAGACCAAAGAGCAGGGTTTGCCGGGCAGCACCCGGCTGTTCTGGCGGAATGGCGATCAGAAACATGATCTGCCACTCGCCGCCGACTTGCCCCAAATGCCAGACGGCGCTGTTGTTGTCGTTTTGTGCATGCACCTTGTTGAGAATATCTGGCCGCACCGGCAGCGCCAGCTGGCGCTCGGCGGGGATGCTCTGGCTGATTTGGCCGCCGCCATCCAGCAGCAGGATAAAATCCACCCCCCAGAATGGAAAAAAATCCACCAGCTGCTGCCAGCGGCTCTGCGCCGACTCCTCCATCCGTTGCCCGATCAGACGGGCATCGTTTTGCGCATCGCTGCTCCAGCGTGCATTATCCAGCCAGGAGGTGCGGAATCGTTCCAGCCGCTGCACCTTTTGTTCCAGGGCCTGTTGCACATCGCGGCCAATCTGTTGCGCCTGATGGGCCATTCTCTCCTGCAGCACATCCTCCAGAATGGCAAAATTGATCGCATAACCAATACTCAGCGTGGCAGTCACCGCCAGCAGCAGAAAGAGGGTTACCGGATAGATCAAACGGGTATGACGCCACATGGTTGCGCCTCTCATGGCCGGGGTTCGGAGGAGGGAGCGACGGCCTGTGCTTCAGCCGCTTTGTCGGTGCTTTTGGCCGGGTGTTCGACCGGGGTGACGGTGGTCAGCGCCAACATCATCCACCCCTGCATGCCGTCGCGATACCATTTCAGCTTGTGTGGCGGATAGCCCAACAGCAGCAGCGAACGGATGGAGGTGGGCGATTGGCCGCACCAGTTGCCGTTGCAATAAAAAACCAGCGTCTTGGCATACTGGAAACTGAGCAGACCATCCTCCTTGACCACCCCGAACTGCATTTCCAAAATATCGGTCAAGGTCTCCTTGTCGGTATGTTTGTGGTGCAACTTGGTCCAGGGGATGGAGATGGCCCCGGGAATCATCCCCTTTTTCAGCCATTCGTCGGTGCGCGAGTCGATCAGCAGCACGGATTTATCTTTTTGGGCAATCCGTTTGATGGTATCGATCACTTCCAACTCGCCGATGGTCTCCACTCCGGGACTGAGGGTCATCGGCTGGATGCAGAAGGGGGGACATTTGCGCGAGGTGTAGGAAAAATCAAAATCCAGTACGCTGTCGGCATTTTGATCCCGTTGCAGCCGCACATCCTTGCCGTGATGAATCTGCGGCAGATCGACATAAGGCAGGTTGGCGGTAATTTTGACCGGAAAGGGGTCGTTCTCTTCGGCAAACGCGCCACCGGCAGCGAGGAGCAGCAGCGCCAGGCGCAACCCTCCTCTCCCGCAGCCCTTGACGCGGCGGGAGAGAGAAGGCAAAGAGAGAGGCACCCGGCTTAACGACGGAAGGTGCGTACGGGCCAGAAACGGTTTTCGATCCATTTGGCTCCTTGATCGACCTTGCCGGAATCGATTCCGACAAACCAGGCGTTGGCGGTATTGTCCGGGTTGACATCCCGTGACCAGAAATCATCAAAAGGCGGTACACCGGGAAAGGCACCGCTCTCTTTCCATTCGGCCAGAATGGGCAGCTCATCTTTGGTGGGCAAGCGCCAGTCGCCGCTGTGCGAACCGTCGGCGAGACCACAGGCACCGCTGGCCAGATCACGCACCGCCGAGAGGGCCTCCGACCAGGATTTGCGACCGAAACATTTGACATTTTTCAGCCCCATCAAGCGATATTTGCGATCGATGACAGTGCCGTCGTTGTTGTCGACAAAACGATCATTCTGGGCTGCCGGAGCGGCTTGCGGGCCGGGGGCGATGGTCGGGGTGGCGGTGGTATTCGTCGGGGCCTCTTCCGCTTCGTTGCGGTTGCCGAGCGGTTGGCGATTGGCCATCAAGGGCGGACGCAACGGCGCACCACCGGCAGTCGTCGGGGCGACGCCACGGGTGGCAAAAGCCGGACGCTGCAAGGGTATGCCACGCCCGGCGGGGGTGACCACCGATGGTTGCACTACGCTGGCCGAGCTGTTTTCGGGGGGGGGTGCCGCTTCTGTCGGGGCGGGTGTGGCTTCCGGGACGGCGGCAGGGGCTTCGCTGGCCCGGGGCGGTGGTGGGACGGCGCTGCGCAGGCTGGCCCGATCGATGGTCGGCAGAGGCCGGCGACCGGCCATTTGCGCCACCCGGCCACTCAGATTGCGCATCGAGGGGGAGAGTCCTTGCGTGCCAAGCATTTCGTCACGCCAATCGGCAATGGTTTGTGGCCGATCGTTGGCGGCAATGCGGATGGCGTGGTCGATGGCTTTGAGTACCCGCTCCGAATATTGTCCCTTGGCGACCTGGGCCACCGGCGGCAGAGGATCCGGCTCCTGGCTCAACATGGCGGTGGCACGCATGTTGGCAGAGATGGGTTTGATTTCGGTCACCGCCCAGTACATTACCGCGCCCATGGAAAAAATATCGGTCCACGGCCCTTGTTTGCTGGCGTCGGCGTGTCCTTGTTCCATGGGGGCATATTCGGGGGTCATCACCACGGTCATGGCGGCGTTTTTGTCAACACCCATGGCCTGCCGGGTGGCACCGAAGTCGAGCAGCAGTGGCTGATTGTTGTGGTGCTGGATAAAAATATTATCCGGCTTGATGTCCCGATGCAGAAAGCCGACCTTGTGCATCACCTCCAGCCCGCCGAGCAGGGGCACGACAATGTTGAGCAGCTTTTCTTCGCTCATGCCGCGATTTTTTTTCACATGCGCCTTCAGGCTGTCCCCTTCGACGAAAGGCATCACCATGTAGACGGTGCCCAGGGTCTCAAAGAAATAGAGAATCGGCACAATATTATCGTGGGTAAATTTGGCCAGGGTGAGAATCTCTTTGCGGAACCGTTCCAGCCCCCAGGCGAACATCCGTTTATCCTCTTCGCCGTCGCTTTTCGGATGAACCGAGCCGTCCGGGTCGCGGATGGCCATCGAGCGGGGGAAATATTCTTTGATGGCCACAGCCCGGTTGTCGGAAATGTCCACACCCCGGTAGGTGATCCCGAAACCTCCCTGACCCAGTACGCCATCGATACGATAGCTCTGCAACTGACTGCCAATGGCGATTTGTTCTTTATCCGCCCTGATCATGCCTCTGCTCCCCAACTGACCCCTCCGGGAAAGGATACCCGAAGATCTTTCGTGAATTCAAAAAAAGCACCGGACCGTCCGCACTGGCCCGGCCCGGTGTACGACTGTTTTTACAGCCACTCGATGGCACCGTCTTCGATACGGTAGAGGGCACCGATCACCTTGACGGTACCGGCATGCTGCAGATGGCTCAGTTCCTGGCTGCGGGTGAGCAGGTCGTTGATCGACTGCTGGACATTTTCCCGAATGGCATCCAGAATCAGGGCATCGCCGGTCAATCCTTTGGCTTTGGCCCGTTCGGCAGCGGGGACGATGTTATCCACCAGTTGCGGAATGCTGCCGCCGACCTGATCGCCTTTGACCACGGCGGTCACCGCGCCGCATTTGGTATGACCCAGCACCAGGACCAGCGGGGTCATCAGGTGGCCGGCACCATATTCGGTGGTGCCGATTTCGTCGGTATCGGCCACGTTGCCAGCGACACGGATCACGAACAGATCACCGATGCCCCGATCAAAAATATGTTCGACCGGCACGCGGGAGTCGGAGCAGGAGATGATGGTAACAAAGGGGTGTTGCCCTTTGCTGAAGGTTTCGGCAATGCGTTGCGGGGTCAGGTTGGGACGTTCCGTTTTGCCAGCCATAAAGCGGGCGTGCCCCTCTTTGAGCAGTTGCAGCGCCTGATCCGGCGTCATGCTCGGTTGCGCGGCGCCGCTGGCCCACGGCAATTTCGGCAGGACCAAAGCACCCATACCGGCCACCATGCCGGTGAGCAGGGTACGCCGGGATAACGGATGATCGCACATGACAAAAAAACCCCTATTCAAATGGGAGTGGGTATGACCAATACCGACCGGCCTGAAGCGGGCCAATATTGAACGAAACGATTTTACGGCGTTAGCATACAGCATGCAGCGAGGGCTTGAAAAGCAAAAAAGCCGGATCAATGCCCATAAATAGCAGTCGCAGTCAGGCAAATGGGTCGCACGGTTGCCGCTCTGGGCAGAGGGTGTCGGTTGGCAGGAGGAGAGCAGGAAGCGTGGAAGGAATAATGGCAGGTGATGGGCTGTTGTGGTGGCACTGGTTGCTGATTTATCTGCTGGTGTTTGTCGCCACGGTGGTACAGGCCAGTATCGGTTTTGGTTTTGGTCTGTTTGCCGCACCGATCTTGATGATCTGGTTTCCGCAACTGTTGCCTGGTCCGTTGCTGGTTGCCTCCTTCAGCCTGACCATCACCATGTCGGTGCGCGGTTGGCGCTGGGTGCGGCTGGATGCCATTTTTTGGATGATTGCCGGGGTGTTGCCCGGTTTGTGGATCGGGGCGCAGTTGATGCAGCATCTGGCTCCCCATCCGATGGCCATTTTGTTCGGTCTGTTGGTGTTGACTGCGGTGGCCCTTTCCGCCAGCGGTCACCATCCGCCGGTTATCCCTGCCACTCTTTTTCCCGCCGGGGTCTGTGCTGCGGTGATGGCGGTGACCACCACCATGAGCGGCCCGCCGGTGGCCCTGGTGTTACAGAATCTGCCCGGTGCATGGTTTCGCCACACTCTGGCCCTCTTTTTTTCCCTCACCGGCCTGCTGACCATGGCCTCGCTGGCCCTGATCGAGCGCATGGGCTGGCCGGAACTCTCTGCCGGTCTGGCCCTGATCCCCCCGGTCCTCGCCGGCTTCCTCCTCGCCCGCCACGTCAACCCCTGGCTCGACCAACGCCGCCAACTCCTCCGCCTCCTCATCCTCACCGTCGCCGGAGCGGCGGGAGTGGTGGTGATGGTCAGGGCCTGGCTGACTTGGCCTTGAGGGTTACTGGTTGGAGATTTTTTGCAACAAAAATCTTTCCCCCTCCTGCAACGGTTCCCCCTCCGCCTCCAGCCAATGAATCACCACCCCGCAGCGTTCCATATGGCGGAACCAGGTCTCCTGGCGTTTGGCAAATTGGTGGATGGCGTGGTTGAGGCCGGTGACGAAGGCCTGATCATCCAGTTCGCCTTGCAGGTGGCGGCAGGCGAAGCGGTATTCCAGGCCGTAGGCGGCGAGACGTTCCAGGGGCACGCCGTCGGCCAGCAAACGCTCGACCTCTTGCAGCAGGCCGGCTTGCAGGCGGGCGTGCAGCCGTTCGGTGATGCGTTGGCGCAACAGCGGGCGGGGCCAGCGCAGACCCATTACCAGGGGC
>PDZV01000005.1:63557-128856 GCA_002753135.1 Magnetococcales bacterium WMHbinv6 | reverse complement strand
TGTACGCCATTTCATGCGATCATTACAGCGTGTACCAGAAAAAATCGCCGGATTTTTCAGACACCCTGAAACCCTCTACGCTGCACATATCAATGTCGGCTAAACAATGCACTGATTAGTAAAGAAACCTTACCAGACACATCACCCCCGACAGGAGATCGACCATGCTTGAGACCACACAACGTGCCATCTTTCTTCAGCTTGAAGAGTTGAAGATGCGTTTTTTTCCAGGAACCAGGATTGCCCTTCGAGGATGTGCTGTCATCTGATTCAATCATGCGCTTTCTGGGAGAGCAGGTGATTAAGTTTCGTGACCGGATTTTTTCACCGGTGGTCACCTTGTCTGCCTTTATCGCTCAGGTACTCAGTGAAGACCATTCCTGCGCTTGGGCGGTTGCTCAGGTGAATCCGGCCTTTCCGTGTCCAGTCAAACAGGAAGTCAAGACAATTTGCCGGGTCGGGCCTTTTGGGCAGAAAACAAGGGGGCAGCAGAAAAACCAGCCTCCGTTTCGTAGAACGCAATCAAGCAAGGGGGAAAAGATGTGGGATAATTTTATTGCCCGTTTTGCCTGTACCCAGCCGGATAAAATCGCCCTGATCGACCGTGTTCGTGCGCAGCGCTGGAGCTATCAACAACTGGCTTTGGAGATCGAACGGCGGGCCAGGCAACTTTTTCTCGCCGGAGTCCGGGCAGGGGATCGGGTGGTCTGGTCCTCTCCCGGCTCCCTGGAACATCTCACCCTGCTCTTTGCCTGTATCCATCTTGATGCCATCCTGGTGCCGCTCAACCCCCGATTGGCTGTTGAAGAGCTTCAGAGCATCTGCAACGAGGTGGAGCCGCGACTGCTGCTTGGCAGCGGGGTGCCGACTGCGCTGCAGGCGCATCCCGCCTGGCGGGCATTGGAGACGTTGCCGCCTGGTACGCGCTTGCCCGCAGAGACGGTGAAAGCGGAAGAACAGATTTTGATGATTCTTTACACCTCAGGTTCAACCGGCCGGCCCAAGGGGGTGTTGTTGCATGCCGGAATGCTGCTGGCCAACATGCAGGCCACGGTCAATGCCGATGTGTTGCGCCCACAGGATGTTACCATTGTCAACACCCCCTTTTTTCATACCGGCGGCTATAATGTTTTTACCTTGCCGCATCTCTCCATCGGCGGCACGCTGATTCTGCATGAACGGTTTGATCCAGGTCTGGTGCTGCGCGAAATTCGCGAGGAGGGGGTCACCGTCTTCTGGGCGGTGCCGACCATGTTTCAGGCTATCTATGAGCATGCCGATTTTGCCCGGACCGATTTTTCCGCCATCCGTTTTTTCCTCTCCGGCGGGGCACCGCTGCCGCTGGGTTTGATCCAGGGCTACCACCGACGCGGCGTCCCTTTCAAACAAGGCTTTGGTTTGACAGAAGTTGGCCCCAACTGTTTTTTGCTGGAGACCAGCGCTGCCTTCCACCATCCCGATTCGATCGGCAAACCGATGGCACACAGCCAAACGCGGGTGGTGGATGGCGAGGGGCAGGAGGTCGGCGTAAACCAAGTCGGTGAATTGTGGTTGCGTGGTCCGCATCGTTGTGCCGGTTATTGGCGGCAGGAGGCGTTGTTTGCCTCTTGCCTGCGCGACGACTTTTTTGCCACCGGCGATTTGGTGCGCGTGGATGAAGAGGGTTATTTTTATGTCGTGGGACGCAAAAAGGAGATGTACATCTCCGGTGGCGAAAATGTCTATCCCGGTGAGGTGGAAAAGGCCCTTAATCGCCATCCGCAAATTGTACAGGCGGTAGTGGTCGGTGTGCCGGATGCAAAATGGCATGAAGTGGGGTTGGCATTTTATACCGGTTCCCATTTGTTAAAGTTGGAAGAAATACGTCACTATTTGCAACCGTTGTTGGCTCGTTATAAACATCCGCACCATTGGATTCATCTGCCACAAATGCCCTTGCTTGCCAATGGTAAGATTGATCGGACTCAGTTAAAAAAAATGGCTGGGGAGATGGTTTTTTCCTTCGAGGGGAAAGGGTGATCTGCTATAAAAAATAAATGGCGAATTTTCGTTGTAATTCGTTATCAAATTGCGGAAGAGAATCATTCACGGAGGAGGGGATACAATGAGACGAATGCGGTTGCGAACCAAATTGGCCTTGATGCTGTTTTTCCCGTTGTTCAGTCTGATTTGAAGGGGGGGAGAGATCATCTGGAGCAAATATGATCTGCGCAAGCGCATGGAGGCAATGTCCAGCCTGACCACGCTGGTCAGTCAAACAGGCGGTTTGGTGCATGAACTGCAGAAAGAGCGGGGCATGACCTCCGGCTTTATTGGCAGCAAAGGCAACAAGTTCAAGGCAGAGTTGCCCAAACAGCGCGAACTTTCCGACCGTTTTCTGCAAGAGTGGCTTGCTGGTATCCAACGCTTGGATGTGGCTGCTTTTGGCAGTCGTTTTGCCGGGCGGGTTGGCGATGGCAGACAGGGATTGACCCAGTTGAACGACTGGCGCAGCAAGGTGGATGCCCTGGCTGTCGCTGCACCGGAGGTGTTGAAATATTATACCACCACCATCGAAGGCTTGATCAACGTTGTGCGCGAGATGACCGAATTGGCGGCAGATGCGGAAACTGCTGCCCGGACCACGGCCTATGTCAATCTGATGCTGGGCAAAGAGCGGGCTGGTTTGGAACGGGCAACCCTGACCAACACCTTTGCCCAGGATAAATTTGGGCCAGGTATCCTGCAACGTTTTGGTTCGTTGGCTGGTGAGCAGACCGCTTTTCTGAACATCTTCCTTTCGCTGGCTACCCCAAAAATGCAGGCCGTCTTCAAAGAGCATATGGCGGTCAATGCGGTGGCGGAGGTGGATCGTATGCGCCAGATTGCTTTCGAGAAGGCAGGTACGGGTGGATTTGCAATTGAACCAAACAGTTGGTTTGCCGCCAGCACCGAGCGGATCAACCAGATGAAAAAAGTGGAAGAAAAATTGGGCGAAGAGTTGGCCTCTCTGGCCGGTGGCCTGGCCTCACAGTCGCACACACAGTTGATTCTTTATGCGGTTCTGGTGCCGACCATTGTGGTAAGCACCTTGAGTTTCGTTACCTATGTCAACCGGGATCTGATGAACCAGATTGGCTGTGAGATGACCGAAATTGGGGATGTGGTGGCCATCGTCAACAATGTCACCCAGGGAGATCTTTCGGTCCAGTTCACGGTCGATTGTAAACGGGAACGCAGCATATACGGTTCGATGCGGCGCATGGTGGGCCACTTACGGCAGACGGTCAGCACCATTCAGGGGGTGGCTGACTCGGTGGTGGATGATTGCGAACAGGTTAATGAAAGTGCCCGTCATGTTTCTGATGGCGGACAAAAACAGGCGGCTTCAGTCGAAGAGACATCCGCTGCCATGGAACAGATGGCCGCCAACATTCAAAACAATGCCAGCAACGCCAATACCACACGAGAACTGGCCGCCAAAGCGGCCAAAGAGGCCGGCCAAACCGGTGAATCGGTCAAACAGGCGGTGGAGGCGATGAAACAGATCGCCAGCCGCATTGTGATCATCGAAGAGATTGCCCGCCAGACCAATCTGCTGGCCCTGAATGCCGCCATCGAGGCGGCCCGGGCCGGGGAGCATGGCAAAGGGTTTGCCGTGGTGGCCATGGAGGTGCGCAAGTTGGCCGAGCGCAGCCAAACGGCAGCAGGAGAAATTACCACCCTTTCCCAAGCCAGCGTGACCATCGCCGAACAGGCAGGAAGCTCCCTGGCCCGCCTGGTCCCGGATATTCGCCGCACCGCCGAGTTGGTGCAAGAGATTGCCGATGCCTCCGAAGAGCAGAGCCAAGGGGCACAACAGGTCAATCAGGCGATTCAACAGTTGGATCAGGTCATTCAAGCCAATGCTTTGTCCACCAGTGAAATGTCGGAAGTGGCCGAATCGTTGGCCGTGCAGGCGCGAACCATGCAGGAGAGTATCGGCTTCTTTAAAGTCTGATGGAGTATTCCATGACCGATTGGAGTGCTGGTTATGTGACCGATATCGGTTACAACCTTGGTTACTACACTGAATTGAATCCGCTGCGGCTTCCTTTGGCTTTTTTACAGGCAGGAATCGCCTTTCCGGCGATTGCAACTGCCTGTGAGTTGGGCTTTGGCCAGGGAGTCAGTATCAATATGCATGCAGCAGCTACGGCCACCTCTTGGTATGGTACTGATTTTAACGCCAGCCAGGTGGTCCATGCCCGCACTTTGGCGGCCAATGAGGCGTTATCCTGCCAACTCTATGACCAGCCTTTTGCCCAGTTTTGCCAACGCACAGATCTGCCTGAGTTCGATTTTATCGCCCTGCACGGTGTTTGGACCTGGATCTCGGATGAAAATCGGCAGGTGATCGTTGATTTTCTGCAACGCAAATTGCGGGTTGGTGGGGTGTTATACATCAGTTACTACACCTTGCCAGCCTGGGTGACCATGTTGCCGATGCGCGATTTGTTGTATCTCTACGAGCAGCGCATGACGGCACCCGGTCTGGAACGGTCGGAACGGATTGAACAGGCACTGGCCTTTACGGATCGACTGTTGGCTTGCCATCCAGCCTACAGCGAGTTCCATCCGCAGGTGATGAGCAAGTGGCAATCGATCCGGCAAAACAAAAATATTCACTATCTGAGCCACGAATATTTCAACCGGGAGTGGCAACCGATGCCCTTTTCGCGCCTGGCGGAATGGCTCTCTGCCTCGCGTTTGCACTATGTCTGTTCCGCCCACGGCCCGGACAACAGACAGCAGGATCATCTCACGGCGGAGCAACTTACCTTCGTAAATGGCATTGCCGACTTGCCGTTGCGGGAAACAACCCTGGATCTGATGGTCAATCGACAATTTCGTCGCGATTATTGGGTCAAGGGCAGCCGAACTTTGCCACAAGCCGAAAAAAATGCGCTTTTGCACCGGCAACGGGTTGTGTTGACCGTTGTTCACGCGCAAGCTCTCGCCATGGCAGCGCAATCTGCGGGGAGGCCCCTGCCGGCCATGCAGCCGGTTCTGCAGTTGCTGTCCGACCATCAGAGCCGTTCTCTGGCTGAATTGTCAGAACGGTTGCGTGAACAGGGCTTCTCTTTTGAGCAGGTCTGGGAAGCGGTTGCCAAGTTGCTGGCCATGAACACGCTGCAACCAGCGCAGGGTGAGGCGGAGAGCAAGGCGGCCCGTCTGGCAACCGACAGGCTGAACGGTCGACTGTTGGACTGGGTGTTGGTGAGTGATACCTTTGGCTTTATGGCCTCACCGGTCACCGGGGGTGGTGTTGCCATCAGCAAAATTGAAAGGTTGTTTCTGGCCGCTTATCGCCTTGGCCAGCATACGCCTGAGGGCTGGGCAGGGTTTGCCGATCAGTCCTTGAGCCAGCAAGGACAACGGTTGGCGGGTGATCATGGGGAGATGCTCACCTCCAGGGCGCAGCATGTGCAGAAATTGACTGCCATGGCAGAGAGCTTTATGGAACAAAAATTTCCATTGTTTCGCGCGTTGCAAGTTGTATAATTTGCGCCGAAAAAACGTGGTGAATCCACTGTTTTTATTTCCCGCTCATTCTGTTTTCTCCGTTGGTTGTGCGTGACATGCCAGGCCAAAAACCCCTTCCGATTGTGCTGATGGTGTGGATTCTGTTGCTGATTGCTGCCGATGGCTGGGCCGAACGGGTCAATCGACTGACGATCATGCATTTCAATGACATCTACGAAATCAATCCGCAAAGAGAGAGAGGTGGCTTTGCCCCGCTGATGACCTTGATCGAGCGGCACCGGCACCGGCATGCCGATACGCTGCTCACCTTTGGAGGGGATCTGCTCTCTCCGTCCGTTTACTCCTATCTGACCCGGGGCAAAGAGATGATCACTCTGTGCAACACCCTGGGGGTGGATGTGGCAGTATTGGGCAACCATGAATTTGATTTTGGACTGGAAACGTTGCAGCAGCGGCTGCAGGGGTCTCGCTTTCCCTGGCTGGCTGCCAATGTGCGTACAGCTGACGGTGATCTGTTGCCGCACACTCGGCAGTGGCACATCCAACAGATTGGCGATCTCAGTGTGGCTTTTATTGGTCTGCTTACCCCCTTTACTGCCGAATTGGCCAATCTGGGCCAGCAGGTCACCTTTCTCGATCCCATCGAGGTGGCCCGCCAACAGGTGGCAGCTCTCCAACAGCAAGGTGTCGATCTGATTATTGCCTTGACCCATCTCACCTTGGCCGAAGATGAAGCATTGGCCCGACAAGTGGCGGGCATCGACCTGATATTGGGTGGACACGATCACGATGGCACGCTGCACACGGTCGGTACGACCCAGATCATCAAAGCCAGCTCCGACGGTGGCCAGTTGGCAGTGGTTGAATTGACCTTATTACGTCCCGATGCCGACAGCCAAGGCAAACCCCGTCTGTTCACCGATTTGCACTGGCTCTCCACCTTCCGTGTCCCGGCGCATCCACCGGTGCAGGCCATGGCAGACGCCATTGAACAGCGTATGAGCAGCCGTATGCAAACCGTGGTGGCCACGACTGCCATGGAACTGGACAGTCGCGAAAGTACCGTGCGGGCAAAGGAGAGTTCCCTGGGCAATCTTTTTGCCGATGCCATGCGCCATGCGCATAAGTCCGATGTCAGTTTACTGAATGGTGGTTCTTTGCGTGGCAACCGTCTCTATGCGGCAGGCAGCCCGCTCACCTACGGGGACATTGTCAAGGAGTCCCCCTTCGGCAATACCGTTGTTCTGTTGGAAATCAGTGCAGAGCATCTCTGGCAGGCGTTGGAACATGGTGTTGCGCACTATGGCAAAGGGGCTGGTCGTTTTTTGCAGATTGCCGGCTTCTCTTTTCGCTTCAATCCGCAATTGCCGCCAGGCGAAAGAGTGCAGGAGGTGTGGCTGCGTCAGGGAGAGCAGAACGTGGCCTTGCAACGGCAGGGCACGCGCAGGATTAAAGTGGCCACCAACGATTATCTGGCTCGTGGCGGCGACGGTTTTCATATGCTCAAAGAGGGACAGGTTTTGGTCTCTGCCGAGGCAGGAAAGCCGCTTTCTACTGTGGTAATGGATTATTTGCAACAACATGAGAGTGCGCCGACCATGCCGGTCGGTCAGCGAATCTTGCTTGGCGGACCGTGAAACCAGCTTTCAACTATTGATCAACACGTTTTGGAACATTTCAGCACGTAGACAGGTAAAATGTCCATGTTGTTTTTGCCTGGCTTATTAGCCAACCAGTGAGCCGGAGAGGTGACGGGCTTCTGCCAACTGTTCAGGCGACATATCCTGTTCGGCCATGTCCCGATTATCCAACGCCTCAAACATGCCGCCATGAATGGCTTTGGTAAACCAGAGGTAAGCCTGCAGCAGATCCAGTTCCACCCCATGTCCGGTGGCATAGAGAATGGCCAGATTGTTTTGCGCTTTGACGTCGCCTTGTTCAGCGGCCAGACGGAACCAGTGTGCAGCTTGTGCCGGATCCTCTTCCACGCCCAATCCTTCCAGATAGAGGGTGGCCAAATCGTGTTGCGCCAAAGCCATCCCTTGCGCAGCAGCCAGGGAGTGCCATTTGAAGGCTTCTGCGTAATTCTGCTGAATTTCAACTCCTTCCAGAAAAAGTGCGCCCAGATTGTGCTGCGCCTTGGCATCACCCCATGAGGCCAGGGTGATCAAGGTTTGGTAATAATCCTCTTCCGAAAAAGCGTGCATACCACCCTGGCTGGCAACTTGCAGCAGAGTTGTGCCATCGGATGTCGGTTCAGCAGGAGGAGGGGTGCTCACGACCTTGACAATTCGTAGTTAAGTTGACGATCAACAGAGTGTTGGCAAAGCTGACACATTAAAGCGCACTCTGAGCCAAATTGCAATGGACGCACTTCTTTTCCGCCTTTACGGCTGTTTGTGGCACGCCACGAGAAAACGGTAGAGATTTATTTGTGATAGAACTTGCATCGGCACCCTGTTGCCGCTACCCTGACAACGGTGACGCCACTTTATTATCGAGCAGTATTTGCAACTTTTGAGGAGTTTTTATGGCCAAAGGTGTGGTGGAGAGCAATTCGTTAATCATTAAACAGCGTGTTATGATTTTTGTCGATGATGCAAATTTTATCAATACGGCTTCTATTTTGGGGAAACAACCGGACTATTTGAAACTGCGTGAATTTCTGGCCAATCGTGAAGAAGGCAGAATATTGGTGGAAATGGTCATTTACATTGGCTTTCCACCGCAATGGAAAGAGGAGTTTTTGCCGCAGGAGTGGAAAACATCTCGTGATAAAAAAATCAAACGGCGGGATTTTCTCGAATTCAATGGATTTATGACCGTCGCATGGTATGGCAAAGAACGGGGCGAAAGCGAAAAAGGGGATCGTCTCTATACCGCCAACGTCGATGTGCTGATGGCCATGGATGCCATGGAATACGCTTTTGAAGTCAAACCGGATGTGGTGGTTCTGGTTACCGGCGATCAGGATTTTGCCTATCTGGCCAAAAAGCTGCGCCGCAAAGGCATTCGCGTCGAGGTGGCCAGCGTCGAACAAACCATCAGTCCAGAACTGAAAAAAGCGGTCAACAATTTTATCGATCTGGCCTCTTTCTTCAACTCTCTGCAGGGATAGTCTTCTCGGTTATCGCTCGTCGTCTGCATACCACTGCATCTGTTGCAACAGGCTGGGCCAATGGTCACTCCAGCAGCAGTGGTGCGTGAAAGCGCCTACCTCACGCAACGACTGGTGCCGCAGGTGCGGAAGCGCAGAAAGCGCCTGGTAGCTGAGTTGCTTTGGTACCACCGCATCCTGACCGCCCAGCCAATGGGTTTGTTGAATATGGGTGATTTCGCCCAATCGGCTGGACGGATTCAAGGAAAGATTGAGTGGCGAGAGTTGATGATGCCCGGTCCATGCCTCGGTATCCAATACCGCAGCCACGGTGACAACGTGTTCCGGTTGCAGAGTGGGAGCCAGCAGGAGTGCCAATGTTCCTCCTCCCGAATATCCTACCAGACGCAGGCGGGTTGCCCCGGCTTGTTGCAGCAGTCGGCGGATGGCCTGTGCAAGGGCTTCGACCACTTCCGGGGCGTAGCGCGCATTGCTCCAATAGCGTGGGGCACAGGGGTCTGCCACCTCCTTGCGCACATACTGGCAGGGGCGAGCGAGGTAGGCGACACTGGGTGATCTGTCCTGTGCCGCCAACAGCAAAGCCAGGGGATTCTTCGGCGTGGGATCGTCCGACAGTCGGGTAGGGGTAATCCAGGCCAATCCATCACCTTCCAAATAGACCGTCAGCAGAGGATAACCGGGTGTCAGTCGGACAAAACTCTGCACAGCAATGGGGGTTGTCTGGATGATCTGCGCTGCAAGTTGTGCCGAATCTGCTACTTGGTGTGCCAGTTCATGGCGAGAATGACAGGCGCTCAAGAACTGACAGAGCAGCCATACTGGCAGGTGCAGCTTTCGCAAGGAAAATAAAACAGGCATATTCACTTCGATTTGTGCGGCAGGCAACGGAATTGGCAGCCATTGGTCTTTGGCCACTGTTTTTTATTCAACCAAATGGTAGAAAATTATTCAAGGATTTTGTACTTGCCTTGGCCCGAGGCTTTTGGGAACATGCACCCTCAGCCCAGAGACAGGGTTGGGAGTCCGCACGCCGAGGTGAAAGGAACGGGATGTCGAGTCAATTCAAGCGAGAGATGTTTGACCATTTGGCCCGCATCGGTAAAGCGGTAGGGCAAGGGCATCGTTTGGAAATTCTGGAGTTTTTAGCCCAAGGGGAACGCAGCGTCGATGTCTTGGCACAGTTGACCGGATTGTCTGTCGCCAATACTTCCAAACATTTGCAGCAGTTGCGTCAGGTGGGATTGGTGCAGGCCCGCAAGGAAGGGCTCTATGTCCACTATCGTTTATCCGATCCAGAAATTATCACTTTGCTCGGGGTAATCCGTCGTTTGTCGGAGCGTCATTTGGCCGAGGTGGAAGATCTGGTCCGCAACTATCTGCTGGCCAAGGATGCGCTGGAACCTATTGCCCGAGAACGGTTGTTGGAGCGTATGCGGGAAGGAACCGTGACGGTTTTGGATGTGCGCCCCCATGAGGAGTATGCAGCCGGTCATCTGCCCAAATCGTTCAATATTCCGCTGCGGGAGTTGGAGAGGCGTCTGCACGAGTTGCCTGAAGGGCGTGAGGTGGTTGCTTATTGTCGTGGTGCCTATTGTGTCTTATCCTTTGAGGCTGTTGCCCGTTTGCGGCAACACGGTTTTATCGCGCACCGCCTGGAAGAGGGATTTCCCGAGTGGCAGCTTGCCAAATTGCCGGTTGAACAAAGTGAATGAAAAAATGTGGGGGTTGTTTTTTCTGTTGCTTTGTCCGATGGCCAATTCCGTGTAGCTGCTGGCGTGCGGTGCGCAAGGAGATCTTCGTTGTTGGCTCCGTCGGCACGCGCTCTGCTGAATTATTCCCGACAAGCCTCCCGGTCACTCTGACAGTTATACCGCCCCCCGATTGATTTTCAGCAGGCCGAAACGATTTCTGTCGGATTTCTGACAAATTTTGACGAAAGAAGGGTGTCTTTCTGACATGGAAAGGGCCGAACGGGCAATACGGATCTGCAGTACCGACTCGTCACTTGCCAGGCAATCTGTTCAAGCGCAGGGAATGCGCGGCAAATTGCGCAACATGGCAACAAAACGGGCCCGATCAAACTGATCATGGTGTACCTGGATCATGAACGATTCATTGGCCACCGCCGTTGCAATCAATTTCCGGGCATCCTGATCGCTGTAGCCCTGGGAACAGAGGCGGCGATAAGTCTCTTTGACTTCAGGAGGTTGACTGGTGCGCAATTGGTAATCCACGGAATCCAAAACCGATTGGCTGGAACGGAAATAAATGTGTTTTTCCATGTGGTTCCCCTCCTTATGTGCTGCTTTGCAATTGCATGTACGGCATGGTTCACGTCAGTCTGCCTCGGTACCCGAGTTGAAGACGGCAGGGAGAATGCGCCGAGAAAAGTGGGCTGTCAAGGCCTACTGGGGGACGTTAATGAGCCAAAACATGCAACTGTCGAAGTTCAATAGTAAACATTCCGCAAAAATTTTTTCGCGGTATTTTGTGGCAGTCGTCAATCAGCAGACACGCTGCAAAACGAAAACTGTCACCTCCTTGCCGCTCTGACAATGTATTGTGATTCTGGACGAACGGTTGGATGTTTAGGGTGCATTATTACTGCAATAAACTCTCAACTCTGAATCGCGACAGATCATTGCCGGTTGGCAGCGTCAGGCTGATGCTGTACATCGCTTTCAAAGCAGCGTGTTCTGTGCGGGCAACGGTTTCATTTTCAGCATTGAAATCTCTTTTTTTCCTTTACTATTAAGTAGATATTCTGCTAATATGACAAAATATTATGTTTGCACGAACGGTCATAGCTAACGCATTGATATTGAATTTATCTTGAGCAGGTCTGACTGGTGGCGAAAGGAGGCATTCGTTGCCTGATTCGGTCTTGTTTGTGTTGCTCTGATTCGTTTTGGCACACGATTTGATAGTTGCTTTTGCGATCCATAGCGGTGAAGATTGACAATGGATTGGCACGACACCGTATGCGGAGAGGGCTTTGTTGTTTATGAAAACCAGCTTAAAGCGCCAAACAATGAAAATAAGAGCCTCTTTGCTTGCAATCGCTTGTTTTTGCACGCTAAGTTCATCAAGCGCCTGGTCAGAGGAGGGCGCTGTTTCCGGCTTCATGCTGCGTGCCGAAGGTGATCTGTTGCGCGTGCAAATTGAATCGCGGATAGGTGTCCTCTCTGGAGCAACTTTGACTGCTCGCGGCAGTGAAGTAACCGTCGAACTGGTCGATGTTGACAGCAAAGAGCTGGCCGGGTTGGTTGACGCCCTGCAGCAGCGTCCTGCGCTGGTTCGTGGGCTCCATGTGTTGCCTGGACGAGACAACAAAGTTCGTTTGGTTCTGCAGTTGGCGGCCCCGGTCTCCATCTTCGATGAGACCGTTGTGGCGACCAGTCAAAATCGTTCCCGCTGGGAGTTGCTTTTGGGGCCTACCGATAATCGGGTTCCCGATATGGCGTTGGCAGCACCTGCCTTGACCTCCATGGAACTGGTTGCTCGCGGTGGTCGTTCCGACCTGATTCTCAACGGCAGCAGTGGTTTGGTGGCGGAAGTTTCGTTTGAGGAAAATCCGCCGCGCGTGTTGGTGGAACTTCCTGGCGTGCCTCGTGAGCAGTTGATTGCGACGGCAAGCCATTTTGCCCCGGATAACCCGTTGATTCGTGGCGTGCGTGTTGCAGAGGCAGGGGGCGCTCCTGCTCCCTCTTCGCAAGCGCAATCCGTGTTGACCATCGATCAACCTACCACCTTGCGGATGATTTCCCGCCACCGTTATCCCGGTTCCGGTGCCGTGCGGGAGCGATTCATTCTGATGGTGGCCGAGGCCAACCCAAAACGTTTTTCCAATACCCAGGCGGCATTTGATGCGCCTTTAAACAAGGGTGAACAACTGATTCTGCCAGCCGGATTGCCGGGTATGGCCTCCTCTTCTGCCGCAAAAAAGGGCTATCAGCTGGTTTTTGATCTGCAGGAGTCCGTGGATCTGATTGGCAGTGCCGGGGTTATGGATGGGGACCGGGGACGGATTTTGGTCGGGTTGGCACCAGATGCCATGCCGAGCGCTGAGATGGCGCAACAGCCCGGTTTGACCGATTTGCGTATGGATGAGCTGGCTGGTCGGTTGGAGATTGCCCTGCAAGGGGTGAATGAAAGTCGCATCAATGCCTATACTGTCGATGAACCGCCACAATTGATTGTCGATTTTTTGGGTTGGTCGCCCAAACAGTTGACCGAGGTGGTTGCAGCCTATGTTCCCACCCATCCGGCGGTGCGCAGCTTGCGGGTTGAGACAACCCGTCTGGGTTCTGGACGATTGGTAGCCGAGTTGGCCAGTCCGACCACCCTGATCAGTAAGACCATGAATGCCCAGAAGGTTGATGATCAGTTGCAGCGTACCCTGACGTTGGCGTTGCGGACGCCATTATCCAGCGACAAAACCATTGCCGATTCTTCGCAAATGGAGGGCCGTGATCCGCTTGATGGACGTTTTCGTCGTAATCTGCGTGAGGAGGGGGATCAATCCCGTCCCAGTTTGACCGTTCGTCCGGTGCAATTGGAGGGTCGTTGGGCCAAAGAGAGGCCGCCTGCCCCCAGCAAAGGGACAACGTTTAACCTGATGGGCATGCTGCAACAGGCAATGGACCGGGATCCAAAATATCTTGCCGCCAAGTCTGATTATGAGGCCAATAGCGAAGCGGTGCCGCAAGCGCGTGCCGGCTATCTGCCGGCGGCCAGCTTTGATTATCAATATTCCAAGGTTCAGCAGAATGTGCTGCACGCTGCCAACCCCTCTTTCCCGACGGGGGCATCGAGTTATGCTAACAACAGCCAGACCTTGACCATTACCCAGCCGATTTTGAAAGCGCAAGCCTATGTCAAGATGGATCAGGCATCTTTGGCTGCGGAACAGGCCAAAGTCAATCTGGTGGCAGCCGAGCAGGATTTAATTCTGCGCGTGGCCACGACCTATCTGAACCTGCTGGCAGCAAAAGATGGGCGGGAACTGGCGCAGGCAGAACGGGAAGCCACGGAAAAACAGTATGAGCTGGCGCGTACCCGCCTGGCCCAGGGTTTGGGTACCATCACCCAGTTGCATGATACGGAAGCCCGTTTTGCCGTCACCGAGGCACACGAAATTGATGCCGGCAACAAATATGATGATGCCTTGCAGGCACTCAAAGAAATTGTCGGCGTGCGGGTGGATGATGTGCGTGGCTTCCGTGGGGATTTTGATGCCCCTGCACCCCAGCCTGATCGGGCCGATTCCTGGGTGCAGGCCGCCATTGAACAAAATCTGGCCTTGAAATCGCGCACTCTGGCCACGGAGATTGCCGATCTGGAAATTATGCGCCAACAGGCAGGGTATCTTCCCACGCTCAATCTGGTCGGCTCAATGGCTCGCCAGGACTCTGGCGGTTCATTGTATGGTGATGGGCAAACGACAGAGAACAAAGAGCTGGGTTTGCGCTTCAACATGCCTCTGTTTGAGGGAGGAATGACCCGCTCCCTGGTGCGCGAAGCATCGGCTCGTAAAGACAAGGTGGATCAGGAAAGAGAGCAAGAGTTGCGTCATACGGAAAGAGCAACCCGCTCGGCCTTTTTGGTGGTGCAAGCCAGTTCCCGTTCCCTGCTTGCTTTGCGCAAAACCGTGAAAGCGCAGGATAGTGCTTTGCAGGCCCGTTTGGAGGGGCTCAAGCTGGGAACAAGCAATATCGTCAATGTTGTCGATGCGTACCGACTCTTTTTCTCGGCCAAACGGGATTATTTGCAGGCCAGATACGACTATCTGGTCAATCGTTTACGCCTCAAACAGGCAGTCGGCAGTTTGAATCGGACCGATCTGGAAGATTTGGGTTCGTTGTTGCGCAACGATTAAACCTTTCCCGCAAAGTTTGTTCTTTAGCAAAAAAAAGCCCACTCTTCCGAAAAGAGGCAGCGGTTTGCTCTGGATTGATCATGAAACGTTATGTATGATATAATTACTTTGATTGTTCAGAAATGCCATTCAAGCGCTTGTTAGAGTTGTTTTCATTTTGTCGAATCACTTGCATATATCGTTTAACAACCTCGATTGCCTCTCTTCCGCATCCTCGTTTAGTGCTGAAAAACCGGGAATTTGCTTGACAATTTACATCAAATTGCGCTAATATGAGCGCGGGTAGAGCTGTGCGAATTAGGTTTATCCTGGCTCGCTGCGGCAAATTTAAGTTTCTTTAACAGCTTCAAAGAGGCTGAGATGAGCGAAAAACGACTTGCCATGAGTAAAGCCAATTCCACACAACGGCTGCGTGCCTGGTTGCGTACCAAAGAGGCGCGCCGCACCGTCAGCACGCAGCGGCCTCGCCTGCTACATGCTGAAAGTTTGGAACCGCGTTTTCTGCTCAGTGGTGAGGCGATGGTTGTGCCGCCCGTGCCGCTCGTAGATCCCCATGCGCCACTGCAATTTTTGCAGTCTGCTACGGCAATACAGAGCGCTTTGCCCAGTGTGGCGACTGCGCAATCGGTCAGCGTTGCCAGGGTGGATCAGTCGGCAGAGGCAACAAAGGTCAACGAGATATTTTTTGTCGACCCGCAAGTGAAAGAGTATTCGGCACTGATCAGTGAAGCACTCAAGCCCCGCGCAGGGCAGACAGAGCCGGCACGGGTGGAAGTGGTGGTTTTGGATGGTTCTCAGGAAGGTATCGGTCAAATCAGCGATTGGTTGAAAAATTATCAAGGATTGCAAGCGGTTCATCTGCTCAGTCACGGGGATGATGCCTCTTTGCGCTTGGGTACGACCACCCTCAACGAAAACAATTTGGACATTTTCGGCACACAATTGACCGGTTGGCGTTCGGCGTTGGCCCCGGGGGCCGATCTGTTGTTGTATGGTTGTGATGTGGGCAAAGGTGAGGAAGGAAGTGCGTTTATCAACCATTTGGCCAAATTGACCGGCAGCGATGTGGCAGCTTCTGTGGATGGCACCGGTTCTGCCGACCTGGGTGGCAACTGGGTGTTGGAAAAGTCGACTGGTTCCATCGATGTGCGGAATCCTTTTGCCCATTTTACCGGTTACCAGTCGTTGATGGCGACGACGACACCAAGCATCTCTGGCGATTCCACCCTCTCTGTTTTCACAAAGGCGACGGCCAAATTGGCCTTTCAGGCGGCAAACAATCTGGGAGCGCAGATTGATTCCAATAGTGAAATGGGCCGTCCCATGCCCATGGTGGACTTGCCTTTCAACGCTTTGTTGCGTACCAGCGATGGGCGCACCTTGGGGGATATCCTCTCTTTCCGGACCCTGCAGGGTACGACAGTGCTGGATGATTTTTTGGCCGCCGGGGGGAGTTCCACCGCTGATTTGATGGCGCGCATGGGGGATTATCTGAACGGCATTGGTGCCTACAGCACTCTGGAATCGGTGGCCAATCGAAGCGGTTCATCCCTCTCATTGAGCGACGATGGCTCTTCGGCAATCACCGTTACCCTGACCCTGTCACGGGAGTTCATGCAAACATTTGGCTTTGGCGAGCAGTTGAAAGCCCTTGGGCTGGACTTTTTGCCCGGTTTTGGCATTCCGTTGCAGGCCGATGTCCATTTCACCGGGGTGTTTGATCTGGCAGCGGGTACCATTGCCATGAGCAAACTGGATGCCCAGGTCAAGGTGGTTGACCCCACGTTTGATGCCAAAATGGCCCTCGGGGTGGTCGAAGCAGAGATCAATGGCGGCACGCTCAATTTTGATACGGGCAAGATTGAATTTGATCCTGTCACGGCCAAAATGGCCGGTGAAGTCAAGTTGCCCACGCAACCGGGTTTTGCCAGCGCTGATATGCTGATCACGGTCCAAAGCACCAGCCTGCCAGAGGTCAAGGCCAACGCCTCTTTCGATCTTACCGGCAATATTGGCACGACCCCGATTGCAACCATTGCGGGTGGTACGCCGCAAGTGAACGTCTCTTTCGGTGGCTTGAGTTTGACCAGTGCCGAGAGCCATTCCGCGCATCCGACGTTGAGCGGTGTTGCCACCTTGCAGAGTGATGAATCTTTGCAAGTGACGGTGGGCACGGCAACCTATGACGTGACACCGGCTCAGGATGCCACCTGGACGTTGGATTTGTCATCCGCAACACCGACCTCCGGCACCTTGAACCTGACATTGGGCTCTGCCATAGAGGTAAAGGCGCAAATTGTCAAAACCAGTGGTGGCAAGAGCGTTACCTCGGCAAGCGGAACCATCACGGTCTACCCCACGGTGGATGAGGTCATCACCAACAGCGTGACGCCGACCTTGTCTGGTTATGCCAAACTCGGCAGTGGACAAAGTTTGTCGGTCAATGTGGGTGGCGCGACTTATTCTGTCATACCCAATGCCACAACCGGTCTTTGGACGCTCAATCTGGCCAATCTGGGCACTTCAACCAAAACCAGTGGTACACTCACCCTGAGCAACAATCCGAGTACCCCCTATACGGTGACAGCCACCGTCACGGGCCTGTCGGCGGTGACAGGGGAGTTGACCATCGATACCTCATTAAGCAGCGCCACCGTGACACCTGTCGATGCCGACGTGCAGGGGGAGACCACTACCGGAAGTGTGGTTTGGGCCTCGTTGCAAACGGCACCCCTGGTGATGACCAGTGATTATTTTTCCAATCTGCAGGCCATCTCCAGTTTGACAGCGCCGCAGATCGTCAACATGCTCACCGATCTGGGTACCTATCTTTCCACCTTGCGTGATTCTGGCAGCTTTGATGCCTTGTTGCCCTTTACCGAACTCTCGCTGGGCCAGACGCTCGATTTCAGCGCCGCCATCAATGATATTATCAACAAACAGTTGGCCACCACGGTCAGTTCCGGGATTGTGGCCGGCAAGGCCATCTCGCCGGTACTCAATACCGATCTGGTGTTTGACCTGCAAGTGCAACGGACTGGCGATGAACGGGTAACAACGATTACGGTTGCCGTCGATAAAGATGATACGACAAATTTTATCCATATCAACCAATTGGCTGGTCTGATCGGTAAACAGATTGCCGAAGCGGTCGATGGCTGGTTGGCCTGGAGTGGCACACCCATCGAAGTGACCGAAACCCTGAAAGGGGGATTATCCATCGGCAACGGGCAGGCCAAGAGCAGTGAATCGCAGACGGTAACAGTGCATGCCAGCTCTGGAAGCTACCAACTTTCCTATAACGGGAGCCCTACCGGCGATATCGATGTGATGGCCTCACCGATTGAAGTGCAGCATGCACTGGAGCGGGTGGTTGGTGTCGGCAATGTTCAGGTGACAGGACGTACCCGTCACTATCTGGTCGATTTTATTGGTAACAAAAAAGAAACCGACCTGTCGTTGCTGCAGGTGGCCTCATCAACGCTGACCACGGGAAGCCGGATCGATGTAACAGCCAGCGAGTTCGTGCGCGGTGGGGATGGCAGGACATGGGGTAAAATCAACATTCTGCAAGCCGATCCGGATGATTTTTCCGTGTTGCGTCTTGCTCCCTCTTCCGGTGTCTCTCTGCAGCAGATTTCGGGTGGATCAGATACGGTTGAAGCCGTGCAACGGTTGTATGTGGTCCATGGTGGCGATGGCAGCTTTATTCTCTATTCGGGTGATACGGCAGTATCCGATCCAATCTTCATCGATGGTCTGGATGCCAGCGCAGCCCAGACGGCCATTGCCAATGCCCTGTTGGTCAAATTGGGCAATCCAACCGGTTTGTGGGTCAGTGAAGTGACAGGTGAATATGCTGCCGATAACGGTACGCGCATTTTTGATATCGGGTTTGGACAAAAAGCCGGAAAATTTTATGCCCAGGGGTTGCTGTCGGCGGATACCAGCACGGCCAACATCACGGTTTCGGAAACAACGGCGGGCGGCAAAGACAGTGATGGCAATAATGTCAATGAAGTCCAATCGTTGGTTATTCCATCAACCCGTGCGGGCAGTTTTGTACTCAAAGGCACGACGCTCTCCGGTATGGCCTTTACCACCGCACCATTGCATTACAACTCCTCGACATTGGCGAGTGATCTGCAAACGGCTTTGCGTGCCGCCTATGGTCTCTCCTCATTGACGGTTGTCTCGGTTCCGATAATCAACTCCCTGGTGATCACCTTTGATGCCAACCGTTATAGTTTGTTGAAAGCCAGCAATGTCTGGTCGACGAAGATTCCGGCGCAGGTGGTGGCCAGCACCGAACAGATTGCGGCACCCCCGGTTGGTGCGACAGGCGCAACCAATGAAGTGCAAAAGGTGATTATCAGCAACGCCAGTGGTGGCTCCTTTGTTCTGGGTGCCAATCTGAATGCGTTGCAATATGAAACGTCGTCGATCAGCTATGGTGCCAGTGCTGCCACGGTGCAGTCGGCTTTGCTGACCATGTTCAGATATTGGGACAGTGCGGTCAGCAGTGCCGATGTGACGGTCAGCAAAAACGGTAATGTTTACAGTGTGGAATTTACCGGACGTTGGTCGGGAAAGGATATTCCCCAGTTGCGGGTGAACAGCAGCAAATTAATCTCGCCGACAAGCGACAATTATTCCGGGCTGGATCTGCTCGGCTTCTGGCAGGATGGCCAGGATAGCCAGGTACGCAATGTGACCACCTTCATCACTTTGAATGAAATGGTGCAGCGTTTTCAGCAGACCATCAACAACACCCTGCCCAGTGGAACCACTTTCCTGGTCAATCCAACCTTTGATACGACCAACAAAACTTTCACGTTTAATGTACGCCTGATGCCGACACAAACGGTATCGGTGCCGTTGACAGTGAGCAGCGAGGTGGGGGATCTTTCCAGCATCTCGACTGAAAACACCCTGGATTTGACCACGCAAACCCTGTTTCAGGCCGCAATCGGTTTTGATTTCAGTCAGTTGAACACCTTTGCTTTGCGTGCCAGCGGCACCTATTCCGGCAAAATCACTGCCGCAGCAAAAAACACCACGATCAACGACTGGAGTATCGGTCTGTTGGGCACATTGATGGGCAGTGCGGAGTTTTCCCTTGCTTTCAATGGCGAAAATTACGACATGGAGGTAACCAAAACAGCGGTTACCGGTAATACCAGTCGTGCCGATCTGGTTAGTGATTTCCAGTCAGCTTTTGACAATATGGCGGTCTCGGCGGGTGGTGTATTGGCCCGACGGGGCTTTACCAATCTGGGCCAGGTGGTGACCGTTGGCAAATCGGACTCCGATCAGCTGACCTTTACCATTCAGGCACCGATTGATCAGGTGCAGTTGACGGTTGCAGATTTCGGCAGCAGTGGTTTCAACCCGATGGGCAGCATGCTTGGTTTTCGGACCGTCGCCTGCTACCCGGCACCCAAAGCGGTTATCCTGCCCAGCAATGGCCAATTGGTCGCTGGCAGCGCCCATTTTGATCTGAAGGTGGATCAGTCGGATGCCATCTCATTGGTGTTGAGCAAAGCCTCAACCACCAACAATACAAGCCTTGATGATCTGATCAGTGACCTGAATACCCTTTTCAACAACACCAATATTGCTGCCCACAGTTATTTGGGTACTGCTGGCAAAGGTTTCAGCAATCTGGGTCAAGTGGTGCAGGCCATTCTGCGCAACGGACAGATTGAACTGGTGACCCAGAGTGCCAAGGTGGCCTCTTTGTTGCTCCAAATAACAGGTAACGATCCTACCACCAAAGAGTTGGGTTTCACTCCGGGTCAGTTTGCCACCACCACAGGGGCCTATGTTTTTCTTAAAGATTTTTCTCTGGATGGGGGAGCCACCTATCAAAAAGTGACATTGGGTGGCAGTTACAGTGCCGTGATCCATGGTCAGTCGGGCAGCACAGCAGCCAATCTGGTCATACCGGGTGAGGCGACCCTGGGCATGCTGGATTTGACCTTCAATAAACTTTCTGCTGACTACAGTGGCAGCCTGACCTTTAATCTGCGCAACGGTTTTCATGGTGACGCTCACGATGCCATCAGTTTGAACGATTTGTTCGACTCCGCTTCGCAACAGGGCACTCTGCTTGGTTTGGGGGGCAAGCTGAGTACGGAAGAGAGCATCTCTTCACCGAATGCACCGTTCCAAAGCAACGGTCAGTTGATGCGGGACGTGGGATTGTCCGTGACGGTGGGCAGTTCAGTATTGGAGGTCACGGTGGCAAAGTCGGTGACGACCACCAACACCTCTGTTGCGGATTTGGCCGAGGATGTCAATGCAGCCATCCATACCGCTTTGGCAGCCAAATTTACCACTGATCCCTATGCCGGATTTCAGTTCGTTGAGGCCGACAGTCTCTCTGTTGCCGGCAAAACGGTTCTCAAATTTAACGCACCCACCACCACCCTCTCTTTGGCAACCACCCCGAGCCAAATCTACAATGCAACAACCGGTGTGTTGGCAATCAATTTACCGATGACCGTGGCCTTGACCGGGACCAACACGACTGTCGATCTGCTGGTGCAGGCGAGCAATACCGAAGAGAACAGCTCTCTTGCCGATCTGGTGTCGAGCATTGATACCACGATCAAATTGGCCCTGGCCTCCGCGCGCAACAATACCAATGACGCTGCAGTCAAAACGGCGATCGACAACTTGATCTATCCGGTAGACAATCCGACCGGATTGGTTTCGATCAGCAATGGTGTGTTGACCTTCAGCAGCGCGGTAACCGTGGCACCGATCAGCTTCAAGAAACTCTCCGTAGCCGCCCGGGTACTCAAGGATGATTTTATTGAAAATTTGGCTGTGCGTAACCAGGCCGGTGATGCGAACAGTACACCAACGGCTGCACTGACCTTTGCAGGTATCGGCATCAACACGCCGACTGGCCTGACGGCATCCGGGTTGAACTCGGCAACGGTCATTACCATTGCGGTGAACAATACGGCGGAGGTGCTGACCGGTGGTGCGGTTGAGGCGGTGACCACTGTGGTCCCGCAGAATGGTTTGGGGATATTGACCCCGTTCAAAGAGGTTACCTGGAGTACCATCAAAGAAGATTTGTCGCAACTGGGCGCTCTGTTCGGTGATTTGGGAGATGTGGGAACCTTTGGCGAATTGGGACGTGCCCTGCCCGTCCTGGGTACTTCGGTTTCTGATCTGTTTGATTTTGGCGGTCGTTTGAGTGCAATATCCACCACTCTGCAGGGTGAAAGCGGCATTGGTTTGACGGCTTTGGCGGAAACTCTGGAGAGCGCTTTTGGATTGTCGAGCGGTGCGGTGACGCTGAGCTATGATGCCACCCATAAGGCATTGAATATTGATTTGCCCTACGAGGTGATCATCGACCAGGCGGTGTCAATCGAGTTGATCATGAACGATACCGCCTTGTTGGCGTTGCTTTCTGAGAGCGACAAAAGCAAATTGTCTGCCCTGCTCGGCAGCATGTCGCGGCTCAAGGATGTGGACAGCAGTGCGAAGCTCGATCTGCATGCTGATCTGACCTTCCACTTGGCTCTTGGGCTCGATATGGACGACAGCAGCCCGAACAAAGGTCATCTTTTTCTGTATGACCACCAGGATGGTGGCAGTACCGGTTTGGTTGGGGATACGGGTACCTATGCCATCATCAACAGCCTGCACGCCACTGCCACCGGAGTGGCTTTCTCTTCGGTGCAGGGGATTTACAGTCTGGGGGTAACCGGTGGTACGGTTGATCTGACCGTCAATAGTGGCAGTGGTTTGCTGTTGCAGTCGGATGCCAAAGATGGTGCTGCCGACGGCCGATTGTATCTCAATCGTTATGCCGCCTTGAGCAGCGATGCCGCCACGGAACTGCGTCACGCCGATTTTACGGTGATTTTTGATGGTTCGGCCAACGTGATGTTGCCGATGAATCTTTCGGTTTCCGACGATCTGGGCCAATTGGCCATGGAGCAGATTGACGGATTTATCAATCCGTTGCCATTGGGCAAGATGGAACTCCATTTTGTCAACTTGGGCGACAGTTTTGCACAGATGGGTGGCAAAAGCGGATTTATCATACAATCCACGGCAGAAAGCAGCAACAGCCATACGGTGATCTCCAGCCAGGTTCAGCAGGCGGTGTTGCCAGAACGTCCGGCCACCGGCAACGGTTCGGCAGTCACCACCCCGGAGGGGGCCCCCATCGACAGCAGTGATGAATCGGGACTCTCCAACATCAACCCCAACCCCTATTTTGGTTCCACGGAAGGGGCAGGGGCCTCCACCACTGCCAGCGGGCAAACAGTGGATATTACCAAACTGTTTGCCACCGGGCCGTCGGTCAATCCGGGCTCTACCGGTTTTGATGTCAGTTTGATCATTCCTGATTTTGCCTACTGGCAGACCCAGTTGACCCAGGTACTCAATGCTGCCATCGGCGAAAAATGTGATCCAGAGCAGATTATCAACGGGCCTTTGCTCTTTTTGTTGCGTGATCCCACCTTGATTGTGGATACGGTCGATACCGTGCTGGGTGGAATTCAGAAGGGTTTGGATGCTTTCAGTTCTGTTTTGGATCTGCCCATTATTGGCGACAAACTGAAAGAGGCGACCCAGTTTGTTGTTGATTTACGTAAAAATGTGGTGGGCGCAATCAAAAAGGCGCTGGATGATGCGGTTGATGTCTATGGCGGGTTGGATAATGCCCTGCGCATGATGCTGTTTAAAATGTTGCAACCGGCAGATACCAATCACGATTTTATCGTCACGGCAGCAGAACAGAGTGCGGGTAATCCATTCCTCAACTTCCTGCAGGATTATAACGGGGATGAATTGATCAGCCCAGACGATATTGTGGTGGAGTATATCGCCGGTATCGGTCAGCCAGAATTGGATCCAGCATTGGAGGAGTATCTTAATATCGGTAACGGCGGTCTTTTCCCGGCGGTTTTGCCAGGACAGCGGACTGCCTGGGTTACCTCTGGCATTAATACCATCAAAACCGATTCACAAGGCAATCAGATTACCCATGATGATGGCAGTTTATGCTATACCGGCAAGGCTGGACATGTGGTGCTGGACAGCAGTTTGCAGAAAATTGTTGACGATGTGGTTGATGCCATCGATAGCGTCAGCGAAACGGCCAGCGAAATATTGAGCAATATTACCAATAATCATGGCAATGGTTTCATGGCTTCGGCAAAGGCGTTCGTCCAATTTATCATCCAAAAAGTGCAGGATGGCTATGATTATCAGCATCTATTGAAGGATGTATTCGGCGCGGGCGCAGTTGCAGCGACCTTTGCTGATGTGTTGAGCGAATTTTCGCCCAGCAGTGAAGCCATCGCCGCCGACGTGGCGACAGTAAAATACAATCTTGATCACAATCTGACAGGCGCGAATGCCCTGATTCCGAAAGCGGTTTTAAATGAATTGAAACAGGCAGTGCAGGAAAAAGCGGAGGAAATCGCTGCCGAATTGGCTTTGGGTAGCAGCACAGCCATTCAATTCCGCATGCATTTGGGTCAGACCTACAACCCGGAGTTGAACTTGAGCTTTGATATCGGCGTACCGGGCCTCAGTTTGGCCCTGGATGGTGGTATCGGGGTAAAATTGGATTGGGATCTTTATTTGGGGTTCGGGCTTGATATCAACGATGGTTTCTACTTGATCACCAACATGCCGGCTACGGCGGGAATTGGTGAGGTGACCACCTATAACAGCCAAGGTGTGGCGACTGGTGTTGCCACCAACGGTGAAGATGCCCATATCGATAATCTCTGGCTGGTTGGCAAGCCCACCTTTACCCCGGCGGTCAAAGAGCTGCAGGCGCAGTTGGATGTCTATCTCTCGCCCGGTGCCGGCAACACACCGGCACAATTGAACGGTAAATTGTTGTTCCTTAACGGCACGCTGACCGACAACTGGGATGGCTGGATCAAGGATAACGATACCGGAATCTGGGGTTCAGGCACCGACTCGATGCACCGCTTGTCCGGGACGCAAAACGCCAATTATGGCCGTACCACCGAACTGTTCGACGGTGAAAGCGGTGCCGAAGGTTCGCGTACCCGCCTGCAAGTCCATTTCAATATCGATCTCAAGGATGTCGGCCTGTTCGGCATTTCTGCTTTGTCCAATTTTACCAACGGACGATTGACCTTTGCCGATTTTCGTGCTGCCAAATTGTCGGATCTGTTTGCGGTGGAGTGGGATGCCAAGGCACAGATCAACCTGCATGTCCAATTGGGTCTTTCTCTGGATCTGTCCGGCAACGCCCAGGACAGCTACCTGCCGACCATTATCGGCGACTTCCATATGACCTGGGCCCAGGACGATGAAAATAAATACATGCAGCAAATCCATCAATTTCTCTCGTCCGGTTACGACAAGCTGTTCCATACCGGGCAGGTGAATATTTGGATGAGCGATATTTATCTTGATGTCGGTACCTTCTTTACCCAATTTCTGAAACCGATTGTCCAGGTCATTCAGTATGTGACTGACCCGATCATGCCGGTTATCGATGCCTTGACTGCTCCCATTCCCGGTATTTCTGATCTGATGGGACGGGATTATTCGATTGTCGATTTGGCTTCCGATATGTCGGCCATGTTTGGCGGTATTTCCAAGCTCGACTTTATCATCGCCATGATCAATGTCCTGGAGGTGATTGGCCATCTGCCCACCGGCAATGATGTGCAGGGGATGATGTTGCCGGTCAAAGAGGCCTTCATCATCAAAGGGAGCAAAGATCGTAAGCTCAATCTTTCCGCTCTGCCGGATGTGATTCCCGATATCGATATTGACCTGCCCTATGTGACTCTGGCAGATGTCCATATCAGAGATCAATCGACCGAATTTGAATTCAACCTCAACATGGGTGTTGGTTGGAAAAATGATCCGGATACCACCCTGATCACGCTTCTGCAGGGTAACATTCCGGATTTTTCCGTCGATCTTTCCATGAATGCGGATATTCGCGTTCCTGCCCCCTATATCGATGTGGCACCGTTTGATTTTACCATCGACGGCGTCAATAACCGCGACGGCACGATTGCCCATTTCAAACTGTTGATCAAAGCCGGATGGCCGCACCTGATGCTTTCCGATATTCTCAACGGCAACATGGCACCGCAGTTTGACTTGACCCTGCAGTTGCCGGATATCGATTTTCTGCCCAACATGTTGCCGTTGTTGCGCTTTGTCATGCCCAGACTGACAGCCACATTCAACAATCGGGAACATACCCTGCTCGGTGGCGGTGAGATGAATGTCAATTGGCCCAGTTGGCTGCAGGCGTTTGTCGATAAGAGTCGTACCAAAACCTATACCGGACCAACAGCCAACATCAACTTGGGCAATCTGTCCGATTTTCTGATGCCGTTGCCCTATGAAGAGATTGGTTCCACCCAGTTTTATGTTCCGGCTTTCGACAACCCCTTCACGCTCAAGATCTATGCCGGTTGGAAAGATAAATGGTTTTCCGACTTTTTGTTGGGAGGCATGCTGCCGACCATCAACTTTGAGGTGGAATTACCCTCTGGTTTCAACGTCGACACCAAAATTTTGCCGGTAATCAAGGTGGTCATGCCCTCGGTGACCATGGGCTACACCATCAGTGGTACGCAAAAATCCTGGACCATCGGCGGCAGTACCTGGACCGCTGATTGGTCGAGTGCGCTCACGGCTTTTGTGGATAGCAACGACATCAAGACCATTGACATGACGGGAGCCAGCATTAACGTCAACGTCAATTTCGGTTCGATCGATCTGCGCTTTTTGCCTACCGTGCGGGTTGAATGGCCAGATGTGCATTGGATTGCTTTGGGCACGGATCATATCTGGGAACAATCCTCCCATACCGATCTGGGTTGGTCGAGCCTGATTTCTGATGCCGGTGTTCTCTCCATGTTGATCGACACCAGCAATGCGGTGGTGATCAAGATGCCGGATGTGTATCTGCCCAGCATCAATTTGTGGGATCTGCTGCCGGATCTCGACTGGAGTTTCAGCTTGCCCGGCTTGCCTGGTTTGCCCAGTATCAACATTGATCTGCCGGACATCAATCTGCCCGGTCAACAGACGGTTTCTCCGAAAGATGCCTTTAATGAATTTCAGAAAAAGCTGAAAAAACCGGGAAGTGCCTTAAAGTTCCCGATTCTTGAAGATCCGGTTGGCTCAGCGATTGGTATGCTCAAGGGAGAACCGGTCGATTTGATGACCTTCACGCCGCCGGATTTGGATGTCAAAGTCGGTTTCCGGGTCTCCTTCCCGGTTTATCCGCCGGTTTATGTCGGTATTGGCGGTGAAATTCGTCTGCAGGCCTCTTTGATGCTTGGTTTTGATACGTACGGTATTGTCAAGTTTGCCAACACGCATAATCTGTGGGACATTTTTGACGGTTTCTATGTGGGTGACCATATTGTCGGTGGGGTGGACAAGCCGGAAATTACTTTGACAGCCAAGCTGTATGCGTTTGCCGAACTCAACGCCTTTATCGTGCGGGCAGGGGTGGAGGGCGGTATCAAATTTGTGGGTACGCTCGATATTTATGACGAAAACAAGGACAACAGATATCGGGTTTCTGAACTGCTGGGTGCCATTGCGGAAGATCCGTTAGACGTGGTGGAGATGCACTTGCGTGCTTCGGCCTATGTGGCGGCCTATGTCGATCTGTTTGCCATTTTTGACTGGGTGCGGGTGTGGGAGCAGACCTTCTTTGATGTCACCTTGTTTGAATGGGAACATGATCCGGCAGCCAAAAAACCGATTTTGGGTTCCATGTCCGGCACGGATCTGGTGCTGCACATGGGTTCAACCAGCGGCAGTATTGACGGGCAATCTTCGGTGGACAAAGGGGCCAAGGATCGTTTGCGCCGCAGTACCGTGGATGGCGATGAAGCCTTCACTCTGACTGGTACTGGTGGTTCCATCAGCATCAGTGCCTTGTTGCCGAACGGCCAGACCTACAGCAAAACCTTTACCGGTGTCAGTCGGGTCAAAGCCTATGCCGGTGAAGGTAATGATCTGATCGATGCCTCGGCCATCGACCTGCCGGTGTTGTTTATTGCCGGAGCGGGGAGCGATACCCTGAAAGGTGGTTCAAAGGATGATGTGTTAATCGGTTCGGCCAGCGGCACGGCAACCTTGGTTGGTGGTGTGGGCAATGATTTGTTCATTGTGCGCGGTGGTACTACCCATCTGGATGGCGGCAGTGGTGATGACAAATTCCGTTTCCTGGCCGGCTGGGGTGTGGCCGATATTACCGATGCCACCGGCAGCAATATTCTCGATTTTACGGCGCAGACCGCTGCCGTGACGGTGGACGACAGCGAAGGCAAAGCCTTCCAGTCCGCCAATACGGTGACTTGGCATAACGGCGGTGGTGGCAGTGGCGGTGGCGATACCATCGATTTGATCAAGGGTGGCACAGGTAAGGATATTCTTGACTTTTCCGGGGATGAGGCACCCCTGTTGATCTCCATCACCGCCACCAATGCCGGATGGGTGAAGGGCAGCGGGGCAGGGATGACGCAAACCAGTTTTGCCACAGATACGGCGGATGATATGAAAACCGCTGGCGATAATGCCGGTTTTGGTTTCAAATTCGATGGCTTTGAAAATATTTTTGGTGGTCAGGGCAGCGATGTCTTTCGCATCAAGGATGGTGCTTCGTTGACCGGTTCGCTGCACGGCGATACCGCGGGGGCGTTGCATCAAAACGCATCCGGCAACGAAATTGCCAATTCACGCAATATTCTGGACTTTTCGGAATATACCTCCTCCATTACCGTCAACGAAGAGTCAACCAGCGCCTTTGGTTCGCAAGGGGCAACCGACATTATTGTGCGCGGTTTTCACGATATTTTTGGTGGTTCCGCCGGCGACCGTCTGAGTGGGGACGGGCGTAATAATTTGCTGGTAGGCAATGATGGTACCGATCTCATGGAGGGCAAGGCCGGACAGGATCTGCTGGTGGCAGATACCTTTGTCACCTATGCCAACCTGACCGGTTCTCAGGCCCGTCCGTCCGATGGTTCTCTGGATCGGGTGACCGATTATCTGACCCTGCAAAAAGCGGGTTCTGGACAGTGGGCAGCCGCCAAACGCAACTGGATCTGGAAGGGACAAACCTTGGAAAGCATTGCCCTAAGCGTTGCCGGTGCCCAGGTGTTGAAAGGGGGTAGCGGCAATGATGTGATTCTGGGTTCCAAGGGGGGTGACATTATCAATATCGGCGGCAGCGGTGAAGGCAACGATACCATCATCGCCGATCTGGGCAAGGTGGAGGTGGATTTCAACTACTGTGTCGCCCTCTCGGCAACCAGCTTTGGCAACAAGGGAGGCGGCAGCGATACCATCTATCTGGGTGGCGGCAGCAATCTGGTCATCGCCGGTAATGGCAAAGATAAGGTGACGGGTGCCGATGTGGCCTCCAGCTTGAACATTGTCTTGGGCGATAACGGGACGGTAAAGTTTAAAACTGCAGAAGTTGCCACCGCATCCGGCATGAAAAAGAGCTTTGCCATCCAGGATGGCATCAGGCGCATGATCGACACGATTGATGCGCCGGTGGACGAAAATATCGGTTTTGGTAACGATGATACCATCTCCTTGTCCAGTGGTTCGGCGATTGTTCTTGCCGGTACTGGCAAGGATACCATTCGTTTTACTGCTGCAACCTCCTCTGCAGCCAATATTCGTTTCATTTCCGGGGATCATGCCGCCATCCGCACCGACAGCCATGGCGGGGTGACCGAGTTTTATACCCTGGACAGCGAGGCGGCCACGGGTGGCGATGATCTGATTGTGGTGGGCAGTGCCAACGATTTGGCCGAGCGCCATTTGGGGAGCAACTTTATTCTGGGCGGCATGGGAGCAGATACCGTTGTCATCTCCGGTACGGTGGACACTTCCGGTAACGTGACCAGTGGTTTGGCCAAAAGCGAAGATCTCATCTTTGGTGACAACGGCAAAATGACCCGTACCGCTTCGCTGGCCGCCACCTCTGCTGCCAATAAAATGTTGAAGCTGGAAAGCACCGAAACCAGCAATGCCCAGGGCGGTAACGACAAAATCATTGTTGCCAACGGTGGCAAAATGATCATTGCCGGTGTGGGAGAGGATGCCATCACCAGCAGAGATGGTGATCATCTGTTGATCGGTGATAACGGCCAGGTTGATTATGACAGCAATAACGATGGTATTTTGCGTGCGATGCACAACACCGTGATCGATCAGGGTGGCAACGATACCATTACCATGGGTAACGGTTTCAAGGTGGTCTTGGGGGGCTACGGCAGCGATGTGGTGAGCCTTCTGGCCAGCACCCTCGGCGATGCCATCGGCCCGATTACCGTCACCGGCATTGCCGCCGTTACCGGTACCGTCGATCAAAAACGGGGCCGCAGCGGTCGCTATGTGGTTGGGGATAACGCCGAAATTCTCTTTGATGATCAGGGCGGTTTGACTGACATTGAGACGATCGACACCAGTACCAGCACCGGCAACAACGATACCATCACCGTGGGTTTGACCCCCGCAACTGCCAATACCGTCGATATCGGTACCAATGTGTTGATCGGTGGCATGGGCAATGACGCAATCACCGTGTTGGGTGTTGATTCGACGGGAACCAGCTTTGATACCATTCTCGGTGACAATGGCGAGGTACACCGCAACGATTACAACGGCAAACTGGCCGGAGAAGTCAACAGCGGTACCCCTTATGCGTTGCGTGATGTCCACTCCACCTACCGCACCATGGGCGGCGATGACACCATTTTGACCAGCATGGGCAACAAAGTGATGGTTGGCGGCTATGGCAGTGACACGGTGACGGTAACCCTGGCCACGGCAGTTCCAGCCGACACCCGTTTCATCAGCGGCGATAATGCCGCCTTGACCTTTGATCGCTTTGGCGGCATGACCGATTTTGTCACCACCGATACTCAGGCGGTAACCGGGGGTGATGACCAGATTCGTGTTGGCAGCACGTTGGGTAATGGACAACAATTTGGTACCAACCTGGTCATTGCCGGTATGGCCAAAGATCTGGTGTTGATGGGTGGTGCCTCCTGGGATGCAACCCTGCAAAAATTGTTGGCCGGTTATGCTTCCAGTGAAGATATTGTGATCGGAGACAACGGCGAAATTCACCGTGCCGAATCGGCTTCGGCTGGGGCACAAAATTATATGTTGCAGGCCAAGACCATTCTGGGTGATCAGGGAGCCAATGACATTATCGGCTCTGGCAGCGGCGGCAAGGTGATGCTTGCCGGGTTTGGCAGTGATCGCCTCACCGCCCGCGATGGCGACCATCTGGTAACCGGTGACAATGCCGAGGCCAATTATGATGTCAATGCCAAAAACGGCATTTTGCGTGAGCTGAAAGCGACCGAAATCACCTTGGGAGGTTCCGACAGCATCGCTCTCTTTGAGGGTTACAAGGTGGTGATGGGTGGCATTGGGGGCGATTCGGCCACCTATGACACCATCGATATTGCCGCCAACGGTATCGGCTTTGCCGTCGGCAGCAGTATTGGCGGGCAGAGTCGTGGCTTGACCGGTATTGACCAGGCTCCCAGCGGAGCCAGCAACGCTGCCGAAGCAAAAGGGCGTACCGGTCGTTTTGTGGTTGGTGACAATGCCACTTTCACCTTTGACCTCAAAGGTGGCTTGACCGACATTGTCACCATGGATGCCATCGCCGCAACCGGTGGTCGGGATCAAATTATCCTGGGTGCCCAAAGTATCGCAACAGGTACGGATTTGGGCTATCAGGTGGTGATGGGGGGGATGAGTACCGATAGCATCACAGTTCGTTCGCAAAGCCGCAGTGAAGATTACCTCATGGGTGATAACGGTGAATTTCACCGTACCCCAAGCGGCTACGGTTTGACCGCACTGTTCAGCATTGCCGCCGGACAAGGGGGAGCGGATGTGATCAGCAGTGGCGCGGGGCTTAAAGTGGTGGTCGGTGGTGATGGTGCGGATACCATTACTTTGGCGACCACCTATGTCAGTGGTTATACCGAACGCGCCTTGGTGGTTGGTGATTCCGGTGAGGTCCGTTTTGACGCCGCTGGCGGCGAAATGCTGGAGTCGGTGAGCAGCTTCCTCAGCTCTCCTGGTGATAGCGATCATGTCACGGTGGGTGACGGTGATGTCGCCTTTATCGGCGGTCAGGCAGCCGACAGTTTGACGGTCAATTCGTTGTTGGATCAATTCCGTATCGCCGTGGGCGACAACGCGACGATGCAGTTTATTGCTTCCGACTCCTGGGAGAGCAGCGGTCGCCCTTTGACCGGCTTGACCCAGTTGCTGACCACCGATATCAGCGCCCCGACGGGTGGCGATGACACCATTCAGATTGGCTACGCCGGGGAGAGTGCCCATGCGATGGGTGAAGCCATTCTGGTGGGTGGCGTTGGTGCTGACAGCCTGAAAGTGGCAGGAAAAACGGCAGACAGCCTGTTGGTTGGCGACAATGTGGAGATTCGTCGTTCGGTAGGCGTGGCACTGGGACCGCAAGCGGTGACCAGTCAATCCCTGGATCAGGGTGGGGCCGACACCTTGGAGACCCCCACCGGCTGGCATATTTTGATCGGTGGTATGGCAGGTGATACCATCCGCTCTGGCAAGGGCACAGGGGTGGTGCTGGGCGACTCTGGTGCCGTTATCTATGGCGTGGATGGCAGCGGTGTATCCACCGGTCTGTTGGCGGCGGTGAGCAGTTCCGGTTTAAGTCAGGGTGGAGCCGATACCATCAGTCTGGGTGCCGGTAGCGCCACCACAGATGGCAATCAGGTGGTGATCGGCGGATTTGGTGCCGACACAATCAATCTGGTTACCCTCGCTGGATACGAGCGGGAACTCTCTGGTGATGCTGCCGATGTCCGCTTTGACAGCTATGGCCACATGATCAGTTTTGTTTCGATGGATGTTACCGCAGCCACAGGCGGCAATGATCAGATTACCGTCGGTGTCGGCGGCAGTACCAGCAATTGGCCGGCAGCAGGCATCGACATTAACGTGGTATCGGGTGGCATCGGGGATGATCGCCTTGCGGTCAATACCGGTGGCTATACCGTGGGTGTGGTCAGTGGTGACAATCTGGATTACCGGCGCGGGCGTGACACTGCTGGCAGTTATCAGCACCGTTTTGCCGATGCCTTGATGCCGTTACTGGGAGGCAGCGATTCCATTCTGGTTGGTGGTGGCGACCAGATCGTTTTTGGCGGTTTTGGCAACGATACTCTGGAGACCCGCACCGGAAGCAGCAGCGGTGAACGGACCATTCTGTTTGGTGATGGCGGTACGGCCAGTTTTGATACCGGTTTGAGCGGCAGAATTGCCCGGGCGTTCAGTACCTCGGAGGATAGCGGTGGCGACGATCTGATCACCATTGCCAACGGTCCGGCCTATCTGTTTGGGGGCAAAGGGAACGATCGTTTTATTGCCAACGGTATCGGATCGGAACGGGTTGCCTTCGGGGATAACGGTCAAATTGACTGGGACAGCGCAGGGGCACTTTCCCGTTTGCAGACCACCGGGTCGGATGCGCTGGATGCCACTTTGACGGTCGACAGTTTCACCCTGCCATTGGGTGCCAACCTCAACGATGCCGACTATTCCAGCAGCAGCGCCAGCCGCAATTATATTTTCGGTGGGCCGGGTTTTGATACCCTCTCTGCGACTGCCGATCCGGTTTATGGCGATGATCTGGTGATGCCGGGTACCGGGTCGGTGTCGGCACCGGGACAAGCGGGAGAGGTGATCAGTGTGGTTTTACTGGGCACCTATACCGGCAGCGGAGAGAGCAAGTCGTGGGAATTTCAGGTGCAACCGGCTGATTATGACCCGCAGCGGGTCATTCCCGATCCAGATGCTCCGGTAACACCCGGCAGCGGCAGTGTGACCGGATCGGTTGTCGGTGAAGGGTCTGTGGTTGAAAATGACGAAACGCCGGCCAACGGCCAGTTGGCTTACCCGTCGGTCAATGGGGGTAACGCGCAGTTTCAGGTCAATGCAATTCAGGGCAATTATGGTCTGTTTACCCTCAACGCGGCAGGTCGTTGGAGTTACACTCTGGATCAGGATCTGGCCGATTCCCTGACCGAAGGGCAAGAGGTCAAAGAGATATTTATTGCCCGCAGCACGGAAAACAGCGCCACAACCGTTACCATCACCATTACCGGGGAGAATGATACACCGCAATGGACAACCCCGCAGGGTGCCAGCTACACCGATACCAGCAGCACGGACACCTTTGTGGCCACCAGTGCTACCTTGCAAGCCAGCGACAGTGATGCCAACACGGTGTTGTCCTATGGTATCAGCGGTGGTGTGCTGGAAAATGGCATCAGTACTCTGGCCGGTCTCTATGGTACGCTGACCGTCGATGCCAGCAGCGGTGCCTATCTGTATACCCCGGATGCCGATCTGATCAATGATTTGACCGGCAACAGCGCAGAGAGCTTCACGGTGACGGTTGGCGATGGTTTGGTTACCAGCAGCACCACCATAACGGTGAATCTGACCGGTGCCAACGACACCCCGCAACTGACAACCATCAGCTCTGGCAGTGTGGAAGAGACGGCACAAACCGATACCTTCTCCAGCATCAGCAGAACATTGAGTGCCAGCGATGTCGATGCCGGACAAAGTTTGACCTTTGGCATTCAAGGGGGAACCGTGGTCGACAACGTGGCTACCCTGGCCGGTACTTATGGTACATTGACGCTGAATACAGCCACGGGAGCCTTGAGTTATCAGCCGGACGCCACGGTTATCAATGGTTTGTTGGCCACCGATTCGCCCAGCGACAGCTTTACGGTGACGGTTTCTGACGGGGTCACCACCGTTTCGCGGACCTTTACCGTGCAGATTAGCGGTGCCAACGATGTGCCGCTCTTGGCGTCGGTAAGCGGTGCCAGCTACAGCGACAGCTCTGCCGATGACCTTTTCAGCACGACCACCCGCACCTTGAGTGCTACCGATCAGGATACGGGACAGACGCTGACTTATGGAATTGAAGCGGTGACAGCCTTGGACGGCGTCAGCAGGCAACAAGGCAGTTATGGTCAGCTGACCGTCACGCAATCCGGTGCCCTGAGCTATGTGCCGGATGCTGCAGCGATCAACGGTTTGGCAGCTGGGGCATCGGTCACGGAAACCTTTACCGTGACTGTCAGCGATGGTTCTGCCACCGTCAGCAGCCAATTCCAGGTGCAGTTGACCGGGGCCAATGATACCCCCGAATGGTCGATTGCCCTCAACGAGGTTACCTACAGCGATGGCTCTGCCAGCGACAGTTTTCAGGATGCCACCGCTTCGTTGCAAGCCGGTGATCGGGACAGCACGCAAACCATGACCTATGGCATGCAGGAGGGTACGGTGAGTGACGGCCTGGCCACACAGAGCGGCAGTTATGGTTTGTTGACGGTGAACACAAGCAGCGGTGCCCTGACCTATCATCCCGATAGCAGCAAAATCAATCGGTTGACGGCGGGTGCATATCAAGACCACTTTACCCTCCAGGCCAGTGACGGAACGGTAACCATTAGCCAGGATCTGTGGGTGACGGTCAACGGTGCCAACGATCAGGCGGAAATCAGTCTGGGAGCGTCTGGTCTGGATCAAGCAACCCTGAAGGAAGATGTGGCTGCCAGCAGTGCCAATAAGCTGCTGGCAAGCGGCTCCTTGCACATTGCCGATGTGGATGCGGGCGAGCCGCATTTCAACACCGAGGTACAGGCCCAAGGCAGTGTCTGGGGCCAGTTGACCATGAGTGCCGACGGTCAGTGGAGCTACCAGGTCGATAATGCGCTGACCAGTTTGCAAGCGCTTGCCAACGGGCAGCAGCATACGGAAAGTTTCCGTGTGTACAGCGCCGATGGTACGGCCAGCCATCTCATCACGGTGGTTATCCAGGGAAGCGATGAACCGGTGGTCAATCCGGAGCCTTCCGAAGAGGAGAAAGAGCAGCAAGAACAGCAAGAACAGCAGCAAAAGAGCGAAGCGCAGGCTGCCGCCCAATCGGCAAGCATGACCACTTCGAGCAGTTCTACCTCTACCGGCAGCAGTTCGACCAGCACGGGCAGTTCCTCGAGCAACAGCAGCAGCAACAACAGCAGCAGCAGCAATAACGGCTTGCAGGGGCAGGTTTTGTCAACCAGCAGCAACAGCACCGGCAGCACGGCCAGCAGTTCGGTGGCGACGGGATCGGCATCCTCTGGCAACAGCAGCACAGGTATCAATGGTTTGAATGGCAACGGCAGCAGTCAATCAGGGTCGGTCAACCAGCAACCATCGACCGTGCCGTTGACGCAGGGCGCTTCAACTTTTTACAACACCCAAACCTCGACGACTACAGGTAACAGCGGTTCTGCAACCGGTTCGACGATGAGCCAGAATCAGGCTTCCACCTCCTATTCGCAGAACATGTCGCAGCAGTCGGCAACCGGTGGCAACGAAGGAGGAACCAGCGCCTCAAGTGGTGCCAACACGCAAAACACAAGCAGTACTCCTGCAACGGGTGCCAATACGTCAACAACGACGAGCAGTGGTTCAGGCGAAAACAGTGCAACCAGTGGTAACAGTTCGTCCGCCAACCAGGGAGCGTCCTCCAGTGGTTCTGCCGACTCGGCAGGATCCAGTGGCAATGCAAACCCGGCCAGCGAAGGAGGGTCCAACGCACCGGCCAATGCCCCCGCTCAGAATGCCGCTCCCGGTGAATCCGGCAGTGGGACTCCTTCTGGAGGAGGAGGAGGTGGTGGTGGTGAATCGACTGCGCCTGATGGAGAGGGGGCCAAATCTGGCGGTGATCAGAGCTCCAATGAGCCGCAGGGTGAGCAAGGCAGTAAAGAGTCGGCAGATTCGGCGGCATTGGATCCGCTATTGGGTACGGCAGGCATGCTGGCCATGGCCGGGATTACCCGGCCACGGATTGCCTGGCAACCTGAGGCCCCATCGACAGCCTCACGCTATCGGCGTGTGCTGGCTGTTGGTCCGCGCTGAACCTTTGGCAGCAGGTGACAGGAGCGATGAATCCGTCGGTTTCTACCATCGACTCCTGGAGCCTGCTTGGCAGCGGCGAGGGTGAGGACCAGGCCGTTGTCTGGTTGAACTGTCTGGTTGCCGGGCTGGGTGAGTCGGTGCAGGAGGCGGTTTTGCTGGTGCTTGACCCGCTTTCCGGGCTGTTTCGGCCACAGGCATTCTGGCCTGCAGAGAGCAAACAGGTCTCTGCCGATTTGGCGCAGTTGTGCGAACAGGCTCTGGCGGTTCGTCGTCCGTTGCATGGACAGCGGGGCGGGCGCAGCATGCTGGTGCAACCGTTGCTGCGTGATGGGGTGGTGATGGCAGTCGTGGCCGTTTCGTTGCATGGTGCCGTCCCGCCAACTGCCGGACGTTGGCTGCGCTGGGGGGAAGGGTGGCTGGAACGGCTGTGGCAGAGTCAGACAGAGCAGGAGTCTGCCGAGTTGCAGGAGCGGTTGTTGCTGGTTTTGGATTTGATTCGGGTTGCCATGGAAACAGATCGGGCAGCAGAGGCGGTGCATGCGGTTGCCACGGAAGCGGCTTCCCGTTTGGGTTGTGATCGGGTAGCGGTGGGCTTTGCCAAAAAGGGATCGATTCGTTTGGCCGCCTTGTCGCATGCCGCAGAAGTGGCCAAACGCATTGATCTGGTGGCAGCAATCGAAGCGGCCATGCACGAGGCGCTTGATCAATCGACCACGGTGCGGGCCGGGCTCTATCCGATCGAAGAAGAGCGCGCGACCGGGCAGGAGAGTGCCCCCTCCTGGTTGGATATTCGCGAACATCAGCGATTGATCCGTGATTTTGGGACCGAGTTTGTCCTTTCGGTCCCGTTTGCCACGGGTGAAACCGGCAGACGGCAAGAGGGGGTTTTTCTCTTCGAGTGGCCTGATGCGGCCCAGGCGACTGCACGGGTGCGCCAGGCAGAGGCGTTGGCACCGATACTGGGCCTGGTGTTGGTGGAACGACAACAGGCTGGTCGCCATTGGCGAGGGCGTCTGCGCGATGCGTTGGCCAATGAATGGCGTCGTTTGTTTGGTCCCGGTGAAGGGTTACGCAAACTGCTGGGCTTGGTGCTGCTGCTGGCGATTGGTGCCGGTTTTTTTGCTTATGGGGATTATCGGCTGTCGGCCAAAGCCCTGCTGGAAGGGAGCGTACGGCGGGTGATTGTGGCCCCGTATGATGGTTTTGTCGCCTCCGCCCGGTTACGTGCCGGTCAACTGGTGGCAGCAGGTCAGGAACTGGCCCGCCTGGATGATCGGGAAATGCGTCTGGAATCCTTGCGTTGGGCCAGCCAACAGCAGCAATACCAGAAGCAGATGGACGACGCCCAGGCACAACACAATCTGGCCCAGATTCAGATTGCCAAAGCCCAGGCGAAACAGGCCGAAGCGCAGCGGGAGCTTTATGAGTCGATGATGGCCAGGGCGCGCATTACGGCCCCCTTTGCCGGATTGCTGGTCAGTGGCGATTTGTCGCAACATTTGGGTGGGGCAGTAAAAAAGGGGCAAACTTTGTTTGAAATTGCTCCGTTGGATGCCTATCGGGTGGTGTTGCAGGTCGAAGAGGCCGATATTGCTCAGGTGACTGACGCGCAGAGCGGTACATTAATGGTTACCGCCCTGCCGGGAGAGACCTTTGCCTTCCGGGTATCCCTGATTACACCGGTGGCAACCACCTCCGATGGCAGCAACCATTTTCGTGTTGAAGCCACACTGAACGCACCCGATGAACGTTTACGTCCCGGCATGGAAGGAATAGCCAAAATCCACGTCGGGCGGGAACGTTGGCTGTGGATTGGCAGCCATCGCCTGCTGGCGTGGCTTCGCTTGCATCTCTGGGCTCTGTTCGGGATCTGACCGATGAGTTCAGCCCTTTTTTCCAACTCCTGGTATCGGGTCGCTTCGTTACGGCCCCGCCTGCGCAGCCAGGCAAGGGTGGTTCGCCATCTTTACCGGGGCGAACGGTGGTGGATTCTGCAGGATCGCGCCAGTGGGCGTTTTTTGCGGCTGAACGCGGTAGCCTATGGCGTGCTGGCTTTGTGTGATGGTCAGCGTACTCTGGATGAAATTTGGCAGTTTTTGTGTGATCGTGACGGCGACCGGGCACCGACCCAGGATGAAATTTTGTTACTGCTCAATCAGTTGTATCATGCCAACGTGCTGTTGAGCGATCGCCCGGCTGATCTGCAGGAGTTGGGTGAACGGCGGCAACGGTTGCGCTGGCAACGGTTCAAGCAATACCTGAGCAATCCGTTATCGTTCAAACTGCCCCTTTTTGATCCGGATCGCTTGCTGACCGTTATTTGCGCCTTTTTGCCTCGTCCCTTGCTGGGTTGGTTGTTGGCAGGTTGGCTGTTGCTGGTGGGGTCTGCTCTGATGCAGGCAGCCTTGCATTGGCGGGAGTTGACCGCCGATATGACCCTGCAGGTTTTTACCCCGGAAAACATGTTCCTGCTCTGGTTGGCCTTTCCCGTGTTGAAGGCGATCCATGAACTGGGGCATGGTGTGGCGGTAAAACTGCTGGGGGGAAGCTGCCATGAAACGGGTCTGATGTTTTTGGTGCTGGTGCCGGTTCCTTATGTGGATGTCTCCTCTTCCTCGGCCTTTGTCAATAAATATCACCGTATGCTGGTAGGGGCAGCCGGGATGATGGCCGAATTGGCCGTTGCTGCAGTCGCTGTCTGGTTGTGGAGTTGGAGTATGCCTGGTCCCGGTCGTGCCCTGCTGCATGAGATTATTCTGCTGGCGGGTGTGACCACACTGGCTTTCAACCTTAACCCGCTGATTCGTTTTGACGGCTATTATATTTTTGCCGACGCCGTGGAGATTGCCAACCTGGGGCAGAAAGCGAATCAATATCTTGGCTATTGGATCAACCGCCATCTGTTTGGCAGCGAGCAGGCCTTTCCGCCCCCTTTGACCCCTGGCGAGGCTCCCTGGCTGATCGGCTATGCCCTGACTTCGTTTGTGTACCGTATTCTGCTCTCATTGGGCATTATTTTGTTGGTGGCTGGCAACTATTTCATTGTTGGCGTACTGCTGGCTGTCTGGGCAACCTGGACGATGTTGTTGCAGCCGATCGGCAAAAATCTGCGCTTTCTCGTGCGTGACCAGACACTGCATGGCCAGCGGGGACGAGCCATTCTGATCAGTGCTGCGGCGACAGCGCTCGTGTTGTTGCCCGTTTTTTTTCTGCCGGTAGCGGATTGGACCATGACCGAAGGGGTGGTCTGGATGCCGGAGGAGTCGCGACTGCGGGCCCCGGTCAACTGTTTTGGTCAGCAGGCACTGGCTGCATCCGGCACTCAGGTAGAGCGGGGAGAGGCGTTGTTGTTGTGCGTGGATCCAGAACTTGAGGCGCAAGTGGCGCAACTGCGGGCCAGGAAAACAGAGATCGATTCCCGCATTGCCTTGGCCATGACCGCAGATCGGGTGCAGACGCAAATGATTCAGGCCGAACGGGAGCAGATTACCGCCCAACTGACCGATGCAGAACATCGGCTGGCAGCCATGACCATCCGCAGTCCGCATGCCGGCAAATTTGTCATGGTGGCACCGGGAGATTTTCCCGGACGTTTTTTGCAACGGGGTGAAGTGGTGGGCTATTTGTTGGATACGGCCCGTTTTACCTTGTTGACCGTTGTGCCGCAGGGCAATGTGGATCAGGTGAGACGCCAGACACGTGCCGTTGAGTTGCGCTCGGTGGATCGTATTTGGCAGCTTTTGGCGGCGCGCATCGTCCGCGAGGTGCCGGCAGCAACCAGTGAATTGCCCAGCATGGCCTTGTCTCTGGCAGGCGGTGGCACCATTGGTCTTGATCCGAGCGCGCAGCACGGAACAGAACCCAAGGCGCTCTCTTCGTTGTTTCAATTTGAGCTGGCGTTTCAAGAGGGAACCGTGCCCTCTTCTCTTGGCAATCGGGTTTATGTCCGCTTTGTCCATCCCGATGCTCCGTTGGCCTTGCAGTGGTATCGTGGGATACGGCAAATGTTTCTCAAGCGGTTTGCCGTATGAACGCCCACCCGCCTGCCCAGGCTCTGTTGGGGGATTTTTATCCACAGCGGCGATTGTGGCATGAGGTGCCTTGGCTGGATCAGCAGGCAGAACGGTTTTATGCCTGGCTGACTTCCCGTCGGCGGGCAGCAGATGGCCATTTGCAACAGTTTTTGGCTTTGGTGGCCCGTGCAGAAGAGGAGCTGTCCACCCTGACGCCAGTTCAGCAGGAAGAACGGATCGCCAGCTTGCGTCGTTCTTTGCGCCGTGCCGGTTTTGCCGACCAACAGGTGGCGATGGCTTTTGCCCTGCTGCAGCGGCGGGCAGGGGAGATTCTCGGCATGCGCCACTTTGCCAGCCAGATGCGTGGCGGCTATTTGTTGCTGCACGGAACCGTGGTGGAAATGGATACCGGCGAAGGCAAAACCTTGACCGCGACCTTGCCGGCGGCAACCGCTGCCCTGGCCGGTTTGGCGGTGCATGTGGTGACGGTCAATGACTATCTGGCCGAACGGGACGCACAGCGAATGCGACCATTGTACGCTGCCTTTGGCCTGACGACCGGTTTGATTGTGGAGAAAATGACCCCGGAGGAGAAAAAAAGAGAGTACAGCGCCGATATTGTCTACTGTACCAACAAAATGTTGGTCTTCGACTATTTGCGCGACCGGATCACTCTGGGTGATCGCCTGCATCCACTGGCCATGGCCATGGATAAACTGACCGGACAGGCAGCGGATAAAGTGCTGTTGCGCGGCTTGCAATTTGCTATCGTTGATGAGGCAGACAGCATTTTTATCGATGAAGCCCGTACCCCGCTCATTCTGGCGTCGCAACGTCAGAATCAGGTGGTGGAGGCGTTTTATCGCCAGGCAATCGAACTGGCAAAACAACTTGTGCAAGGGGTCGACTTTGAAATCATTGCCCGTGTTCCCCGTTTGACCCGTGACGGCCAGCGTCACTTGTTGCAGATGACCGCTTCGTTAAGCGGTTTATGGCGCGGAGCGTTGCGGGCAGAGGAGGTGATTCGTTTGGCGTTGTCGGCGCTTTATGGCTTTACCCTGGATGTGCATTACATTGTGCGCGAAGTGGAGGGGGTGGCCAAAGTGATGATCGTCGATGAACATACTGGCCGGGTGATGCCGGATCGCTCCTGGGAACGGGGGCTGCAGCAGTTGGTGGAAATCAAGGAGAATGTGCCGGTATCTGCCGAAAAAGATGTGTTGGCTCGGATCAGCTATCAGCTGTTTTTTCGGCGTTATTTGCATTTGGCTGGCATGACCGGCACCTGCCGTGAGGTGGCGGGAGAGTTGTCAGAAGTCTACGGTGTTGGTGTGGTGCGGGTGGCACCGCATCGTCCTTCGCGTCGTCGTTTGTTGCCTGAGCGGATCTTTGCCACAGCCGAAGAGCGCTGGCAGGCAGTGGTGGCGGCGGTAGCGGAACGGTGCGCAGGCGGACAGGCGGTTTTGGTTGGTACCCGTTCCATTGCTGCTTCCGAAGCCCTGTCGGCCCGTTTGCAGGAGGCCGGTTTGCCGCATCGGGTTTTGAATGCCAAACAGGACAAAGCAGAAGCCGAGTTGATTGAGCAGGCCGGGCGTCGGGGGCAGGTGACCATAGCAACCAACATGGCCGGACGCGGCACCGATATTCGTTTGGATGAGGAGGTTCTGCAAGCGGGCGGTTTGCATGTCATTTTGACCGAAGGTCACGATAACGCACGCATTGATCGGCAGTTGATCGGTCGTTGCGCCCGTCAGGGAGATCCGGGTAGTGCCCAGAGTTTTGTCTCGTTGCAGGATGAACTGGCAGAACAGGGTTTGGGATCATTCGGCGCGAAATTTGCTAATATTTTTTCAGCACATCCACGAAGTCGGTTATTGCAAGCAATAGCAGGCATTTTGTACCGCACGGCCCAATGGCGCACAGAACAAGAGCAACGCCGCGTCCGTCGCCGTCTGCTCCGTGCCGATTTCCAGATACGCCGAGCCCTTTCCTTTTCGGGAAGAATGGAATGAGAAGCGAATTATCTCTTTGTGTTATTTCGCTGTTTTATGCAACCTCCCCCTTGGCGGCGGAGCCCTCCGCTCTCCCCTTGGCCACGGCACAGGCCATGGTTGACAAAAATGTTGCCGGCGAAGTCAGCTGTCTGATTGAACCATCCATAGAGGTTAACGTCGGCAGTCCTGCCGATGGCACATTGGATGTCGTCAACGTTGATCGTGGGGATATTGTCAATCGGGGCCAACTTTTGGCCAAACTGGACAGCGCCGTACAGGTGGCGGCGGCCAACGTGCAGGAGGCAAAAGCTGCCTATGGTGCGCGCAAATATAAGCGCAACGTTGATCTGCAAAAGCAACAGCTGATCTCCAGTCAGGAGCTGGACGAAATTGCCACCGAACAAAGATTGTCGGAGCTGGAGTTCAAGGAACGCCGGGAACAGGTGATGCTGCGCTCCATTTTCAGCCCGATTCGCGGGGTCATCGTCGATCGTTATCGCAATCGCGGTGATCTGGTGAAACAGGAAAAAATTTTCCGCATCGCCCAACTGGATCCGTTGCATGTGGAAACGGTGGTACCGGCCACCTTTTTTGGTCGGATTCACCTCGATCAAAATTATGAGGTGCTTCCACAACTGGTAGGTGGCAAACAGAAGGCGCGTGTGGCCACCATTGATCGGGTGATCGATGCGGCCAGCGCCACCTTTCGGGTGCGTTTGTTGTTATCGAACCCCAATTTTGAACTGCCCCCCGGGCAGCGATGCCGTATCAACTTCTCTACGAACGGAAATGATCCATGAACAGCAATGCCAATCTGCGCATTCGTCGTCCCTCTGCCTGGCAGGGCATAATCCTGACAGCTTTTTGTGTACCGACGGTCACTGCCGTGGTACAGGCAGCGGTGCCTCCTGACGAGAGTGCCAATGGCAGCCGGGAGGTGATGGATCACCGCTCTTCTCCACCGCGCAAAACTGTGATACGGGCAGCCTCCTCCCTGCCGAAAGCGGAAAGCTCCATGACCAGCCTGAAACTGTCGATCAAAGAGTTTCGCTTCGACGGCGTCTCCCAGGTTTCAGCGGATGCCATTGATGAGGTGCTGGCTCCCTGGAAAGATCGCGAATTGCGTTTTCCGGAGTTTGAGTTGGCGGTGCATGCCGTGGCCAACTATCTGCGCCAACACGGTCACCCGGATGCAGAGGTCAAGCTCTCACGCGCCTTGGTCGGTGGCGGCACGGTGATGGTGGCGATTCAGGGATTGTCGGATGCACCGACCGCTTTGGCCATGCGTCCTTCGGGCGAGGAGACCGTACCGCGTATCGAGGTCAAAGAGTTCAAGGTCAGCGGTGCCACTTTGGCGGCCAAAGAGGAGTTTGATCAACTGCTGGCTGCCAGCACCGGCAAAGCTCTGACCATGAAAGAGATTGAACAGGCTGCCGAGAGTGTGGCCAACCATTTGCGTGCCAAAGGTTACCCGCTGGTGCAAGCCTATCTGCCGCCGCAGCGTATCGATGGCGGAGTGGTGGAAATTGCTGTCCAGGAGGGGGTGATCGACAGCAGCGGTGGCATGCAGGTGGCCGGCGGTGGCGAACGGGTCAAGCGTGAGGTGGTGGAAGAGATTCTTGCCAAAGGGGTAACACCAGGCGAACCGCTGCGCATCGCCGATTTGGAACGGGCCGTTTTGTTGGCCAACGACACGCCGGGTATTCAATCGGTGAAAACCACTTTGACCCCGGGCAGTCAACCGGGCACCACCCAGGTGGAAGCCAAAGTGGAGGAGAGTTCGCTGGTAACCGGTACCGTTTGGGCCGACAACTATGGCAGCCGTTATACCGGCAGAGAGCGGGTCAATGCCCAACTCAACCTCAACAGTCCGTTCGGGCATGGGGAACAGCTCTCCCTCAATGCCGCCAAATCATCAGGAATGGAGAGCAGCAAGGTTGCCGTACAAGCGCCAATCGGTTCGGATGGTCTGAAGATGGGTGCCTCCTATTCGCAGATGAAATTGGATATCGGTGAAGAGGTGACACCACTCAATCTTTCCAGTAACACCGCAGTGGCCTCAGCCTATGTCAGCTATCCGCTGGAGCGCAGCAGTACACGCAATACCTGGGTTACGGCCAACTATGATGCCAAACATGTTACCAACGATCTTTCCGGGGCCCGTAACAACGACCGCAAAATTGATTTGCTGACCGTGGGTGCCAACGGCAATCTGGTGGATCCGCTGCAAGGTCAGGTCAGTTGGGGTGCCAGTGTGGCGGGGGGTGATCTGGATCTTTCCGGCAAGCAATCCTATCAGGCGCTGGATGCTTCCAGCGCCCGTACCGAAGGAGATTTTGCCAAGTTGAACTGGAACCTGCAGCGCACCGCCAACATTACCGAAGAGTTGTCCTGGCTGGTGGTAGGTTCCGGCATGTTTGCCTCAAAAAATTTGGACAGCTCGGAAAAGTTTCAGTTAGGTGGTCCGACCGGTGTGCGGGCCTATCCGGTAGGGGAAGGTTTGGGTGATTCCGGCTGGTTGGCCAGCGCGGAGGTGCGTTATAAATTGGGCCAGACACCGATCGGGGAACCACAGATCTTCTCCTTCTATGATTACGGCCATGTCACCCAGTATCATTCCCTGTGGAGTCATGCCCTAACCGCCGGTCAGTCCAACAGCTACAGTTTATCCGGCTGGGGTGCCGGGGCCAGTCTGGTCAATGGCAATCACGAAAATCTGCGTGTCATGTGGGCGCAGAAGATCGGCAGCAACCCGAATCCTACCAGTTCCGGTGCCGACAGCGACGGCACCAACAAGAGCGGGCGGATTTGGATTGTCGGCAACATTCTGTTTTGATAAGGGGAGTTTTGACCATGAGCAGATCCACTCGTAACACACCACACGGTCGCATGTTGTTATTGGCAGCCGTGGTTGCTACGTGGCCGACCTTGACCCACGCCGGACCACCCGCCGCGACCGCGTTGCCCACAGGTGGCCAGGTTGTTGGCGGACAAGGGGCGATCAAACAGGCTGGGGCAGCGATGACGGTTACCCAGAACACCCCTTCCATGGTGGCCAACTGGCAGAGCTTTAACATCGGCAAGGATGCCAGCGTCACCTTTGTGCAGCCTGCTGCCAATTCGGTGGCCCTGAACCAGGTGTTGTCGGCGGATCCGTCGCAGATTTATGGTAAAATGAGCGCCAACGGCCAGGTGTTTCTGGTCAACCCCAACGGGGTCTATTTTGGCCCTTCGGCGAAAGTTGATACCGCCGGTTTGACCGCTGCGGCGATGAAATTATCCAACGCCGATCTGCAGTCGGGCAACTACCAGTTTTCCGGCGGCAGCGCTACGGTCAGCAACCTGGGTGAACTGGCAGCCAAGGAGGGGGGATTTGTCAGCCTGGTTGGTGGTTCGGTGGACAACGCCGGGGTGATTCGTGCCGACAAAGGGCAGGTAGCCATGGCAGCCGGTAAAGAGGCAACCGTGAACCTGACCCCCAACGGTTTGATCAGCGTCAAGGTGGATACAGCAGGCGAAGGAGCCAAGGTCAACAACAGCGGCATGGTCATCGCCGATGGTGGTCGGGTATGGATGACGGCCAAAACCGCCTCGCCGGTGTTGTCAACGGCGGTCAATCAGAGCGGTGTGGTGCGGGCCAACACCTTGGCCAACAAAAATGGCGAAGTGTGGATTGAAGGGAGCGGCGGTGAGGTCCGTTTGTCGGGCAGTACCGAAGCCCGTGGCCAAGGGGCAAGCGACAGCGGAGGTCGGGTGGTTGCCACCGGTGATACGGTGACGGTTGCCAAAGATGGGGTGGTCGATGCCTCTGGGGCCGCCGGTGGGGGTACGGTCAATCTCGGTGGAGGCTGGCAGGGCAAAGATAAAACCATTGCCGAAGCCAAAAGGGTTACCATAGAAAAAGGGGCCAAGGTAAGCGCCGATGCAACGAAAAACGGCGACGGTGGTACGGTGGTTGCCTGGTCAGGTGAAATCACCCGCATGAATGGTGCTGTTTCCGCCAAGGGGGCCGGAAACGGCAAAGGTGGGCAGCTGGAAACCTCCAGCCGTGGTGCTTTGGGGGTGCAGGGTTCGGTGGATGTTTCGGCAGAGAACGGCAAAGGGGGCAACTGGCTGCTCGACCCGAACAATATCACCATCACCGGCGTGACCACCGATGTCGATGTGGACCCGACCAATGCCGCCAGCCCGCTCTCCTATACAGCGGGCAGTACGGTGTCGGTGTACAACTCCTCGATCGATGAAGTGTTGACCCGTGGGGCATCGGTCACCTTGTCGGCGACGGGTGACATTACCATCGGGGCCAATATCAGCAAAACCGGGGGCGGAGCCTCTACGCTGACCTTCGATGCAGCTGGCAACATCACCTTGAGTTCCGGGGTCAACGTCGCCTCGACCAGTGGCACCTTAAGCGTCAATTTTGGCACATCCAGCAACAATTCCGGTACCGCCATCATCTCTGGCAGCGTGGCCAGCAACGGCGGTGATGTGGTCTTTCACAAAGCCGCGCAGTTGATCAGTGCCACGCCGGTTTCGACCAAACGGTTGACTTCCGGTGATACGGGCGCTTCCGGGGCCATTACCTTCAACAAAACGGTTGAACTCTATAACCAGGCCAGTTCCACCGTCACCCTGGATACCCAATCGGCCAAATCGGGAGCCACCTATACCGGTACCGGTGGGGCCATTACCTTCAACGATCAGCTCTATTCCAACAGCGTTTTGTTGCCACAGCAACTGATTTTGACCACCACCGGTGCGGTGAGTGGCGGCAGCAACCAGGCAGGGAGCATCACCTTCAACAACTCGGTGGGTACCTCATCCAACCCATTGGGGTCATTGACAATTACCGGACCGACCTACACCTTTTTGAATACCGGTTCGATGAATTTCAAGGCTTCATCGGGTAACGTGCTGACCTTCAGCACCATCAGCACCAACTATATTCCCAAACTGGTGCTTGGCACCAATACCACCACGATCAGTGTTACCGGTGTATCCGGGGGCAGCAGCGTCGATAGTGCCGACTATGTGCAGTCCACCTTTGACATTGTCACCAGCAGCGCTTTGACCAACCCGACCTTGACCATCCAGTCGGACCGTTCGATTCAGGTGGTCGGCTCTTCCAGCCAGCAGCGTAAAATTACCGGCGACTATTACAATACCGCAACCAACGCCATTGCCGGACAAAAGGCGCTGACCGTCAATTTCCGTCCGGCACAATTTACCGGTACGGGGGGAGCGATTAACTCCGGCTCCATCTATCTGGATAACGCGCAGATCAAATCCTATGGGGCCGACATCAGTTTGGGTAATGTCAGCAACATGGCCTATGGTGTCGCTTCGGAACAGAATACAGACGGGGTGCGCATCTATCAGAGCAACATCTACACCAGTGGCGGTAACCTGGAAATTTGGGGACGGGCACCGGTGATGGATAATTTCGGGACTGCTTCCCAGGTTGGTGGTTTGGGGGTGTACATTTACGGCCAGGGTACGCTCTCTACCAGTAACAGCAGCAGCGACAGCACCGGCACGCTGACCATCAACGGTGGCGTCAGCACACCCTCTTCCAGTTCTGCCAAAGATGCCGTGGTGATCGGCAAAAACGGTGGTGCAACCGTGACCCTGCAAACCGATAACGGTGCCATCACCATCACTGGTGATGCCAGCAGCGCCGGTACCAGCGCCACGGCAGGGGCCAGCTATAATGGTATCGACATCGAATCGGCGGCGATGATTCGCAGCATTGCCGGTAACATTACCTTGACCGGTACCGGTGGCGGCGGCAGCGCCAGTCAGGTAGGCGAAAATTACGGTATCAAAATCAAGGATACCGATACGCAAATAGTCTCCCAAACCGGTAACATTCTGCTGACCGGTCTGACCGGCGGTAAAACCACCAGCTACGGCATTTATGCCAGTGGCGACGACATGGCCCTGGGACAGGAACGGGATACCACCACCGCCAAAGCGGCGGTATCGGCTCGTCCTTTTACCGGCAATATCGATTTGGTGGCCGATACGATGAAGTTTGTCAACACCTCCACCAGCCGCATGCGCATGACCGGAGCCCGTTCCGGATCAAACCTCAGCACCGGACAGTTGAACATTCGCCCCTACCATGACATCAACATTCAGATTGGCGGCAGTGAAGCCTCGCCGCCTTCGCCCGATTCGGCCCATTTGACGGCACCGACCAATCCTCTCTATTTGGCCAGCACCCTTTTTTCCGGCAGCAACGCCGTATTTACTGAAGGGTTTGGTGATATTACCATCGGGCGCTATGCGGTGGCCGGGACCGAGTCAACCAAAACGCTGACCGTTGCCGGTACCACCTCGGTCTATGATCCCCTGAATCTGCGCATGATGGGCACGGGGGGAAATGTGGTGATCAATTCACCATTGACCGTGCAAAGCAGTAGTGGTTCATCCCGCACCCTGGCCCTGCATGTCCAAAGCGGGGCAACGGGAACAGGCGCGATCAGCGTGCATAATCTGCGTTTGATCGGCAGCGGCGACGTTTCGCTGACCGGCACCAATTTTGTCGATATTCTGGTTGCCGGTGGTCCGGGCACTGCCGATGGCACCAGCTATGACGGCAATATCACCTTGAGCAATGCCCAGGCCCTGACCATCGATCAGGTGACCAGCGAAACGCTGGGCAGTACGGCGACGGCGACCGGTATTGTCACCGCCAACAATAAAAATCTTACCCTCTCTACCTCAGCGGGGGATATTACCGTCAAGCAAAACATCCATACCGGCACAGGTACCGTCAGCCTGGTGGCCTCGGCTGGAGCAGTCAACGAAACCGGCACGGCGGTACCGATCATCACCGCAGACAAATTGCGTCTTTATGCCCGCAATACATCGACCCTGACCAATATCAATGTGGTCAATACCCTGGCCGGTGAAATCACGGCCAGTGGCCAAAATCTTAATTTTAAAAATGACGACAGCCTGGTGATCGGCGCGGTCACGGTCGGGGCCACGACGGTCAACGGTTTGACCCTGAATGCAGGCAACGTGGCCATGCAATTGGTTGCCGGGGATCTGACCCAGACACAGGCCGTGGTCACCGGCAGCAGCACCACCGGCGGTTTCTATATCAGGACGCCCGGCAGTGTGGTGTTGGAAAATAGTGCCAACGATTTCGGCAAATTGGCCGCCACCTTAACCGGTGGCAGTGGCACATTGAGCGTGGTGGATAAAAATGCCTTGCAACTGGGCACCGCCGGGGATGCCAGCAATTTTATCTCCTCGACCGGCATTGCCGCCAGCGGCTATACGGTCAAATTGTGGGCGGGTGCCAGCGGAACCGGCGGTGTCAACGAAGTCAGTGGGGCGCTCATCACCGCCAACCAGTTGCTGGTCAAGGCCAACGACAACTCCACCCTGCTCAACGATAACCTCATTTCCGGCAGTTCTGGCGCGGTTTCGGCAATTCTTACCGGCAGCAACAAGGGATTCTATTTTACTGAAAATGATGCCATCCTGATCGGTTCCGTTGCCAACACCACCGGGGCAACTCCCACAGCGAGCAACGGTATCGCCGGGGGCAGCAGCACGGTGGTGCTGTATGCCAAAACGGGAGACATTACCCAGCAGGCCAATACCCTGGGGGATATTATCACCAGCTCTTTGCTGCTCAAGGCCGATAACGGGCATGTGACGCTGCAGAATGCCAGCAACAATGCTGGTACGCTGGCGGCGGTTTTGGCCGCCTCAAGCAAAAATTTCAGCTATCGTGATGCCGATGCTTTGACGGTTGCCTCAGTAACCCCGGCCAGCAGTGTCAACACCTCCACTCTGGCACCGGTTTCCGGCACAGCGGTGGATGGCATCAGCACCGCCAACGGCACCATTGATCTGTACACTTTGGCCGGTTCATTGACCGTCAGCAAGAGCATCACCGCCAACGGCGCTGCTGCCAACACCATCGATCTGCGTGCCACCGGTGCTTCCAGCGATCTGGCCATCAACGACAGCGCCACAGTCAAAAGCGTTGGCGGTGGCACCATTCAACTGGCTGCAGGCCGTGACATCAGCACCAATACCAATAACGGCACCGGTTCGGAGGTGGAAACTTCCGGCAGCCTGTTGCTGCAGGCGGGACGCAACACCGGTGCAGACGGTCAGCGCATCGAATTGACCGATGTCTCGACCCTGGCAGCCACCTCTGCCGGTAACCTGTGGCTGCGCAAGCTGGGCAGCAGCGATGATTTGACCATCGGTACCGTGACCCGTATTGTCCAGGCCAATACGGTGACCGATGCGGCAGGCAGCGTGGATGCAACCCAGGCTGTGGCGGTGAATACCCTCTCCGGCTTGACCACTACCGCCAATAACGGCACCCTGACGATGACCACAGAGGGGGGTGATCTGACCATCAGCCAGCATGTCACAGCCCATGGCAGCGGCTATGTGGATATACGCACCGCCAATGCGGGCAACCTGGGTGACATTGTCTTGAACGGTGCCACGATCAGCAGCAGCTCCGGTACGGTGCAGGTGATCGCAGGCAACACCATCACCACAGTCAGCGGCAATGATGGCTCCAGCAACGATATGGCCACCACTGGCCATCTCTTGTTGGAAGCCGGGTTGAGTATCGGTGCCGATGGCAACCGGATCCAGATCGGCAACGCCGCCCGCATGGCCGCCCGTACCTTGAGCAACACGGGGAGCAGTGGCATCTGGGTGCGCAAATTGGCCAACACCAGTGACCTGGAGGTGGGTACGGTCAGCCAGGTCAATGCGACCGCCCTGGATAATGCCATCAACGGTACAACAAGCAACGCCAGCAGTTTGTCCGGTTTGACCACCTCGGCCAACAATGGCACCATCACCCTGACCAGCATGGGTGGCGATTTGAGTATTACGCAAAACATCACCGCCCATGGCAGCGGCTATGTGGATATTCGCACCGCCAACAGCGGCAATTTGGGTGATGTTGCGATCAGCAACGGGGCCAAAATTGCCAGTACCAGCGGGACCCTCTCTGTGATTGCCGGCAACACCATCACCACCTACAGCGCCAACAACAGCACCGTGCCAACCCTCGATACCACCGGTAACGTGTTGTTGGAGGCGGGGTTGAGTGTGGGGGCCGACGGCAACCGGATTCAGTTGGCCAATGCTGCCGTTGTGGCGGCCCGCACCTTGAGCAACGGTACGACCAGTGGGGCCAACGCTCTGTGGCTGCGCAAGTTGGGTGACTCGAGTGATCTGGAGGTTGGCACGGTCAACCGGGTGAATGCGACGGCTCTGGATAATGCCATCAACGGCACCGGCAGCAACGCCGCCACTCTGTCTGGATTGACCACCAGCGCCAACAACGGCACCATCACCCTCACCACCCAGGGAGGCGATCTGACCGTCACCCAAAACATTGCCGCCAACGGCAGTGGCTATGTGGATATTCGTACTGCCAATAGTGGACATTTGGGCGATATTGCCATCAGCAGTGCCAAAATCAGCAGCGGCAGCGGCACCATTCAGTTGATCGCGGGCAACACCATCACCAGCAACAGCGCCAATTCGGCAACCGCCAGTATCGATACCTCGGGTAACGTAGTGCTGGAAGCTGGTTTGAGTATCGGCACGAACAGCAACCGTCTGGAGATCGACAATGCAGCCATTCTGGCGGCCCGTACCCTGAGCAATAGCGGCACCAGTGGCATCTGGTTGCGCAAACTGGGCAGCGGTGACGATCTGGAGGTAGGCACAGTCAGTCAGGTCAACAACACCGTTGTGGATAATGCCATCAATGGTACCATCAGCAACGCCACCACCCTTTCCGGCTTGACCACCTCGGCCAATAACGGCAGCATCACCTTGACCACTCAGGGGGGTGATCTGAGCATTACGCAGAATATTACCGCCCATGGCAGCGGTTATATTGACATTCGTAGCGCCAATGCAGGCAATCTGGGCGATGTTTCAATCAGCAACGGGGCGAAACTTGCCAGCAGCAGTGGCACCATTGCCGTGATCTCCGGCAACACGATCAGCACCACAAGCGCCAATGTAAGCAGTGTGCCCACCCTGGAGACCACCGGCAACGTACTGCTGGAGGCGGGGTTGCGTATCGGTGACGACAGCAACCGCATTCAGTTGGCCAATGCGGCAGTTTTGGCGGCTCGCACCTTGAGCAACGTTGGCAGCAGCGGTTTATGGTTACGCAAGCTGGGGACAACCAGCAATCTGGAAGTCGGCACGGTCAGCCAGGTCAATAGTACCGCCCTGGATAATGGTATCAATGGCACCGTCAGCAACGCCACGAGCCTCTCCGGTTTGACCAGCAGCGCCAACAACGGCACCATCACCCTGACCACCCAGGGTGGAGATTTAAGCATTACCCAGAATATCACCGCCCATGGCAGTGGTTATGTTGACCTTCGCACCGCCAATGCCGGCAATCTGGGTGATGTTGCCGTGAGCAACGGGGCCAAAATTGCCAGCAGCAGTGGTACCATCTCCTTGATTGCTGGCAACACCATCAGCACCGACAGCGCCAACAACAGCAGTGTGCCGACCATCGATACCGCTGGTAACGTGTTGTTGGAGGCCGGTTTGAGTATGGGTGCCGATGGCAACCGGATTCAACTGGCCAATGCCGCCATTTTGGCCGCCCGCACTTTGAGCAATGGGGTGAGCAGTGGTGCCAACAGCTTATGGTTGCGCAAACTGGGCAGCAGCAGTGATCTGGAGGTAGGGACGGTCAGCCGGGTCAACGCAACGGTGCTGGATAATGCCATCAACGGCACGGTCAGCAACGCTGCCAGCCTGTCTGGTTTAAGCAGCACGGCCAATAACGGCCAAATCACCCTGACGACGCAAGGCGGCGATTTGACGGTAACACAAAACATCACCGCCCATGGCAGCGGCATTGTCGATCTTCGTACGGCATCCGCTGGCAATGGAGGAGATGTTTCTCTCAACAATAATGCGGTGATCAGCAGCAGCAGCGGTGCGTTACAGCTGGTATCCGGCGGCAATATCACCACCAGCAGTGCGACCAATACCAGCAATGAACTGGTGAGCACCGGCAACCTGTTGCTGACGGCGGATGGTTATATCGGCAGCGATGCAAACCGCATCGAAAGCAGTGGCATCAATACGCTGGCGGTACAGACGCCAGGGGTGATCTGGTTGCGTCAGGCGGCAAGCGATTTGATCGTGGGTACGGTGACAGCCCAAAACAGTGCCTCAACACTGGATCATACCATTGCTGCCAGCAAATCCGGTTTGACGACCACCAATAATGTGATCGGTTTGACGGTCAGTGCCGGCAATTTAACCATCAATCAAGCCATCGACGGCGGCAGCGCCGATGTCACGCTCAAGGCGTCGGGCAGTCAGGCGTTGGGGGCCAACGTAACCGGTGCCGTACTGACTTTGCTGGCTGGTTCCGGGGCCAGCAACGATATTATTCAGAGTACCGGCAAACTGTCTTCGAGCCAGTTGCGTTTTGATGCCGGTGGCCTGGTCACTTTGAGTGGTACGCCGAGCAATGTCATGGGTACCATTGCCGGTCATGCCGGTAAAACCTTGACCCTCAGCGACGGTGGCAATCTGGTCATTGGCAGCGTCACCAGCACGCAAGGCAGCGACGCGGCTGGCACCACCTCGGGCCTGACCTCCGACAGCGGCGATATTTTGTTAACCAACAGCGGCACATTGACCCAGACGAGTGGCGCGGTGGTGACCGTGAGTACGGCCAGCAAAGGGTTGCGCATTCAATCCACGGGTCCGGTTACTCTCTCCCAAAGCAACAGTGTGGCCAATCTGGCTGCCAATGTCAGCGGCAGCGGGGCCGGGTTCACCTTCGGCAACGTGGGCGATTTACAGCTTGGCACGGTTGGTGGCGTAACCGGCATTACCACCAGCAACGGCACGATCCAGTTGACATCGACGACGGGCAGTATCAGCGAGGCGAGCGGAGCGACGGTACAGGGCAGTGCCTTGAAACTGGTAACCGGAGGATCGGCCTCGTTGCGCAACAACAACCAGGTCAACGCCCTGGCAGCGGTGACTGGCAGTGATCTCGCTTACTACAATACGGGCAATCTGGACATTACCACCGTTGCTGGTACGAACGGCATTACGGCAGGGGGTAAAGTTTGGGTTCGCAGTGGGGCTGATTTGACCACCTTGCGCTCGGTGGTGGGCAATGCCACGGGTTCGGAAAGTGTCGTCTTGTCGGCAACGGCGGCTTTTTGGAATCAGGCCGGTGCCACGGCAGTACAGGCACCCAACGGTCGCTGGTTGATTTATGATGACAATCCGTTGTTGCAGGATCGCTTGGGTGGATTGACCTACACTTTCCGCCGGGTTTACACCTGGTATAACGATTATCTGCCTTCCCAGGTAAGCGAAAGCGGCAACGGCTATATCACCACCGCCTTTATTCACAATCCAGAGCAGTATGCCCGGCAAACCGGTGGTGCAACCTCTTCTGCGGCCACTGGCAACACCAACACCAACGCCTTTTCGGTGGTCAACTCCGGGATGGTTGCGTCAACCTCCCTTGTCCAACCTGCGGCCTCATTGAGTACGCCTCTGGCCCGTCCATCTTTTTCGTTGGATGGTGCGACCAGCACGGCGACCAGTGTATTACCACTGGTATTGCCGGTAACCGGTGGGGCCCGTTTTGTCGCCAATCTCTCCAGTGTGGTCCCAGAGGGAGAGATTGCCGCCATTACCCAAACCAATGGCGAGCCGGTTCCCTCCTGGTTGCACCTGGACACCAGCTCGATGCGGGTAGCAGGCACCGTACCGGAAGGAGCCGCCCCGGTCAGCCTGCGCATTCAGGTCAAGGTGCCGGGCAGTTCGGAGGTCAAGAGCGTGGACGTACAGGTCACCCCCGGCGCGCCCGCCTCTTCCGGTTCCCCGGCAGCCCCGGAGGGGAAAGAAAAGGAGATTTGATGGCGGCAAGCTGAAATCTCTTTTGTTAATTTGATGCAACTATTCAGCTCCTCTGGATCACGGCGAGGCCTATAGGCCAAATCAACCGGCAGCAGGGGTGCGCAGGGAGATGATTGGCCACGCCTTTTCCTGGGCGGTGGTGCGCAAGGTGGCATCTGGGTCGACGGCTACCGGAAAGGCTACCTCACCCAACAGGGGCAGATCGTTGTGGGAATCGCTGTAAAACCAACTGTCGGCCAGATCAAGACCGCTCTGCTTCATCCACTGCATCAGGTGTAACACTTTTCCCTCCCGAAAACAGGGGATGCCATCGGGTTGACCGGTAAAACGACCGTCAATCTCTTCCAATTCGGTCGCCAGCAGGGCATCCACACCCAAATATTCGGCAATCGGTGTGGTGACAAAACGGTTGGTTGCCGTGATGATGAGTAGCTGATCACCCCGTTGCCGGTGCCACTGCAGCAGGGCAGGGGTGTGGGGGGCAATGATGGGAACGATCATCCGTTGCAGATAGTCGCGCCGCCAGTGGTTCAACGTTGCACGATCATATTGGGCCAAAATGCCAGCCTGAAAAGAGAGATAGGCGAAAATATCCAGAGTGCCTTGTTGATAGTCATGATAGAATTGGTCGTTGCGCGTTTTATACTCCTTCGCATCGACAATGCCTTCAGCGATCAAATATTCACCCCATAAATGATCACTGTCGCCAGCCAGCAGGGTATTATCCAGGTCAAACAAAGCCAACGCCATCCGTTTTCTCCGCAATTGATCGAGAGATTCAGTAAAAAGAACCTTGCATTTTTTCTTCACCTGTCCGAGGATCCTATAGAAGAGGGATTCCTTGGAATGCCAGACGCATTCATTGTACATAACATTGTGGAGAGGGTCCAATGGTGAACTCGCTGCCTGAAGTTTCCTCGCATGCCAACCCGCCGGCTGGTGCTTCGCAACACCAGAATAGTGCCGCTGCGGTAGCCGAACAGATTCGTACCAATTCAGCCGAACAGACGACAGCTCGCAATGTGGAGAAAGTCGAAAAAATCGATGCCCGCAGCAGCGAACTCCGCCCGGACCCGAAAGAGGCGCAAGAGATGCGTGATCGCCTGCAAGAGATGCTGAACCGGCGCGCCGCAAGCACCCATGCCCAGGAGACCGCCTTGGAGGCCGATCGGGACAACAGGGCACAAGAGGCCAAAATGCGCCGTGCCCTGGCCCAGATCAACCCGGAAGTACGGGATGGCGGTACCGCCGAGGGCAATGTGTCGCGAATTGATGTTTCTGGCTAATTTCCGGCATGCTGAGAGCAGATTATGTTGAATTCGATTGCCGTCGGAGCTGTCTATGCCATTCCGCATCCGCTGCTGAACCTGTGGAATCAGCAGCGGATCGGCGCGCAGATTCAAACCAACAACAATGAACAGGTTTCACTGCGTCCGGTAACCCGGGCCGATGCCCAGGCCCCGCAGCAGGCGGTGGTCAGCCGCAACGAATCTGCGGAAATTGCGGCGATCCGGGAGGCCTTGAACCATCGCCCAGATCGTCCCCTGTTGGAGACCGGTACCCTGGCACCGGTCAATCCACTGCAGGCGACAACCGCTTTTCGCCGGGTCAATGAGTTGCTGGTCAACGATGCCCTGACCCGCGACCCTGCCAACCGAACCAAAACCATCAACGTCTATGTCTGATCGCCTCCCATCATCGATGGTGTTGCCAACCAACACCTCGATGATGGCTAAGTGACCTTTCTTTCACTGAAAGTTGCCGTCATGAATCTCTATACCGTGTTGATCTACCTGCTGACCGGTTGGTCGGGCTATTATGTCATGGCTGTGGAACTGTTGGGAGGCCGGGTTCTGGCTCCCTACTTCGGTTCTGGAATCTATGTCTGGGGTGCGATCATCACCATGTTCATGCTATCGCTCTCCATCGGTTATCTGATTGGCGGACACCTCTCCACCCGGCAACCAAATTTACGCAAATTAAGTATTATTCTTGGCTTGGCCTCTCTGGCAACCATTCCCTGCTCCTATAGCTCCATCCGCATCCTGGATTCTGTTTTTGGTCTGGTATCCGATCCCCGCTATGGTGCTTTGCTGGCCTCTTTGCTGTTGTTTTTTGTACCCATTACCATCTCCGGCGCCATTTCACCCTATGCCATTCGCCTGCTGGTCGATCAGCCGGGCAGTTCTGGCAGAGTGGCTGGAAAAATATTTTTTGTCTCCACCTTTGGCAGCACAATCGGCACCTTGTTGACTTCATTCTATCTGGTGCTGCTCTTTGAACTGGACCAACTGTTTTTTGGCATGATGAGCATCTCCTTGTTGATTGCCGCCCTGTGTTTTTTCTTCAAGGGAGAGCAAGATGGCCAAAACCAATAGGTTTAAAACGCTTTTGGCTCTCTTGCTGAGTGGTGCCAGCTTGCCCCTGGCTGCCGAGACCATCTATGAAGCCAAATCTCTTTATCGCAATATTCTGGTCTACGAGCAGCATGGCATCCGTTGCATGAAGTTTGGCATTCATGACAATGGACGGCAAAGTTGTATCGATAGCGAAATGCCCGACCGTCTGGTGTTGGAATATACCAAACTGGTTTTGGGTGGCCTCTATCTCAATCCCAAGCCGCAAAGCGCCCTGATTATTGGTTTGGGTGGCGGCACTCTGCCAAAGGTGTTCCAGAAGCTCTATCCGGGCATCAAACTGGATTGTGTCGAGTTGGATCCGGCAGTTACCCTGGTGGCCAAACAATTTTTTGGCTTGGTGCCGGCTGCTGATACCCGTCTGTTTGATGAGGATGGCCGCGTTTTTGTCAAGCGGGCCATGCGCCGCCAGCAACAGTATGACCTGATCATCCTGGATGCCTTTGACCATCTGTATGTTCCAGAACATTTGATGACCAAAGAGTTTTTTGAAGAGATGAAATCTCTGCTTACCCCGGCAGGGGTTTTGGTGGCCAACACCTATCCGTCACGCAAGCTCTATCCACTGGAGTCGGCAACCTATCAAGCGGTTTTCGGGGACTTTTATCAACTGCAGCAACGCAACCGCATTATTATCGCCAGCAAACAGCCCCTGCCGAATGAGGCGCAACTGGCACGCAATGCCGACCTGGTCGAAGAAAAATTGCAACGTTTTGGCGTTACAAAACAGTGGCTGCTGCCTCTCTTTACGCAAAAGGTCGATTGGCCCAGCAACAGCCGCATGCTGACCGATCAATATTCTCCGGCCAATTTGCTGATCAATCAATAGCACGAGCTGTCAGTTGCCATGAAAATGTTTGCTGGCAGGGCTGGCGGTTGGCATTGGCTGGTATTGTTTGCGGGACTGTTTTTTCCCGCTTTGCCCAGGGCGGAGACGGTCTCGATTGCGGTGGCCGCCAATTTTACCGCCCCGGCCAAAAAACTTGCCGAACTGTTTAGTCAGGAGAGCGGGCACCAAACACGAGATTCGTTTGCTTCCACAGGAAAATTGTATAGCCAAATTCACAACGGTGCCCCCTATGCGGTGTTGTTGGCCGCCGATGCCGAGACGCCGGTTCGTTTGGCGGAAGAAGGGTTGGCAAATGGCGGCAGCCGCTTTACCTATGCCTTGGGAAAATTGGTATTGTGGTCGGCAAAATCGGGCTATGTCGATACCCAGGGGAGCTGTCTGCAGCAGGGAAACTTTGCTCATTTGGCCATCGCTGATCCCAAACTGGCTCCCTATGGTCGAGCGGCTCAACAGAGTTTGCAGGCTTTGGGGCTGTATGAGCGATTGCAGGCAAAGCTGGTCCAGGGGGAAAATATCGCCCAAACGCAGCAATTTGTTGCCTCTGGCAATGCGGAGTTGGGTTTTGTCTCTCTTTCGCAGCTGCTGAGAGATGGTCAACTGATTGCGGGTTCGGCCTGGATCATACCTGAACATCTTTACCAGGAGATTCGCCAGGATGCCATTTTGTTACACAACGGCCAGGCAAATCCGGCAGCAACAGCTTGGCTTGCCTTTTTGCGCAGTGACAAAGCACACTCTGTTATCCGCTCATTTGGTTACGGAACCTGATCCATGCTCTCTGCCGACGATCTGCTTGCCATCCGGCTGACCTTGCAGTTGGCCATGGTCACGACCTTTTTTTTGCTGTTGCTGGGCATCCCTCTGGCTTGGTGGTTGGCGCGTAGCCGCAGACGATACAAGGGAGCCGTGGCTGCCGTGGTGGCCCTGCCCTTGGTGCTGCCGCCGACTGTGTTGGGGTTTTATCTGTTGATCCTGATGGGACCACAGGGCTGGCTGGGGCAATTGACACAAACGCTGGGCTTGGGGTTGCTTCCCTTCACCTTTCCTGGTCTGGTAATCGCCTCTTGTCTCTATTCTCTCCCTTTTGTCGTGCAACCGATTCAAAATGCCTTCGAGAGTATCGGCGATAAACCCCTGGAAGCGGCTGCCACCCTGCGCGCCAGCCCATGGGATGCCTTTGTGACGGTCGCTTTGCCGCTGGCCAAACCGGCCATTGTGACTGCCGCCATCCTTGGTTTTGCCCATACGGTCGGGGAATTTGGCGTAGTCTTGATGATGGGTGGTAATATTCCTGGCGTAACCCGGGTGATCTCTGTGCAGATCTACTCTCATGTAGAAGCCATGGAATATGCACAAGCCCATTGGCTGGCGGGGGGATTGTTGCTCTTTTCCTTTGTCGTTCTGCTGTTACTGCAACGTTTCCGACCGGATAAATCGTTTTGTTAACGCTTTGTTTTTATGCTTTTTCTGCAGGTTGCAACAACCAATCGCGGGTGATGTGCGCCACATCCGCAGGAACAAGATTGACCAGTTCATCCATCTTATCCTGCACCTGGGCAAAATTGAGATAGATAAACTCCTGATAAATTTCCGGCAAATGATCAAGCAGAGTGCGATTGCCGGGATCCAATCCGCGCACCACGGTCAAGCCGCTGGGTTGAACCGCGATGGTATCTATCTGCAGCTCCGGCCTGTATTTTTTGAGGCAGGGAACCATTTTCCATACATCCCCCAGCCAGTAGCCCGTCAACCGTTTGCGCGCGGCGACCACGCCATCGACAGGGTAGGTGTCGTGCAAAAGAATGACCGAGTGGCGATGACAGTGGCGTTCGGCGTGGATAAAATCCCGCAACAGATATTCAAACAGGTGCATGCCATCCAAAAATGCCATATCCAGCGGGCCACCGAGAACGGCTTGCACGTCAACCTTGGCAAAAAAATCATCGCTGGTCATGCCATACAGACGAATATGATCGGGTAGACGGTGGCAGGTCGCCTTCAGTTCCGGATCGATACCGACGGCTTGGGTCCCTGGCTGTGCCAGAACGATCGAGTGGCCAAAACTGACGCCAATTTCCAGATAGCGTTTTGGTTGCAACACCGCATGCAAATGCTTGAGCATGAAAATATGGTTGTGTGCGGAGAGAAGAACGCTGCTTAACGTATTATAATATTGGCTGCTGTCGCAATCCAGAAGCAGCAGGCGGCGCAAAGCGGCAGCGGCCAGATCCTTCTCTCCTGACGCTATCCACTCTGTTGCTTGGGCAAAAAGAAGATTTTTCTCTTTTTCTTCATCCCATGCCGGGCAACGAGGCCCGGCAGGCACAGTCGATTGCTTGAACCAGGTGTGTACATCTTCGGCATGGACCGATTCGATGATCGCTGCGAGTGTTTGCTCCTCAATACCGTAGCGTTGTAACGGTTTTTGCACCTTTTCAAGCGGTGTACCCTCTTGCAACAAGAGCCAAATCTCTTTGACTGCCTTGAGCAGCACGGTGGCAGTTGTGGGGGCAAGGGGGTGCAGTTCAGGCGACTGGAGGATGTCCGCATCCGACATGCCCATACGCAGGCGGGCTGCCATGAAACGAATCAGTGGAAAACCCTGTTGCATAATCCGTCACCTCTCTTTTGTTTCTGGACATGAGAAGCCGTCAACCGGTGGCACGCGCTTCTCATGTCCGCTGGCAGAAACGTAAGACCCGTTAAATCCTCGCTGCTTCTCCTGATTTTTCATGAAGATAGCGTTCTGCTTCCAAGGCAGCCATGCAGCCTGTGCCAGCAGCGGTGATCGCCTGGCGGAAGGTTTTGTCCTGAACATCGCCCGCCGCAAAAACACCGGGAATATTGGTGGCCGTCGAATGGGATTTGGTGATCAGATAGCCCTGCTCATCCTTATCCAGTTGATCGCCAAATATGGTGGTGTTGGGGGTGTGGCCGATGGCAATAAAAACCCCGGTAACCGCCAGCTCTTGCAAGGCACCGGTTTGCACGTCTTTCAAGCGCAGACCCGACACCCCTCCGGCTTTGGGGTCACCGAGAATCTCTTCGACGACCACATTCCAGATGGTATGCACCTTGGGATTGGCAAACAGCCGCTCTTGCATCACCTTTTCCGCCCGCAGAGCGTCACGGCGATGGATCAGGGTCACTTTGCTGGCAAAATTGGTCAAAAAAAGCGCCTCTTCGACAGCGGTATCACCACCGCCGACCACGGCAATCTCATGTCCCCGGTAAAAAAAACCATCACAGGTGGCACAGGCTGAGACGCCATAGCCGCCCAATTTTTTTTCAGACTCCAACCCCAACCAACGGGCCGAGGCACCCGTGGCGATAATCAGCGCATCACAGGTATAGACATCCCCGGAATCGCAGGTCAGGCGAAACGGTCCACCCTGGCGCTGTGCTGCGCTCAAATCGGCCTGCAGCACCATATCGGAGATAATCCTGGTACCAAAGCGGCGGGCTTGCGCCTCCATTTTCTGCATCAGCTCTGGACCTTGAATACCCTCCTCAAAGCCTGGAAAATTGTCTACTTCTGTGGTAACAGTCAGTTGTCCACCCGGTTGCATGCCCTGAAGCAGAATCGGGGAGAGATTGGCGCGACCCGTATAAATGGCTGCGGTATAACCGGCAGGTCCAGAGCCTAAAATAATAAGAGGATTGTGCGTTACCGTGGCCACGGCGATGCCTCCATACGTATGATCAATGGGTGATAGATTGCACCCGGCAGAGTGCCATGGTGCTTCTGAGCGGCCTCAGAATATAAGGATTGGCAGAGGGATGCACGGTATTATCTTGCTTGCCTTGGAGGAGTATCTCCAACAACAGTGCGGTGTGGATTGTCTGGAATCGCTCTGGCTGAGTGCCAACCGGGTTCGTCAGCCCCTGCAGGCCGATCGCACCTATCCGGATGCCGCCGCCTCAGACCTCATCCAGGCAGCAGCGCGACAACTGCAGATCCCTGTTGTGCAATTTCAGGAGTCGTTTGGCCGTTATTTGAGCGACGGTTTGCTCACCCTGGGGCGCACCATGGGTCTGATTCGCCCGGAATGGCGGACTCTGGATATTCTGGAACATCTCAATACCGTGATACTGGCCCCTTTCAGCGCCAGCAACAGCACCAAACTACCCAACATTCGTGCCTATCGACTGAAATATGGCGAAGTTTCCGCCGTCTATCTCTCTGAGCGCAAGTTGTGTGGCATCTTCAAGGGAATTGTTTTGGGCATGGCCGAACGATTCCAGGAACCGATTCGTATTCAGGAACGACTCTGTTTGCGTGACGGAGCCCCGGTCTGTCGATTGTCGATTCTTCTGCACGATCCGGCTTTGCAACACCATATCGAAATCAATCGTGAGTTCCAAATTGTCCACGACCGCATCCAGGAGATTCGTTTTTTCAATCAGTTTGATGGGATTCCGATCATTCATTCGGGGCTGGTGCTGCGCTACGGTCAACAAGGAGTTCTGGTGCAGATTCATCCAGAGTCGTTGCGGGCGATGCAGGAGGAGGGGATTACCTACCTGGCTTTGCCACACCTTCCTTTCGGCCTCAAGGCGATGGTGAGCAAAATTCACTGGTCACAAGGAACCGCCCTTTTGCAGGCGTTCATTCCTACCGATGGTCCCATTGGCCGTCGGATGACTGCCCGTATCGCTGTCGACAATTCGGTCATTGTCTCTTTTCAGATTGAACAGCAATCCTTCCGTGGATGGTTGGCCAATCTTTCGGAAAACGGCATGGCAATTGTCATGCGCAGCGATCCGTTACTAAAAGAGATTTCCCCCTTTACTCCGGTGCAGATTCGTTTTTCATTAGCGCCACTCCATAGCGAGGTGCATGGCGAAGCCACCAGCAACGATCCGCCACTGCAGTGTGATGGCAACATTCTCTATATCGACGAACGGGATGGGCGTCATCAAATCCGCGTCGTATTTCGTCCCTTGACCGTCAATGACAGCCGACGGATTTTTGCCTTTTACCAGGAAAAAGAGCAGATGGCCTTGCACCGCCTGAAAGCCCTGGTACTGGCGGAACGTCATCAACTCTCTGAATTATAATGTTATTGACACAGTTTAACCTTCAGTAACTCCTGTTACGACCGCGCTTTCTCTGACCTCAGAAACCTTACTGACGACACGTTGAAATTGGCTCGTCTTTTGCTCTCTTGAGCCCCAGAGCCGGTCTTATCCCGCAGGGGGCTCCCCTGGGTCAAGACCGCAGCGAACTCTTTTCTTATTCACAGGTTATGTAGAATTCAGGGGGAAAGCGCCGATGTCCAAATACCTTGCAAACGTCAAATACCGTTGGCAACCTCAAGAAGCATTGGTTCGGTTTTTGTCTTTTGTCTGTGTGGGCGGCACCTATGGCCTGATCGCCATTTCTCTGGTTCAAGCCTATATTCTGATCACCTGGTTAAAAACTTACTGATTTTCAGCTGTACTGGCCGGGCGGGCCAACAGAGATAAAGCCCCATACAGGCTTTGCAGATGGGGAGCCGCAATGCCGCATCGATCTGCCGCCCGCACCACATTGCCCAGGATGGCCTCCACCTCCATGGAACGACCAGAGAGATAGTCCAAAAGCATGCTGGTTTTGTAGGGTTTCATTTTGCGCGTGGCGGCCAGATTTTTTTCCACGATCCCGTCCGGTAACCGGTAACCGGCGGCCTCGGCGATACGACATACTTCACGCATCACCTGTTCAACCAAATGGCTTGCCGCAGGATTGGCCAATATCTCTGCAGTGGTGGCCCGACTGAGAACCGACAGCGGATTGAATGCGGCATTCCAGACCAGTTTTTTCCAACGCTCCAAACCAATATCGTCTGAAACCACACATGCGGTTCCCGACTGTTCAAACAACGCCGCCAGTTGGTGTGCCGCCTGTGATTCGCCTCGGGGGTAGCGACCTATGGCTAAATGGCCGTAACAGCTGTGTGCAATGCGTCCTGGGGCGGTGCGGCTTAAGCAAACAAAGGCAAGTCCGCTTAAAATTTCGTTATCTGGAAAGGCATCGGCAATGCGTTGTTCGGTTTCGATGCCGTTTTGCAGCAGCAAAATGACCGTCTTTTTGCCCACAGCCGGACGAATTATGCTTGCCGTGTCGATTTCCTCAAGCACTTTGAGTGCAACCAGGATATAATCCGGGGCCTGTTCCTGGATTTCGACCTGTTGCAGAACATGCGCCGGGCGAAACAGGCTGCTGCCCTGCAGGCCGTCGATCTGAATTCCCCGTTCACGAATCACGGCATAATCGGATCGATGCACGGTAGAGACGGTTGCACCGGCTTTGGCCAATTGGGCACCGTAGTAGCCACCAACCGCTCCTGTTCCCACAACCAGCAGCTGGGGGGGTGGCGATACGCTTGCCTGGTGTGCCGTAGAATGGTTCATGGTGTTTAACCCGTGATAAAGGAGTTGGTCATGAAATATCAAGCTCGTTTGCTGGTCACGTCGCTGGCCTTGGGCGTGACGCTGCCGCTGTTTGCTGCTGATGCAGAACGAGGCCGCATGTTGCACGATCAGAGTTGCTTAAGCGCCTGTCACGCCAGCCGGGTGCAAGGTCAGCCCA
>PDZV01000005.1:0-63547 GCA_002753135.1 Magnetococcales bacterium WMHbinv6 | reverse complement strand
CTATGATATCTATACCCGTAAAGGACGCCGCGATTCACTGGAAAAATTGAAAGCGCAGGTGGCCTTTTGCAACCAGCAGGTACTGAATACCCTGTGGTGGCCGGAAGATGAAGCCAATGTCGTCGAATATTTGAACCGTGCGTTTTATCAGTTCAAATAGATTGTGTGCGCAGGCCAAAATAGTCGCAGATAAACTGCGCGATGGCCGCTGTATCGTCCAAAGCAAAGCGTGGCAGTGTGGTTTTCAGCTGCGGATCGTCGGTAACCACGGCGATGACATGGTGCAATTGATCGTGCAGGCTGGCCGAACCGCTGGCTAAACGGTGGACAACAATTTTGGGATGGGCCTCGTTTTTGTACCCCTCCACCAAAATCAAATCATGCCCCGGCAGATAGTTGACCTGTTCTGCCAGTGTTGGTTCTGCCTGATCGCGCAACTCCTGGATCAAAAACCAACGCTCTCGCGAAGCAAAAAGAACGGTAGCTGCCCCGGCCTGACGGAAGCGAAAGGTATCCTTGCCGGGCATATCCGGGTCAGCGGGATGGTGACCGTGTTTGATGGCAGCCACCCGTAAACCGACCTGGTGTAAATGGGCGATAACTGCAGCCATTAAAGTGGTTTTACCGGTGCCGCTGGCTGCAGAAAAACCGAGAACCGGTGTCGGCGAAGGGTTCATCCGCCGCTCACCGGAGGAAAAATGGCAATTTCGTCTCCATCGGTTAGCGCATCGGAAGCTTGCGCGTAGCGTTGATTGACGGCAACCCGCAATTGCGTATCGGCCAGTACCGAGTGATAGGGTTCACCTTTTGCCCGCAGGTGTGCCAACAACCGTTCCACCGAGTCGACGGACTGGGGCAGGGTGAAACGATCTTCCGGGCTACCGATTTTTTCTCGCACCCAGGCAAAATAGAGTATTCGTGCCAATGGAATCTATCCTGTAATAAGCTGTAACGTACCAAGGAGATGGTGGTGAATTTAACAGAAAATCTCTCCCAGTTGAAGGCGTCGCAAGAGGAAATGCTGACCATTCTGTTTATTGGCGATCTGTTTGGCAAGAGTGGTCGGCGGGCTCTGGATCGTTATCTGGGCACCCTGCAACAGAATTTTTCCGTAGATATGGTTATTGTTAATGGAGAAAACAGTGCCGGAGGCATCGGTATCACCCCGGCCATTGCCGATGAATTGCTGCATAACGGGGTCGATGTGATCACCTCTGGCAACCATATCTGGAAATACAAAGAGATATTTTCCTATCTCGACAGCACCAACCGCCTGTTGCGCCCTCTGAATTATCCTGCCGGGGCACCCGGTAAAGGGTTTGTACTCTACACAACGCGCAGTCGTCGCCGGGTGGCGGTGTTGAATCTTTCTGGTCGGGTGTTCATGGATGCGTTGGATTGTCCTTTTCAGGCAGCTGACCATTTTTTGGAAAAAGTTCGCTTGGGTCGTGATGTGGATGCCATCATCGTCGATATGCACGCCGAAGCCACCTCAGAAAAAGGGGCCATGGGCTATCATCTCGATGGCCGGGTATCGGCGGTGCTGGGAACCCATACCCATATTCCCACCGCCGATCAGCAGATTTTACCGCATGGCACCGCCTTTCAAACCGATGTGGGCATGACCGGTTGCTATCGTTCGATCATCGGCATGAAGGCGGAAAGCGTGATGCCCCGTTTTCTGCGGCAGATGCCGACTCACTTTGAACAGGCACAAGAGGAGGGGACACTGTGCGGCAGTGTGGTCCGCCTCTCCCTGAAGGATGGGCTTTGTCGCAGCATTCAACCGGTGCGAGCGGGGGGAGCTTTGTCGGCGACAGCACTGGCTCCTGTTTGAATCCGATGCGTGCCTTGCGCTTTCATGAACAGCAGTTGCAGTTGCTGGAATCCTATCCCACGCCACAACCGGCAGCGCACGAAGCCCTGATTCGAATCAAGCTGGCCGGTATCTGTGCCACCGATCTGGCCATTTTGCGGGGATACAAAGGATTTCAGGGGGTTCTTGGCCACGAATTTGTCGGTGAGGTGGTTGCCTGTGCCGACTCTTCCTGGCTGCAAGCGCGGATTGTCGGCGAAATCAATTGTGGCTGTGGTCTCTGTGCCCAATGTCGTTGCGGCTCCGCCAACCATTGCCCGCAACGCACCGTTTTGGGGATCAGCAAGCGGGATGGTGTTTTTGCCGACTATTGCACCCTGCCGCTGGCCAATTTGCACCGTTTACCTGCCTCCCTGAGCGACCAACAGGGGGTGTTGGTGGAACCATTGGCCGCCGCGTTGCGTATCGGCGAGCAGATTCATCTGACCGCAGGCGAACCGGTTGCTGTGGTGGGTGATGGTCGCCTGGGAATTCTCGTGGCCCATGTGCTGGCTGCCAGCGGCTGTGATCTGACTGTCATCGGCCACCATCCAGAACACCAGCCTTTGCTGCCTGCCACACTCAAAGCCTATTATCTGCCGGAAGAGATACCTGCAAACCTCTCTTTTTATACCATGATTGAGTGCAGCGGCTCGGGGCAGGGGCTTGGCTTCGCCTTGAGCAAGGTGCAACCAGGTGGACGGATTGTTTTGAAAAGCACCTTGCCATCTGCCATCCCGCTGCAGCCTGCCGACTGGGTGGTGCGCGAAGTTCAGATCATCGGTTCCCGGTGCGGGCCCTTTGCCAAAGCCATCGCTTTTCTGCAACAGCAGCCGCTGCCGATACAAGCGTTGATCACTGCCTGTTATCCTCTCGAGCAGGCCGCGCAGGCCATCACCCATGCCCGGCAAAAAGGGGCTCTCAAGGTATTGATTCAGCCGTAATCTGTTGGGCATGCTGGGCAATCACTTCCAACAACTGGCGCTTCTTGATCGGTTTGCTCAAATGTTGGTTGCAACCGGCTTGTCGGCTGCGCTCGGCCTCGCCTTCAAAAGCATGGGCCGTGCAGGCAATGATCGGTAAGGCAGAACGTTGCTGTTCGGCTTCCCACTGGCGGATCAAACGGGTGGCGGTATAGCCATCCATGATCGGCATCTGTACATCCATCAATACCAGATCAATTGTCTGCTCTTGGACGAGACGTACCGCCTCTTGGCCATTGACAGCAAACAGTAAGCGATGGGGCGTATGTTTCAGAAAGGCTTGTATCAATAGTTGATTGTCCTCCGTATCTTCGGCCAGCAGAATTGTCAAAGCAGGGGAGGAGCGTTCTGCCAGATGCGGCAAGGGGATGACAGGTGTCAAGGGTGCCGTCGTCGGACGCAGCGGCAAGAATATTCGGAAGGTACTGCCCGCACCCATGACACTGTGCATGGTAATGCTTCCCCCCATCAATTGGACCAATTGCCGGGCAATGGCCAAACCCAGGCCGGTTCCGCCGTAACGACGGGTGATGCTGGAGTCTGCCTGCGAAAAGCGGTCGAAAATTTGCTCCCAATGGGCAGCCTCGATACCGATGCCGGTATCTTCTACGGTCAATAACAGGCGTTCTTCATCCTCTTTTACCGCAGTCAAACGGATGGAACCCTGCTCGGTAAACTTGATGGCATTGCTCAATAAATTGAACAATACCTGACGCAGCCGCAAAGGATCGGCCAGCAGCCATATCGGCAGTTGCGGATCAACCTGCAAGTTGAGTTGCAGTGCCTTGCCCTTTGCCACATCCTGCAGCAAGAGGATCAACTCTTGCAACAGGGCGGGCAAATCGACGGCCTGTTCTTGTAGCTGCATATGACCAGATTCAATTTTGGCCAAATCAAGAATTTGATTGATCAGTTCCAGTAAAGCGTTGCCAGCACTCTGCTGTTTGCGGACATAGGCCTGTTCTTGTGCATGCAAACCGGCCTCCAGCAACATGTCACCCATGCCAATCACCACCTGCATCGGTGTGCGAATTTCATGGCTCATGGCAGCGAGAAATTCACTTTTCGCCTGGTTGGCCGCTTCGGCAGCCATTTTGGCCTGTTGCAGAGCAACCTCCATGCGCTTGCGTTCTGAAATATCCAGTCCCATGCCGATCAGCAGCAGTTCGCCTTCCGCTTCAACCCGATGACCGACAAAATAGTAGGGAGTGGCGCTGCCGTTGCGATGCACAACAGAGGCTTCGGCAGTGGCAAAACCTTGCTGAAACACCACCTGAATCCGCTCGGCAATCAAGGATTGCTCATCTCCCTGGAAAAATTCCAGTGCAGAAGCCAACTCCACCTCTTGACTCGAAAAACCGGTTGCCTCTTCCAACGCCTTGTTCCACAGTCGAAAACGACCAGACAGATCGATCAGGTAAAACATTCCTGGCAAGGCATTGATCATCTGTCGCACAAAATCCCGTTCCTGGCGCAAGCGTTGTTCATTGGCCAGACGTTCTTTTTCGATGGCCTGTTGCCGACGCTGATAAAACAAAAGTCCCAGGCAAAGCAGCAAACTGGTCAGGAGCAGCAGGCCGATTTGCAAGAAAAATTGCTGGTAAAGCGGTTTCTCCAAAGCCGAGAGCAGTCGACTGGTTACCACAATCAAGGCACGATCCAAAGGCAATGAATCGTCTTGGATGGTGCGAAAAATGGCCAGACGTTCCTGCTGCAAAGATGTGGAAAATCCTGAAAAAACACTTTGTTGTTGGCCATTCGCCAAATGTTGCGTCAAAAAAGTGCCGGGTTGACGCATAGGACGTCCCGAAAGTTCCTTTTTGCCGGGTTCAGTCAGATAGAGTGTGCCCTCCTCATGGATGATGGTGCTTAACATATCCGGTGCATAAAGCACCGACAATAACAGAGTGCTGAAATAACTGGAGTCGAGGCTGGCGCTCAACATGCCGACAAACGCTTTGTTGTCATCTTGCAGGGGAAGAGAAAGATTCAAAGACCAGATGCCGGATACAGTTGTGAAAGGGGAAGAAAGCGTTAATATATCTGGATTATTTAACTGTTTTGTTCTTTGAAAATATTCCCGGTAGGCAAAATTTTTTCCGATAATTTCGCGGCGATTGGAGGAGATGGCGTTACCATTTGGATCGAAAAAAATCAGGGTTCGCACTCCAGGCATGGCAAGTGATAATAATTGCAAATGGTTTTGCAATTCATTTTGCCAATCGGACAGCTGTTGCCAACGGGGAACTTCAACCCGCAGGTAACGCAACACCTCATAGACCGACGCCAATTGGCGGACCAGATTGTGGTCAATCACTTGCGCCTGGGCAGCCAGTCGCTCTCGTTCTTGTCGGTGCAGTTGTTGATATTGTTGCTCAAACAGCACGAGAACAACAGCAAACATCAACAGAATTGCCCCAATCAACAAAAACCATTGGCTTTGGTAGCGGTTCAACGCGGGAAACAGCTTCCCTTGGCGACGGGTTGCACGGGTGTGAGAAGGCAGACAGATATCCAAAGATAAAACAAGCTCCTATCATGGCAAGTGAATAAGCCTTCGATGATTTCCCTTGTGGAGAGGGTGTTGGCATCCCACTGTGGCAGGAAAACGGCTAACGCTTGGGTCTTCCTTGAAAACAGGGTATTAATCATGCTACAGTAGCCATATTATATTGAATCTGCTTGCTTTCTTGCAAGCGCTTTCTCTTTGGCACACCTGGTATGCCATCACATGACTTTGTAATACCGATAACGAGATCCGAATTGCAAATTATTATTACCCGCAGCGCCTCGCAAGATAGCGGCACTCCCGGTGAACTGTTGGCCATCAATGAGGCAGGGAAGATTTTTCGCTGCAAAACCTTTGAGCTGCCCTGGCGCGATAATCAAAAATCCATCTCCTGTATCTGCAGCGACAGTTACCCAGCCATTATCTGGTTTTCCAGACGTTTTCGCCGCCAGGTGTTGCGTTTGGAGGATAAAAACGGACGTACCGACTGCCTGATTCATCCCGGCAATTTTGCCGGGGACAGTGCGCTCGGCTACAAAACGGACGTGCAGGGGTGTACCCTGGTTGGCAAAAGTTTCGGCCTGTTGAACAATGGCAATGGCCAATCGCAGATTGCCATTCTCGACAGCCGCACCACCTTGCAGCAACTGGTGCAATGTATCGGTTCCGAACCGATTACCGTCCAATATCAATGGGCAGAAGGGTGTGTACCGGCAAGCTGATTCTTATCCGCACAGCTTGCTGGGATGCCCCCAGCGGAGCCCGCTTCTGTTTCGCCCGACGGCTGTGATCCTGCACCAGCACTCTCATTCACCGCCATAATTGTGGTGGCAAACAGCATGAACAAAGCTCCGCGAGATGTAACTATTCACCACCCCCTGCCTCTGTCTGCTAGGGGCGGTATGTCTTGGCTCCCTGTTTGACTGGACACGGAAAGGCCGGATTGGTTTCATGTCCATGATGGTCATGCCGCCAGATCCTTGTCTGCATCAGCATCCATCATTTCTTGCAGCTTTTTCTTGGCGGCCTTGGCCCAGTGCCGCCACTTCGGAATCGTGATGGAGACCCCACCAGCATAGACGTCTGCTGGAGTGACCGGATCGCCACCACTCTCCGGCCTCAAGGCCTAATGCGGCCTGATTGTGTTGTAAACCTCTTGATAGGCGTCCAGGCTCTGACGGCAATGGCCAGTCATCCTTCCATTGGCTAATGGTTTTTGTGCTGACACCATAACGGCGAGCCAGTATAGACGCCGGTTCTTCTCGCCGCAACAAAGCCAATACAATCTCTGTGCGCTGTTCTGGGGTCAAATTGGATGCTTGAGCCATGTTCTCTCCTCCTGTTCTTGTCGGTTGTTCGGGTGATTATCCGAAACTTGCCGTTTCCAGGCAACCGGGGGCAAGACAGTCCCTCGATTCACCGGAAGGGTGGCATCAACGGTCCTTTTCTTAAACGGGGCTTGATGCTGGACGTCGTGTGGGGAGAATGCCGAACAGTCTACTCAATTCACTATGGCAGAGGAATGCAGGTGGGTGTCCCTCGAATTCCCCCACTTGGAATTCTATGGCAACCATATTATCAAATCCATAGGTGTGTGTTCTGCAAAATTAGAAGCAAATTCATCGCTTAACGATATAACTCTAAATGGTTCTATAATTATACTGTTTATCTCTTTGATATTGTTTCCGATAAAAATATTTGGTACGGAATTTATATCTCCAAAATCAAAACCATTCTTTCTATCTAACATTTTGTCTCCAGCGCAACAGGCAATATAATGTAGCTGTCTAACAACAATTATTGCATCTATATTATTGTATAAAAGGGGAGTGCCGTCTCTATCTTTTGCAAAGCTATTTTGTGTTAATAGCCCTGACATTTCATGTGTCAAACAGGATATCACTTCCTGGACGTAATCATCCCAAACAATAACTAATAATGATAAGCAATCATATTTTTTCTTAATATTTGCAAATTTTTCATCTGCACTAATCAAAAAATCTTTTACTGCATTATCCCTTGGCAGAGTTACATTGGAACCAAAAAGATCAGCTCTCTCCTGCGGTGTAAATGGCAATCTACTGATAAGCTGGTATGGTGATTCCCTCAATGCTTGTATTTCTAGATATGACGGTGCCTTTATTTCAATTGAAATATTGATGGTTTTAGAAAGAATCAACAAGTCTGGGCTCTTCTTTGACTTGACAATAGATCTATCTACGACCGGCTCAATAATATAAATTGGCTCTTCGCAGCGGATTGCAATTGACTGTTTTATAATAATTAACTCTGCTAACAGCTGTATCAATTGATTGTAGTGATCTCTATTTTTTTCTCTATTCTGAATCGCCAACAATCTATCTAGAAAAATCTCTCCAAAATTGTTGTTAATAACGATATCGCAATCAACAACTGTTTCAATTAAATGATAAGCAAATCGATGTATAGGATCTGTCGTAAAATGATATTTAAACCAATGCCAATCAGCAACCATTAACAAAGATCTTGCCTTATTCATTAAGCAATAAAATTTGGCGCTCCAGTCGTGTCGATTGATTGTGTTCAAATCATATCTCCGAATTTTGTTTCCACGAAATCAAGGAGCAGATCAGCTACTAATCAGTGCATTGGATAACCGCGTCATAAGTCAGGAACGCCTGGCAATTACTGCACTGAGTGACTGGCAGATCCTTCAAGACACAATAACGTCCCGACCGACTTTGAAGGGGAGGGTTGTGACCGTGTCCAACAGTTCAGAACCGCAAATATGGCATTTCATCTGTTGATCCTCCTCTTCATGTCCGTTGTTCACTCGGACAGGGCTGGACGATAGGCAGGCACTACTCGTACAACGCCCCCTCCACATCCGTCGCAAAGAGTGCGTGAATAACCGAATCACCGGAACCGAAGGTCCATTCCCCTCTCCTGGCCCTTGCTCGCCAGCATCTAACCTCCAAGTCTGTGCGGCAGCCTCTACCCCTCTTCCAGAACAAAGGCCATATCACGTCCAGAAGGACAATTCAGGATTTGAATGAGTGCGGGCTGCAGACAAGGAAGAGTACAGCCAGAATGAAACTACATGATGAAATGTTATAACAATCTTATCAAAGTATTCAAGTCAAATCTTTCCTCGAAGTAGTCTACTTGACACCGGTTACCCCATACACCAAAGTAGTGCGCAAAATCGAGGAAATCGAGGGACACTATACGCATTTAACCATTGGAAATATGTATGGTAATGAGATGAACCTCTTCCTTTGGAAACGGCATCGGAGGTGCCAAAACCAGCATCAAACTGGCGTACCGTACCCCATTTCAACCCCCAGACGACAGGATACCGAAAATCAAACCAGTACGGAGCTGTTGACTTCGATACAAGGCTGTTTTGATTGAACTTTATGAAGTACGCAAATTGCGTACTTCCGGGCGCGAAGTCAACAGGTTGTGGAGAATATGACGGAGAGGAGAAGAGAAGGGGCGGAAATCGGGAGAGAGAGGTACGGAAAATGGCCGGATACCCCGCGAGAATACCTGCGCTAACCATTGGAAACGTTGGAGTTTTTAGACACAAAAAAGCCGCCCACGAAGGCGGCGCATTTGCAAAGAAAAGTCTTAAAACTTAAACTGGTGGAGGTGAACGGGATCGAACCGATGACCTCCTGCTTGCAAAGCAGGCGCTCTCCCAACTGAGCTACACCCCCAGGGTCGTGCGGGGAGGAGCGGGGAGGGTGGGCACTGAGGCTTTTTCCCTGCTCCTCTGACGGCAGAGGGCAAGGTAACATGCTCTGCTGGCGGTTGTCAATGTTCGCTTTCGTGCGCGGCGGGGCGGCATGTTTGTGGGATGGCTGGTGGGGTGGAACTTTGGGGGCAAAGGGGTATCCGAAATTTGCCGTTTTTAGACAGGCGGAGGCAAGGGACTCTTGCAAGTATCGTTTACCTACTTGCAAGAGTGTCGCTCAATTGGAGACTACATCACCATGCCGGTGGTTTGAATTACCCGTTCGCACAGTTTGCGGATGAAGCGGTCTTTGATTTTTTCGCGTATTTCTGAACCCAACCGTTGCAACAGGCTTTGGTCCACTTTCATCACCAGAATATCACTCTTACTGCGCACGCCGGTGCTGCGCGGCAGGCTGGTCAGAAATGCCATGTCGCCGAAAAATTCTCCCGGCCCCAACTCCACCACCATACTCTCTCCCTTAAAGACTGTCACCGCCCCGTCAATCAGGATATAGAAGGCGGTATCAATATCCCCTTCATAAATGACATCCGTTCCCGCCGGATAGGTCAAAAAGGAGGTGTTGAAAGCGGTCACCCGTCGCCGTTCAAAGACCGAGAAGGTTTCAAAGAAAGGAATCCGGTCAATCTTTTCGATGGTCTCTTCGCGGGTCAACTGTTTGAGTTCCCCCCGTTCAGCATGATCGACTTGCCTGATCATCAGCTTGCTCTGATCACGGTTCCCTGTCGGCATTTTCAACAAACGGTCGGTGGTATCGGCCAATCGATGCACCAGTTTGTTGATCACCTGATCTTTGAATTTTTCCCGACTGTCGCTGCCCAGACGTCCCAGCAGTTCGCTGTCGACCCGCAACAACAGCCCCCGTTCCATGGCGACAATATTCAAAGTGCGCGGCGTGCCTGCCAGAAAGGCCAGTTCACCGAGCATCTCCCCGGCGGGTAATTCAAACAGCTGTTTGCCTTTGCCGCGCTGCAGATCACCCTTGACCGCCGCAACCCGCCCCTTGAGCAAAATATAAAAGGCGGTGTCGCGGGTGTTTTCTCGAATCACTACCTCCTGCGGGGCAATCACCTGAAAGCTGACATCAAACTCCGCCACCCGATCCTTTTCGTATTCGGAAAAATCTTTAAAAAATTCGATGGTCCGCAGAGATTGGGCGATGCCTTTGCGGCTGAGTTTTTCCGTCTGCTCCCGCACCTGTTCCTGCCGGGAAACCTGTTTGGCCTGGGCCGCCTGCCGTTCAGCTTCCGCCTCTGCTGCCAAATTTTGCTCATCCGCCAGCTGACCGGAGAGGGAAATCAGCTTTTTGTAGGGCTTTTCGTCGATGGTTGCCTCCAGGCTGATCACCCCACGCCGGACCGTAATCGACAAAGGCAACTCCAGCGCCTGACCACCTCCTCCGGACATGGCAAAGGAGCGCATCCGCTGTTTGAAGCGAAAACTCTCCGGCTTGATCACCCCCTCTTTCTGCAAGGCCACCAGCACCTGTCGCAGCTCCTTTTTCAGATCCAGAGCGGCTTCCCGCATCCCCTCCGGGCGACCGCGCAGGTCCAGCAACTCTTCGCCGGGCTCTTCACCCGGGCGCATCTCGACCACCCCTGTCGTCTCTTCCAGAAAGGGCTGCATGCCGGTAAAATCGGCCTGTGGCGACAAGGAACGTCCACCACGCAACAGGTTGAACAGCTTCAACAACAGCGTGCGGGTCCACCGTTGCGCCACCCGATTAAGCTGCTGCCCATCCCCCTTGCCGCTGCCCAAATTGTATTCCATATAGCGCAAGGCCAACTCGTTGCCGGCGTTCCACAACACTTCCGGCACACCGTCCGGCAATAATTTTTCCACCGTTTTCGGGGCAAAATCGGCCTCCATCAACAACCCTTCCCGATGCACCACCCGCACGAAGGCTTTGGCAACACTGCGGTCTGGCTGCTCCACATGAATATCCGGCACCACGTCTGGAATGGCATGCAGGCAGGTCATCGCCGGGGCGGTTTTCTCGGCCCCTCCTTCCAGATTGCCGCCAGTGTTGCGCAACAAGGCCAGATAGGAGATAAAACCGTTGCAGTTGATGGCCACCGATGATTCGGTGGCCGTGCCATCCTGAAACCCTTTGATCGCCGCATTGATCAACCCTTTGAGCCGCTCGGAAAAAGCCGGTGCGATAAAACGGGCATATTCGTTGTAGCGTTTGAGAATGTCATCCAGATGGTTGCGGGCAATCAACTTGTTGCCATCGCCCTTTTGCAACTCGATACCCAGGGCTTGACGTTTTTCCTGCTCCACCCGGGCCAAATGGCCACGAATCACCAGACGGATCAAGGTCTGCAACAGCGTTTCTCGCATCATCCGCTGCACGGCCTGTTTGAGTTCGTTGCGCACGGAATTCTGATCGGCGGAGGGATCCCCCTTGCCGAGCTGTTTGGCCAGATGATAGACATCCTTGCTGGCGCTGCTGGTGGTCAAAAAGGAGACCAAAAAGGTTTTGGCGTTGCGGCACAAATCGTCGAAATGAATCTGCTCTTCTTCGAGAAACTCCGACTGGGTTTGCGGCAGCTCCTGTTTCATCAGCGCATCCAGGCCGGGCATCGGCAATTCGCCGGCAATTTCATCGATCACCGTGACAATGGCCGACGACGACAGACTCACCGAAGAGTCGGTCTGAATCCAGCCGCTCAATTCGTTGAGGATGGCGTTCAACAAAGCCACCGTCTGATGATCGACACTGGTAATATTCTCTTTGCCCATGGCTTCGCTGTAGAGCGGGGCCAACACCTCCTTGACTGCCAACTCCAGGGCCAGCATCACCACACCGTTACTGGTCTCTTTGCGCAGCGCCTGGGCCACATCGGCCAACAGATGATCGCGTATCCCCTGAAACCGCTCCTCCTGTCCGTGGGCTGCCACATGGGTTTGCGTCCGATCCCGCAGCTTGCGCAACGTATCGGCATACTGCTTGCGCAACAGCTCCTGCTGGGGCGAAGGAGAATCACCCAACGAGCCCAACGCAAAGACTTCACCATCACCCAACACCACGCTCAAACCGTGGGTGGTGAACATCTCCTCCAGGGTGAGCATGCCTTGCGCATCCACCGACAAACGCAACAAAATCGGATCGAGGGTCTCCACATTCCAGGAGCGGGCAATAATGCTGGCCTCTGGATTGGCGGCCAGTCGAATGAACAATTGCCGATCCACCACCAGAGAGCTTTCCCGCTGCAACACCACCGAGGGCTGCGTATTGGGGCGAATAATGCCGTTGGTATTGGACAAATAGAGTCCCCAGTTGCTGCTTTCCGCCGAAACCGGCTTGATCATCATGTGCATCATGCGGTTGTTGCTGGCAATCAACAGCGGGCTGCTTTCGCTCACCGTGGCCAGATCGATGGTGACCACTCTTTCTTTGAGCAACGCTTCCAGGTTGAGGGGGGCTGGACCGCTGCGGATGGTGGCTGGTGGCTGATTGGGACGCACCTCCCCCTTTTCGTTTTTCTCCTGATCCAGGGTCATGACAATACCCGCCGGATGCAGATGGACACCAACCAGCCCCTTGTAATCGAAGTTGCTGACAAACAGCTTGCGCCGGTCACGGGCGTTGAGACTCTCTTGCAGCATGATCCGCCCTTTGGAGCGGGTGGTCACATAATATTCCCCATGGCCGCGATACTCGACGTGACAGGAAACCCCCTGGGAACCCACCTCCACCGGCGTATAGGCGCTGGACAAGGCATAATAGTGATTGGGCAACAGATCTGGATGGGGCAAGGTGGCCTGCCGTTCTACCGGTTTGTTCTCTTCTTCACTGCCTTTTTTGAAAATATTTAAAAATGACATATTACCAGCCCCTTGTTCAAAACGATTACACTCCCTGTCTGCCTGCGTGGTGAGACGCAGACCCCCTCGCTTGCCGCAAAAAGCACACTGCCTCGGGTTACTTTAACATGCTCTCCTCCTCAAAACCAGAGCGAAACTGCCTGCTTCCTGACATCCAACGCTGGGAGAGCAGCCGACAAGAATTTCCCTTGCATTTTTGGCAAAAAAGGAAAACAATTCCATATCATCTTATCCTGTCATTAAGCAGATCATTTTATTCCAGCAAAAACCAGTCGCCAGGGTCATCCGTGAAACAGGGTTGCACTGCACACGAAACAGAGGGGCCCATGCACGATCTCATTGAAAGGAATGAAGTGGCAGAATCTCCCCCCATGTGGGAGTGGCGACTGCTCAACCGCAGCCAACGTCTCAGCCAGACCGGAGGTTGGGAGTACAATCCGGCCAATGGTCAGCTCTTTTGGACCGAAGAGATCTACCGCATCTACGAAGTCGGACACGATTTTGATCCCAACGACACCCTACAGTTCATCCGCCTTTATGGCCCGCGAGAGGCGGAAATCATGCTGTTGGCCTTCCAGAAAGCCATCTCCCTTGGCGAACCGTATGATCTGGAGTTGCCGTACACCACCCCATCCGGCCAAGAAAAATGGTTGTTCATTCAAGGACGGGCCGAGTGGCAATCCGGCAAAGTACACAGCGTATACGGCATTATCAGCGATATCAGCGAACGCAAAAAACTGGCCCTGCAGCTGCAAGAGGCGAAAACCGCTGCCGAAGAGGCCAATCAGGCCAAAAGTCGTTTTCTGGCCACCATGAGCCATGAAATTCGCACCCCGTTGAACACGATTCTCGGTTTGGGCGAACTGCTCAGCCACTCCCCCCATCTGATTGCCCAGGATCAACAACGTATCGCCGTGTTGCACCGCGCCGGAGAGACCCTGCTGGCTCTGATCAACAATATTCTCGATCTGTCCAAAATTGAAGCCGGGCAGCTCCATTTGGAACCAATGGTCTTTTCTCCCGCTGAACTGGCCATGCAGACCCTGGCCATGATGCAGGATCTGGCCCAGAAAAAGCTGCTTGATCTGCACCTGCAGCTGGACAATCCGTTACCGGCGCTGGTGCGTGGCGATGCCAACCGGTTGCGGCAAATATTCATCAATCTGCTCGGCAACGCCATAAAATTCACCTCCCAGGGTTCCATCTCTCTGCGGGTGCGCAAATCGGCCCGCAATCAGCTGCTTTTTGCCGTCGCCGACAGCGGGATCGGCATCCCGGAAGAGTGTTTGCAGACCATCTTCAACCCGTTTACCCAGGCGGAAAACTCCATCGCCCGTCGCTACGGCGGCAGCGGCTTAGGTCTGAATATCTGTTGTCAGCTGGTGGAAAAAATGGGTGGCGAAATTTGGGTGGAGAGTCAACCCGGAGAGGGCAGCACCTTTACCTTTACCGCCCACCTGCCAACCGTGACGCTGCTGCAGCCGTCAGTATCGCAACTGCAAGCCGCCAACGATGGACATACTGCTGGCGAAAACAGCCTCATCTCTCCCCTGCGCATACTGCTGGTGGACGATGTCGCCGACAATCGCATGATCATTCAGGTCTATCTGGAAACGTTGCCCCATACCGTCGTCGAGGCCGAAGATGGCCTGCAGGCGCTGCAATACTTTACCGAACAGCCTTTTGATCTGGTCCTGATGGATGTGATGATGCCGGTTCTCGACGGGTTGACCACCACGCGCCGCATGCGCCAGTGGGAAAACAGCCATGCCCGTCCCCGTGCCATCATCGTCGCTTTGACCGCCAACGCCATGAAAGAGGAGATGGAAGCGGCCATGCAGGCCGGATGCGATTACCATTACAGCAAACCCCTGCGCCGCCAGCAACTGCTCGACCTGCTCACCAGCCTGCAACAAGAAAAACAGCCGCCAGCAAGCCTGCCCCCCGTTCCCCCTCCTGCAGAACAGGCCACTCAGACCGAAAGCATCGATCGGGCAGCGTTGCAGCAAATGCAACGGGAACTTGGTTCTTCCTTCAAGCGGATTTTGAACAACTTTCTGGTCAGCATTCCCGAACGGCTTGATGCCCTGCAGCGTGTCGGACGGGAGGGAGACCGCACGCTGACCAAACTGCTTGCCCATAAACTGAAGGGAACCGCCGCCACTTTCTGCGCCCACCGTTTGGCGCAACTGTGCGCCCATTTAGAGCAGGTTGCCCCACAGCCCACCCTCGCGCAAGAGCAACTGGATCTGCTGCTCGATGCGATTTCCCAGGAGGGAGAGTGCTACATGCAACAGGTTCTGTTCTCTTTGACCTTTGAATCGACACAGACTTGACAAGCGATTGCCAGAAAAGGACTCTAGGGAACAATAAACGATCTTTCTCCCGGCACGGAGCCCCTTGATGACTGCATGTCCTGTCCGGCAAGCCGCTCTCAGCTTGCGTATTGTCGCCAAATCGTTTGCGGATGCACAAAAGAGCGTCTGCCTGCTCACCCTTGCCGAAGCCAACGGAGCGCCACTGCCCCCTTTTTTGCCCGGACAATATCTGCCCCTGCGCCTGACCATCAACGATCCGCGCAGCCATCGTTCCCTGAGTCTGTTGCGCTGCTATTCGCTCTGCTGCCGTTCTGGTCTTGATCATTGGCAGATTGCCGTCAAAAAACAGCTGCCGCCAGCCAACAGCCCCGGCCTGCCCGCCGGTTTGGCCTCCTCCTACCTGCAGCGGCTAAGAGTCGGCGACATGCTGTCCGGCAAGCTACCGGAAGGAAATTTTATTCTGCCTGACGATAACCTGCCGTTGCTCATGGTTGCCGGCGGCAGCGGCATCACTCCCCTGCTCGCCATGCTGGATCAGCTGCAACAACAGCAGGATCCGCGCCCGGTTCATCTCGTATATTGCCTGCAGAACAGCCGCAGCATGATTGCCCCCGCCTTTCTCAACCAGCTGAGCCGGCAGCACCCCCCCTTTCGACTGAGCTGCTGCTTCAGCAAGCCACAGCCTGGCGAACAGCCTGGGGTCGATTATCAACTCTCCGGTCACCTCAACCTGGCCATGCTGCGCCAACTTACCAGCCTAGCCGACTGCCATCTGCTGCTCTGTGCCCCGGCGGCGATGATGAGCAGCCTGCTCCAGGAGTGGACAGAGAGCGGCCTGTCCGCCGAACGGATCCATTACGAATCGTTCAGCGGCTCACCGCTGCAGCGCTCCAGCCTATCGCTGCCCTCGCTCAGCTCCCGCCCGGCGCAAACCATCCTGTTGCAACAATCCCGGCAACAGTTTATCTGGCAGCCGCAACATACCTCCCTGCTGCAAGCTGCCGAACAACAGGGTATCGACCTCTCCTATGGCTGCCGGGCCGGCAATTGTGGCACCTGCGAACTGCCGTTGCTGCAAGGGGAGGTGGATCACTCGCCACTCTCCTTCAACCAGCCGCGCCCCGGCCATTGTCTGCCCTGTATCGCCATACCCAAAACCCCTCTGATCCTTGATTGTTGACAGTCAGGCAAAAAAGGCAGAAGAGCAGGCTATCAGCCGCAACCGTCAGCAACTGTGGCTGCGTGAGACCTGTAATCCTGTCGGCAGCAGATCTACCGGCAACGCAATCTGGAATTGCAAGAAGAGCTTTTATACCACCCATGCACCGCCCCGGCGATTTGCGCAATTGTCTACCCTTGAGGGGATCAGCTCGCGTTGAGGGCGGCGGGATCGCGCACAAAACAGTAGCGGTCGTCGCTGGAAAGATCGGCCCGATAGCGATAGCCATCGGCCTGAAAGGTCTGTAACGCCTGCACCTCCTGCAGACGGTGGCGAATGATGAAATCGGCCATGCGGCCACGGGCCCGTTTGGCCAGCAGGCCGATCACCTGTAAACGGTCCCCTTTCGGCTCGAGAAAAACCGGGGTAAGCATCGGCAACCCCTGCACTGCTTTGCTGTACTCTTCCGAGGCCAGATTGATCAACCGCCGTTCTCCGGCCCAGCGGGCCAGCGTCTGGCGCAGACGATCGCCCCAAAAGGCATACAAATCTTTGCCTTGCGCGTTGGGCAAGCGGGTGGACATCTCCAGCCGATAGGGCTGAATGCGATCCAAAGGGCGCAACAGACCATACAAGCCGGAGAGAATGGCCAACGACTGTTGCGCCCTCTGCCACTCTGCCTCCTGCCAGCGGTCAGCCTGCAACCCGGCATAGGTATCGCCCCGATAGAGCAAGGCAGCCACTTTGCCCTCGTCTGCTGGCAACTCGGCCTTGAATCGGCGGAAACGGTCCACATTCAAGCTGGCCAAGGCCGGACTGAGCTGCATCAACGCCGCCAGTTGGGTGGCATCCCGCTGTCGCAGCAGGCCGACCAACTGCCACGCTTCTGCCGCAAAGAGGGGGATACTGCCCGCTACAGGCAGCGTAACCGGCTTTTCGTCAAGGGTTTTCGCCGGGGAAAGAATTGCCAACATAGGCTGCCACACTCCCTGATCAGGCCATTTTTTCTACCCAGTGGAGCAGAGCGGGTAACGACATCGCCCCTGCCTGCCGCGCCCTCTCCTCGCCACCCCGAAACAGGATCAAGGTGGGAATACTTTGAATGGCAAACTCGGCGGCCAGAAAGCGTTCCCGATCGGTATCCACCTTACCCACCCGCAAATAGGGTTCCAGCCGTTCCGTCGCTTGCGCCAAAACCGGGGCCATCATTTTGCACGGCCCGCACCAACTGGCCCAAAAATCGACCAAAAGAGGAATATCGCTGTTTTCCAGGTGGGTTTCAAAGGAATCCATGGTCAAATCAACCGGTTTACCCAAAAACAACCCCTCTTTGCAGCGCCCGCACACTCCCAAGTGTAACGCTTTGTCCGCCTGCAGTCGATTGACGGCGCTGCAACTGGGGCAGACAATCTGTCGCGGTTGTTTCATCTTGTTTTCGCCCCTCTTCTATACAATGCTCGCATTAAAAAGATTCAAACTCACTGTCGACAACCGCCTGTTTTTTGCTCACCGGCAGTGTCGGTTGCGTGGTAATAGCCTGACTTTTTGGCAGTTTTTTTATTGACGGCGAAGGTTTTTGCATCCCCTTTTTCCTCCCGCTCACCTTACCAGCCTCACCAGTATAGAAAAAACCGATGCTTTGCAACATGGTCTCCGCCTGGGCGGAGAGCTGTTCAGCCGTCGCCGCCATCTCCTCCGAAGCCCCCGCATTTTGTTGAATCACTGTATCCAACTGTTGAATAGCCTGGTTGACCTGCGATGCCCCCTGGCTCTGCTCCTGACTGGCGGCGGCAATCTCTTGAATCAGTTCAGCCGTGCGTTGAATCTCCGGCACCAGGGTGTCGATGATGCTGCCTGCCTGTTCGGCCACGCCGACGCTGGAAACCGACAGATGGCTGATCTCTCCGGCGGCGGTCTGGCTCCGTTCCGCCAACTTGCGCACTTCGGCGGCCACCACGGCAAACCCTTTGCCATGCTCTCCGGCCCGCGCCGCCTCAATGGCGGCATTCAGGGCCAGCAGGTTGGTCTGGCGGGCAATCTCTTCGATGATACTGATGCGCGAGGCAATCTCTTTCATCGCCTGTACCGCCTGGAACACCGCCTTGCCGCCTGCTTCTGCTTCCTGGGCTGCTTTGCTGGCAATCTGTCGCGTCACATTGGCATTGCTGGTATTTTGCTGAATATTGGCAACCATTTGTTCCATCGCCGCCGAAGTCTCTTCAATCGATGCGGCCTGTTCGCTGGCCCCCCGGGCCAGGGTTTGCGCCGCGTCGGATATTTCATCACTGCCCACCGCCACCTGATCGGCGGCGGTGGACAAGTCGGCCACCACTTTCTTCAAATTGCCCACCATGCGGGTCAAGGCGGCCCCCAACTGCCCGGTCTCATCACCCTGATTGATGCAGACGCTGGTGGTCAAATCCCCACCGGCGATACTCTCGGCACAGGAGACCCCCTGGGTCAGCGCCTGCACGATCACCCGGGTCAACAACACCGAGACCACAACGCCAATCACCAGCGCTGCTCCACTCAAGCCAAGCAATATGCGGTTGGCAAAAGAGATATCCTCTCCCGACTCCGCCTGGTCCCGCTGGGTGATGCTCTCAATCTCCTTATCTGCCGCCTTGCGTGCTGTCGCCATCTCCTGCACGTTTACCTGCTGCTGCTGAAAACTCTCCTGCAGGTGGATCATCTCTTTTTGATAGGCTTCGATCCCCTCGATAATTTTTTTGATCTGATCCTTGTTGTTCTGCTTGCTGAAACCGGGTTGCAGTTTGCGGGCAATCTGCACGGCATCAGCCACCAGCTTCTGATTGTGTTGCAGCTCTTTCTCCTCTTTGCCGACACTGAGCAGATAATTTTTTTCCGCCAGTCGGGCATCCATGAATAACCGGACAATCTCCCCGGATCGATCCAGTTTGTCTGCCCGTTCACCCAGAATGGCAATCTGCCCGGAGATGACCCCACGATCCTCACCCCCATCAATCTGTCCTCCCAATTCGGAGGTCAATTTGTGTGTTTTATGCAGTTGATCGCTACGCAGCGCATTGGCCTCATCCAGAATGACCCGCGCCAGGGCCGTTACCCGCACGGCGACCTCTTGCCGTTTATGATCCCCCGCAACAAAACGGTGAAACGATTGCCCGTAACGCTGCGCGGCATTGGCAAAGTCCGCCAACTGTTTCTTATCGTCTGGATGCTCCCGTTTATTCTGTGCAGCCTCAGCCTGCTGCTGCAACTCGTTCAACAATCTGGTGATTTCTGTCACCCCTTGCGCCTCCTTGCGCAAGGCATACTCTTTTTCCAGCAGTTGCACGTTGGACAAGCGATTGCTCAACGCCATCAAGCCAGAAAGAGCCTCAATACCACCTCCAAGAGAACGCAAACCGTTATATCCAGTCATAGTGACAATCACTGTCAATATCAGGACCACGGCAAAACCGAGACCAAGTTTATGACCGAGTTTTAGGTTTTTCATTTGGCATCCTCTCCAAAAAGATCACACACCGCACCATTCTGCGCACACAACACCCCGCTTCGCTTTTTTCCAATGCATCTCCTGTTCCATTCGAGTCGGCGGGCAATAACATCGACAACAGGGGGGAAAAATTGCTTTTCAGCGCAAAAGCACAGTGTGGACCGCTGCAACCGGGTTGATTCATTTCCTGACACTGAGACAAAAAGTCTCACTTGCCGTCCCAAATGGGATATTTTGTTTCAAACGTCATAATTGTCTGCCTTCTTTGTTTGTCACATTTTACTCCGCCCGACAATACTCCGAAGAGAGGCCTGTAATACTGGCAAGATCGACGCACAGCCAGTCGAAACCAAACAAGCAATGGTCGGTTGGGGGCGACAACGCCCCCAGTTCGCTTTTTTGAACCAACACAGGATAACATTTTGATGTTTAAAACCCTGCATAGATGGTCTGCCATGGAGGCATCGGTCCAAGTGATCCCACCCATTGTTGTACAGATCGGTCCATGCGCCCAGGTTCGTCTGCAATGCATCAGCCCAGTTGATCGGATGGCTCCTTTTCCTGTGACAATTTGCGGTAAAAGAACGGGTTGTAGGAATGGTCCGGCTTGTTCAGATTGGCGGCTTGATTGTCGTCCTCCAACTCTTCCATGAAATGGCTGATTGCATGGCGAAGATGCGAGAAAAAATCATCTTTCAACGCCACATCCATATCATGCAGGGTAGTTTCGATCTCTTCCATGTGTACTTTGCGTAGATCATAAGTCACCGATACCAGGTCTGCGTCGGGGTCACACTCCACCGACGATACGCCTGGCAAGCCCGACAACCGGGCCTGTACTGACTGAATAAAATCGCTGCCTGCCATATGCTCCATATGCAAGGTATGAGAAACCAGATAGGGCTTATGGGAATGATGGTGAATGCACGACATGGAACACCTCCTGAAGATTGCATAAAATGTCGAGAAATGGTGGCTGAACAGAAGCATATTCCGGGTCATCTCCCCGAAAAAAATCTCTCGTTGCGATCACAATTGTTACAATATAGTGTAGAGATGGAAACTGAAATGAACCTGAATAACACGACGATTTGAGAATATTTTGCAGCGAGCCTCAAGCAAGCCTGAGGCTGCAGACCGAGGGCGCAAAGTCGCTGCTTCCTTTTGGCTGACCATCAAATACAAAGGATTTGACCGCAATTAAGCGAACAGCATGTTGGTGATTGGTGGCAATCAAACCGGGTCTATGTGCAGTGCCACATGCTTGACATCAGGAATATTCTGCAATATAGCCTGGATATCTTCATCCAGATCATGGACAGCCTGCAGCCCCAATTGTCGACTTACGTTCACGTGGACGGCAATATGGATTTCCGATCCCACATAGTGGATACGCAATTCGTGAAAATTTCGGATACGATTCTGTTTTTTCAGAAGATTCAGTTTGGCGTGTATCATGCGGACGATGGTTGGATTTGGGACCGCGCCCAGCAATTTTTCGATATTTTCCTTGCCCAGGGAAAAACCGGTGTAAGCAATCCATGCTGCAATAAACAGAGCAGCCACGCCGTCCAGCCATAGCAGACCAACATCGGTTCCCACCACACCCACCATGGCCATCAGGCTGATCAGCACATCCATTTTGGCATCTATGGCGGCAGCGATCATGGCAGGACTGCGTTGCTTGCGTCCCATGCGGCCCGCCACCTGCCAGATAACGCTTTTGGTAACAATCACGACCGCCAACACCACCAGTGGTGCCACGCCTGCCAATGGCTCCCCACCATCGATCAATCGCCCGACCGCCTCCCGAAAGACCTGCGTGGCCAGAACACAGGTGAGTACCGCAACGGTAAAGGCAGTCAGTGGTTCAGTGCGACTATGGCCGAACTGGTGTTCCGCATCCGGCAATTTGGCGGTTTCCCGTACAGCGAACAAAATGATGGTCGACGTCAGCACATCAATCAGTGAGTTGCCTGCGTCCGAAAGAACCGCCAGCGAATTGTACCTCACTCCCACTGTCACCTTGGCCAGAAAAAGCAGGGCGTTCAGAACGATGAACACCCCAACCGCCCGCATGCTGACTGAGGAAGCGGGCTGGCGGCAAAAGACAGAGTTGCTACGTGTCATGATGATTGTTCCTATACTCCGCCGACATAGCCGGCGGTTCATCAGTGTTAATTATCATCATCGTGCTTTCTCCGATGATGGTCATCGTGCCTTTTCTCACCTTCTCCCTGAGAACGCCAGAGTCGTTTGGCGTCATCCTCGTTGGCATTACGATGGCAACTAACGCAGTTGTCGAATTTTCGTATTCCCTCTTTCCAGTGTTCACGGCGGATTTTTTCTGGAGAGTGTTCATGGCAAGCGTAGCAGGTGTATTGCTTGTAGTTGCCACCAGTGTGACAGTCGGTGCAGCGGACGTTGTGATTGCGGTCCAGAAGGAACAGTTTGTCGTGGTTGATGTTACTGGCCTTCCAGGAGTCGGTGCCGTGACATTGGGTGCATTGGCCAGAGAGAGTGGCGTGCAACGGGTCTGAGGGGTTGGCATGGCAGGATTCGCAACGGGCACGATCGGCGGTCTCCAGCAAATTGTGGGAGAATCGTTGGCGAGATCTGTATTTGGCCACGCCCTGGTGGTCGCTGTGGCAAGCAACGCAATCATGGTCCCGCAATTTTTGGTGGAAGGGTAATTTGCTCTTCTGCACGGCGATGGGCAATCCCTTGGTAGTGCGCAGACCGATGTCGTCCACCTTGTGGCAAGAGATACATTTGGCCGCTACCGCGCCGGTCAGTGGAAGATGGCAGGCGAAACACTCCTGATCCAGGGCACGATGACCTTCACTGAGTTTTCCGGGGGCAACCATCAGGTGAGGGAAATATATTATTAATATCGTTATAATGAGCATATTTATCAATAATATAATTTTTATTGTCGCGTTCATGATCATTCCCAGAATAGAAAGATGCTGAGGATGTGCCCAAGGGCCAAAGCAGCGAAGACGAAAGAGATGGGAAAGTGGATGGTCCGCCATTTGGCCATAGTGTCATAGGTCACTGAGTCCCAGAAGAGTTCCATCTCCATCTGAGTACGAGTTTTGCCGTGCAATCGATACTTTTTCTCCATGGTGGCGAGATGGCGACGAGAGCGTTCCAGGAGATAACGGCCCACCATGCCGCTCCCCACATTGATCACCATGCCTATCACCGCCAACCAGGGAAGGATGGCGTTGAAATGGACACCAGCATGGATCATCACCATCAATGCTCCAAGCCAAGTGAATAGTTCGTGGATTCGGAGAAAAATTTTGGGATTACCGCTGACAACGACTTTACGTTTACGAAGCGAGTAAAGGAGAGAAGCGATAATTAGCAGTGTGCCGGGAATACCGAGATAGCGTCCCACCCAAACCAGATTGAACTGGTGCAGGATAAAGTCTCCCAGCAAGGTGGCCAGGAACAACAGGAGGAAGAGCTTGAAAAACGGTGCCACCTCTTGGTGCCAGAGTGATGGTTCCATGGTAATCCTTATGCCAGCAGGGTAAGATCACGTTTTGGTCGGCAGATGCATGTCAGGCAGGTACCGGGAGAGAGAGAAAACTCCGGTGGATGGGTGTAGTCCACCTCCCCGGAGACAATAACGGTCTGGCAGGTACCGCAGGCCCCGGCACGGCAGCCAGAGTCGATGGGGATGTGGTTTTTTTCCGCAAAGGCCAGCAAAGAACCGCACGCAGCCTCCCAAGGGAGGGTTTGCGCTGAACGCTGAAAGGTAACCGACGGAACCGGTCCGCTATCCAGAACCGGCTTGACCAGGGAAGCGGGACCAAAGCTCTCCTGGTGGATGCGGTCTGGGGGGACACCCCACCCTTCCAAGGCAGGCAACAGGCTCTCCATCATGGCCACCGGCCCACAGACAAAAAAGTGATAAGGACGCAGAGACAAGGTAAGGCGCAGCAATGTTATGTCCACATAGCCGACATGATGGTAGTCCCGCCCCCGGAGATCCTGAGCCAAGGGTTTGCTGTAGCTGACGTGGAGATGGAAATCGTGGTGGCTTTGGGCCAAACCTTCCAGGTACTCCTTCATGGCCTGCTCACCGGAGTTGCGCACCCCGTAGAAAAGATGGATTTCCCGAGGCTGTTCTTGATCCAGAGCAGCGTTGATCATGGAGAGCATAGGGGTAATACCGATGCCGCCAGCAATGAGAACCACCGGGTCGCTTCCCGGTTCCAGAATAAAATGGCCGCCTGGGGCTTTGACCTGCACCATATCCCCTTCGTTTACTTGCTGATGAAAGTGGTTGGAACCCCGGCCATCGAGAAGGCGTTTAATGGTCACCCGATAGTGGTCGAGACCGGAGCGGTCGGAGAGGGAGTAACAGCGCAGGAGTAACCGGTCGGCGGTGGCAATCTGGAAAGTGAGATATTGTCCTGGTTTAAAATCCGCCGGGGGTTGACGGTCTTCAGGTTGGAGGTGAAAGGAGCAGATGGTGCGGTCCGGGTCTTCGTAGACCTTGCGCACCACCCGGAAGGGGAGGAACCCCTCCCAGGCGGGAAAAGTGTTTTTTACCGGTGCCAAGGGGAGGCGTGTGATACCGGCTACCTGCATGCGCAGGGCCTGATAATTTTGCCAATGGCGATAAAAGGCGGACAGAACCAGAACAGTCACTTGGAACAGAATGGATAGCAGGATATAGAGGAAAAGTTCCAGGGTTGTCATGGCAAGATCCACGTGGATGGGTCAGCGAATATCCTGCCAATCAGGATGGTCGAAATAGTGCCCGTAATGGTTAAGAACCTCAACGATCACCATCAGGCTCTGATTGCGCTCATCGGTGGATGATGCGGCGACGAGCTTCGGTCCATGTTCCAGCAGTTTGGCAAGGAAGGTGTGCAGAGTGGCATCGGCGGCGGAAGGTAAACGACACTCTCTTATGATGCGATCACTCTCCTCTGCAATGGTTTTGGCCAATTGCGGCAACCCCTCCTCCCGGGGCAGCGCAAGTGTACGAATCGCTGATGCACGAATGTTACCCATGCCCTGGCGTAATGGCGCATCCACTGCCCATTTTTTACCGTGATCCAAGGAAAGTATCTCAGCCTGGTGTTCATGCTGATGAGACTCGGCGAACAAATCTGCTGCATTGGCAACCATCGTCAGTAGCAGGTAAACGATAATAAGAAGCACACGCATGAAGGTAACCTTGGCAAAGAGAAAAAGTTCAAAAAACCAGCGATCAAGAGGCAAGGTCTGTTATTCACCCTGCGTATTCAATCAACCGCCCCTATCTGGGATGAATATGACAGATCAACATGAATTGAACCTGAAATTTTCCGCTGTTGTCTGGAATTTTTTCGGCGCAGTCGTGGAGTGCAAACAGTACTGCGAGGAGCCAGCGACGCAGCCAACGCAGTCACCCGTTCGACTACGGCTTGGGATAACCGCGCAGGGTGCAACCGGCAAATACGGCAGACCGTTCGACAAGGATGCCATCTGCCGCCTTCTCGGCTGCTGGCTTTGGCAACTGGAGAGTGGTAACGTAATCACCATAGCGGCATTGGCCGAGCGAGAGACTCTGGAAAACGCCCATGTCGCCAAAGTGATGCGGCTTGCTCCACTGAGACCGGTTGACCTCCCCTCTTGCCTCTATATTCGGATCAATGTTGTAGGGAGTCTGATACAATGCCAAGTGACGACAAACACTATGCCACCTTTGCCGGTGGCTGTTTCTGGTGCATGGAACGCCCCTTCGATAGCCAGGAAGGGGTGCTTGCCACCACCGTCGGCTACGCCGGTGGCAGCCTGGATAATCCCAGCTATGAAGCGGTCTGCAGTGGCTCTAGCGGCCACGCCGAAGTGGTGCAGCTCTGTTTTGACCCGCAACGCATCTCCTACGAAACCCTGCTGCACATCTTTTGGCACAATATCGATCCCACCACCCGCAATCGGCAATTCTGCGACAGCGGCAGCCAATACCGTACGGCCATCTTTTACCATTCTCAGGAACAGCAACAACAAGCCATGACTTCCCTGGCCTGGCTGCAGAAACATAAACCCTTCCCGGAACCGATCGTCACCGAAATTGTGCCCATCACCACCTTTTGGCCTGCCGAGGCCTATCATCAAAAATATTACCAAAAAAATCCGCTCCGTTATCAGACGTATCACCAGGCCAGCGGTCGGCAACCCCGTCTGCAAGCGCTCTGGCATGGGGAAAAGCATAACTGAATTCGCTAATCTTGCAAAGTTATACTTGGCAACGGCAGAAAAATGGGTTATAGTCATCCTTGCTTGATACCCAAGCGCAGAGGCTATCCCGCCAAGTCACTTGGCAATGGGTACAAGTATCGGCAGTACATCCATCGACACCATCAATAGGGAGGAAAAAGATGATTCGTAAAACAGTCGCGGCATTGCTCATCGCCGGCCTGTTGAGCATTGCCAGCCTAACCGTTCCGACAAGCGGTGAAGCCTGGTGGGGTAGTCCCTACGGTGGCTATCCTTACTATGGCTATGGTTATCCGGGCTGGGGTGGTTATTATCCCTATTCCGGCTACGGTTATCCGGGTTGGGGAGGATATTATCCTTACGGTGGCTATGGTTATCCCGGTGGTTGGGGTGGCGGACCCTGGAACTGGGGCAACGGTTGGATGCCCTGGAACTGGTGGTAGGATGCCTGCTCCGCTCCGGTCCCACCTCTCGGCTCCGGAGCGGAGCCAACCCGTCTGCAACGTTTGCTGTTCTATTCACACAATACACACGATAATATTGCTTTATTGCTCACCATGGGATAGAGTGAGTGGGTTTGTTGTGCCGCTGAACCGGCAGCAATAGGGCCTGCCATACCTGTTTTCGGAGTCAACCTGCAATGCCGCGCCTGTTTTCCGTCCTGCTGCTCTCCTCGCTTTGTACACTGTTTGCCGCACCGTTGTCGGCAGATCCCCCTCCCTGGGCCGGTCGCAATAAACACAGCCAGGAAGAGTCCGAACAGCGGCCTGCCCGGCCCACGCCGGGCAATCCTGAGCAAAACATCCGCCATTTTACTGTCGAACAAAATGAAGTCGTGCGGCAGTACTACAGCAGCGGCTTTCAGGGCAACCGTCCCTGCCCGCCCGGATTGGCCAAAAAAAATAACGGCTGCCAACCCCCCGGTCAGGCCAAAAAATGGAATAGAGGGTATCCCCTGCCGGTCGATTTACCCCAGGAGGCGCTGCCTGCTGAACTGCTGCAACAGTTGGGTCAGGTGGCAAGCGGCTACAAGCTGGTGCGGGTCGGCGGTGATATTTTGAAAATTGTTGCCGGCACCCGTGTGGTGGTGGATGCCATTCAGGATTTGGGTCTGCGCTGACCCACTGCAAGAGGAGCTGAAGAGTGAAACCGCTTACCTGTGAAGCCAGCTCTGCCGCCCTGCTGAGAGCGCCTCTTCTGCTGCCTGGCGGCTGTCAATATGTCCCCCTGGGCTCGGTGGCGGGTGCTGCGATCCGGCCATGAAAAAAAATGATCTGCTGTGTGCGCTGCACAGCGCCACAGACTGGCGGCACCTTCTGACGGCACTCTTTTTCAGCCTGTTGCCACTCGCCTCTGCCTATGGGTTGGAAGATTCGGAAAACACCGCCGTTTTCACCACCTCTACCCTCCCTCTGTGGCAATCGTTGCTGGCCATGGGAACCGGTATTCTGGTTCTCGGCGTGGTGTTGTTGTGGAACCATCGTCTGGGGCGCGAAGTGGAGGAGCGCCGCCAGATTGAACAGCGGCTTAGTCTGGCCCTGGAAGGGGGCAATCTGGGGCTGTGGGATGTGGATTTGCTGACCGAAAGCATGGTCGTCAACGCCACCTGGGCAGAGATGCTCGGTTATACCCTGGAAGAGATTGAACCGCTGCATCGCTCCTTTTGGTTGAATACCATCCATCCGGCGGATCGGGAACGGGTACTGCAACAGGGGCATGCCTGCCTGCTCGGCAACCAGGATCGTTATCTGGCCGAATATCGGGCCATCACCAAAAGCGGCACCATCCGCTGGTTTGTTTCACGGGGGGCCATCGTCGCTCATACGTCGGAAGGAAAAGCGACGCGCATGGTAGGAACCGTGCTGGATATTACCGCCCGCAAACAGATGGAAGAGGCCCTGCGCGCCTCCGAAGCCCGGCATGCCCTGATTCTCGCCTCGGTGGCCGATGGTATTTTCGTCATGGATACCAACGGCATCACCACCTTTGCCAATCAGGCTGCCGCCTCGATTCTCGGCTGGAATGTCGAAGAGTTGATCGGCATTCCCATGCACGCCACCATTCACCACACTTTTCCCAACGGCGATGCCTATCCGGTCGGGCAGTGTCCGACCCGCAAAGCCTATCAACAGGGGATTCCCAGCCATGTGGAAGATGAACTCTATTGGCGCAAAGATGGCACCGGCATCGCCGTCGAATACAGCTCGGTGCCCATGCGCCAGGAGGGGCATCTGGTAGGAGCTGCCGTGGTCTTTCGCGATGTCACAGCCCGGCGACAGGCGGAAAACCGCATGCGTATTCTCAACCAACTGGTCTACGGCTCGTTGGAGTCGGCATCGGTCGGTGCCTGGTGGATCGATTTCAGTGAGACGGATACCTTTCACGCTCTCGATACCACCGCTCGTCTGCTCGGCATGCCGCTTTCGACCCATGTGGATAAATCGTATTGCTTAAGCGAACTGTTCGCCCTGCTGGATCGTGCCAAGGAAAATTGTCCCGATCATGCCGATCGTGTCGATGAAACCCTGGATGCACTGCGCGGCTGTATCATCGGCAAGGAGGCGTTTTTCAACACCACCTTTCCCTCGCTGCGCAACGGGGAGCGTATTCGCTGGATCAATGTGCGCGGCTATGTTTCGCTACGCAACGCCGAAGGCAAGGCCCAGTTGATGACCGGCACCATCATCGATATTACCGATCAGAAAGATGTGGAGCTGGCCATGGAAGAGGCCAAGCAGGCGGCAGAAGAGGCGGCCCGGGTCAAATCGGACTTTCTGGCCAACATGAGCCATGAAATTCGCACCCCGATGAACGGCATCATCGGCATGCTTGATCTGCTGCAACAAAGCGAACTGAACGCCAATCAACGGCGCATGTTGACCACCATCGCCGATTCATCGCTCAGTCTGCTCAATATTTTAAATGATATTCTTGACTTTTCCAAAATTGAAGCCGGCAAGATGATGGTGGAGCGCACCCCGACGCCGCTGCGTGAAGTGGTCGAAGGGTCGGTGCAGTTGATGTATGCCACGGCCTCCGGCAAAGGGCTTGATCTTTCGGTCTACGTTGCTCCCCAGTTGCCTCGCTGGCTATTGGCCGATCCGACCCGTTTGCGGCAGATTATTCTCAATCTGGTGGGTAACGCCGTCAAGTTCACCAACACCCGCGATCTGCATGCCGGTCGGGTCGCGGTGCGGGCCGAAGCCCTCCACCCGACAGAGGGGGCGAGCCAACTTAAACTTACCATCCGCGACAACGGCATCGGCATCAATGCAGAGGCCCAGAAAAAACTGTTCAAACCCTTCAGTCAGGCCGACGCCAGCACCTCGCGCAAATATGGCGGCACCGGCCTGGGCTTAAGCATCAGCCACCGTTTGGTGGAACTGATGGGCGGCAATATCACCGTACACAGCATTCCCGACACCTTGACCGAATTTGTCGTCACCTTGCCGCTGGAAGCCTGCACCCCACCCACCAACCGCCATCTGCCCCCGGAAACAGACCTGGAGGGAGTCTGCCTGTTGATTTTGGCGTCTGACCCGATTTATGGCGAAATACTCTTCGACTATTGCCGGGCAGCCCGGGCAGAAACCACCCTGTTCCGTGATATGGAAACCTTGCGACAACACTGGGCAGACGCGGGCGCAACCTCTGGTGCGCTGTTGGTGGTGGCCGATGAAACCCTCAACTTACACAATTTTTCACTCCCGGAAGGGATGCGCCTGGTCCGCCTGTTGCGGCAAGCACAGGCGGGTTCCTGGTCTGACTCTGTCACCATCGCCGCCACCCCCCTGCTCTATCAGGAGTTGATCGCCCATCTGGCCGTGGCGGCAGGACGGATGAAAGCGGGCACTCTGGTGGCCATGACCGATCGTCGCCAACGTCCCCGGCAAGAGGTGCCCACCATCGAACAGGCCATCCGCAGTGGTCGGCTGATTTTGTTGGCAGAGGACAACGAGATCAATCGCGAAGTGATCCGCGAACAGCTGCATCTGTTGGGCTATGCCGTGGAAGTGGCAGAAGATGGGGAAGTGGCGTTGCACATGTGGCGCAGCGGGCGCTATGCCCTGCTGTTGACCGACTGCCACATGCCCAACCGGGACGGTTTTGCCCTGACCAGGGCCATTCTGCAAGAGGAAAAAGAGGGCGAACATCGACCGATTATCGCCGTCACCGCCAACGCCCTGCAGGGCGAAGCGGAACGGTGCATTGCCAGCGGCATGGATGATTATCTCTCCAAACCGTTGCGCATGCACGAACTGGGTGCCATGCTCAACAAATGGTTGCCGATGAGCGCAGCAGCGCACCACCCGACTGATCCCGCCCCTGCGATCCTCTTCCCTGACACAGCCACCAAGCCTACCCCGATAACCGAAAGCGCAACGGACGGCGAATTGGCCATCTGGGATGCCGATACCATCCGCCGTATGGTGGGCGACAACCCGCAACTGCAGCAGCGCCTGCTGCATAAATTTCTGCAAAGCGCCCCGCAACAGCTGGCAGCCATCGAAGAGGCGCTTGCCCAAGAGCAGGCAGAAAAAGCCGGACAGGTGGCACATGCCTTTAAATCGGCGGCCCGCATGGTGGGTGCCCTGCGCCTCGGCGAACAGCTGCAATCCCTCGAACGGGCGGGCAAAAACAGTGACCTGGCACAGTGCAACCAGGAACAACCCCTCTTGCAAAAACAGCTGCAGGAGAGCAGTGAAGCGATTCAGCACTTTCTGCGCAGCTTAGGAGAAACACCATGAGCGAACGGTTGTTGATTGTCGATGATGATGAATTCATGCGCTCCGTCACCGAAGATCTGCTGCAACAAGCCGGTTACACGGTCACCGGGGCCGAAGATGGTCTGGATGCCTGGCAACGGTTGCAGGAACAGCCGCTCCCCTTTGATTTGGTGCTGTTGGACTGGCAAATGCCGCGCATGGATGGCATGGAGTTGCTGCACCGTCTGAAGGCCGATGATCGTTTCCACGAACTGCCGGTGGTGATGCTGACCGGCCATGACCGGCAACAGGAGATTGCCGCCGGATTGGCGGCGGGTGCCTATTATTATCTGACCAAACCCTCGCCGGAAAATGTTCTGCGCTGCGTCATTCAGAATGCCCTGCAGGAGGCGCAAAAGAAAAAAGAGCTGCGCACCCTGATCGGCCAAAAAACCATGGCTCTGCATCTGCTGCGCCAGGCAGAATTTCGCTTGCGGTCGCTGGCTGAGGCAGAAAAAATGTCTCTGCTGTTGGCTGAAGTCAGCCAGCAGCCGGAAAGAACGGTGGGCGGCTATTCCGAATTGCTGATCAACGCCATCGAACATGGCAACCTGGGCATTACCTACAGCGAAAAAAGCCAACTGGTTCTAAATGGCCTCTGGCGGCAAGAGGTGGAAAGACGTCTGCAGGAGGCGCGTTTTCTCAGCCTGTACGTCACAGTGCGCATGGAAAAACAACCAGACCACTACACCGTCACCATCATCGATCAGGGCAACGGTTTTGAGTGGCAGAAATATCTCGAATTCAGCACGGAAAGGGCTTTCGATCTGCATGGTCGCGGGGTGGCCATGTCCAAGGCAGCCAGCTTTGATCGCCTGGAGTATCAAGGCAACGGCAACACGGTGATCACCACGGTCAACAGCCGCAGCGCATAAAAAGGCTCACCCTCACCTTGCCAGCAGATTTGCTCACGAAACATTATGTGTGATCCTGCAAACGTTGACGCAAGGCCACCAACAGCTGCAACGCCTCTTTCATCCGGTATTTGCGTAAACGTTGTTCCAGTTGCTCCAATAAAGCCGCCTCTTCGCCCTGGCCGGCCAGGGTGCGCATTTCGTTCAGCATGGGTAAGCAGGGTTTGGGACGGCTGGCCTGGACATGGGGCAACATTTGCTCGAGCAAAGCCAGCAACGGTTCGGCCTGCAACGGCTGATCGCTGCCCGGCACACCTGCTTGTCCCTTCTGGATAATGGCACAGGCCTGGTCCACCTCCCGCACCACCTCAGACAACAGCAGGGAAAATTTTGTCAACGCCTCTTCATCCGGCATCTCCCCCTGCTGCATTGCCCCTTCCCAGCTTGCCGACCAGGCCTGCAGGGCGTTGGCCCCCACGCTGCCTGCCACCCCTTTCAGGGTATGCAGCAGACGCAGCGCGGACTCCCTTTCACCCGTTGCCAACAGCTGACGCAACTGCTGATCGGCATGCCGCTGCCCCTCGGCAAAACGAAAGAGCAGTTTGATTAACAACGCCTCGTTTCCACCCAAACGGGCCAGGGCGCTCTGCCATGCCAAACCAGGCAGAGGGGGAAGCCCCCTCTTTGCCGCCGGGGCATCGCCTGGCAGCTGTCGCTTCTCCGACTGCAGCAGAGCCAATCCTTGCGGATGCAAATGACGCAATAAACCCTGAAACAGCTGATCCACATCAATCGGCTTGGCCAAATGGTCGTTCATACCCACCGCCAGACACTGCTCCCGTTCCCCGGCCATCACATTGGCGGTCATGGCCAGAATTGGCAGCTGCGTCCAGCGGGGCTGGGCCCGTATCTGCCGGGTCGCCTCATAGCCATCCATCACCGGCATCTGCAGATCCATCAACACGGCGATGGGTTCTCCCTCCTGCAGAGCCTCCAATGCCATGGCACCGTTTTCTGCCACCCGCACCGTAAAACCGGCCAGATTCAGCAGATCCTGTGCCACCTGTTGATTGAAGGCGTTATCCTCGACCAGCAAAATGGGGCCCCGTTGAGTGACCTCTTGCAACAAAGCGGCATAGTGTTCCAGAGGATGACGCCCCAGACCGCTTTCCGTCGTCATCTCCTCCCCGGCAGCCGGCAGGTCGAAACAGGCGGTAAAGAAGAAGGTACTCCCTACCCCCGCCACACTCTCGACCTGAATGGTGCCCTGCATCATCTCCACCAGATGGCGGCTGATCGACAACCCCAAACCGGTCCCCCCATACCGACGGGTTGTGGAGCTGTCTGCCTGCGAAAAAGATTGAAACAGTTTGCTCTGTTCGGCAGCCGTCATGCCGATACCGCTGTCCTGCACCACAAAGCGCAGCCTGATCCGTTCTGCCGACAGCCGTTCAGCCACTTCCACCTTGATCTGCACACGGCCCCGTTCGGTAAATTTGACCGCGTTGCCTGCCAGATTGAGCAAGACCTGTTGCAGGCGCAAGGCATCGCCCATCAACTGCCCCGGCACCTCCTCCTGCCGGGCAATGGTCAACAGAATCCCTTTTTCTTCCGCCGCCACCGTCAACACAGTGGCCAAATGCTCCAACACATCCGCCAGAATAAACGGAGCCCGTTCCATCTCCAGACGACGGGCCTCAATTTTGGAAAAATCAAGAATATCATTTAATATCCGCAACAAAGAATGAGATGCTCGCTCAATTTTGCGCAGATAATTTTCCTGCTTTTCGTTCAACTCGGTGCGCAGGCACAAACCGGTCATGCCAATGATGGCATTCATCGGTGTACGAATTTCATGGCTCATGTTGGCAAGAAATTCACTCTTGGCCCTATTGGCCTCTTCGGCACTCTGCTTGGCGTTGCGCAACTGTTGATCCATCTCCTTGCGCAGCGAAATATCCTCTTTGACCGCGACAAAATGGGTAATTTCGCCACTTGGACCGCGCAAGGGGGAGATGGAGACCGATTCCCAGAAACAATCGCCACTCTTTTTCCGGGTATGAAACTCGCCATGCCACTCCTGACCGGCCATAATCGATTGCCAAAGTGTCTGATACTCTTCCGCCTGGGTGTGCCCCGATTTCAGGATGCGGGTGTGCTGGCCGATGGCCTCGGCCCGACTGTAGCCGGTATTTTCACAAAATTTCGGATTGACATACTCGATGATGCCGCGCAAATCGGTAATGACCACCGTCACCGGGCTTTGTTCTACGGCATGATAGAGCTTCTGCAACATCTCTTCTGCCCGCTTGCGTTCGATCAGGCCAGCCAGGGTGGTGGTCACCAGGGTGAGAAAATCGCTGGCCAACTCCTCCTCTCTGGCCCCAGTGCGCAGATAGAGGTTCAACACCCCCAAAAGGTTCTCTCCGGCGCGAATCGGTAAACAGAGGTGCCCATGCTGGGCCATGCCCGGAAAAGCAATTTCATGCCGCGCATCCACCTGCTCGACAAAGAGCATCTCACCACTTTGCGCCACCCTGCCGCAAAGACATTCCCCCAAACGAATCCGGGCGCAGCGTCGCTGCAGTTCCGGGTGCAGATTGACCTGGGCAACCATCAGCAGCCAATTTTTGCCTATCTCTTGCAGAAAAACCGCCCCTCTCTTTTCCACCGGCAACCAGGGAATAGATAAAACACGCTGCAAGGCATGCTGCATGATCACCGACAACGGTTCCGACAAGAGAGACAACTGCAGAATATCGTTGACGACACCTTTGGCCCGATCGGCATTTTCCGCCCGTTCTTTTGCCTGCAGCAAGGCCTCTTCGGTCTTTTTCATATGAGTAATGTCATGAGCAAGCATGACAAAACCATCCAGACGTCCCCCTTTGGCAACAATGGGGGTTAAACGAAACTGATGCCAGCGCACCACCTCCTCTGCGCTGTTACAGCAACGTATCGGTAACAGAGCCTGCCAGGGAACCCCGCGCAGAATGGCAAGCCGGATCGCCTCCCGGTCGGAGGCTTCCTGCAGCGTCTGCTGCAGTTCATAAAACAGTTTGCCCGTCACCTCCGCCACCGTCAGACCGCTCATGCGGGCAAAACCGGGATTGATGTATTGAATGACACCGCTGCGATCCGTGGCGGCGATGGCGTCCTCCACATCTTCCACCACCCGTTGCAAGCGCAACTGCCGGGAGGCAGCCCCCTTTAAACGCCACAAGGCATCGCCAAACAACCAGAGTAACAAAAATGCAGCACAAATCAACAGCACCTGATAACCGGCAGCCCTCTGTTGATCCCGCTCCAAATGGTCGGCTGCAATGCGCAACAGGCGATGCCAGCGATCGGCAAGCGGCAACTCAATAATCTGATACAGCCATTGATCGGTGCGCGGTTTCCATTGCAAAATCAACATGACATGCGCCAACAGATCGGCATAACGCGGATGCTCGGACAAGCCGACCACATGCACCTCCAGCTTGCGCAGCAACACATCCCCCTCGTGCGCCCCCGGCGAGATAATCATCTCGGAGAGCAGAGCCAGCAGGGCCATCATCTCCCTGTCCGTCTGTGGTTGCGACGCGCTGTCAGAGCGCTCTTGCCCATCGCTCAACCGCTCCATCGCGATGACCGGCAAATAGGCAAAAGAGTTTTTCAGAATGGCATGGCCGGATTTGAACTGTTCGATCCAGGAGAGTTTTTGCTGCAAATCCTCTTGCAGGCTCGACCAAGCCTGCCGATACTCTGCCGCATCGCGGCCCAGCCAGGAGATGGGCTGTTGCGCCTGCTGTAATGCCTGCAGGCTTTGCTGTTGATAGCTGACCGTATCATCATAGTGGGGCAACAGACCAAAACGGGCCAAAACCAGCTGTTGATTGATGCGCGTCTCCCTGTCTGCTGCCCACACAACCAGCTCATCCAACTGCTGATAGGGCTGTTGTTCGACGCCGGTCCGGTTGGCCAGCCAGACCATCACGGCAGAAATGACAATGCCCGCCAACCAGCGCAAGATGCCACCCCGTTTCATCGGCACTCCCCGGCCAGCGAACCTTCCAACGTATGAAAAAAGGCCACTATTTTTGCAATATCCGCCTGATTCAATGAGCGCCCCAGCTGCAGTTGCGCCATCCGACCGACCGCCTCTTCCACCGTTGGCAGCGAACCATCATGAAAATAGGGTGCCGTCCTGGTCACCAGACGCAAGGCGGGCACTTTAAATACTTCTCGATCCTCCTCATTACCTGTCAGCTGGAAACGATCGGCTTCCACACGCTCCTGCACGCTGGTATTCACTGGTTCTTCCACCGCACGGCGCAAAAAAATGCCCGATTTTTGCAGCAGGTTGCCACCCAGATTTACCCCTTGGTGACAAGCTACGCAGCCGACCTCCTTGAACAAGCGGTATCCTTCCTGCTCCAATGGGGTGATGGCATTGCTCTCGCCACGCAGATAACGATCAAAACGACTGTTGACCAACAGCAGGGATCGCATAAATTCGGCCAAGGCATCGCGCACATTCGCCGCCTGCAGACCATCCGAATAGATCTGGGCAAAGGATTGCCGATAGCTGGCATCCTGGGCCAGTTTGCTGACCACCTCCGGCCACTGGGAACCCATTTCAAGCCGCACCGCCTCTTCAACCTGATCTTGCAGCGTGCGCACCCGTCCATTCCAAAACTGGGCAATGTAATAGCGAACATTGTAGACAGTCGGCGTGTTCATGACTGTTTGCGAACCATCGGCTTTGCGGGAATGGCGTTGACCGTCTGCGCCCCAACGATGCAAAGGATGACAATCGGCACACGATTGGCTGTTGTTGAACGATAAACGCACTTCATGAAACAGCTGACGCCCCAAGCGAACCTTATCCTGGAACAGACGGGTACAGACAGGCAACGGTTGCACCGGCTCCCTATCCCACCCTTTGGCCTGCAGCGATTGTGTCCATCCTCCCCCGATCAGACAACAGACCGCCAACACCCACCCCAAGGAGCCTAACAAAAATGACTTGGACATCTTGCCTGTCTCAACACACCCTAACGCATATCCGCAAACGATTCCTCATACTCTTGCTCTTTCCAGTTCTCCCGCACGACCAGAATCTGGGGCAAAATGTCGATGAACACCGGTACCAACTGCGGATCAAAATGGCTGCCAGCATTTTTGCGCAACAGCTCGGTTGCCTGTTCAATGCTCCAGGCCGGTTTGTAGGGACGTCTGGTTGTCAAGGCGTCGAAAACGTCGGCAATGGCCACAATACGCGCCTCGATGGGAATCTTTTCGCCGGCCAAGCCCTGGGGATAACCGGAACCGTCCCACTTTTCATGATGGGTCAAAGCCACCGAACGGGCCATACGCAACAGCTCGGAAGACTGCTCGCCGATGATCCCGGCACCTATCTCCGGGTGACTGCGCATGATCTGCCACTCTTCGTCGGTCAAACGGCCCGGTTTGAGAAGAATAATGTCTGGAATCCCGATTTTACCGATATCGTGCATTGGGGCGGCGTTCAACAGGGTTTCAGCCCATTTTTCACTCATGCCCGATGCCTGCGCCAACAAGCGGGAATAGTGGCTCATGCGAATGACATGCAGACCGGTTTCGTTATCTTTATATTCGGCTGCCCGACCCAGACGGCGAATAATCTCCAGCCGGGTCTGTTCCAGTTCCAGATTTTTTTGATGCAGCTCTTCGGTGCGCAGCCGCACCTTCTCTTCCAACACCTCATTGGCCTCTGCCAACTCCCGACGGGCCTGCAACAATTGCAGATGGGTGCGCACCCGTGCCAGCACCACCGCCGGACTGAACGGCTTGGTGATGTAGTCGACCGCACCCAGCTCCAGGCCATAGGTTTCGTCCTCGGTCTCCTGTTTGGCGGTAACAAAAATGACCGGAATATCGCGGGTCAGCGGCCCCTGCTTCAATCGTCGGCACACCTCATAACCATCAACCTCCGGCATCATCACATCCAACAGGATCAAATCCGGCTGCCGTTCTGGAATATCCTCCAAAGCCGTCATGCCGTCCAACGCCACACTGACATCGTAGAGTTCGCCCAGCGTCTCCAACAAAATGTCAATATTGGTTTCGGTATCATCGACGACAAAAATTTTTGCCGCTTGCTCTTCCGACATGATCGCTTCCTTTCCCATCGGCTTATGGCTGGTGCATTGAGGTAATAAGTTTCTGCAATTCTATCTCCGCCTCTTTGAGACGGTATTTTTTGATCAGGCGCAGCAGCGCGTTGACCTCTCCCTGCCAGACAAGCGGCAGAGTTGCCTTTTCCAATGGCTCCAACAACCCTTGGCAGAGTTTTGCCTGCCGCGCCTTTACCGGTCCCTGTAACGGTTGCAAAAGGGCATGCAATTCAGAGACAGAAATTTCTGCACTGAGCGGCCTCTCCTCTGCCAGTTTGTCGGGATCCGGCAAGGCAATCAAGGCCTGCAATAAGGGTTGCAAGATGGTTTCCACCTCCTGCAACAGAGCGGTGACCTCCGGGGATGAGGCCATCAACCCTTGCTCCAGACGGCGGGCAACCTCCTGCAACGATTCCGCCCCGATACTGCCCGCCAAACCTTTGAGTGTATGGGCCAACCGTACCGACTCCTGCTGCTCGCCTTGCGCCCAACTCTCGCGCAAGCGCTGGGCAACATCCTGCTGATCGACAGCAAAGCGGCGCAACAAACGTCCCAGCAAGGTGGCATTGTTGGCACAACGACGCAGGGCCTCTGCCGTATTGATGCCAGGTATGGACTGGAGCAAAGCGCTTGTCGCTGCCAATTTTTTTTCGGCCACCGGTTGCCTGTGTACGGAGGCATCGCCGCTGCCCAACCATTTATGCAGGGTGCTGAACAAATGTTGCGGATCAATCGGCTTGGCCACATGATCATTCATACCCGACTGCAGGCTTTTTTCCCGGTCACCGACCATGGCGTTGGCGGTCATGGCAATGATCGGCAGGGTCAAACCCAACTGCTGGCGAACCATCCGGGTGGCATCGTACCCATCCATTACCGGCATCTGCACATCCATCAATACCACATCAAAACGCTTCTTGCGCAAAATTTCCACCGCTTCCTGACCATTGCCTGCCACCTCCACCTGCAAGCCAACCATCTCCAGCAGATCCACCGCCACCTGCTGGTTGACTGGATTATCCTCGGTCAACAACACCTGTTTACCGGCCAGAGCGTGAAACCCGCTCATCCATTGCGTATCCCGTCCCACAGCCGTTTTGTGGCCTACCGGCATGGCACCAAACAGCTCTGCCACCGCATCGAACAACTGCGATGCCGTCACCGGCTTGGGCAAGGCACGTACCCGGACCAGACTGCCACACGCCTCCTGCATCCGCACCATCTCCGGTTGCGGGCAGAGAATCAACGCTGGCAGATTGGCCAACTCCTGCCAGTTGCGTTGCCCGATCAACCAGTGCAGACCGTTCTGTTCGGCAGAACAATAGTCGGAGAGCAACAGATCCGGTTGCTCGCTCCAGCCACCGGGAGACATATTCAGACCTGGTGGCTGCTGCTCACAAATCCGGAAGGTCAATGAACTCAACAGCTCACACAAAATTTCCTGATTGCGCTGATTTTCTACCGACAAGCCCACCTTCAAGCCGCGCAACTCTGGAGCAGGTTGCCAGGTTTCATTCTCCTCTTCGGTGATACCCATCTGCACCGTAAAATGAAAAACGCTCCCCTCACCCAGTCGGCTGCTGGCTTTGATGGTTCCACCCATCAACTCCACCAGGCGGCGACTGATCGCCAACCCCAATCCCGTGCCACCATACTGCCGGGTGGTAGAGCTGTCCGCCTGGGTAAAAGAGTCAAACAAAGTGTCAACCTGCTCCGCCTTGACACCGATACCGGTATCCCGCACGGAAAAGTGCAGCTCGACCATCGACTCCTGGCGCTGATTCACCTCCACCCGCAGCTCCACCTCACCCCGTTCGGTAAATTTGACCGCATTGCCCAGCAGGTTCAACATCACCTGCTGCAGGCGCAACGGATCACCACGCAGATGAATCGGCACCCCATGCCCCCGGGAACAGAGCAGTTCCAACCCCTTTTCATAGGCCCGCACCGCCACCAGGGTAATCACCGTCTCCAACACTTCGTCGAGACGAAACACCACACTCTCCAGTTCCAAACGTCCGGCCTCAATTTTGGAAAAATCAAGAATGTCGTTCAAAATGCGCAACAAGGTTTTGGCGGAGGCATGAATTTTGCCGATATAATCCCGCTGTCGCGGCGACAGATCGGTATGCAGCGCCAAATGGCTCATGCCGATGATGGCGTTCATCGGCGTGCGAATTTCATGACTCATGTTGGCAAGAAAATCGCTTTTGGCCCGACTGGCCGCTTCGGCGGTAAGCATGGCCCGCTTGAGCTGTTCTTCCCCCGCTTTGCGGGCGCTGATGTCTTGAAACACGGCCACCGAACCGATAATCCGTCCCTCCTCGGCGATGGGCACCGCCACCACCGATACAGGAAAAAAGGCACCGTTACGGTTGATGAAATGTTCATCTTCCGAACGATAAATCTCTCCTTGCTGATTGGCCAACCAGATCGGGCACTGTTCAGGAAGTAACAACGTACCGTCCAGACGTTGATAATGGACCAGATTGTGCAGCGATTGAAAAAGAAGTTCGTTACGACTCCAGCCCAACAACCGCTCTGCCTCCCGATTGAGAAAGGTGCAACGCCCCCGACTGTCCAAAGCATAGACCCCTTCACCCATGGAGTCGGTCAAACTCTGCAAAAAGTTGCGGCTGTCCAGCAACTGCTCTTCCAGCGCCTTCTGGGCCGTAATGTCGGTGCGAATGGCCGTATATTGGATCGGTTTTCCCTTTTCGTTCAAATAGGGCACAATTGTCGCCGCCACCCAATACAATTCGCCGGTGCGGCTGCGGTTGCATATTTCCCCCTCCCAAACTTCACCACTGGCAATGGTTTGCCACAACTGGCGAAAAAAGGCTTTATCATGCAACCCGGAGTTGACCATGCGATGGTCCTGGCCCAGCAACTCCCGTTTGCTGAAACCACTGATTTGACAAAATTTGTCATTGGCATACAGAATGCGCCCAGCGGTATCGGTAATACTGACAATGGCATGCTGATCCAGGGCAAATTTCTGCCGTTCCAACTGGGCATGAGCCTCCTGCAGACGGCTTTGCGCCAACAGATAATCTTCCACCAGACGGGACATCAAGGCGGTCAATTGTGGCAGACTGGAGTGATCCTCATCCAACAGCTCGTGCCCGGAGCTGAGCAGCAAACGGTTGGCTGTCGCCCGCAGCGCATCAATCACCCGACGCTGTTCTGCCGCCTCGGCCCGCAACCGTTCATTGAAACGGGTCAACTCATCGGAACTCAACAGCAAACTGCGATTGCGCAGTTCCAGATCCCGCTCCTGTTGCTCATAACTTTCCCCAACACGACGGCAAAAATCGGGCAAACCGGCAACCAACCGCTGTGCGGCTTCGGAAACACCGGCAGTTGCCAAATGTTGGCGCAACTCCGCCACCGCCAGAGCAAAACCCTCCTCCTCCAACGCAAAAACCCGCTTGATCTGCCGTGCCAGAAGTCGGTGCATGCGGCGATTATTCCTCGACTAAAAAGGTAATGGTCATCGTTTGGTTATGCAGTTTGCACTCCACCGTGTCAAACAGAGGGCTGATTTCACCATAGGAGTGAAAACCGGTCAAAACCGATCCGGTGGCCAAGGTATCCGCAACCACCTCCACTTCCTCATCCACATGATCGCCCATCACCAGTTTACGGCCCACGCAACTGACCAGCAACGCCAATCCAGGCTGTTGACTGCTGAGCATCTGCCGGGTCCGTTGCGCCGCCAGTTCGGCACCATCCACCAGGGCGTTGGTTGAGGCGTGCATCAAGCGCAAATAACCATTGGGATCAATTTCCCCAGCCAGGACCAGGCTGCCCTCCTCTTCATTTACCGCCAGAATGGTGCGGATCAGACCCAGACGGTCATGATTTGCACTCAGCATCTCAAAGGGAAACAACAAACCGGAAGCCGGCAGATCCTGCGCATAATCTCCCAAATAATCCTGATACAGATGCAAAGCCGGTTCACCATCCAATTCATACAGCACATTGCCCGTACTGCGGGTCACCCGCCGGGTCGGACCAAATGGCTCCCAGCCACCCACCGAACCATAGCCGATACGAATTCGCTCCCCATACAGACCGATGGCCACCACCTTGTCGGCAGTGATCCCTTCGTTGTCCAGCACCATGGTTTGCTGAAAACGGCTGCCATCACCAGCCAGACCGCCGTTGATCGGCACCTCTTTGCCGAGAACGGCCACCATGCCACGAATCAAAGCGCTGCCATTGATCCCCAGTCCTCTGCTCAGCACAATCACCCCACGCAAAGCTGCGCTTTGTAGACGACGGCCCAACTCTTCGCCAACCGACGACGAACTCTCCATCGAGTCAACAACCGCCGAAGCCAGACGCACTTCGGTGGCGGCAAACTGTACCGCTGTCAGCACACAGGCCCCATCATAACAGCGATCTCCGGCAATCTCCCCCGCCGTGCTGCAGCCAGCCAGTTGGCTATCGGGAAAATGGCTGCGCAATGTTTGATAAAAATCCGCCGCTGCAAACAACGCACTGGGACCAAACACAAGCAGCAAATCCGGGGAGAGCGACTGTAACTCTGCCAGCGCTTCGCCCTGCAATTGACCATCGGGGAAAATTTTTTGTCCGACTTTCATAGCCTCGACTCCTTATCGCCTCAGAATACATCAGGGATGATCATACCAAAATCTGTCTAACACCTGTTCCGCCTCTTTCAAACGATAGCGTTGCACCAGTCGGGAAATCTCCTGAACCTGGTGCAGAACAGCTTCTGCCACCCCTTCGGCAGGAAATTGCTGCAGCAGGGCCTGACACTGTTTGGGTTGCCGCTTTTGCAACGCCTGGCGCAAGGATTGTATGATTTGCCACTGTTCTTTTGTCAATATCAACGCATGCGTCGGCAACGGATTTTCGGCAATCGGCGGCGGTACGGCCTCTGACACCGACGGCATTTCGGTTGGCAATTCTGTCGCAACCGCCGTGGCCAAGGGCAGTTCAAAACAAAAACGACTGCCCACACCGAGCCTGCTCTCCACACCGATGCACCCCTGCATCAACTCCAGCAAACTGCGGCTCAAAGCCAAACCCAGCCCCAAACCACCATAACGACGACTGGCACTGCCATCCCCCTGACGAAACAGCAGATACAAACCAGCCTGCTGCTCTTCACTCATCCCGATGCCACTGTCCTGCACCATAAAGCGTAAACGGGGCGGATTGGCGGCTCCGTCACTGGCAGCAAAAGATTCCACCGCAACCACAATGGTGCCGTTTTCTGTAAATTTTATCGCATTATCAACAAGATGAAATAAAACCTGCCGCAGGCGCAAAACATCACCCACAAACCATTCCGTCTCGGCAATGGCACTCTGCCACAGCAACTGCAACCGTTTATCCTCGGCGCGGTCCGACAACGCCTCCTGCACCGGCTGCCAGAGTTCGGCCAGACGAAAAGGGGCCGGATGCAACAGCAACCGTTTGGTTTCAAGGCGGGCAAAATCCAATAAATCGTTGACCAGGCGCAGCAGATGGTGGGCGGAGAGCTGCACCTTGCTCAGACGTTGGCGCTGCATCTCCGGCAATTCGCTTTGCAATACCAGATGAGTCATGCCTAAAATGGCGTGCATGGGGGTACAAATTTCATGGCTCATGTTGGCCAAAAAGGTACTTTTGGCCCGATTGGCGCTCTCGGCATCCTCTTTGGCCCGGGCCAACTCCTGATACAGATCTCCCAACCGTTGCCGCATTCCATCCATGCTGCGTGCCAGTTGACCGATTTCATCCTGCCCTGTTTTGGGCAACGGGGTCTGAAAATCACCGGAACCAATGCGGATACTGGCTTGATGCAGCATGCGCACCGGTTGCACCAGCGCATGATGCAGCAGCCACAGCAAAGCCACCCCCATCACCAATACCGCCACCCCCCCCACCAACACCGTGCTGAACAGTAAGCGGTTGGTCTCCCGATCCACCTCTGCCAACGGCTGCAAAACCAGCAAACGCAACTCCGGCTCAATGGCCAATGCCGCCGCCAGAAAAGTCTCGTGCTGTACCTGCAGGGCGGGCAGCCATGTCGCCTCCTGCAAGCTCGCCGCATCCCCTGCCAACGTCAATTTTTCCCCTGCCAGTGCCGGACGGTAGCTGGTACGGATCTGCCCTTGCTGATCGGCAATCAGCAGGCCACCGCTCTTGCCGATCCGGTAGCGTTCTACCAGATCGTGGAGAAACTGCGGTCGCATGGTCAGCAGCAGATAGCCCAGCACCTTCTCTGTCTGACGCCCGATGCCGGCACGGTTTTTGACCGCCACCCCGGCCATGATCACCCACTCCCCATTATCCGGGTTGATGGTCATCCGATGAAAAGGTTGCTGCGGTTGGCGCAACAGTTGTTGATAGACCGGGTTTTGTCGCTCATCCTCACTGTGGTTGGGCAAATCGAAGCTGGTCACACGGGTATCTTCCATGCCATCCGGCAACAGAAGAGAAATGGTATAATAGCTGCTGACCGCCTGTTGAAAACCGGCAAACAAACGGATCACTGTCGGTTGCAACAAGGTATACCGCTCTTGTTCATCCTGCGTCTCCAGATATTTTTCCAGAACCTCCGAACGGCTGAATACTTCCAGATGAGAATCCAAGGTCTCCAGTTGCAATTGAATACGACTGTGCGCCTGTTGCAAAGCATTGGCCAGTTCCGATTGAGCCACCGCCAGACGGGAGGCTCGCAAGGCATCATAGGCCAGCCCCCCCAAAGACGCCAGCGACACCGCCAGCAACGGCAGCACCAGCAATGCCAGACGCATCTGCAGGTTATTGCCGATCAAATACCTGAATGCCCGCATCGCCATCACCGCAACAATCGCCCCACAAACTCATTGATGCGCCGTAACGTGCGCGGGGCTACCGGACGAATCGGTTCAGAATTGATCAACACCTCAGTCGGAGGAAAAATGGTCGGATCGTTCAGATAATCGGCCTCTGCCTGGCGCAGTGCCACCGTGTTGGGGGTGGCAAAATGGAGCGACTGGGCATTCTGCAGGGCGTTCTCTGCCTGAGAAAGAAACTGGATAAAGGCCATCGCCAAAGCGTGCCTCTCTGGCGAAACCCTGCCAACGGCCAGATAATCCACCCAGATGGCACTCCCCTCCTTGGGATGGAGATAACGAATCTGTGGGTGAAATTCCCGCAGTTTCACCGCATCCCCGTTAAAGACAATGGCCATCTTGACCTCCCCGGTCACCAACGGCGATTGGGCATTCAGATCCACATAGCGATAGTGTTTGACGTGGGGTTTTTGCTCCAGCAGCAGCGCTTCTGCCGCCGCCAATTGCGCCGGATCTTCCGCGTTGACCGAATAGCCCAAAGCCCGCAACGCCATGCCCAACAACTCCCGATCCGACTCCATGCTATTGAGAAAACCGTGCAACTCCGCCGCCGGACGAAAAAAATCCATCCAGCTGAACGGGGCCTGGCGTAGCAAATCAGCCCGATAGGCCAAACCCACGTTACCCCAAAAATAGGGTATTCCCAACACCTGACCACCACTGTCCGTCTCTGCCAGCCACCGTTTATCCTGTTCGGCAAAGGCAGGCAATTGCCGGGTATCAATGGCACTCACCCAACCCCGCTGGGCGTACAATGGCAGATTGATCCGGTTGACGAGCAGCACATCAAAAGCAGCCGGCCCCTTGCGCAGCAGCAGTTGATCCCGCTCCTGATCACTGTCAAAGGTGATCAGACGAACCGTTATCTTGTTGTGTTGCTCAAAGGCTTTGATCAACGCCGGGTCAATATAATCAGGCCAGGTCAATACAGACAGCTCTCGTTCCCTCTCCGCACCACTCCAGGCCAAGCGCCCCGTAAACAGTGCGGCAGTCAATAATCCCCATCCGGCTTGCAACAACAAGCGGCGATTCAACATCGGCTCTCTCCTCAAGGTGTGTCACTGCGCACATTGTAGCAAAGCAACAGAGACTATACCAAGTCTGCAAAAAATGCAGAATCAATTTATTGCACCAGCTTCGTACAACCATCCTTTGATGACCGGACGGTCAACTAAAAAGAGAATTGACAACCACCACCCGCTTCTGTTACACCCATTCGCATCTTAGGGCCTGTTCTCATTCGAGGCCTGCACACGTGACCGACCGGCTGCCATGGGACGAACCAGCGACGCCAAAGAGCGGCTCATTCAAAGCGGAATGGCCTTGATTCATGCCGGGGGTTATGCACAGGCCGGTGTACAGGATATTTGCTTGCGCGCCGGGGTGCGCAAAGGGAGCTTCTACCACTTTTTTGCTTCCAAGAGCGCCTTGGCCCTGGCGGTTGTGGAACGTTTCCGTCAATTTTCCGATCAATTTCTCGATCAGGCCCTGGCCAATGATCTGCCTGCTGTTGAACGGTTGATACGTCTGTTCCATATGGCAGCGGTACTGCAAGAGGAGTTTCAGCGCGAGAGCGGATTTGTCAAAGGGTGTCCTTTCGGCAATCTGGCCCTGGAGATGAGCGGCCATGATGAGCCGTTGCGCCATGCCCTGGTCGAAATATTTACCGCCTTGCGCCAGCGGGTGGCGACAGTGTTGGACGAGGCGGGCAGCAGCCAGGCAACGTTGCAAGCAGAAGCGGTGGTAAATTTGTTTGAGGGGGCCATTTTGCTGGCCAAAACCCACAACGACCCGCAGATCATCCGCCGCATGGGAGTCATCGTGCCAGAGTTGGCCCGCTGACTCCCCCCACCCTTGGTTGTTCAGGTTTTGAAAAAGCGCATCGTCTCCCGCAACGCCCCGGCCAAACTGGCCAACTCATCCGCCGAAGCCGACATCTCTTCACTGGCACCCGCATTCTTTTGAATGACCTTGTCCAACTGCTGAATGGCCAGATTGATCTGTGCCGTACCCTGGTTTTGTTCGCGACTGGCCACGGCAATCTCTTGTACCAACTCGGCGGTGCGCTGAATATCCGGCACCAGTCGGCTCATCACGGCACCCGCTTTTTCGGCCACAGTCACACTGGAGACGGATAACTGGGATATTTCTCCGGCAGCATTCTGGCTGCGTTCGGCCAGTTTGCGCACCTCGGCAGCCACCACGGCAAACCCTTTGCCATGTTCACCCGCCCGGGCTGCCTCAATGGCCGCGTTGAGCGCCAACAGGTTGGTCTGGCGGGCAATCTCTTCGATAATCGAAATTTTGCTGGCAATCTCCTTCATCGCTGCCATCGCCTCGGCAACCGACTTGCCTCCCTCCTGGGCACTTGCCGAAGCCTGCAAGGCAATCTGTTCGGTAGCCTGGGCATTTTCCGTATTGCGGCGAATGCTGGCCGACATCTCTTCCATGGCCGCAGAGGTCTCCTCGATGGAGGCGGCCTGTTCGATCGCTCCCTGTGCCATGGTCTGGGCACTATCGGAAAGTTCGTGACTGCCATCAGCCACACTGTTGGCGGTGGTATTGACCTCCCCCACCACCTTCTGCAAACGCTCAACCATCCTGTTGAGCGCCTGCACCAGACGGCCCGACTCATCCTGCTGGCGCGATGCAAGTTTGCAACAGAGATTGCCTTGCGCCACATCTTCGGCAAACCCCAAGGAGGCCAAAATCGGCTTGACGATGGCACGGGGAATGATCACGCTCATCAACAGCGCCACCAGAATGGCAACCAGCACCACCGTGATCAACACCGTGCGGATCTGGGTCGCCTGATTGAGCATCTGCTCTTCGGAAAGAATATGATCGCGGGTGGTCTTTTCCAGGTTGTGAAAATGGGTCTTCAAGGCGGCCAGTTGCGGTTGTGTCTCGGTGGCAAAAATGCGTTCTGCCTCTTTTTTCCCCTGCAGCGCGTTGCGGGCTGTCTCCTGCATTTTTTTCAAATGGCCACGTACTGCCGCCAGTTCCGCTTGTACATCTTTTTGGTAGAGCGCCTTGGCCAACTCCACATTACCCGCCCGCAAGGCGTCACGCACTTTTTCACCGGTGGCATGCAGACGACGGTGGGCCGGTTCCATCTCTTTCATCAATTCGGCCTGCTGCGCGTCCGACTCGACCATTTTTTTGCCGCCCTCACCATAAATAAATTTGCCCATGGCACACTGGGTCGGGTCAATCTGGACGGTCAAATCTTTTTCACCTGCCAGGATGGTGGAGAGCATTTTTTCCGACCAGGCCAGATGATCGGTCTCTTTTTGGGCCAAAAATTCCGGCAAATTGGCATCGGCCCGCTTGAAAACTTTCTGAATATTACGCGCCGAGGCGTGCAGCAGCTTGTGCGGATCCTCCACTGCGGTCAAAATATCCTTCAAGGGGGGAACCAGCGTTTCGGCATGACGCCGCCCCTCGCCATAAAACCATTTGCCGAAAGCGCATTGGGTATGATCCAACTGCACCCCAATTTCGCTCACTTTTTCATCGTTGATAAAGGTGCTGACCCGGTTGACCCAGTTGAGATGGTCCACCTCCCGTTGCAAAATTTCACTGCGCAAGCGGTTACCTTCCACCACCTCCAGCCCATTGTTCACCATCACGCCGATGCCGCGCAAAGACCACACGCTTACCCCGATCAGCAGGATCATGACACTGCCCAAGCCAATCAGAATTTTTTTACTGACACTCAAATCCCGCCAACCCATGCTCCATCCCCTCCCTCTTGTCGGCCAACAGTGGCAACCAGACTCTCCCTACGGCAAAGCAGAGGAAATCTAGCAGATTCAGCCCGACGAATCCAGAACTTTCACGGGAAGAAAACGGTATAACTCATCGTGATGCAAGTGCATTATCTCCCATTCACAAATATAATATTGCCGTTAATTGCCATCACCTACCCCTCATCCCCCAACTGAAAGGCGCAAATGGTCTCCTCCAGTTGTTCCGCTGCATTCATCAGCTCGTTGGCAATTTCGCTGACCCGGCTGGAAGTCTGCACACTGTTTTGCACCACTTGATCCAAGCGGGCCACGGCATCGGCAATTTTTTGCGCGCTTTGGTTCTGTTCACCCGACAAGCGATCAATCAAACGAACCTCTTCGGCAGTACGACTGATTTGTGGCACCAGTTTCGCCAAGACATCACCGGTACCACGGGCGGTTTGCATGGTGTTGGTCATCATTGAACCGATTTCTTGCGCCGCTTCCCGACTTCTTTCCGCCAGTTTGCGCACCTCACCGGCAACGACGGCAAACCCTTTGCCCGCCTCTCCGGTTCGCGCTGCCTCAATGGCGGCATTGAGTGCCAACAGGTTGGTTTGCCGGGCAATTTCTTGAATGACTTCCATTTTTTGCACAGCCTGACTCATGGAACGAATGGTCTCCTGCACCGATTCGCCCCCCTTGACCGCACTCTCCGCCGCCGATCGGGCCACCTGCTCGGTTTTTTTGGAACGATCCACACTCTCCCAAATACCGCCGATAATAATTTTCATGAAGCGGGCCACCTCTTCGGAAACCGCCGAGGTGTTGCCGCTGCCCTTTTCCAACTGCTGCCGCAATGCGGAAAAATTGCCGATTCCCCCGGTCAGCGCCTGCGATTGTTGATGGACCGTGCGAATGATGTTGGCCAGATTATCGGCCATGCGGTTCAAATATCGGCCTATCTGGGCAATTTCATCCCGCTGGTCATCACTCTCACGCAGGCGGGGACGCAAATCACCTCCGGCAATGGTTTCGATCACTTGTTGCAACGCGGCCAAAGGCTGCGTCACCAATCGGCGAAAAATGGTGCGCAACAAGCCCAACAGCAGGGCCACCGCCACCAATACCGTCAACGCCAACTCAAGCTGCGTGCGCCGCATCCCCTGTTCAAAATCACTCAGCGACAAGGTCAAATGCAACATCCCGCGCACCTTGTGCCCAGCCCCATGACAGGCATGACACTCCGGCTTGTTGAGCAAAGGCACCCAATACTGCACCTGCGGTGTGCCGTCTGCCGCAACCGTAAATTGCTGGACCGACTGCTCCGCTGCCACCGCTTTGGCAAAGGAGTGGCTGACCCGGTTGGCATCATAGCGCGTCAACCCCATAAATCCATCCGGGTCTGGCTCGGTAACCACCCCTTCCTGAAAGGCCTCTTTTTCATCCAAACGCAAGATACGAAAACCCTGAATGCCAGCAATCTCTTTCAAACCCTTGGCATAATGACGGGCACTCTCTGCCGATCCTCCCAGCATGATCGCCTCCAGACCACGGGTCGTGCTGGCCGTCATCTGCTGAATGCTGCGTTCATGTTGTTCCAACAAAACCGTGCGCATACGATGCAAGGCCACGCCCCCCATTCCGGCCAGACTGATGGCCCCGGCAATGCCGGCCACCAGTAGCAAACGCATGCCAATCGATCCTCTGCGCAGGAGTTGCATCATGTGAATTGTCCGCAATATTTTTGATATTTGGCAAATTTTCTCTATTCTAACAGAGCAAAAACAGTACTGTAAACAAAAAACTACCGCTTGCCGACAGATTCTCCGCTTTCTCCGCAGCAGGGGCCCATGCTATGATACAGGCAGGTCAACCATTGGGTTTGTTTATCTTTCAGAGCAAGGAACACGCAAAATGTCGGCTTGCCAACCCGACTCCTTAAACAGGGAAATGGGTTATACTCTGACGGAAATGTTGGTGGCGCTGGCAATACTGGCGGTGCTGGTGGCCCTGGCGCTCCCCTCGCTGACCACCCTGGTGCAGGAAAACCGCCTGACCACCTACAGCAATCTGCTCACCGGTGCCCTGCAACTGGCCCGCAGCGAAGCGGTGAAGCGGGGCAGCAGCATCACTCTGTGCAGTTCCAACAACGGCCTGACCTGTGGTGGATCCTGGCAGGATGGCTGGATCATCCTTGTCGGTGCCACCCCGCTACAAAATTATCCCTCCCTGGAGGGGCGGGTAACCCTGCGCTATGCCTTGAGCAGTGGCAACAACTCGGATCGCATTCAATTCAACGCGCGCGGATTCAGCCCGGCCCATGCCGGAACCTGGACCTTCTGTGATAGCCGTGGCACCCGTTACGCACGCGCCCTGATCGTCAACAGCTCGGGACGGATCATCACCGCCCGCGACAGCAACCACAATGGCATCGCCGAAGACGACCTGGGCCAGGATCTCTATTGCTCATGAACCACCCGCTGCGACACCACTCTGGCTTTACCTTACTGGAGGTGCTGATTACCCTGGTTATCCTCTCGGTCGGACTGCTGGGTCTGGCCCGACTGCAGATGGCCGCCATTCAGTTCAACCACAGCGCCCTGTTGCGCAGTCAGGCCCTGCTGCTCACCAACGATATTCTGGAGCGGATGCGGGCCAATCGTTCTCTGGCCAGCGCCGGTGCCTATACCACCAGCCATGACAGCATGATCGTCTCCCCGCCCGATTGCCGCAACATCAGCTGCTCCGCCGCACAATTGGTTCTCTATGATCTGGCGCAATGGAAACAGGATCTGTCCACCTTGCTGCCCGATGGCAGCGGCGAAATCAATCTGCTCCCTTCCGGCGGCATGGAACGGTTGGTCAGCATTGCCATCCGCTGGAACGACAACCGCAAAGGAAACAGCGCCGATTATACAACCTTCTCCTGGAGTGCCGAGCTGTGAACAGGAGAGCGCAGTCTGGCACCAAACGGTGGCCAAAAGCAAATGCCGGCTTTTCTCTGCTGGAGCTGATGATTGCCCTGACCATTGGTTTGTTGCTGCTCTCCGGTTTGTTGACCATTTTTGCCAGCGCGAAGCAGACCTACACCCTGAACGATCAACTCGCCCGCCTGCAGGAAAACGGACGCCTGGCCATGGAACTGCTCTCCAGAGAGATCCGCATGACCGGCTATTGGGGCTGCACGGCGCAAACCACACCTGTCAATCAACTCAACAGCCCGCACTCCCTCTCCTGGATCATCAACAACCGCTTGCGCGGCTATGATCATCTCACCCCAGGCACGCTTGCCGCCAGCTTGCAGGGAGTGGCCCTGCCGGGCAGCGACGTGATCGTGCTGACCGCCATCGACAATCAACCGTTGACCATCACCAGCCACGACGCCTGTGCAGCCCGCTTCACCCTGGCCCAAAGCCATGATCTGCAGCCCAACGAACTGGTCTCGGTCAGCGATTGTCGGCAAACCACGCTGTTTCAGATCATTCAGGCCGATGGTGGCAACCGCACACTGACCCATGGCGCTGCCGGGGGTTCCATCGGCAATCAAAGCGCCTGTCTGGGGGGTGACTGCAGCGGCAACTGCGCCTCTGCCTGGTATCAATATGCCCCCGGCACCCCCTTGAGCCGTCTGCGCAGTATCGCCTTTTACATCGGCACGGGCACCCATGGTGAACCGGCGCTCTTTTGGCAACTGCTCAATCGGGGAGATACCCTGCAGCGCAACGAACTGGTGCAAGGGGTGGCCAATCTGCAGATTCTTTATGGCCGGGACAACGACGGCGACCGGGTGGCCAATCACTATCTGACCGCCGACGCGGTCGATGCCGCCAACGCCTGGCAGGAGATTGTCAGTGTGCGCATCGGCCTGCTGTTGCAGAGCGACGATCTGATCCGCTCACAAAACGATAACACCACCTACACCGTTGCCGACACCGCCATCACCCCGGTGGTCGGCACCGCCAGCCATCCGCTCGACCGTCGACTCCGCCTGGTCGCCACCTCCACCATTCAATTGCGCGACTGAAGGCCATGACCACCCTTTCTCCCACTTTCTCTCTGCCATCGCCGCAAAAGGGTTCCGTGTTGGTGGTGGCGTTGATTTTGTTGCTGGTTCTTACCCTGCTCGGCCTGGGATCCATGCGTCAGTCGGCCATGCAGGAAAAAATGGTACGCAACAGCCGGGACCGGCAATTGGCGATGATGGCCGCCGAGGCCGCCCTGCTGGCTGGGGAACGCCATGTCAGCAGCAGCCATCCCACCTTTACCGACCAGTGCAACAACGGTTTTTGTACACAAGGGTGCCCCAGCAAGCCGCGCTGGAGCGACGTGAGCCTGGATGTCTGGAATCAGGCCGGACGCCATCAAACCGACAGCATCGATCTGCGCGGCACCGTCAGCCGACCGAAATATATTATTGAAGATCTGTGCGAATATGCCACAAAAAGCTGGTTGGATGCCAATCCGGGTGCCAGCGATCTGCCGCAACGGGCCTACCGGATTACCGCCTTGGGCAGCGGCGGTACCACAGAGGCCCAGGTCATGCTGCAATCGATCTATGTGGTCACCCGGGTGGTGGATCCCACCTGCACCCCCTGCAATCCGGCCACGCTGGCAGCCAACACCCCCCTGCCAGGGCTACCCCTCTACTATCTGGCGGCGAGATAAGACCATGCCGAAATTTTTGCTCCTGCTCGTTGTTCTCTCAATACTTGCGCCAACGGTGTATGGCGCAAGCAACGCCGATTATGCCGCCCTGCCCCCGACCCTGCCCGCCATGGTTGATCCCAACGTCATGCTCAACCTCTCCATCGAAACCCCGATGCAGGGGGCAGCCTACAACGACCAGCCCAACAACAGCGACTGCAACGGTCGGATCAACGATGGTGGCACCGTGGGCATCTGTTACAGCCATGCCAACAGCTATATCGGCTATTTTGACCCGGACAAATGTTACACCTACAGCAACAACCGCTTTGAACCGGCCTCTCTGGCCAGCGGCCATCGCTGCAGCGGCCAGTGGAGCGGCAATTTTCTCAACTGGGCCACCATGACCGCCATCGATGAGTTTCGCTGGGCGATGACCGGCGGCAACCGGCAAACCGATACCACAACCCTCACCGTTCTGGAACGGGCCAACATGGCCTTGGGCCAGGGAGACAGCTGGTATCCGGTCAAAATGATCGCCAGTTCCGTCAATGTGGCCCCCTCGACGGTGACACCCTACAGCGACAGCAAAATTTATATCTACAACCACAATTATCAATTCGACATCGGCACCAGTTGGGGCGGCAGCCAAAAGGCGGCCAACCTCTATGCCCGGGTCAAAGTGTGCAGCAGCACGGTGGCGCTGGAAGAAAACTGTGTCCCCTACAGCAGCTACTTCAAACCGCAGGGTTTGATTCAAAACAATGCCTATCGCATGCGTTTTGCCCTGATGAGCTACAGTCGGGACAACAGCATGAGCCGCCATGGTGGCGTGTTGCGTGCCAATATGAAATATGTCGGCCCCTGGCGACCGGCAGCGGGCGGCGGACTGGAAAGCAACCCCAACGCCGAATTCGGCAGCGACGGCCTGTTGCGTGCCAATCCGGATCAGGTCACCCTGGGTGCCGGGGTCAACGATTCCGGAGTGATCAACTATCTGAACAAATTTGGTGCCAACGGCTACAAATCGTATGATCCGGTTGGCGAACTGTTCTATGAGTGTCTCAACTATTTTAAACATCGCGGCCCGACACCGGAATATGCTTCCGGCCTGAGCGATAGCCAAAAAGATGGCTTTCCCGTCTTGACCAGCTGGAGTGATCCCATCCAACACGCCTGCCAGCAAAATTTTATCGTCGGCATCAACGATGCCAACCCGTGGCTGGACAAACGGTTGCCCGGCACGGCGGTCACCAGCAACCGCTATTTCGGCGGCAGCTCCCGACTGCTGGCCCAGGATGCCAACGATTTTGGCAATCCGGGCAATGCCGACCCCGACATCAACGCCACCAGCTGGACCAATCTGGTCGGTGATCTGGAGGGGTTGACCGGCAGCGCGCAATGTATCGGCTGCACCGCCACCACCTGTGACATGCAGGCGAACAATAAAGTGATCAACGCCTTGGGACGAGTCTTTGGCAGCTGCCCCTATCCGGGCAAGGAAAATTCCTATTATATTGCTGGATTGGCCTATTACGCCCGCACACAGGATCTGCGTGCCGACTGGAGCGGCAAACAGAGCCTCTCCGCCTTTATGGTCGATACCCAGGAGTACAGCGCCACGCCTCTGGTCGGGCGGATGAACATGCTCTGGCTGGCGGGCAAATACGGCGGCTTCAAGGAACAGGATTATCAGGACAGCAACGGCGACGGCAATAACGAAGAGCCGAACCTGGCGACCGAATGGGATGCCGACGGCGACGGACAACCGGACCATTATGTGCTGGCCACCGATCCGAGCAAGCTGGTGGATGGTCTGAACCGGGCTTTTGCCGACATCATGGAACGGATCAGCGCCGGCACCTCTGCCTCGGTGGTTGCCAACAGCTATACCGGCACCGGTGCCGTCTATCAGGCCCTGTACAACCCGAAAGTGAATGCCAACGGACGTCAGATGCAATGGGGAGGGGTGCTGCATGCCCTGTTTATCGATGATCAGAGCCGCTTCCGCGAAGATGGCAACAGCAACGGTCGCCTGGATGACTGCCTGTCCGATCCGGTGGTGGATATTTATTACGACGCCCTGAACAAGCAGACCAAAATTCGCCGCTACAGCACCGCTGCCGATTGCAACACTTCGGGTGCCAGCTATCAGGAGCTGGAGATTGAACAGTTGCGCCCGCTGTGGGATGCCCGCAACATGTTGGCACGGGTGAGCAATCTGACCAGCCAGCGCAACTATGCCACGCAAACCGCCAGCACCGGTCGCCATATCACCACCTGGATCGACAGCAACAACAACGGCCAGGTGGAGAGCGGCGAACAGATCAACCTGGACAGCAGCCAATTTGCCAGCACCGCCCGTTATACTTTTCTGCGGGCGACCAGCAGCACAGAGGCCAGCAACATTGTCAACTTTATCCGTGGCCAAGAGATCAGCGGCTTTCGTTCGCGCACCATCGACTACAACAACAGCGGCACCCTGAAAGTCTGGCGTCTGGGCGATATTGTCCACTCCACGCCGGTGGCCGTCGCCGCCCCCGGTGAAACCTACGGCAGCCGCTACGACCAACTCTACCGGGACAGCAGTTATGCCACCTTTCGCAATCAATACGCCAAACGGCGCCAGGTGGTCTACGTCGGTGCCAATGATGGCCTGTTGCATGCCTTCAACTCCGGCTTTTGGAACGAAAGCAGCAAAAGTTTTGCCACCACCCAGGGCACGGCGCTGGCCCACGCCCTGGGGGATGAGCTGTGGGCTTATGCTCCCTTCAACCTGCTGCCGCACCTGAAATGGTTGACCCGTCTCGATTACAGCCATGTCTATTACATGGACGGTTCCCCCATCGCCTTCGATGCCAATATTTTCACCCCGGACAGCGACCACCCCGGCGGTTGGGGCACCGTGCTGGTGGCGGGCATGGGGTTGGGGGGCGGCAATTTTGATCTCGACAACAACGGCACCCCCGATACCCGTTCCGCCTATGTGGTGCTGGATATCACCAACCCGGAGAGTCCGCCCAAACTGCTGGCAGAGATCACCCACCCCGCTTTGGGCTTTACCGTCAGTCAACCGGCGCTTTTGGTGCGCCGCGCCCCCGCTGCTGATGGCAACTGGAACAACCCGCAGTACAACGAATGGCGTCTGGCCTTCGGTTCCGGCCCGACCCAACTGGCCACGGTCACCTCAAACCAAAACGGCCAGCTGTTTGTCTACGATCTGCGCACACGCAACTGGATGAGCGGCTTTGCCCCTTATGATCTGGGCAACATGGCCGGTGCGGCCAGCAACAACAGCGGCATTGCCACCAGTTTTATTCCCGCCGTTACCAGCATCGACTGGAACCTGGATTTTACCACCGATGCGCTCTATTTCGGCTCCGACGGCCTGCAAAGCAGCAACCTGAGTCAAAGCGGACGCCTGTTTCGCATGGATTGGAGCAACTGGAACGCCCCAACCGTCACTTCGCTGTTCAACCCCGGCAAACCGTTTGCCGCCCCTCCTCTGGCGGTCCGCGACAGCACCGGCAACCACTGGTTGCTGGCCGGAAGCGGGCGCTTGTGGAGTACTGCCGACAACGGCAGCGTCAGCGGACAAACGCTCTATGGTCTGAAAGCCATCGACAGCAGCAGCGAAATTGCCAGCAGCACGCTGCAAAATGTGACCGGCCTGCTGGTCACCTCCCGGCAAACCCTGTTGGATACACAAGCTGTTTTGGCCAGCCTCAGCCCGCCGGTCAACGATTATGAGGCCCTGGAACAGACCATCCAGGCAGGCAACGGTTGGTACAAAACCCTGAACACCACCGGCACCACCCCCAGCGAACGCAGCCTGTCGGCGATCAAGCAAATTGAACGGCTGGCCACCTTTACCCTCTACACCCCCCCCAGCAACACCTGCGAAGCTGAAGGCAGCAGCTCCCTCAACGTTCTCTGCTATACCACCGGTACCGCCTGCCCGCCAGCGGCGCTGAATACCACGGCGGTGAGCGTCGGCGGCATCACCACCAATGATGTGGTGGTCGGTTCGGTAAGTATAGGAACAGGAATTGCATCGGCTCCGGTAATCCATCGAGGCAACAGCAGCAATCCGACCTTGATCACCCAATCTTCCACCGGAGCCTTGACCCGCACCACTGTCAGCTTGCCTTCGCCGCCGAACGGGCGGATTGCCTGGCGGGAGGTTGACTGGGATCACTGAATGACAAAGGAACCGGCATGAACAGAGAGCGTGGCATCACTTTGATTGAGCTGCTGATTGCCCTGACCATCGTCAGTCTGTTGACCATCGTTGCGTTGCCCAACTATCAAGCCTTTGTCATCAAAGGACGTCGGGCCGATGGGCAGGCCCTGTTGCTGCAGATTGCCGCCTTGCAGGAGCGATGGTTTACCGAAAACATGACCTATGCCAGCAACTTGACCACGCTTGGTTTCGCCAACGATGTGCAAGGGTCTGACAAGGGGTACTATACCGTAACCCTGTTGACACCGGTCACCGCTGCCGTGCTGCTCAACAGCAACTGTCCGACCGCCTCCTGCTTTGTGGCCGAAGCCACACCGGTGGCGGCTCAGGCCAGCGATGGCAAATTGGCTTTGGCCTCCAATGGCAGCCAGTTTCGTGATGCCAACAACAATAACAGCTATGCCGATGCCGGGGAAAACCGGTGGTAAAATTCAAGAAATGAGTTGAGCTGATGCGCATACCGACCATCTCCCGACGCTGCCCTGCTTCGCTTTTGCTCCTCTTAAGCAGCCTGCTGGGCAGTGCGCTGTTGCTGCCTGGCTGTTTGGCCAACGGCCCCTCTCCTGCGGCCACACAACTCCCTTCGCCAGCAGCACAGGCCACCCTGATCAATGATCTGGAGCTGTTGGAAACCACGCAAGGGGTGCGCCTTTCGCTGCACAGTGATGGCCCGTTACCGTACCAGATTTTCCATTTGCAAGAGCCGCCACGCCTGTTGTTGACCTTCAACAACGCCCGCCTTGCCTCGACCATTCAGCCCAAAGAGGTGACGCTGCCCGGCCTGACCGGCATCTATCCGCTCAACGAAGGCGAACAGGGCAGCCGCCTGGAACTGGCCCTGCACAGCGGGGTGCAGTATACCCTGCTGGAACGTGCCGACGGCCTGGACTTGAACCTGCTCACCCCCCAGGAAGGCAGCCAGGCGCGCCACGGCGGGCAAAGCAGTCGCCAGATCAACCAGCTGCGGGTCAGCAACAGCACCAGCGGCACCCGGATTCATCTGCTCGGCAGCGGCAGCTTGCCAGAGCCGGAAAGTTACCGCCTGCACAATCCCCCACGGCTGGTTCTTGATTTTGCCGCCGTACAGGGACCCGCCATCAGTCAGGAGCAGGAGGTCTCTTCCCGGGAGGTCAATCATCTGCAACTGTTGGGCGAGGGCAATCGTACCCGTCTGGTGATCGGCCTGCAACAAAGTGACACCAGCTACCACTTTGAAAACATCGACGGTCTGCCGATCATTCGCCTGTCGGCCAGCCCCGCACGCCCGCAAGCGGCGGCGGCCAGCCCGGCAACCTTGCAAGCGGTCTCTTTCACCCAGAATGGTGCCACGGCTCTGGTTACCCTGCGCAGCGATAACGACACCCCCTCTCTGGAGAGCCACCGGGAGGAAAAACAGTTAACCCTGACCCTGAAAAAAACCCGTCTGGCCCCGCAGCTGATCCAACCAGGCAGCGATGGCCAACGTCAGGATGTTCAGAGTTTCGGCGGTGCGGTAAAAACCATCGACACCTTTGCGCAAGGGAGGGACACCCAGGTGGTGATCGCCCTGCACAGCGCCGCCGATCGGCATGAAATTGTGCAACAAGGCCGCGATATTCTTATCCAGATCAAGGCCGCCAGCGCAGAAAGCGGCCTGGAGACACCTGTCTACAGCGGGGCCAAGGTGACGATGGATTTTAAAGAGATCAACATCCATAACGCCCTGCGCCTGCTTGCTGATCTCAACCGGCTCAATCTGTTGATTTCCGATGCGGTCAAGGGAACCATCACCATGCGACTGGTCGAGGTTCCCTGGGATCAGGCCCTGGATTTGATTCTGGAGAGCAAAGGTTTGGGCAAGGTGTTGCAGGGTAACGTGCTGCGGGTGGCCCCGCTGGCCGAACTGCAAAATCTGGCCGATGCCCGTTGGCAGGCCAACGAAAGCCGACAAACCATGGAACCGATCGTGACGGAAATGATTCCGATCAGCTTTGCCAAAGCCGGCGAAATTCGCGATCTGTTGCTGGAAAGCGACTCCAAAGGGGGCGGCGCAACAGCCAACAAAGGGGGCAGCACCGCTGCCAACCCGCGAGAGAGCAGCCGCAATCCCCGTCTGTTGTCGATCAACGGCAGCCTGGCGGTGGATCAGCGCACCAACACCTTGATTGTCAAGGATGTCGCCGCCAATCAGGTTCGGATCCGTGAACTGGTGACCAAGCTGGACAAACCGATTCCGCAAGTGATGATTGAAGCCCGCATCGTCGAGATTGAACGCAACAGCACCTTTGGTCTGGGGATCAACTGGGGCATCAACTACAAAAACAGCGCCTCTTCCCCGCTTGGCATCTCCAACTCGGCGGCCAACGCCTATCTGGTGCAACAAAATGCGGCGGCAGCCGCCAGCGGACGGCGAGCCCTGATGACCGGCAGCACCACCCCGGCCTTTAATGTCGGCAACCAACTGCCGGAGGGGGTCAGCAGCAATTTGGGCATCCATTTAGGCTCCCTCTCGCCACTGCTTGATCTGGATATTGAACTGGGAGCCTTGGAGACCAACGGCAAGGCCAAAACCATCTCCAGCCCACGGGTCTTGACCGCCAACAACAAAGAGGCCAGCATCAGCCAGGGGATCCGCCAGCCCTATCAGACGGAAGCCTTGAGCGGCGGTGTCACCTATCAATACATAGATGCCGCCTTGAGCCTGAAGGTGACGCCACACGTCACCGCCAACGGATTTATCACCCTGGATGTCACCGCCAAAAACAACTCCATCCACGGTTCGGTCACCACCGGTGCCCCCCCGGCCCTGAGTACCCGCGAAGTGGAAACACAAGCCCTGGTCAAAGATGGACAAACCATTGTACTCGGCGGCATTCTGCAACACAACCAGTCGGAAAACCAACGCGGCATCCCCGAATTGAAGGATATTCCCGGCCTGGGCTGGCTGTTCAAAAACCGCTCCACCAGCAACAGCCAAACCGAGCTGATGGTTTTTATCACCCCGCGGATTGTCAATCCGTCGTAGCGCAACTTTGGGGAGCAGGGACCTATGTACAATTTTTGCGTCTGGAAGGGTGCAATTGGGGTGATCCGATTGTCGCTCAAAAAGAGAGGCACGGCCCTCTACCAGAACTGATCCCCCAGTTGGAAGCCCTGCTCAAAGCCCATATCCGCATCAAAACCGACATTACGTCGGCACTCACCGAAATATGTCGCCCGGATTATCCGCTGGCTGCTTTGCAACAACTGTTGCGTAACGCCATCATGCACCGGGATTATCATTCCTCCCATGCCGATCAGATGGCGCACCATTTCCAGCACTTTCGGGTTACCCTCCACTCTTTGATCGAGGCGAGTTTGACAAACTCTTTATAGGTACCGAGGGAGTTAGCGGGTAAAGGCGCTGCGCAGGTAGGAAACAAGTTTCCACAACTCCTCTACCGGAAGATCATCGCGAGAACCGCGACCGTGGGACGGCATTTCGGTACCCGGGCTGCCATTTTCGATGATCCATAAGAGCTGGCCGTCTTTGCGCTGAGCCAGGTAGCCCGCTTTGGCGAAGGCGACAGGCTTGATGTCGAGATATTCGGCGTTGGATCCTTTGCCATCCCCTTCGGCACCGTGACACTTACGGCACTTGCTTTTGTAAAGGCGCTCGCCCCATTTGACAGCTTCTTGATTTTCTGGCCCAAAGGGATTGCTCATCGCCAAATAGTCCGCCGGTGCGGTGGGTACCGCATGAACATTATCCGCCTGGGCCATCGTTGTGCCATGCAGAAGCCCGATAATTATCGCTGTGGTCAATCCAAGTGTGTGCTGCATGGCTGTGTTCTCTTTTTGCTCTGAATGTCAATGGTCGATCCAACCCAGGCAGCAGGGGAGCCCCCCACAGGGCGATGGATTTTGCTGACGGAAAAATCGTCGCAGAATACAACGATGAAGGGCAAAAAGGTGACGACATGCTCCTGTCAACCACTGAGATCACCCTTCACAAAATGGACATCCACCCGTCTGCGGCCATTGTGACACAGGAGTTTGGCCTTCTGCCAGAAAAATCTGAGCAAGATCAGGCCCCCGGCAAGAACCCTTCCCCCATTGAAAAGTTATTGGCAAGAATAGGGGTGAAAGAGGCTCCCCGCATTGCCTCAACCCGTTGCTCGGTCACACGGGGGGATGGTCAGAGCCGGACTCCCGAGGGAGTCCGGCGATGATAAAGCGGCGGTTATTTCTGCGACGTTGTCGAGTGTTTGCCGTGCTTCTCGCGCAACTCCTGGGCCATATGGCGGATTTCGGTCAGGTCGCGCTGCATTTCGCTCCAACCATACCAGAGGGCATAGTCTGGATTGGCATGAAAGGTTCCCTGGAAGGTGCGCATGCGGTGTTCCAGATGCATGACAAACAATTTTTGCTCAATCGGGGTCGGGGCGTCGTGGAAGGTGAGCAAGTCCGGGAACGGATAGGCATACTCTTTCGGTTGGCGCAAAACGCCATCTTTATACAACGCTGCAATCTCACGAATGGCTGCCGCCAGCAGGCGATCGGCCTCACGGATCATTTGATCCCCTTTTTCCAACTCGGCCCGGGCAAAATTCGGTGAATGGCACTGTTCGCAGACGGCGATCATTTTATCCCGTTCTTTGTCAAAGCTCTCTTGGGTCAAGCGGGCCACATCTGCGCTCTTGACCGCTTCGAGTCGTGCCGTCGGTTTACCCTCTGGGTCCAAAACGCCCAGGGCCTGCAGAATGGTCACCTGGTCTGCAGCCCACTCTTTATCTTCGGAGAGAGGCAAGCGCACGGCCAGGAAACCCCATGCCGTCCGCACTTCATGGTTACCCTTCTGCATATGGCAGGTTTGGCAAGTAGGGGCTGCGGCATTGGGTGAAATCACCTTGTTCTGTTTCAGGAGGTGACGCACGCCATGTTTGGAGGCCGAATACATCTCCCATTGCGGATGATCAAAACCCATATGACAGGTTTGGCAAGCCTGTGGTTCACGGGCCTCTGCCACCGAAAAGGTGTGCCGGGTATGGCAGGAGTCGCAGGCGGCATGCCCGAATTTTGAACCGGCCTCCTTGAGTTTTTTCACCTCCTCTGCGCTTTTCTCACCAATCTTGTGGCAACCACCGCACCCCTTTTGGCCATCAATCATCGACATGGGTTGCCAGTGAATGGTGGGCATCGCCTTCATGACCGCCCAACCGGCGGCATGTTTGCCCTTGCGGTACTCTTCCACCCGTTTACCGTGACACCCTTTATCGGCGCAGGTATCCGGGGTGGGTTGTTTGGCTTTTGCCACATCCTCCTTGTTTTGATGATCTTCACCATGACAATCCGCACAGCCAACGCCCCGCGTCCGATGCTTGGAGATGAACCAGTCGGAGACAATATTGGGCGTTTCCTGGGTATGGCAGTCCAGACAAGCGACTGACTTGACCTCTTTGTTGCCTTTTGCTTCCGTTGCATTGCCCTCTTCTGCACTCGCCGTCACCCCATAAAAGAGTGCCGCAAGCCCGATCATGATGTGTAATAATCGTTTTCCCTTCATGGTTTTTTATCCTTTTCTGGTTGCCAACCCTTTGTGTTGATTGATATTGCCTCCTGTTTGCCATTTTGGTTGTTGTCTGGTGGCATTGGGGATCAATCGGCAATTTGTAAAAAATTATGCCGCCAAATTTTATATTTCAGACTATAAACATGCAAGTAAAATTTGCAAACATTGCAGTGTCAAATTTCCACATCTTGACAACAACGCCCGACGCACAAGTTGGCACCACGAGTCATCTGGTTGATTTTGTGGTATCTATTCTGATAATCGCCGCGATTTTACTGGCTTTTGATACGGTACGTGGCTTGAAAGCTTCAGCCAACTGGTAGTGTTTGATTGAGGCCAGCAAGGCCAACGGCCTGGAACCGTTTGCCTGTCTGTGTCATGAAACGAATCCGGCCTTTCCGTGTCCAGTCAAACAGGGAGCCAAGACACCACTTGATGATCACCCGCCTGAAGGAGATCATCGCTTTCCCGTCGGGGTGTCACCGGAATTTCCCAGAATTCCACAGATCCAGAAACGGGGCGATGTTCCGAAAAGATCCGCAAATGACTGGACGTACCATTGCCAAAAGGTATACGCTGGAGGCGTCGGCGTAGCTGTTTCCCATCCGTGTCCCCGGCGAGATGTCTGACCCATGGCTGATACCACCAACGATTCGGATTCGCTCTACCACCGCCTCTT
>PDZV01000032.1 GCA_002753135.1 Magnetococcales bacterium WMHbinv6 | reverse complement strand
ACTTATTCCATTTCTAAATCAAAAGTGCATTAACTATCCACGGCCATGCCGTGATTGATCTGATACGGTCACGATCATTTTCCAGGGCAAGGAGTGCTGATTCCAGGTGTCTCTCAAGTGCTTCGAGACTCTCAAAAACCCTGTTATGGAACCATTTCTCACGCAGTTCATCCCACACATGCTCAACCGGGTTGAGCTCAGGAGCATAGGGCGGGAGAAACAACAAGCGCATGTTATCTGGAGGAACAAGCGATTGATTCTTATGCCATCCTGCACCATCCATGACCATGACAATCCGATCCATCGGGTGTCGTCGAGCCACCTCGTCAAGGAAGAGTTGCGTACACGCTCCATTGACGTATGGAAGCATGAGGCTGTCAAACTCGCCGTCCTTGATCGATACTGCGCCATAGGCATAGGTGTACTGATGTGTCAGCATAGCTTGGCAAACAGGCCGGAACGGTTTTGGACACCAGCAAGATCGGGTGTCGGAAATGCGCCCAAAACGTGCTTCATCCATGAACATCAGTCGGATGGTTCCTTCTCCCGACCACTCCTGATCAATGCGGGCAATGGTTTCTTGGTAGTTTTTTTCCACTCCTCTTGCGCCACGGGGTCGGACTGTGGGTGACGTTTGTCAGGGGCGAGTTTGCGCCACCCATGACGGTGCAGCAGGTTATACGCAGAAGCCAGGGCAACCTTGCGGCCGAGACGTTCATCCAAGGCCAATTTGATTTCCCCAACGACCAAGATACCGCCGTCCTTTGCTTTTTCAAAAAATGGCAACAGAAATTCCGCTTCTGCCTCGCGAGTCATGTTTTCTCGTCGTCTGCCGCCACGTCCTTCACCGACCGGCGACGGTACCCCACCTTCCTTGATGAATCGTGTCCGTAATTGGCACGCCCATCTCGTTGAAACCCCCAAAGCTTGTGCCGTTTGCGGTATCGACAAGCCAAATTCAAGCGGCAAGACAACAGCCTGGGCCTGTCGCAATTCTCCCACCGTCTTGGCCTTGGCCAAACACGTTTTGGCCTGCTCCAATACCTTGATTCCACTTGCGGTTCTCGCCATGTGCGCACCTATAGCAGCAGATGAATGATGCGCACATTATAGCATTAATGATTTAGAAATGGAATAAGTAGTGCGTATCTTTCTGGAATATCTGATGCAGGAGTTGACGTGCAGTACATCCTGACCGGCAACAGATCCTCTGGCTGCAACCCTGACAAAGTCGCCCAGGAGGTGGTGGGAGCGATGTATGTTGTGGAAACCATTCTGGAGCGGGAAAGGAAGGATGTGTCGCTCAAGATGAAGGCGGATATTGTTTATTCGGCTTTCATGAAGAGTACACCCGAAGAGCGCCAGGCCATGCTGCGTGCCCTGGATGAGGGAGTGTTTACCATCCCGTACACAGTCGCCAAACTGTTCGGGATGAGCGCCAACAACAGATAACTATCGATAACATTTGACAAAATTTAACAATATTACCTCCTCTGACGATAAATAGAGTACCTTAAACCCGTACCAGAGGAGTCAACCATGCCCAGTCTTGTTGAATCTGCCCACGTTTCGGACCACATTCAAAACAAACACCTGCACCGCACTGTCCGCACCAACACTTTTCTGCTCATCACTCTGGCCGGAATGGTGCTGGTGTTGGCAGGAGTCGTATGGCAGATGCACCGATCCCAACCCATCACCACCGAGCAACGCCAACAACTCACCCTCCTGGCCGACAGCGCCGCCGAACGCAGTGGCAAAACCCGGCAAAAAGTCTGGTCCGAGCTGAAAATTACCCTGAACATCCGTCGCATTCAGGACATCACACAAAAAGATTTTGACAGAGCAACGGAGTGGCTGTTACAGGAAGCGAAATAAAATCGGGGAAGCAGCCTGACGGCAGGAGGCTGTCAGGCTTTCGCACTGGCGATAATCGGGAGGCAAAAGGTGAGGTGACCTTTTCTTGTTGATGTTGCAGGCAGATTGCTGGTACTCTGAAGCCAGTCAATGTTCCTTCTGGAGAGACCACCATGATTGCTGTTACCTTTGACACATTCAAGTTTGTTCGCCGTCTCAAGGAGGCAGGCATCCCGGAGAATCAGGCCGAGGCCATTTCTGAAGCCATCAAGGAGACCCACGCCAATCAGTTTGAAGAGATGGCGGCAAAGCGGGATCTGAAGGAGTTGGAAGGGCAGCTTTCCACCAAGGCCGACGTGGCCGACCTTCACAAAATAGATATGCACATCCTGGAACTGAAACAGGATGCCAAAGAAGCAAAATCCGAACTGAAGCGCGATATCAAAGAGCTTGAGCTGCGCATGACCGCCGAAATCGCCCCTCTCAAGTGGGGTATGGCCGTTTGTGTCGGCGGCGTCATCGCCCTGATTCTCAAATCCTTCTTCCCGCATTGAGCAGACAAACCATTTTGGTGACACCACCAGAATGGTGTCAAATACTCTCCCCACCCCCTTTCTTTTCGCCTGTCTTTCCTGCGCTGCCAGATCATCCCGCCAGTTGTCATTAATCAGCCAACCCCATCACCCAGATCTATCACACCAAAAATCCCGACAAAAAGATTTTGACACACCAACAGATCTACTGCTACAAACGTTGAATCAAGATCTTTGGTCATCACGTATGGCGGTGTTGTGTCATGGGAGTTTCTTGCTTGTCGCCGTAATATATTGCTGACAGAAGGGTGCAGAGGGGTTAAACTGGGAGGCAATAGAGATCGCCTCTCATCATCAGAGGAGGATCATACGTTGAAACTGGAACACGCCATCATCCACCGCATCAAAAAAGAAAGATACCAACCAGCCAAGTTGCAGTTACGAGACAAAGAGTTGGCTGTCAGTTCCGATGCGCTGGAGCTTCTGATGAACGACTTGCGGAAAGCCTACGAGCAAACAGGCAAATCCCGTGGGACATTCAATAAGAAAAAAGCCAGTTACCCTTTCCAAGGGATGGTCGAAAAGTTCCTGAAAAACGAACACGATTTTGTGAAGTTTACAACTGATGCGATGGAGCATTTTGAAGGCATCATCAACAAAGAGCATCTGGCAACCGGCGGCTATGTTTTGTTTGTTCTGTACCAGGAAGAACCCAACCAGTTTCTCATGGTTGTCGCGCTGAAGGATGTGACAGGTACAGCGGTAAACGAGAGTGACCTAACAATCAATAACATCCACCATCTGGACACCAAACATTTGCACTTTGCTGCAAGATTAAATATTACATTCTGGACGAAACACACCGACAAACAGTATCTCTCTTTCGTTAAAGGGAGGGGAACCAGTGATATTTCGGATTATTTTCTTGAATTCATTGGTTGTGATGGGTACAGCGACTCCCGTGACCAAACCAATAAGTTACGACAAGCAATTATAGATTTCTGCGCTCAGGAAGAGATGAGCAAGGAAAAGACAGGCGAAGTCATTAGAAAGATATACTCTTATTGCGAGGACAAGCGCAGAGAAAAGCAACCAGTTTACCTGGAAACTCTATCGTCACTGGTAAGTGAAGAAAAACCGACGGCATTTTTTGTTTTTGCCAATTCCGACGAGATTGGACTGAACAGCAGTTTCGATCCCGACAGGGAAGCGCTTCGACGGTTTAAAGTTTTCAAATTAGAAAAAAATGGGGTGGCTCTGTCTTTTGATAGAACTCTTCTGAACAAAGATGTATTTTTAAGGGAAGAAGGAAATGAAACAGTGCTTGTCTTTACCAATCTCCCGGAAAAATGGATCCAGCAATTGGGGAATGAAAGTTGAACGATAATACGCGCAAGGTACCTGTTTGCGCCGATATGATCCGACTGCTTGAAGACATACAGTGGGAAGGAGAAACTATTTCTGGCCGCATCAACAAAAAGTATACAGAATATTACAACCTCCTAACACAACTCCAAGAACTTGATGTTCTTAAGACTCCTTGTGAAAACGATAAAATATTACTGGAGGTGCCGAGATCTATCCTTCATGGCTTCATCGCAAAAGATTGGGAAGAATTTTTTAGTTACTCCCCCCATCAAACTGAAAAACCTGCTGATTTCTATATATAAAGTGATTGTTATCTGTATTCAGATCATGCTGGCAGCAGTTGTGAGACAGCGCAACACTATCTTGATATTTTATCCTTGGTTTCTGTTCTGAGAGAAGTAGCAGACCATACCCAACCTCAAGGGAAGAATCAGAAATTCATCTTTTTTCAACCAGCTAAGACAGAAATTGTGATAAAATACGAGGTAACAAATTTACGACCTCTTCCAGCTGCTCAAGCCTTACGCAAATTACTCGACACTTCACTTAATCATGATCATGACACTTCGCGTCATCGTAAACAAATTCTTACCATCTTGAAGACGGTATTGAGCGAAACTTTACAAAACATATTGCCTGAAGAACGCTTTGTCCGCATGTCGGATCTATCTGATGAAATACTTGATAAAGTTAACAATAATTACCAAGTATTTATTAGTGGTTTTTCGTTTGAGAAAGCGCGAGAAGAGTTAGAAGAAAGAAAAATGGAATATATGGTTAAACTCAATGGAGTCTTGTCAGATATTCAGAATAAGTTTCTCGCTGTTCCTCTTGCTCTGTTACTGGCGGGTGGACAACTGGAAGATAAAAACGGGTTTACATGGAAAAACTGTTCAATAATGGTTGGATCGCTTATTTTTGGCTGCATGATGCTGGTTCTGGTATACAATCAGCGTCATACCCTGCACTCTGTATGGGAAGAAATGCGGCAGAGACGTGACAGGTACAAAAATCAACACCCCACCCTTTTTGAGAAGGTAGAAGACATTTTTTCCGGCCTTGAAAAAAGGTATAACAGCAACTTGCGCATATTAAAATATCTTATATTCAGCACATGGTTGGGAATGACTCTTACAGCATGGGTATTTTCGGACCTGACATTCCAAGCCAGTGTACAGTTAAAATCACTTTATTGTACTTTATCGGAATATATTGCTGATTTTCCCACCACAAGCCAGTTTTTATTGCCTTGACCCCACCTGCTAACATCCGTTAGCTACACATCCGCAAACCACCCCCTCTATCCTGTCGGCAGGATCAACCCCTGTCGACAGGAGTCACCCATGCCCGGCTACAAATTCGTACTCGGTACCCTCAAAGCCCAACTCAAGAGTAAGCGTCCATTTCTCCCCAGGGTACCCATATATTCATAATGATGAGACCATCCCGGAAAACACTTTTTTGGGAGGTTGGAATGGTCGCAAAAGTCATCGACAAAGCAGGGGTGAGCGAGAGGCAACAATTTTGGCTTGAGCACTGGCAGCGATGCCAGACAACATCCGGTACGATCAAGTCGTATGCTGAAGCACAGGGGTTGAGTCTGGCCGCCATGTATTGGTGGCGTCGGGAGTTGATTGATCGAGGGATGCTGGAAGGCAGTTCAAGGCGAGTTCGGTTCAGGAAGCTGGTTGTGTTGCCCGGTTCCACACCAACTCCGTTCCGAATTTTGTTTCCGAATGGTGCGGTCGTGGAATGGATGGATGGTCGGTTGGAACAGGTGGAAACGTTGCTTCGCCTGGTGGCATCCTTGCCATGATGAGGCCTGCCAACAATCTACTGGAAGTGTACGTTTGTTTGGAACCGATTGACTTTCGCAAAGGGATCAACGGACTGGCCGCGCTGATTGAGGCTGGTTTGGGATTGTCTCCTTTTGCTGCAGCCTTATATGTGTTCAGCAACCAGCGCCGGAATCAAGTCAAAATCCTCTATTGGGAACGCAATGGTTTTTGTCTCTGGCAAAAGCGACTGGAGCAGGAGCGTTTTCACTGGCTGCGACGCACGGACAGCAAGGTGGAAATGATCAGCGGACAACAGCTCAACTGGTTGCTGGACGGCTATGATATTGCCCGTTTCAAACCGCATAAAACGCTGCAATATTCTTGTATTTCCTAGCAATTACCGCATGGTTATGGTATATTACAAACCATGGATACGCGCACAAACCTCCTCCCTTCTGAGTTGCCAAATGACCCCATCATCCTGCGGGAGATGGTCGTTTCCTTGTCGAACGATAATAAAGAGCTGGAAAGAAGATACGTCCAGCTCGAACACATTGCGGCGTATTTGCGAGGTCAACTGAATATTCTGACCGCGAAACGGTTTGGTCGATCCAGCGAGAAGAGCGGAAGGCAGACTCCTGAGGTGGATTGCATGGGTATGTGGCAACCGTCTCTGTTTGATGAAGCAGAGACCACTGCAGCGACATCATCTGACGCGGACGAAGCAGAAGAAGAGGCCCCTGCGCAACGCACCAAACCAAGAAAGAAAAAACCTGGTCGCAAGCCTTTGCCATCCGATTTGCCAAGAATCGATATTGTTCACGATCTGACCGATGCAGAGAAGGTCTGTGCCTTGGATGGATCAACCCTGGTCGAAATCGGTCGGGAGTACAGCGAGCAGTTGGACATCATTCCGGCTAAGGTGCAGGTAATCCGGAATGTGCAGGTCAAATATGGTTGTCCCCATTGCCATCAAGGGGTCAAGACCACCCCCATGCCACCGCGCATTATTCCGAAGGCGATGGCATCGGCGTCCACGTTGGCGCATATCGTGGTTGCCAAATATGCCGATGGTTTGCCACTGTATCGGCAGAGCGGAATGTTGGTACGGGCTGGCATTGACCTGCCTCGCAGTACCCTGGCCAACTGGATGATCAAGGCCGGTCAAGCAGTACAACCGCTTGTCAATCTGCTTCGGGATCATCTGTTGGATTACGGCGTTGTCCAAATGGATGAAACGACTGTACAGGTATTGAAAGAACCTGACAGATTGGCGACCAGCAAATCCTACATGTGGGTGCAAAAGGGGGGACCACCGGATAAACCGATCATCCTTTTTGATTACAATGCCAGTCGGGCTGGAGTCGTTCCAAAAGAATTGCTGCTGGGTTTCAAAGGCTACCTGCAAACGGATGGTTATACGGGGTATCACTCCGTCGCGTCCAATCCAGACATCGTTCATGTCGGCTGCATGGCCCATGCACGACGCAAATTTGATGAGTCCATCAAGGCTCTTGGCACAGGTGGTTGGAAAAAACCTGGCAAAGCCGGTGAGGCATTGGCTTTGATCGGACGATTGTATGCCATCGAAAAGGATCTGCGAGAAAAGCAGGCGTCACCTGAGACACGGCACGCAAGGCGGCAAGAGCATGCCAAACCAATCCTGGATGAATTGAAAACCTGGGCCAATAAAACCGTCCCGACTGTTCCACCCAAAACAGCGTTGGGGGTCGCTTTGGGCTACCTGCTCGGTCACTGGCCGCGATTGATCCGCTATCTGAACGACGGTCGGCTGGAAATTGATAACAACGCCGTTGAAAACGCCATCCGCCCCTTCGTGATCGGGCGCAAGGGCTGGCTCTTCTCCGATTCCGTGCGCGGCGTAAAATCCTCCGCCAACTTGTACAGCCTGATCGAAACCGCCAAGACCAACGGCCTGGAGCCGTTTGCCTACCTGCGCTATCTGTTCACCCAGTTGCCCACTGCAGCAACGGTGGATGACTACGAAAATCTCCTCCCGTGGAACGTCGATAAAGCCAGCTTGTCAACGAACTGAAGATACGCGGGTAATTCACCGCTTACACTCAAGATTGACGAGGGCTGCAAGTTGCAAATGTACACCGACAGCACCGGCCACCGCACCATCGGCGTCGGTCACAATCTGGACGCCCGCCCCATCTCCCCACGGGCTGCAGACACCATCCTGGAAGATGACGTACTGCAAACCATCGCCGAAATTCAACGAGACCAAACCCTGGGACCGTTGTTCGACACCCTGTCGGCCAACCGCCAGATGGTGTTGGTCAACATGGCTTTCAATCTCGGCGTTCCCGGTCTGAAGGGTTTCAAACAATTCTTGGGGCAGCTCGCGCAAGCCCAATACGATCGCGCCGCCGAAGCCATGTTGAACAGCCTCTGGGCGCGACAGGTCGGCATGCGTTCACACCGCCTGGCCGAGATGATACGGCAAGGTTGATCCCTCATCACCCGCCATCCAAAGGATTTTACCATGCCAACCATCGACCCTGATGAAAAGGTCAACCACAAGAAAAAAAAGGGGTTTGGCGATAAAATTCTGGTCAGAACCGGCAGGCTGCGCACATCAATCACGCAACAGCACGGCCCTGACTTTGCCCTGGTTGGCACCATGAAGGAATATGCCGCCATTCACCAGTTCGGCGGCGACATCACCATACCACCCCACCGCCGTACATTGTATTTCCATCATGATAAACGAACAGGAGAGGTCGGCAACCGCTTTGTATCCAAACGCAAATCAAACTTTGCGCAGACGGCAGACCATCCTGGCGGCCAGATCAATATACCTGCCCGCCCCTATCTGAAACTGGATATAACCGACCTGGAAACAATTCGCCTGCTGGTACAGCAGATGATCAAGAATCCCCCGTAAAAGCGGGGGTCGGGGTGCGCCAACACCCCGAACCGCAAGAACCGACCTTGCACAGACCAATTGGCCAAGTTGGCCGTCCCGCACCACTGCTTGTGGTGGGAGCAGTATAAGAGCAAAAAAATGGAAATAGAAACGGTATTAAGATGTGGAAGATGCAATCGTGTACTTGCCAAAGGCACTGGCAAGATAACGATCAGGTGTACGAGGTGTAAAACAATGAATTATTTCAACCACGACCAAGAGTCGCACCACCAAGAGCGCCACAGAGCGCCAGCAGAAGGTGAACATGATGGAAGTAAACAATGAGAAAATCAGAAGCCCACTGTCGAGCTGGATGGGCGGTAAATATCTGCTCTCCCGTACCATTGTTCCGCTGATACCGGAACACCAATGCTACGCTGAACCGTTTGCCGGGGCGGCCTGGGTGCTGTTCCGCAAGCCTCCGTCAAAATGCGAGATTTTGAACGACATCAACAGGGATGTGGTCAACATCTACCGCGTCGTGCAGCATCATTGGGAGGCCTTTGCGAATGCGCTGCAATGGTCGTTATCAAGTCGGGAGGAGTTTGATCGACTGCTCGACATGCCTGCCGAATCGATGACTGACATTCAGAGAGCTGCACGATATTATTACCTACACAGGCTTTGTTTCGGGGGACGCGTGGCAGGCAGGCGGTCGTTTGCCATTTCCGCAACTTCGCCGACCAGCTTCAACCCGATGACCCTGCGGCGAGAGATGGAGATGACCCACCGCCGACTGGCGCGTGTGACAATCGAGCATCTACCATATGCAGAGCTGATCCGTATCTATGATCGGGCTGGCACCTTCTTCTATATCGACCCGCCGTACTGGGATTGCGAACAGTACTACGGGAAAGGAATCTTCGATAAAAGAGACTTTGCCAAACTTGCTGATCAGCTGGCAGGAATCAAAGGAATGTTCCTGTTAAGCCTCAACGATACGCCAGAGGTGCGGGATATTTTTGGCGGGTTCCATATTGAAGGTGCAACAGTCAGGTACTCCTGCACCACCGCTGCCCATCCGTTGGCAAAGGAGGTGCTGATCCGGAACTATTAAAAACGAAAAGGAAGAGAATCGGAACTGCCCAGTTCCGATTCTCTTCCTTTTCTCCGTTCCGATTCGGATCCGGTTCAAACCGCTATCCAATCCTGGTTCAGTTCCGATTCTCTTCCGATTTGGTTCCGATTCTCTTCCGATTCTCATTTTGGACGCTACACACACCTACACCAGCACAATATCATATTTTTTCTAACGTTATCTTGGTCTGTACCGGAAAATTGCTTGCTTTTTGCGCTATTTCCAATCAATTTATTGTCAATAGAGGTGTTGTTCCGTGCAAAATCCACTGAAATCATCCAAAAAAAGTGACGGTTCATTTGATAATCGACAACGCGCAACCACCCGATTCGGCTCAACTTCACGGTTCCGATTCGCCACGTTCCGATTCTCAGATCAACCATCACCCCACATTGTTGCGCCTGGTCGGTCAAACCTTGCCTGAGTGTGAAATTCTCGCTTTCGGCAGCCGGGTCAACGGCACAGCCCACCCGGCAAGCGACTTGGATCTGGTCGTCCGCAATCCCAAGCAGCCTGATCTGCCACAACCCGTCGCTTTTCTGACTCTGCGCAGCGCCTTGTCAGAGAATCAGCTGCCCTTTCTGGTCGATCTGCACGATTGGGCACAGTTACCGGATAGTTTCCGCCATTCAATTCTGGCCCATTGTCTGCTTCTGCCACACGCCCCTTCCGCCTGACCCCTGCGTGGTCGATGTCAGAGCAATGGTTTTGCGGCCTCAGCAGTCGAGAACAAATTTACCATGGCCAACTATTTCTCTTGAAACAGTTCAGCAGTTTTGTCATGCTGAAGATGACCTTTTGGGGCAGGAAGTGGCGTGTTGCCATAGGGGGACATCCTGAAAAAGGGGTAGCAGCCGATCCCATCGGAATGGTTTTCGTCGTGGGTACAAATCGTTGTTGACAAGGAGGATGGGATGAACACGTTGACGATTGAGCTGCCCATGGAAGGGTTGCCTCTGCCTGCCGAATTACCGGACAATTTTGCCGACGAGGTACGGTTTTTGTTGGCCCTCAAACTTTTTGAACAGGGCCGTATCACCTCAGGCAAGGCCGGTCGTCTCTCTGGCAAGGGTCGGGTCGAGTTTCTGTTGGCGGCAAGTCGTGCAGGTGTGCCGGTGGTGGCGTTAAGCCAGGACGAAATGGATGAAGAGTTTGCACGATGATCTTGAGTCGTGCTGTCATCAATTCAGGTCCGCCGGTCGCCTTGTCCCTGGTTGGGATGCTTGACCTTTTACCTGCATTATTCCGTGAATTCTGGATTCCCGACGCGGTGTATCGGGAAGTGACCGCCGTTGGTCTTGGACGGTCCGGTACAGACACGTTTACCGATCTGTGGTGGGCAGAGCATGTCTGCCTCGCACCGGAACCAGATCCCTTGCTGGTCGCGGAACTGGATCTTGGCGAGGCAGCAGTGATCAGCCTGGCGCGCCTACGGATGCCATGCCTGACGATCATCGATGAAAAACGAGGCCGCCGAATTGCCCGGCATGTGTATGGGTTACCGGTCAAGGGAACGGCTGGTCTATTGGTGGAAGCCAGGCGTCGAGGTTTGCTGGGCAACCTGCACACAACGCTGCTGGATCTGCGGAGATCGGGCTACTATCTGTCGGACGCTGTCATTACGGCAGCCTGCAAGGCCGATGAGGAGGGGTAAATTTGAGGAACTATTCCCGTTCCCAAACCCGAGCTGCGAATCGAGAAACACTATATATTTAACTGTATAGGTGTTTTAAGCGTAAAGAACGGAATTATGAAATAGCGTCCACTGATTAACCATTTTCCGTGCAGGTCTGGGGTATCCCTCGTTTACCGGTCTTTTCTTGCACAAACCGCTGGTTGATTACCTCCTCGTCGAACCAGAAGGTTAGGTCGCTTGTCCAAGGCGGCGTTGTACTTCCTCCAGTTACGAATGCGATATCGATATTTGGGAGATCGAAACCCGCGTCTTGGTCAACTGGCTGGCGTTCCAAAAGATTCATGCAACAAATAGAAAAACGGAAAAGCCCCACCCGTTTGTTGCAGCGCAATTAGAGAACGGCCTGACTGTATCTTGGTCAACTCGGCAATACACCGATCTCCCTCCAACCCCAGAAAACTCTTCAGGAGACCGAACAGAACATCTTTGGCGCCCCCGCTGCCAAAAATCTTCTTGAAGGCGAAATCGATATGTGGGTCGATGAATTTCATGGTCAAGCCACCAGTCGATGGGAAAACAGCAGACTACGGGGCCTGTGTATTGCTTTGATGTACACAATTCCACCAGATTCGTGCAGCACCCCACAGATGCCGACATCCCCCCGTACTGGACACTCTGTTCGCTTTCCTGGCCGATCACGCTGGTTCGGCATCATGCCCGGATCCACCACCGGGAGATGAACATGCGGCAGCCGGGTCGGCGGCATGACCCGTACCGTTACATCTTCTCCACCTTCCAGCCACGCACCAGTTCGCGGGCCTGGGTCAACTGGGCGGCGGTCATCCGTTTGGCTACCTGCTCCCGGTAGCGGGTTGCCTCGTCGTTGCCCTGTTGTGCTGCCAGCTCCAGCCACATGTGTGCCTGCACATAATCGCGCGGCACCCCATCCCCTTCGTAATACATCAAGCCCAGCATCGATTGCGCCCGATCCAACCCCTGCCCCGCCGCCTTGTGAAACCAGATTGCCGCCTCCCGATAATCCCGCACCACCCCGTAGCCGTTGCCATACATCAGACCCAACTGAAACTGCGCCTCCACCTCGCCCTGATCCCCGGCCAGACGATACCAGCGGATGGCCTCGGCATCGTTCTGCGCCACCCCCTCGCCCAAACGATGCAGCATCGCCAGACGGGATTGGGCCTGGGCGTTTCCCTGCTCTGCCGCACGCCGATACCACTGCGCCGCTTCACGCCGGTTGCGCGTCACCCCCTCGCCACGCTCATACAACATGGCCAAACTCACCTGCGCCCGTTCCAACCCCTGTTCTGCCGCCTTGCGATACCAACGCAACGCCTCGCTGCGATCAACCTCCATTCCACGACCCTGCTCATACATCGTACCGACGGCATAACTGGCCAGGGCATACCCCTGTTCGTCCGCCTTGCGATACCAACGTAACGCCTCCCCGTCATCGCGGCTGACCCCGTTGCCCGCCGCATACAACATGCCTAAACGGGTCTGCGCCTCGGCATGGCCCCGCTCTGCCGCCCGCCGCAACCATTTGACCGCCTCCAGATAATCCTGGACCACTCCGGAACCCCGCTCATAAAGCGTTCCCAACTGACAGGCGGCCTCCGCATGGCCCTGCTCTGCCGCTTTGCGATACCAGCGGACCGCCTCCCGCCCATCCACCGCCACCCCTTTGCCCTCCCGGTACAAGGCGGCCAATCCGGCCTGCGCCTCCGCTTCACCCTGTTCTGCCGCCTTGCGATACCATTTGACCGCCTCGCGAAAATCGAGCGCAACCCCCTCGCCGCGCCCATACATGCCGGCCAAAACGGTTTGCGCCTCGACACTGCCCTGCTCCGCCGCCTTGCGATACCACAGGGTGGCTTCCCGAGTGTCACGGCTCACCCCTTTGCCCAGACGATAAATCTCTCCCAAATGGTGTTGCGCCCCCATATGGCCATGCTCTGCCGCCCGCCGGTACCACTGCACCGCCTCATGACGATCTGCACCTGGCTCATCTTCCAGCAGCAGCGCCAGCTGAAATTGCGCCCGCACATGACCCCGATCCGCCGCAGCCCGCAACCAATGCACCGCGTCACCACTCTGACGCACCACCCCATCACCATTGTGATAGATCATCCCCAAGGTAAACTGCGCCCGCAGATGCCCACGACCGGCGGCCTGCCGATACCAACGTAACGACTCCGGCAGATTCGCCTCACCACCTCGTCCCTCCTTGAGCATGCCCGCCAGGGCAAACTGTGCCTCCGCATGTCCCTGCGCCGCCGCCTGGCGATACCAACGCTGCGCTTCCCGGTCATCCCGCTCCACCCCGTCTCCAGCACTGTACATGAAACCCAGATCATTCTGCGCCTCGGCATTGCCCTGTTCTGCCGCCTTGCGATACCACTTCACCGCCTCTTTGTGATCGGCAACTGCCCGCAACTCCCCGGCATCGATCCCCTGCAAAAAGGCAACAGCTGCCGCATCTCCCTGCTGCGCAGCCTGGCGAAACCAGCGAATGGCCTCCTGGTCATCCTGCGCCACCCCCTCGCCCGTACCATACAGATAACCCAAATGGCTCTGTGCCGTGGCATATCCCTGCGCCGCCGCCTTGCGATACCAACGCACCGCCTGCTCGTAAGAACGCTCCAGCCCGTTGCGACCATACTGAAACAGCCAACCCAACTGATCCTGCGCCAAGACATCCCCCTCCAGCGCACTCTGATACAAGCGACGGATCCGCTCCCGATCACTGGCTGCCAGGCCAGCCAGCACCGTACGTTCCCATACCTCTCCACTCTCGGCCTGCCGCGCCTTGCTGCGCCCTTTTTCCCCCACACGACCCAGCCCTTCGCCAGTCACTCCCTCCCCGGTACCCGCCACACCAACCTGCTCCCGGGCCAGACGGTCCAAGAGACCACCTACCGACATGTAGCCGCTCTCATAAACAAATTTCAGTACAACCCCCCCGATCAGCAGCACAACCCCATAGATCACGATGGCACTCAACGGACGGAATATCTCTTCGGCGTTGTGAAACCAATCGCCCAACAGCGTCGTGTAACGAACCTCCGGCTCTCGTGGCGGCGGGGGCGGCCTGCTGCCTGCCGGAGGGGACTCCTGTCTGGCCTCTGCCCGCCATGTCGCATGGTAACGCTCCGGCTCGGGTGGTGCTTCCGGTTTTTTATGAACAATTTTTTCTTGTTGTTTTAAACGCCGTAAAGCCTCATCATACGCCAGGTTCAACTGTTTGGCCTTATGTTCGGCCAAGGCAACCAGATCATCCCCCAAGCCGACCACCCGGTCGGGATGATACTGGTTCATCAGACGTCGGTAGGCTTTTTTGATCTCTTCGGCGGAGGCATCGGGGGGCAATTGCAGAATGACATACCAGGGCACGGGGCGTGGTTCAAACATGATCACTCCGTTTCCCAACCAGGCAGATACTCCTCACTTTCCACCAGACGCAAAGCCTCTTCCAGAGTGGTCTGGCCCTGCATGGCAAAGCGCAAGGCCACCTGGTGCAACGGTACATAGCCCGCCTGCTGCCGGGCAATGCGCACCACGGCGGACAAATCCTGCCGCCGCAAGGCATCGGCCAACTCCGGTTCCACCTCCAGCATCTCCACCACCGCCATCCGACCGGCATAGCCGGTAAAATGGCAGTGACCACAACCACGCCCGCGCCTCGGTGTTCCCTGCGGATTGGGCAACAGATGGCTCAAAATGGCCTGTTCGGCAGCGGTCAAGGGCAACGGTTCGGCACACACCGGGCAGTTGCGGCGCACCAACCGTTGCGCCAGAATACAGCGCAGGGCAGCAGCCACTGCATAACCCTGCAAGCCCATCTCCAGCAAACGCACCGCCGCACCCACCGCACTGTTGGTGTGCAGGGTGGAAAAAACCAGATGTCCGGTCAAGGCGGCCCGTACCGCCAGTTCCGCCGTCTCCCGGTCGCGCATTTCGCCAACCAGAATCACATCTGGATCCTGGCGCAACACCGTGCGCAAAATGGAAGAGAAGGTCAAACCGATACGGGGTTGAATGGCCACCTGGCTGATCCGTGGCAGTCGATATTCGACCGGATCTTCGACGGTGATAATCTTGCGATCCGAGGTGTTGAGGCGGTGCAGCGCACCATACAGGGTTGTGGTCTTGCCGCTGCCGGTCGGGCCAGTCACCAGCACCAACCCGTGCAAACGCTGCAGCACCGCCTGCAAGCGGTGCAACAACTCTGCTTCCAGCACTGTCTCCAGAGAGGCATGCTCCTTGCTGCGATCCAGCAGGCGCAAGACAACCGACTCCCCATGGGAAACCGGCAGCGTGGAGAGACGGACATCGATGGTATGGCCGCGCACCGTGATTTCAAAACGGCCATCCTGAGGCAGACGCCGTTCCGCAATTTCCAGACCGGCCATCAATTTGAGCTTGGAAACCAGGGCAGAGGCGATACGGTGTTCCGGAATAACCTGCTCCTGCAACACCCCGTCGATACGCCGCCGCAAACGCAACACCTCCTGGTCGGGCTCAATATGAATGTCCGAGGCATTCAGGCGGACGGCATCTTCAAACAATGCCTGTAAAATCTGCGCCACCGGGGCATCATCGTTTCGTTCGTTCTGCCCCTTGCCCTGTCGCTGAAAGAGTGAACGTCCCAAGGCCTCGTCGAGTACGGTAACCTGTTCCTGCACCCGCTCCACCCCTTGATAGTGGCGATCAAACAGCTTGGCCAACAAAGAGGGAGCCACCAGCGCCCAACGCAAGCGACCGCCGAGCAGGCGCTGCAACTCATCACAGGCCAGAATATCGGTGGGATCGACCATCCCCACCAACAACCCCTCCGCCGTGCGCGACAGCACCACCGCCTGCAACCGTCGAGCTGCCGGCTCCGGCAACAGGCGCACCAGCTCACTCTCCAGGCGGACCGCCTGCAGATCAATCAATGGCACATGCAGCATGGCCGCCAACCGATCCAAAAAACGGGCCTCATCCATGATCTGCAGGCGAACCAATATTTCACCCAGCCTGGCTCCGGTCTCTGCCTGGGCCTGCAGGGCGGTCTGCAACTGCGCGGCGCTGATCTCTCCCATCGCCAGCAAATGCTCCCCAACCCGGTGCCGGGATACCATCATTGAATCCCCCTTCTGCAAACACACCCCCCAAGACGCAGAGCGTGTGCAACCCCGTTGCAGATTATTGCTTCACACCCCCTCAACGAGGGTAACGCACCGCACCACCTTACGGCAACTGTTCAATACGGCCTTGTACAAAACGGCGCAAATTGGCACTTAAATCGCTGTCAGCCAATGCTTGCCGATAGGCCGCCAAGGCGGGATCTTTGCGCCCCATCTTCTCCAGGGAGATGGCCAGCCCCATGCGCCAAATGCCTTTATCCGGATGGTGCCGCAACAAAGATTCATACAGATCCACCGCTTGTTGATGCGCCTCCTGCCTCTGGTACAAGGCCGCCAGAAAAGCGGCCAGATTGGCATCTTCGCTGGCCAATACGGTCGGCGAACGTCCCTGCACCGCCAACTGTAACAGGCGCAACCCCTCTTCTACCCGTTTGCTCTCGACCAGAATGCGCGCCAAACGGTTGCGTGCCAGGGTATGGGTGCCATCTTTCTGCAAGGCATGCCGCAACAACTGCTCCTCCTGCTCCAGATCCCGGTTGTTGCGAAAGGCCAGGGATTGCTGAAACAGATGTTCCGCCGCCTCTTTCTCCCCGTTCATCCCTCTCTCGGCAGCTTTACGGGTCGGTACAGCCTCGGTCACTTCCGGGCGAACGGTCTGCTTGCGCTCGGCGACGGTCGGTGTAATCTCAGGAGTTGCCACAGCCACCGTCGGATTGGCTTTTTCCTCCGCCGAAGCCGCCTCCTGTCCGCCTGAAACCTTGTTTTCCTCCACCACCTGGCGACTCGCCCCGACTGCCGTTCCCTCTTTTGCCTGCTGCGCCGCCGTGCGGCTGATCAACAGGGATTCCGCCCCGCTCCCCCCTTTGTCTTTACCCCCGTCCGCGACATAAGAGTCGTTGCTGGCAATGAAGGCCGCCATGGATGGCTCCTTGCGTCGCAACATCTCCATGGCATTCTGAGCCGTTTTGCGATCCTGAAAACGACCGATGCGCACACTCTGCCAAACCTGCTTGTTGTTGCGCTTGTCCAGTGACTCCTGAACGTAGGCGTCATAGCCCTTGCGGCGCAGCTCTGCCGCCCGTTGCAACGCCCCGTGTCGCTCCTGAAACGAACCGACTTGAATGGCAAAATGAAAATCCAACGGTATCGGCTCTGCCTTGCGTCCGGCATGGAAGACGGAATCCATCCCTTTTTCCGTCTGCGCCGAACGGGACGACTGTGCCTCCGGTGTCGCCGTCTCAGTCGCCTCTGCTTCCTCTCTCTCTTCCGTCGCCGTGACCGCTTCTGGTGCTTTGACTGTTTCGGCTGCTTTCACCGACTCTGGCGCTTTGACTGCTTCAACCTTGACCGGCTCCGGCTCTTTGACCGTTTCGGCTGCCTTGACCGGCTCCGGCTCTTTGACCGTTTCGGCTGCCTTGACCGGCTCCGGCGTCTGTTCGCTCTTTTGCACCACCCCCAAATCACTGCTGCTCTCCATCAGCATGGAGGGATCGACCACCTGCACCGAAGTGGAGCGGCGGGCTGGTTCAAAGACATCTGTCGCTTCGCTCGTCGCTGCGGCGACAACAACCGCTTTTATCTCCTGACGTTCCTCTGCAGCAGCAGGTGCTTTGACAGGTTTTTCCTCTGCCTGCGCCGCGCTGATCGCCGCCGGTACCGCAACTGCTGTACCAGACAGCGGTGCAACAGCTGCTGACTTATTTGTCGGCTCTTGTCCGGCAACGGTTTGCTCTTTTGCCACCTCCTGGTTTGCCGACACCACCACTGGCAGGGCAGCCCCGTTCCCTTCCGGCCTGCTGGGCAAATCCATGCGCACCGTCAAGGAACTCTGTTCCGGATGCCAATAATCCCGCCATGCCGGAATCGAGAGCAGCGATACCGTCAACGCCACTCCCCAGCCACTCAAACAGGGCCAGGAACGGGGCAAGCGGTTGCCACTCACCTCCGCTACCGGTTCGTTCTCCCTGGTCACCTGTTGTGCTTTTTCGCTTCCGCTGCTGCTCTGCACCGTCACGCCTCCCACTCTTCTCCTTGCCATCCGGCACCAGCAACAGGGGTCACCTGTTGCCCTGCCAGGCGCTTTGCACCCGTTGCTGACCCCGCTCCGCCTGTTCCTGCCAATCCCCGTCACCCTCTACCACGATCGGGCGCAACAAAATGACCAGTTCACTCTTTTCCACACTCTTCTCTTCACGACCAAACAGACCACCAACCAGCGGCAACTGCCCGACCAGCGGCAAACGATCTTCACGCTTGAGGGTACGCTCTTTCATCAGACCGCCGATCACCGCCATCTCACCGTTGCGCACCCGAATAATGCTGTCGGCTTCACGCATCTGGGCGTAGGCCAACGGTAAATTTTGCGGTCGATCGTCGATAATGAATGACTTGTTTTTATCCTGCACCTCGGTTACCAGCGGATGCACATGCAGGGTCACCATCTCCCCTTCCCCCACCTGCGGCGTCACATCCAGCGAGATGCCGGTAAACATGCTCTCCATGGTCAGCGTGGGTGGATTATAAATGCGATCCGAGCCCGATCCGGTGACACTGCCCGGGTGCATGCCGGTGATAAAATATTCATCGCTGCCCACCTTGATGACCGCCTTTTGATTATTGACGGTCGCCACCCGCGGGCTGGATAAAACCTGAACTCTGCCCTGCTGTTGCAATAGCCGCACCAACCCGATAAAGTCATGGGCGCGCAAGGCCAGATTGATCGGTTGTCCCCATCCGGGAGGATGGGCCAGCAGCAGACGGTTGGCACTGCCCTCATTGCCCGACCCGGTGGACACCGATAATCCGCTTGCATCCGCTGCCGTATAACTGAGCGTGCTGCGGCCACCGATACCCCGATTGATCGCCAACCAATCGATACCGAACTGAGACCCGTCATTGAGGGTCACCTCCAGAATTTTTGCCTCCAGAATCACCTGCCGTTGACTGCGTTGTCGCAGTTGCTGCAAAAATTCTGTAATATCCTGATGTTCTCGCGGATAGGCCCGTACGGTGATCAAACCGGCCAACCGGTTGATCATCACCCCTTTTTCATTGGGCATGAGGCTCTGTTCCCCAGTCAGCGCCTCTCCGACCATACCTCCACCCTCCACCACCTTGTCGCTGCTGGCCGGATGTTTTTCCTCTTTGACATACATGACATTTTTTTTGAAATAGATCTGCTTTTCCTTGTTGTCCGGTTTGATCAGGCCTTTGCGTTCGCGGATCACTTTTTTGCTGGTGCGCCCCTGTTCGTTGGTCTCCTCGGTCACCTGGGCCACCACCAGCCCCAGCTGCAAAATGGCCACAATGGTGTTTTCCAGATCGCTCCAAAAATCGGATTTGTATTCGGTGCGCATGCTGCTGCCCGCTGCCGAGGGGGTCACCGTTGTACTGATTTGCTCTTTGCTGTTTTTGGTAATGGAAATTTCGCTTTTGTTACCGGTGGTAGAACTGGTCATCGAATAGCCGTCACGAACAACGGATAAAAAATCAACATGATATGTGCGGGTACTCAACTGCCAGGGAAAAATTTTGTAGCCCCGCACCCCCTCGCGACTGCGGGCGGCAAACGGTTGACAATCCAGTTGGTGCATCTCGCAAACCAAGGCCACCACCTCATCCACCGTCACATTTTTCAGATCCACCGAAATGGTATCGGTTACATCCGGATGCACCACCATGTTGAGATCGGGATCCTGACTGACCAGACTTTCAAAAAATTCCCGCGCCGGCATGCGGACCACATGCACGGCAATGCGCTGCGGCATCCACCGTCCCCGCCCACTCGGCACGGCAGCCACAGCCGTTTCCTCGACGGCTTCCGGGCGCGGCAACGAATGCAGCCGGGAACTCATCCGCCCCTGTGTTCCCAACTCGGCCCGATGACCATCCCGATACTCCTGCGCACGAGGGAGAGGTCGTTGCCCGCTTGCCTCCGGCAGGGCGGCCAACCCAACCTGATCGCCACTCTCCACCCCCGGTTGCAGCACGCAACCACTCAACAGCAGAATCACTCCGCCGATGATCGTCCATGCGCCTTGCGCCTGCTTGCTGCCTCCTGTCATCTCCATCCCGCACCTGTTCCGTGCAATGCCCACTCCATGCCCTGCCATGCTTTCGGCAAACGTCAAAAATATGGCCCCTCCGCACCACCACTCCTTGTGATAACGGAAACAACTCAGCTTCAGTCCTCTCTCATCACCGGTTTGACCTCTCCTTCCCTTGCCGTCCAGCAGCCTTAGTCAACGAAAAAGTGTGTTCGTGCTTCCGTCTGCAATCTCCGGTCCAATATCCCATACTCCAACTCATTCTCATGGGGCTTTACACCCTTTGCCATTACCTGTATACACACCGCAATTATCATTTATTGTTTTAGCGAGGTTTGCCAGCAAATATATTAAAAATAATATGCGCATATAACTATAGATTAAAAAAATCCCTAACAAATCATTGCCATGCAGCGACAAAAGGGATATACTGCCAGGACAACCGGCTTTATTGTGTCAATCGGCTGTCTATTATTGAGGAGAGTGCTGTGGGAGAGCCTGTCAAACCCTTCACGCCCGTTGCCCGCATTCTGCTGATTGATGATGAAGTGATCACGGAACGACTCCTGCGCCGCATGGTCGAATCCACCCCTTCTCTGAACCTTTTCTATTGCCAGGATCCGTTACAGGCTCTGAAACTGGCTGCCACCATTCGTCCTGCCGTCATTCTTACCGATCTGATGATGCCCCATCTGGATGGCATTTCGCTGGTGCGCCAACTGCGCAGTCGCCGCGCCTTCAGCCAGGTTCCCATATTGATGCTTTCCGCAGAAGATGATCCATTCATCAAAGCGCAAGCCTTTGCCGCCGGAGCCAGCGACTATCTGGTCAAACTGCCTAACGAAGTGGAGATGATTGCCCGCCTGCAACACCATGCGCACAGTTTTTTTACCGCCACCCGGCAACTGGGCAACAAAGAGATCTGCTCTGACATTATCCACTCCGATTTGAAAGGGTTCTGGATTATCGACGTGGAGACGCGCCGGATCATCGATGTCAACGATACCCTGTGCGTCATGCTCGGTTTTTCCCGCGAGGTGCTGTTACACAAATCGCCTCTCGATTTTGTCGACGAAGAAAATCGCCCGGACATGCTTAAAGCCTTGGACTGGATCCCGAAAACCGACCACCGCATCCATGAAATTTATCTGTTGACGCTGTTGCACGGCCCGCTTTACACCCGTTTCTGCGTCACCTCCAGCAACCAGATGCTGGGCCGACAAGCGGTGGCCGTGTTTACCTTTCTCAACTTGAGCAAACTCAATCTGGAATATTTTGAGATTCTCAAGAATGAATTCCGCTTTATTGCCGACTCCGTCCCCGGCCTGCTCTGGCTTTCCAATCAGAATAATAATCGTATTTTTTTCAACAAGGCCTGGCTCTCCTTTCGCGGCAAACTGCTGGAAGAGGAGATCGAAAACGGCTGGTTGCAGGGGATTCACCCGGATGATCAGGAGAGATACCTCTACGATGCCGGCAATGCCTTTCGACATAAACATGCCTACGCCATCGAGTTTCGTCTGCTCGATCAACTGGGTCAATATCGCTGGATCTATGAGACAGCCTTGCCACGTTTTGCTGGCAACAATCTGTTTATGGGTTTTTCCGGCAGCTGCACCGATATCACCGAACGAAAATTGCTGGAAAGTCGCATTCACCAGGTCAACTTTTCCCTGGAACAACAGGTACAGCGACGCACTGCCGAACTGCAGAAAGAGGTTCAGGAACGGCGACAGGCGGAGATGATGGAACGACGCGCCAATCAGGCACAACAGGCGATCAACCGTCTGCTCCATCTTGCCCTGCAAGGGGCACCGCTGCTGGATCAGTTACAGAGAGGGTTGCAATATCTGGTCGATCTGCCTTGGCTCAATCTGGTGCGTCAGGGGGCCATTTATTTCGTGGATCCGCGCACGCGCACCCTGCAACTGGTCGCTTCGACCAACCTGTCGGCAACCCATCGCCAGGAGTGCAGCACCGTACCCTATGATCACTGTCTGTGTGGTCGCGTCGCCTCCTGTCAACAACCGCTTTATGCCGAAGCACCGGAACCCTGTCATCCCTTGCAGGAGATGGTTCTGCCAGCCCCGATCGGACAATATGCCCTGCCCATCCGCAGCGAACAGCACACGCTGGGCGTGTTGACCCTCTATCTCAACCAGCAAGAGCCCTTCGATAGCTTTGAAAGCCATTTTCTCGATACGGTCAGCCAGGTTTTGGCCCTGCTGATCGAACATTCCCAGATCAGCCAACTGCAGATCGCCCGCCAGCGGGCCGAAGCCGCCAATCAGGCCAAAAGCGATTTTCTCGCCACCATGAGCCACGAAATCCGCACCCCGCTCAACGTGGTGTTGGGTATCCTCGAGTTGCTGCGCGACTCTGCCATCGAACAAAGCTGTCTGGATCAGGTACAGCTGGCTCTGGGGGCCGGTCGCATTCTGCTCTATCTGATCAACGATCTGCTGGACTATTCCAAAATTGAAGCCAACCAGTTGGCGCTCGACACCATCCAGTTCAACCTGCGCGAGTTGCTCGACGACATTGCCCAGAGCATGGCACCCCTGGCCCATGCCAAAGGGGTGGAGCTGACCGGCTTTTTCCCACAGGAGTTGCCGGTCGATGTTCTCGGCGACCCCAACCGCTTGCGTCAGATCTTGATCAATTTGGTCGGCAACGCCATCAAATTCACCCCGGCGGGCGGCCTGGTTGAGTTTCATGGCGGACCGGTCAATCGCAGCCAGGGACGGATCGAGTTTTTGTTTGAAATTCGTGACACCGGCATCGGCATTGCGCCCAAAGATCGGGAGATGATTTTTGAACGTTTTGTGCAAGCCCATCACGGTTCGGCCAACCACTATGGTGGCACCGGGCTGGGCCTGGCCATCTGCCGCCGTCTGGTCTCTTTGATGGATGGCGAAATCGGTATCGATGACAATCCGTTTGCCCCCAACGGCTCCATTTTTTATTTTACCGTGCAATTGCAGGAAGCAGCCAGCCACGCCACCCTGTATCGTCCCGACTCGTTGAACGGCTACCGCATGCTGATCGTCGGCAGCCATGGGCTGCAACTGGCCATGTTGCGCAACCTGCTGCAGGGATGGGGAGTGCATAGCGAAGATGTCAGCGAATGGCGCACCGCCTGCGAAACGTTGCAACAGGCCCACCGCCGCCAGCAACCGTATCAGGTGGTCATCGTCAACCAGTGGCTGACTCCCAACCAACCTGCCGAACTGATGCACTGCCATGGCCCGGAATGGACTTGTGCCTTTCTGCTGCTGCTCGATCGACCGGATCAGGGCGTGGATCAGGCCATGTCCCTGCCCGGCGAAGCCCTTTGCCTGCGCAAACCGTTTCGCGCCGAACAGCTGCACGATAAATTGTCGCGCCTGTTGAAATGTCATCCAGAAACAGTGAGCGAATACGCCGTCTGCGCCGCCCCCTCTGCCAGTCTCCCCTGGCGACAGGCAACCATTCTGCTCGCCGACGACCAGTCGGCAAATCGCACGATTCTGCTCGGCATGCTGGCCAAACTGGGCTGCGACCGCGCCCGTTGTCTCTCTGCCAGCAACGGCGAAGAGGCGTTGCAACTGCTGCAAACCGGCTATATCGATTTGCTGCTGCTCGATTGTCAAATGCCGGTCATGGATGGGTATCAAGTCACCCGTCGCATTCGCCAGCAGGAACAACAACAAGCCTGCCCGGCCATCCCGATCATCGCCATCACCGCCGATGCCACCCCCGGCAATCGACAAACCTGCCTGGAAGCGGGCATGAACGAGGTTTTGACCAAACCCCTCTCCTTGCAGGCGCTGCAGCAGGTATTGGACAACTATCTGCCGGCACCCCCCAACGATTCCCCCTTGCCGGCACAACCCGAAGCAACACTGCCCCCCACCATTCAAAACACGCTGCAGGCCCTGCAAACCCTTGGACTGGCGGAAGAGGATATTCCCTCCGTCGCCCGCATGATCATCGACCAGTTGCCCGATTTACTGGCCAGCATGGACAACCATCTGCAAAACAATGAAACAGAACAACTGCATGCCCTGTCGCATGTGATCCGGGGTTCCATGCTGCATACCATTTTCCCGGAGATGCAGCAGGCCGCCAAAACGATGCACGAAGCGGTGCGGGCACACAACTGGAGGGAAGCCGAACAACAATTGCGCACTCTGCGCCAGGCCTTTGCACCGATCCACGCTGCTTTGCAAGAGTGGTTGCAACAATTGACAAAATAACCGCTTTATTATGCTTTTTCACAAAACAGAAGAGCATTTTTTTTGATGTTTGTCAGTTTATCTATTCAATTCTATTCTATAATTTGCTGTACATTTACACGGATCGTCTGTTAGTCTGGTCTCCACCTTTCGACAACACGATCTGCTCTGGCGGCATCCTGTCAGCGAATCAACGCATCCCAGCAGCCAAATGGAATGGCTATGACCTTGCTCAATCACCAGTTATCTGCCTCATGGCTTCGGCAATCACTCACTGGCAAAATGTGGCGGGTCACCGGCATGGCACTGCTGCTCTGGGCCTTGCTGGCCTGGGGATTGACCGGGGCCATCGTCAAGTTTTCGGCTGGAAAGGTGGTTCAGCATGCCCAAGAGGATCTCTCTGCCACCAGTCAACAACTGGTCGGCAACATCCATCGCATTGTCAATCTGCTCTACGGCATTCCCACCATCGCCGGCAAAGAGGAAAAATTGCGTCAGGCTCTGCATCGTTTTGTTGATGCCAGTCAAGCGGAACGAGGTCCAAAAGAGGAGATACAACGACGCTGGCATCAAGACGAACAGTTGCAGGAGATCAATCGCTGGCTGGCTGCCGTCAACAACACGCTGGGTGCCACCAGCGTGTTGTGGGTGATGAATACGGTCGGTGATACCATCGCCGCCAGCAACAGCGATAAAATAGAGAGCTTCATCGGCACCAATTTTGTTGATCGGGAATATTTTCAAGCCGCCAAAACCGGTGGCAGAGGCAGTCAATATGCGGTTGGTCGGGTCTCAAATCTGCCCGGACTCTATTTTTCCGTATCCGTCAAAGAGGGGGAACGTTTTCTTGGGGTGATTGCGGTCAAAGTCGATCTCTCCTTTGTCGGCTCCTGGATCGATCAAAGCGAAGCACTGTTCAGCGACCGTTATGGCGTCATTTTTTTCGCCAAAGATAAACGACTGGAAATGCACGCCTTGCCAGACAACAAGCTGGAACTGCTCAGCGAAGAGGCACGCCTGAAGCGCTACAAACAGGCAAACATTCCTCTTCTGGCCATTGCCCCCTGGCCCGGCACTGTCGCAACTGGTCTGCACAAACTGGCCCTCAACGACTCGCCCCCCTTCCTGTGGCAAAGCGCCTCCCTGCCGGCAAAAGAGTTGACGCTGACCGTGATCAAACCGGTTGCCAAAGTACAAAGCATGGCACGGGAACGGCTTTTCTGGTTTGCTTTAAGCCAGGCGCTTGGCTTGCTGATTGCCATTTTCGCTTTGGCCCGTCTGATGATGCGCCGTCAACAGCAACAAGACGCCCAAGCCCTGCAAAGCAGTGAGGCACGTCTGGCAACCATTTTTCGCAGCAGTCCGATCGGCATTGCCATCATCAGCCTGCGTGACCACAGGCTCATCGAAATCAATGATGCCCTGGCCAACTTTGCCGGTTATTCGCGTCAGACCCTGCTCGGCCAATCGTTGGGCGATCTGGCCATTTGGCCGGAAAAAGAGGCGCAGACCCATCTTTTTCTGCCCCTGGGCGCCGGAAAACCTGTCCCCCATTGGGAAAGCCCGTTACACCCGGCCAATGGGGAACCCCTCGCCTGTCTCTGGTCTGCCGATCCGATTACCGTTGAAGATGAGCCCTGTTGTCTGGTCATGGTGCTGGATATTTCCTCCCGCAAGCATCTGGAAGAAAGTCTGCTGGAGAGTAAACTGCTTCTGGAACAAACCGTTGCCTTGCGCACCGGCGAACTGAGCCACAGCCTGCAACAACTGCAGGAAGAGATGCAGGAACGTCTGCGCCTGGAAGAAAAAGCAACCCGCGCCTATCAAGAACAGGTGGCGATGAGCAACCTGCTGCGTGTTGCCCTCGAATCGCACACCCTGCACAACCAGTTGCAAACTGCCCTGCAGATCATGCTCTCCCTGCCCTGGCTCAATCTGCTCGACAAAGGGATCATTCTGCTGGCAAACGAGAGAGGGCAATCGTTACGTCCGTTTGTCACCTGGGAAATAGCCGAGTGGTCGGAAAATGCTTGCAACCAGTGCCAACAACAATCCTGTCCTTTTCAGTTCAGCAACGCCACGATGGCGTATCAATTTTTTCGCGCCGAGGTGTTATGCAGCGCCTCACCCTGTGCAACCATTCATGTGCCGACCCATCTGCTCTTGCCGCTTCTTTTCCAGGAGGAGTTGTTGGGGGTAATCAAGCTGTTTCCACTGGCAGGCAAGCAGGTCGGGGAGCATGAACTCTCCCTTTTGACCGATATGGCACGCATTCTGGCTGGCATCGTCAGCCGCAACCGCACCGAAGAACGCAACCGACTGGCTGCCAAAGTGTTCGCCAACACCCAAGAGGCAATTTTGATCACCGACCGGCACAACAAGATCATCGATGTCAATCCGGCCTTCAGCCACATCACCCTCTATTCCCGGCAAGAGGCTTTGGGCCAGGATCCCGGTTTTGTCAAGTCGGATCGGCACGATCGCGGCTTTTATTCGCACATGTGGCTCTCTCTGCTCAAAAAAGGCAATTGGCAGGGGGAGATCTGGGACCGGCGCAAAGATGGCACTTTTTATCCCAAATGGTTGACCATCGATACCATCCGCGACGACAAAGGGGAAATTTCCCACTGCATCGGCATTTTTAACGACATCAGCGAACGCAAACTGGCCGAAGATCAACTGCGCCAGATGGCCATGACCGACACCCTGACCGGCTTACCCAACCGCAACCATTTTCTCCCGGTCCTGGAACAGGCGGTCAAAAATGCCAGCCGCAACAATCGTCCCCTGGCGCTGCTGATGTTTGACCTGGATCGCTTCAAAAAGGTCAACGATACCCTGGGCCATCCGGCAGGCGACCTGCTGTTGCAGCAGGTTGCCCAACGGGTGCGCAGCTGCCTGCGCCAATCGGATATGGTCGCCCGTTTGGGTGGAGACGAATTTGCCGTCATCGCCGAACAACAGGCGGGATGGCGGGAAACCGCCAATATCGCACAGAAAATTGTCGATCAACTGGCCAAACCGTTTGATCTCTCCGGCGAACAGGCACGAATTGCCGCCAGCGTCGGTATCGCCTTTTATCCCACCGATGCCGCCGACGATCGGGAGTTGCTCCGCAAGGCGGATACCGCCTCCTATCATGCCAAGCAACGGGGTGGCAACAGCTTTCACTTTTTTTCCCCGGAGATGGAACAGGGTGTGGCCCAACGGGCACAACTGGAGTTGGCTCTGTTGCAGGATCTGCAGGATGGACAATTTGAACTCTATTATCAACCGCAGGTCAACCCGGCCAACCAACGTATCGAAGGGGTGGAAGCGCTGTTGCGCCGTCGTCTGTCGGACGGCTCACTGGCTTTGCCAAGCCAGTTTATCGCCGTTGCCGAAGAGAGCGGTTTGATCATCCCCCTGGGCGAGTGGGTGTTGCAGACCGCCTGCCGTCAAGGCAAAGCCTGGCTTGATGCCGGCATGTATTTGAGCAAACTGGCGGTCAACGTTTCCGGTCGGCAGTTCGACCACAAAAATTTTCCTGACACGGTTGCCGACATTTTGCAGCAATCCGCTTTTCCGGCCCACAAACTGGAGCTGGAGTTGACGGAAAGCTACCTGATTCGCGAAATCAACAGCGCCCATAAGGTGATTGAAGCGTTGCGCCGCTTGGGGGTACGCATTGTCCTGGATGATTTCGGCACCGAATACTCCTCTTTCGGCTACATCAAACACATTCCGATTGACGGCATCAAACTGCCCCGGGAATATTCCGCCGACTGCACCAACAACCCCTTCCGGGCCAGCGTCGCCTGGGCAATGATGGCGATGGCCGGTGAGTTGGGCATTCATGTGGTGGTGGAAGGGCTGGAACTGGAAGAAGAGGCCTCATTTTTCCGAGGCCTGTCGGCAGAACTGGTACAAGGCTACTATTTTGCCCCCCCGATGCCTGCCGCAGAGGTGGAGGCACTGCTGCAACAGTGAGAGTTGTTGAAATACGAACCAGCACAGGTTTATAGTGAGACAGTCTGGCTAACCCAATGAGGAGGCTGCCATGCCCATCTCTCTCATCGATCTGCACACCATCACTACCCGCATCCTCCGGTTTGCCTCTTCCTGTGTCACAGGGGCATTGCAATCCAACAAATTCGCCTTTTCGATAGCCTGCAAAACCCGTTGCACTTCCTCTTCAATCAAATCGGACAGTTGAATACGGTATTCGGGTTTGGAAAGATACCGTTTCATGGTGGCAACGGCCAACTCTTTGGATAATGGATGCGGGCGATTATAGGCCTCCAATGCGTGCAGCAACTCGCTCAACCGAGCAAAAAAAGTGTCAGCATCCTTGATCGGAATCTCTTCTGCCTGACGGTGCTGAATCAGATCCTGCGCCTCTCTATTGACAGTCCCTTTGGCCTGATCCAATCGAAAACCGGCTGCATGACAAGAGATGAGGGATTGTTGTTGATGTTGGCAGGAGAGTGCTGGTAATCTGACTCTGAAGAGTCCACATTCAGCCGGGAGAGGCCGCCGTGATTGCTGTTTCTTTTGATACACTGGAGTTTACCGAACAACTCAAGGCCGCCGGCGTCCCCGAAGAGCAAGCCAAAGGACATGCAAAGCACTGACATCGGTGATGAAACAAGCGGAAGGGGAAATGACGCACGGTTTGGCAACCAAGGAAGACATCAAAACGCTTGAAAGCAAACTGGAGAAAGAGCTTGCTCCCATGCGCACCGAGTTAGCCGTTATTAAGTGGATGTTGGGCGTTCAGATGGCTGGTGTCGTCGCCTTGATTCTCAAATCCTTCTTCCCGCACTGACGGGTACAAGGTTCTCTGCACCATTTGCGTGGCGTCACGCACGGTGCGATTGAAGCATAACGACCTGATGCCAGCGGAAGCCCATTCCGGCGGAACAGGAGGATCATACATTTCTGATTACAGCAGATAACCTTTTTTCTTGTTCCCATATCGGGAGCATGGTACTGTCAGTGCAATGAGGATCATCGCAAAACGCACACTTCGGGAATTTTGGCAACGAGACCCGGCCAATTTGGATTGCAAAAGTGCTCTTGAAATCTGGCACTCCATTGTGGCACAGGCAGACTGGAAAACGCCTGCCGATATCAAAGCCCAGTTCCGCCATGCCAGTTTCCTTACAGGAAACCGAGTGGTATTTAACATTATGGGCAACAAGTATCGACTGGTGGTCAAAATCAACTATCCATGCGGCGTCGTCTATATCCGTTTTATTGGAACCCACGACCAATATGATCAAATCAATGCGGAGAGCATATGATGGACATTCATCCGATCAAGTGTGAACAGGATTACGACATGGCTTTGGCTGAGGTTGATAGGTTGATGGATGCCGAGCCTGATACACCAGAAGGTGACCGTCTTGATGTTCTCACAACCCTGATTGAGGCATATGAAGCCAAACATTATGCCGTCAACATGCCAGACCCCATTGAAGCCATCAAGTTTCAGATGGAACAAATGGGGTTAAGCCGCAAGGAGTTGGAAGCGTTTATCGGCAGTCGGGCCAGAGTAGCAGAAGTTCTGAATCGCAAACGCCATCTTTCGTTGGCAATGATTCGCCGCCTGCACAGAGGATTGAAAATTCCAGCCAACATCCTCATTCAGTCCCCCTAAGCTTCTCCGCACCATTTTGTGGCGTCACCGTAGCGGTAAAAAAAGAGCTGTCATCCCGGGCGCACGCTCACCAGATGCACCTGCAGGCGCCAGAGGGGGCCGCTTGCGCCGGAGGGGGCGGTGTATTCCAGTTGATCGACCAGCAACCGCCAGGGCAAATGCTGCCATTGGTGCAAGAGGGCCAGCGTGTCGCCGTATTCCGCCTCCCAGGTCAACTGCAACACATGCCGGTGCAAGGTCAACGGCCCTTGCGGGGTGTGCGGGCAGGTAAAAATCTCTTTGGGCGGCAGCACCACTTTGCCCAATAAACGAACCCGTGGCCCGGATGTGCCAAGGCGCTCCAGCAGGCCGTTCACCTCGGACAGCGGCACCCAACCGGCGGCCTGCGACTGCCAGGGGGTGGCGGTCGCCTCCGTGGCCGCCGCCACCGACGGGTGGGTGAGCGGAAGCGAAGGGGGAACCGCCTGCAAACGCTGCCACGCCTCTTGCCACGGCAACCATTGCCAGCGATACCAGATGGCCAACAACAACGCACACCCCACCAACAACAGCCCCACACGTTCACGGCGGCTCAACCGTTCATACCAGCGCATCATGCCCGCCGCCATCAGCGCTGCCCCTGCCGTTCCAGCGCCTGCCCAGCCTCCAGGCGCAAACGAAAGGCATGGCGGCGCTCCGTCTTCGCCTTGTGCCCCGCCACACCCGGCGCATAAGCGCTATCCCGCTGCACCTCACGCAACACATAAGCCGCCAACACCGGTTGCGCCAGCAGACGCTGCACAAAATTCTGCCAGCGGGCCTCATCGCTGCCTTCAATCAGCCCCGACAACTCCAAACGCTCTTCTGCCCCCTGACCGCCAACACGCTGCACGCGGGTCAGCCAGACACCGGGTGTATGGGCCGCCGCCAACTGCTCCAACAAAGCCGTCACCACCATACCCTCGCTGCCATACTCCTGCCCCGCCACCTGCTGCCACTGGCTGCGACAGGCAGCCTCTGCCGCCGACTCCGGGGACTGCGTCGCAGGGGTGATGACCACCCCACTTTGCCTCGCCAGCACAGCCTGCTTGCCCTCCTCCAGGCGCGTCTGCAAACCATAACTGCCCAACAGCAACACTCCCGCCAACAACAACCAACAGGCCACTACCCACTGCCATGGTAAAAACGGGGTGCGCGGGCGCAAACGATCCTGATAAAAATTAACGTGTTGCGCCTCCATCAGCCACCCTCCTGCCCCAACAGGGCACCAATGGCTGGCAAACAGGCAGACAACGCCTCTTCCTCCACATCCACCAACCCGTGCAACAACGACTGCCACGACAACCATTGCACCGAGATGCCCAATCGAGTGGCCAGCGCCGCACACAGCGCATCGCCCACGAGCGACGCCGACAGATCTCCCTCCTCCTGCCCTGCTCGCCCCCCCGACCCTGTCACTTTCACGGCGGCCAGCCCCTGCCCGCCCCGTGCCGGCAATCCTTCCCCCTCCAACCGTTGGCAGAGAGGATCAAACGGAACCAACCACAGCATGCGCAGTGCCTCTTGGGCAAAATTGTTTTCGTAATAGTGAAAGGTGCGGCGCAGTTCGAGAGCCAGTTCATCCCAGAACAGGGAAGGGGGAACAACAGCAGGGTGAGCAGAGGAGTCGGCAAGCGACGGCCAGAGAGGCAAATAATGCCCCTCCAATTGACGGGCCAAATAAAATATATGTTTTTTGCGCACGCCAACCACCAACCCCTCGCCGCTCCAGTAGAGCAGGGCCATCCCCTCCTCTGCCTGCGGCAGGGCGTCGGCCAGACGACCCAAGGCCAGGTCGATAATATCCAGGCGCTGTAACGACAGGCCAAGGCGGTGAAACAGGGCGATCTCCTGTTGCAGGCGTGCTTCGCGGGCCACGGCCAGATAAATTTTTCGACTCTCGGCTTTCGCCAATTCCGGCATGGCAAAGGTCTCCACCACCGCCTGTTCTGCCGGATAGCTCAAACGGTCGGCAATTTTCCAGCGCAGATTCAAAGACCATTCTGCCCGTGGCAGAGTCGGCTCGTCGGCTGGCAAGAGCAGATAGGCGTCCCGATCCAGCACCCCAACCGCCGGAGCCGCACGCACGCCCCGCTGCCGCAGCCAGTCGGCGAGTGCTTTTTCATCCAGTGGCTGGGGAAAAAAGCGACAGCTGCGCAACAACGGCAGCCCATCCACTGTTTTTCTGGCCACTTGGGCCACCGCCAGGCCGGAAGGCCGCCGGATCCAGGCCAGCCAATCGGCCCCACTCTTGCGCCACCAGGCCGCCATCGGCGACAACCGGATCAGGCTGGCAACGGCTGCGCGGACTCAGGCGGCAAACGGATTGTGGCGGATCATGGTCTGTTCCCGATCCGGTCCGACGGAAAGAATATCCACCGGCAAGCCACACAACTGTTCCAGATAACGGATATACTCCTGAGCCTGCGCCGGCAGCTCCTGCATGGAACGGGCTCCGGCGGTGGAGCCACTCCAACCGGGCAACTCTTCGTAGACCGGCTCACAGAGGTCCATAATTGCCGGATTGGCGGGCATGCTGTCCAAACGGCGTCCGTTGCGTTGATAGGCAACACAGACTTTGATGGTCTCCAAACCATCCAACACGTCAAGTTTGGTCACCACCAGGCCGGTGACCCCGTTGAGCCGGGCGGCATGGCGGGCAACAACACCATCAAACCAGCCGCAGCGACGGGCCCGTCCGGTGGTGGCACCAAACTCATGGCCCACCCGCGACAAATGTTCGCCGACGGCATCGTTGAGTTCCGTGGGGAAAGGTCCGCTGCCGACCCGCGTGGTATAGGCCTTGACCACCGCCAAAACGGCATTGATCCGCGTCGGCCCCACCCCGGAACCGATACAGGCCCCACCGGCTACCGTGGAAGAGGAGGTCACAAACGGATAGGTGCCATGGTCCACATCCAGCATGGTCCCCTGCGCCCCCTCAAACAAAATGGCCCGCCCGGCGCGGGAAGAGTCTTCCAGAATACCGACCACATCATCGACAAAGGGAAACATCGCCTCGCCCATGCGCAGATAATCATCCCGAACGGTTTCATAGCTGAAGGTGGCCGATTGATAAAAATTTTCCAGCATGAAATTGTGGTAGGCGACATTTTCGCGCAGTTTGTCTTCAAACACCTGCCGGTTGAACAGATCGTCGATACGAATGCCACGCCGCGCCACTTTGTCTTCGTAGGCCGGACCGATACCACGACCGGTGGTGCCGATTTTGCCTTTGCCTTTGCGTTTTTCCCGCGCCTGATCCAGTTCACGGTGATAGGGCATGATCAGGTTGGTCAAGGCGGAAATTTTCAGGTTGCTGCCGCTGACCACCAGGCCCAAATCGGCCAACCCTTTGATTTCATCCAAAAAGGCCGAAGGATCCAAAACCACGCCGTTGCCGATGATACACAATTTGCCGGTGCGCACGATGCCGGATGGCACCAGATGCAACACATATTTTTTGCCCCCCACCACCAGCGTGTGGCCCGCATTTGCCCCCCCCTGAAAGCGCACGACCACCTCTGCCTGTTCGGTCAGCAGGTCGACTATTTTGCCCTTCCCCTCATCTCCCCACTGGGCTCCCAGCACAATCACATTGGCCATTGTCTGTGTTACTCCGTTTTTGAATTCCTGCACCCTGTGCGACGCCCACGCAAAACCCTGGCTGTCGCCGTAACCGCAGAGGATCATAGCCGCCAATCATGCAAAATGCAAAGAAAAGCCGCACTCTTCCCCCTTGTATCGTCACTTTTCCCCGATTCAGTTGTGCAGGAGTTCCTCTTTTTCCAGGGCCAGCAACTGATCACGATAAAAGGCCGCCTGTTCAAACGCCATCTCTTTGGCCGCTTTCTTCATCTCCCGTTCCAGCGTCTTGATCCGTTTGCTGCGCTCCTCTGTACTCAACACCACCTGATACCCTTCCCCCTCTTCGGCCACCCGCCAGGCAGAGACCGGGGCGGGGGTTGCGGCAACGGTCAATTCACCAATCAAGGCCACCTCTTTGCGGATCGAACGGGGCGTGATGCCATGTTGTCGATTATAAGCCTCCTGCAAACTGCGCCGCCGTACCGTCTCCTGCAACGCCTTCACCATGGAACCGGTCATCCGGTCGGCATACAAAATCACCCGTCCTTGCACATGACGGGCCGCCCGACCGATGGTCTGGATCAAGGAGGTCTCGGAACGTAAAAAACCTTCCTTGTCGGCATCGAAAATGGCCACCAACCCCACCTCTGGAATATCCAACCCCTCGCGCAGCAAATTGATGCCTACCAGCACATCATACTCACCCAGGCGCAGGGTACGAATCAACTCCATGCGTTCCAGAGTGGTCACGTCCGAATGGAGATAACGGACCCGAACGCCGATGCCACGCCAATATTCGGTCAAATCTTCCGCCATCCGCTTGGTCAGGGTGGTGACCAGAATACGCAACCCCTTGGCGGTCACCTGGCGAATTTCTGCCAACAAATCATCCACCTGACCCTCGGCAGGACGCACCTCGCAGCGGGGCTCCAGCAAGCCGGTCGGGCGCACGATCTGTTCGATCACCCGTGCCCCGCTGCGCTGCAACTCCTCGGCAGCCGGCGTAGCGGAGACATAGACCGTCTTGCCGCGCAAACGGTCAAACTCTTCCAACTGCAACGGACGGTTATCCAACGCCGACGGCAGGCGGAAACCATATTCGACCAGCGTCTCCTTGCGCGAACGATCGCCACGATACATGCCACGCAATTGCGGCAGGGTAACGTGGCTCTCGTCGATAAACAGCAACGCATCCTCCGGCAGATAATCGATCAAGGTGGGGGGCGGCTCTCCGGCCTGCCGCCCGCTCAAAAAGCGGCTGTAGTTTTCGATCCCGGTACAAAAACCCAACTCCTGCATCATTTCCAGGTCAAAAAAGGTGCGACTCTCCAGCCGCTGCGCCTCCAGCAAGCGCCCATCCCCCTGAAATTGCGCCAACCGCTGCCGCAACTCCTCCTTGATCAACTCCATGGCTCGCAACAAGGTGGCCCGTTTGGTCACATAATGGCTGGCAGGAAAAACGGTAAATTGCGTCACCTCCCCCATCGTTTTGCCGGTCAATGGATCCACCCAGCTCATGCGGTCGATCCAGTCACCAAACAGTTCCAACCGCACCGCCCGATCCTCCTCATGCGGAGGAAAAATTTCCACCGTATCGCCGCGCACCCGAAAGGTGCCGCGCTGAAACTCTACATCGTTACGTTTGTATTGAATTTCCACCAATTTTTTCAACAACTGGCGCTGCTCAATCTCCTGCCCCACCCGCAACGGCACCGCCATCTCCAGATAGGACTCCGGCGCACCCAAACCATAAATACAAGAGACCGACGCCACAATGATGACATCCCGTCGGGAGAGCAAGGATCGGGTCGCGGCATGACGCAACCGTTCAATCTGTTCGTTGGTGGAAGAGTCTTTTTCGATAAAGGTGTCGGTGCGTGGAATGTAGGCTTCAGGCTGATAATAATCATAATAGGAGACAAAATATTCCACCGCATTGTGGGGAAAAAAGCCTTTCATCTCCGTATACAGCTGACCGGCCAAGGTTTTGTTGTGGGCCAGAATGAGCGCCGGACGCTCCATCTCGGCGATGACATGGGCCATGGTGAAGGTTTTGCCCGATCCGGTCACCCCCAACAACACCTGATTCCGCTCTCCCTGGCGAATGCCGGCCACCAGTTCGGCAATCGCCCGTGGTTGATCACCACACGGGGCAAAGGGTGACTGCAATTGATATAAAGCCATTCTATGAGTCCATCAACACTCTATGCGCGAGACAGTACCCAAAACTGTCTCCTGCCCCTCTGCCAAACGATTGCTCTTGCGCTGCTTGCCGATGCCCAACACACGACTGATTTTTTTGCGAAAAGCCGCCTCCCCCCCAAGGACAAACATCGCTTTGGGATTGATGAAACGGACATTACCCCAGGCGTCGACAATGGCAGCACCAAAACCGGTCAGACTGGCTTTGTTGTCGTTGTTGATGATACGAATATGGGGAATCTCTTCCTGCAATTCATAATCCAATTGAATCAAGACATTGGGGCGATGGCCATGGATCACGGTATCAATCCCCAACTCTTGCAGCAGACGGCTGACATGATGGCCATAGCGCTCCTCACCTGCCCCGCTGCGCAGATAGTATTGCTTGACATGGCGAATGTCCCCCACCAGTTCCAACCCCTCTTTTTCGCGGAACAGGGCATGGCGACCTTCATAAAAAGCCTTGCGAAAACGATCATTAAACAATCCAGGATCATCCCCTTCCTGCTGAATCTGCCACAACAACGTCAGCAGATTGACCGTCGGATAACCGTGCAGATAGAGAATGCGATCGGCGACAAACAACACATCCTGCTGGCGAATAAAGGCCAACTGCTCTTCGCTCAAACGGCTGCGAATGCCCTGGGCGGCGCGTTGCAACACCTCAACTTCATGGTTGCCCACCAGCAAAATGACCGAACAACCGGGCGGTGCCGTCTGCTGCAAGGTGCGCAAATAGTCCAACACCTCCGGATTCGGATTAAATTTGTTCAACCAATCCCCGGTGTGAATCACGCGAAATCCCTGCACCCCTTTGCGCCACTCTCCTTTCCGGTTACATAACCCGGTCAACCATAAAACATACTGAATGGCATGCAAATCATTGTCGGTATCCGACAAAATGACCGTATGGGTCCGGGTTGCCGACCCTTTTTCCGCCACATTTACCTCTATCTGCTCCATCATAAGCGCGCTTCCCATTTGCTGATCACAACCGTTGACGGCACGCAACTTGCTGCAACAGACACAAGGCGAACACGCCAAACGTGACAATACAAAAAAATTAAAAAAGAAAAATCAACATGATGCACAATTACGTTGCGTCGGTCATTCCTGTTATGGAATCCCACGCTGCGTCGCCAGGCGTCAAAACGAAGGAGGTTACCATGCTGGCTTCAATGGCACCCGGATTAACGGATTTTACCCTGCCCTGGCAGGGTGAATGGCACAACAGCACCATCTGGGAACGAATCCGAATGGGCTTTCAGGACGCCCTGCAGCAACTCTGGCAGAAACCTTCCCCGCCGCAAGATGAGGAGCAACCCCCACCAGCACCAAGCGCACCCCTTGCGACCGAGGCATTGCCCGTTGTCACGGAAGAGATCGTCGCGCAAGCAGAATCCATGCCAGAATCGTACCGCTGGACACTGATACTCTCCGATACCGATAACGATCTGCGTACCGTCATGCAAACCCTCTGGCTGGCCGGTCTCTGCGACCAGAACGGCACCTGGATTCCAGAACTGCGCCATATCCAGGTCATCCATACCGGCGACTGGCTCAACAAATGGGATCCCAACCCCTACATTCTGGACGGGTTCAAACGCCTGCAGGAGACCGCACCACCCACCTGCCGCCTGCTCCTGCTCAACGGCAATCATGAATTAGCGATTTTACAGATGGCTGACAAGGGATTGCGTACCGCACTGACCCCGGATGATCTGGCGTTCATCCGTCGCCAGTCCCTGCTGCATATCGACCAGGAGTATCTGTTCCTGCATGGCTATCCGACCCTGGATCTGCTGATGATCCTCAAACAGCTGCAACGGGAACGCATTCCGCGCCACGAACTGAACAGCCGATTACATAAACTGCTCTTTGCAGGCAACTTTCCCCTGTTTCGGGAAACGCACAGCATGCGCCTGATCGGCGACATAAAAAGCCCGAAATATTATTATTCCCTGAAATCCTATAACGGTCAGCTGCGCGGTGCGCAAACTGCCGCCATTCTCCGTGAGTTGGGTATTCGTACCGTCATCCATGGTCACAAACCCATCGCTGACGTACAAAATGATCAGGAACTCCCTGAAGAAGTTCCCGGAATCCGTTTTGTCAACAACGACAACCGCATCCGGCAATGCGGTTGGGGCGGCATGTTGCTGGGTCAGCAGGGCGATACTCTCTTCATCAATCCGCACATTTTGCGACAGGCTGGCAGCGTCAAAGCCTTGCGCAAACAACTCCGCAAACAAATCGGTACACGAAACAAGGATCTATATCCAGAGACATCCCGCACGGGTAAAGGGAAGTCCATGCCGATCGCCGCTTAAGGAGCCTGGCGAAAATAACTTGTGCAGATTGCGCCGGATTTTGCTCCTCCTGCCAGACGCAAAAACGTGCGCATACTTTTAGGGCGTGTTGACATTTGGCCTCGGAGGCCTTGATCCTGCGTTGCGGGGAGGCTCCGCTGCTCACATACGACCGTGTATGCTGCGCTGCTCGCCTCCCCGCGCCTTGTCTGAAGGCCACCGAGCCTCAAATGTCAACACGCCCTAGTATGTAAACGTTTTTGCAACGACGCAGGAGGAGAAAAAGACAAGCAAGATGCCCAAGTTATTTTTGCCAGACTCCTAAGCGTCGGTTGGTCAACCATCGTGTGCTGTATACCCTGAAAATTTTTCTGCCATCGGAAGAACTGGCTTCCGATGGCAGAATCGTTATAAAACGTTGCATGGATCCGCTGGCAACCAGGGGAGTACCCCACCCCCCCTAATCCAGCCAAACCACCCGATTGCGTCCCATCTGTTTGGCTTTATAGAGCGCCCGATCGGCCTTTTCGATGGAAAAGGCAATCTCTGCCGTCGGATCCAATAACGTGGCACCAAAGGAGGCGCTGATATGAATCTCCCGTCCGGCATCGATCATGATGCGGTTTTCCACCAGACTGGTGCGAATCCGTTCCAATATGGCAACTGCCTCTTTTTCTCCGGCTCCGGGGAGATAAACGAGAAACTCTTCGCCGCCGTAACGAAAGGTAATATCCATCGGACGCAACGAAGAGGATAAAAACAACGCCACCTGCACCAATACCGTATCCCCGACCACATGACCATAGGTATCATTGATCTTTTTGAAATAATCAATATCCACCATCACGATCACGCTCTGCTCTCCGGTCTCGGAAATGCGATTCCGTTCCCGTTCCAAAGTGGAAAGCAATTTGGTCCGGTTCAAGGTTTTGGTCAGCGGATCCACCTGAAACAGATAATCATAGATCATGAATTGCAAGGTGCTGACCGACAACTGAAACGCAGTCTTTTTTACATTGGCTTCATCGTATTCGAGGGCAGAAAGACGCCGATTTTGTTGCCAGACCAGAAACAGGTTACGATAAGCACGGTGCATGCTGCGATGAATCAAACGAATATCACTGACAATCGCTGTCTGTCGTAATGATTCATGAATTTCCTGATCCAACCATTGACCAAAGCGACAGGTCAGGTGGGCATCTTCCGAAAAATAGTCGGCATCCAACGGCTCATCACAGACAATGGCCCGAATGAAGGCTGACAACCAATCGTCATGGTAAAGGGTAAGTAATTCCAAACGATTAAGAAGCTCTCTGGCCTCTCCGGTAGAAATGTGACTGTCAAAATGCGCCACCGTGCGCTCCTGTCATGCGTTATCCACCTGTTGTGCCAGCGTATTCACCAGCGGTACCCGGCTACACGAACCATCCTGGGACAACAGGCAGAGCGGAGTCCCTTCCCCACAAAAAAAAGTGAGGAAGAGGTATGATACTCTTCCTCACCGCAATATTTCCAGAAAATATTACCAACTTGGCAAAAATACCTCTCCTGTCCGTGCGCAATCTCCCGGTCCAACCTCGCTGCAAGCGGTCAGTCAGAGACCAGGCGCTGCCACAGGCAGCCTTCAATATCAATACCGGGACAAATTGCCCACTTCCTGGCAACTTGAACCGCTCATGGCGGTCTGCCGTCTACTCGATCAAGCGATTTCCAGCTCCTCGATTTTGCCACCCTGTTGCAGATGCGAGACCACCCAGGCCGGTTTGCGACCTTTGCCGGACCAGGTCTGCTTGTTATCCGCCGGGTTACAATATTTCGGCGGCAGGCGGACCCCTTTGTCACTGCGCGGACTGCGCCCTTGCGAGGAGACAAAAGCCTCCACCGAATCGAATCCCGCCACCTGTGCAATCGATAACATCTGGTTGTAGAGTTCTTTTTTGTATTCCCGTTGCCGCTGTTTGATCAGCGCTTCCACATTGGCCTTTAATGCCACCAATTCTTCCAGAGATAACTCGGCAATCGCTGTCTCTAGCTTCTGCTGTTCCGTCCCTGTTTTTTTCTCCTTGGCCATGCAACACCCTCCACTTGATGATGTGATCTAAGAAAAGAATCCTGATTGCTCTGGTGGGAATCCGCTTGCCCTCACCTCAGCAGGTATAATAAGCGATGAATCAATCGGCAATGGAAACGGCTCAATCTCCTACCATTACGCACCCAACTGTCCGGGGTGACTGCTATTCATGCTATGAAAAACTTGCCGCCCATGAATCGCCATCAACCAACCCCAAGCAACATAATACACATCCCGAATCATAAGTAAATTAAATTTCATTTTCTTGAAAAAAAAATCCACAATCGCAAGAAAACGAATCAACGCCAGTCACTCTTTACCCTTCTGTTTGATAAGCCATAAAATCGCCAACCCGGTCAATACCACGTTGAGGATGATACCGACAATCCAGAATGTGTTTAACGACTCCATAATCCTTATTATACCTCCTATTGTCTGTGCAAAAGTCCTGGGCAATATGGTTTATTTTCCTCTGGGAAAAAAGCCAGCCACCCGCAGCAGGTAGAGAGATGATCTGCCATCTGGCCAATTGCGCTTTTCGCCCTCTTCTCACACCGTACAGCGGCTTGCTTTTCCGAGCAAAATGTGCTTTTTGGTGTGCTATGACTACGCACGCTCCCGATCCATTCACCCAGGGTTCCCTCATCGGTCTGGTGCTGGCCGGCGGTCAGGGTCGACGCATGGGATATGCCGACAAGGCCCTGTTGCCTTTGGCCGGACGCCCCCTGTTGTGCCATGTTCTGGAACGTCTCACCCCCCAGGTGCCGCACATTTTGCTCAGCGCCAATGGTGATCCGCAACGTTTTGCCACCTTCGGTCTGCCGGTAATCGCCGATCTGCAATCCGATTATTCGGGACCACTGGCCGGGATTGAAGCCGCCTTCCAGCACAGCAACGCCAACTGGATTCTCTCCGTGGCCGTTGACCTCCCGTTTTTACCCCGGGATCTGCTCCGGCAACTGCGCCAACCCCTGCCTGAACAACCACCTCCGGCCCTCGCCGTTGCCTGCAGCGCCGGACAATGTCACTATGTCGTGGCACTCTGGCATCGTTCCCTGGTACAACCCTTGCGTACTGCCTTGCAACAAGGTATCCGTTCTTTGCGCGACTGGTTTGCACAACACCCCCATCATCGGGTATCCTTCAGTCGACAGGATGGGTGGACAGACCCTTTCTTTAATATCAACCAGCCTTCCGATTTGCAACTCGCTGAGGCTTTGTATGCGCAACTTCAGGGCAATGATCCCCCTTGAACTGTGCCGTTTTCCCGTCAGCAAAGGTGTTCAACCATGGAAGAAGAAGTCTCCGTTTATGAACAGGTCGATCATTTGCAACACTATGTCGGCCAAACCCACGATGTCCTGACCCAACATGAACAACGTATCCAACAGTTGGAAAACGATGTGCATGAATTGCTGGAAACCATCCATAAACTGCTGGATGGCCAGAAAGAAGAAAAGGACAGCATGAAGAGAAAGCTGGCCGAATTCGAGGGTTTGCAGGGCAAAGTCAAAGAGGTCGTCCATACCGCCACCGAATCGGGACGCATGGTCAATACCCTGGAAAAACGCATGGACAACGTCAAAAAAGATGCTTTTTCCAGTGTCGTGATCAGCGTCATTGCCTTTTCGTTTCTGGTTATCCTCTCTCTGTTCCTGCGTTGATTAAGGAATCCTCTCCGTGAAAAAACAAAAAGCCCATCCCAATCCGTTTGCCACCGCCTCCGATTCGGCCACCTCTGCCGCACGGCCCACAAAAAGCGCTCCCTCTCTCAGCAAAGCGGCGAAAGTGGAAGAACAGCTCTTCCAGGACCATCTGGCCGTCTCGCTGGAACAGGAACAACCGGTGAAAGCCAAACGGGCCTCGACAAAAAAGTCGGCCAAACTGGCGGCTGCCCGCATCGCACAAACCACCAGCAACATTGTGGATGAGTTTGAAAGCATGATCGACAGCATGCTGCCCACCGTCAAACAGGAAAAAGCCGCCTGCCAACATGCGATAACGGAGAAAAAAGCAACCGCAAACAAAAAAAAACCGGATCCGAAAAAATCATCCGGCAAAAAGAGATAATGCACCAGCGATGAAACGTATCGGTGCCCATGTCAGCATCGCCGGCGGTATCGAAAATGCGCCACTCAACGCCGCCGCTATCGGTGCCAGAGCCTTTGCCCTGTTCACCAAAAATCAACGGCAATGGCAAGCCGCTCCTTTGTCTTCGGCTCAGGTGGAACGATTTCGTGCCAATATGGAGGCGCACGCTTTCCAGCCGCAACACCTGCTGCCGCACGACGGCTACCTGATCAATCTTGGCAATCCCGACCCGGATGCCTGGCAAAAATCCCTGCACGCTTTTATCGATGAAATGCGCCGCTGCCAGCAACTGGGCCTGCCGCTGCTCAATTTTCATCCTGGCAGCCATCTGCGCCTTATCTCAGAAGAAACCTGCCTTGACCGCATCGGCGAAGCCCTCAACCGCGCCCTCGACGCCACCGAAGGAGTCACCGCCGTCATTGAAAATACCGCCGGACAGGGTTCCAACCTGGGCTACAAACTGGAACATCTGGCCGAACTGATCGACCGGGTTGAAGATCAAACGCGCATCGGCGTCTGCATCGACACCTGCCACGCCTTCACCGCCGGCTATGATCTGCGCACCCCGGAAGGCTATCAGCACTTTTTTGCCCAATTTGAGCGTATCGTCGGCTATCGCCACCTCAAAGGGATGCACCTCAACGACTCCAAACCGGATTTGGGCAGTCGGGTTGATCGCCACGAAAGTTTAGGTAAAGGCAAATTGGGCCTCTCTCCCTTCCGCTGCATCGTCAACGATCCGCACCTGGAGGAGATTCCCCTGATTCTGGAAACCATCGACGAAACCCTCTGGCCAGAAGAGATTCGCCTGCTCTACAGCCTGATCGAAAACAAAGAAGAGACACCCCCCGCTGTTACACCATAAACAGTTGATCCAACAAGCGGAACAGCTCTTCGCGCAGGCGATCAAACTCGTGCAAACGGTTGATGGCCTCCTCCGCTTGGCCGGATTGCATCAAGGTCACAATATGCCGTGCGGTTTCATGTACCTGCAGATGGACCCGCCCCATTTCAACAAACATCGGCAGATGGCCGAAACGCTGTTCTCCTTCCGAATAATACCATTTCCCCAAGGCACAATCGCGGCCACTGCTCACCTCTTCCGGCTTCATGGTCATCCGGCCACCGATAATTTGATGCAGACGCAGCAACCAATCCAAATGGGCCTTTTTCACTTTGGCCAAATCAAAGGCCGCCGTTTCAATGGTCAAGCCGGAACGGGCCTTTTCCAGGGCATGACTGGCGGCCATGACCATGCTGTTCATCTGCTTATCCATGTGTACCGAATCATCCATCATGGTGACCAGCATCAACGACTCTTCCCCCAACTGCTTGACCCGTACCGTCTCCTGATAGAGTTTTTCGCCCAAATGGCGGGCAGAGACGGCTCCCTGACTGGCTGCCCGAATGGCCCGTTCCGTATCCTTGGCCGCCTGCGCCACATCGCTCACCGAGCGGGCAATCTCCACGCTGCCCGAAGAGACCTCATGGGTGGAACGGGCCACCTCCTGGGCCGCAAACTCCATTTCATCGGCACTGCGCGTCACCTCTTGTGCTGCTCCCGACACCCCTTCCATGGCCGAGGAGATATTGCGAACCAGCGTATCCTGTCCCTGCACTGCCGATAAAATTTCGTCATTCAGGCGCGATACCCCACCGATGATGGCAACCACCTCGCCGACCACCGCCTCCACCGCACCGGAACTGCGTTGAATCTCCTCCACCCGCTGTTGAATCAAACGGGTCGCCTCGGAAGATTGCCGCGCCAGCGCCTTCACCTCGTTGGCCACCACCGCAAACCCTTTGCCCGCCGCCCCGGCACCCGCCGCTTCAATCGAGGCATTCAAGGCCAATAAATTGGTCTGATCGGCAATGCTGCGAATCACCGTGATCACCTTGCCAATCTCCCGCGTGGCGTGTGCCAACTGCTTCATCACCTCCCGCGTACCCATGGCCTGTTTGCCCGCCCGTTCCGACTCCTGACGGGCATTTTCACTGCAGTGGCGCACATCCTCCTGCGACTTCAACATCTGTCGCATATTATCCGAAACATCTTGCACCGCATCGCGCATCTGCCCCAAGTTGCGATTCACCCCTTCGATCAATGCGGTCATTTCGGTTGCAGCCGAGGCCACGGTCACCACATTCTGCGAAGTCTGATCGGTCGCAGCAGCAATCGTACTCATATTATTGGAAAGCTGCTCACCCCGTTGCCGAATCTCTTCCAGGGCCTCGCCGACCTGATCCAAACCGCCGCGCATCTCGGTGATGCGTTCATCCACCCGATTATTGGCGGCAGAGACCTGATTGACCGTGTCGCGAATTCCTTTGGCATCACTGTTCAAACGTTCCTTGATCGCCGACGAGGTCTCCACCACCGCCAGCAGCGTGGCCCCTTCACGGGCAATACCCCGCATGATTGACGCCAAATCACGCGCCATACCCAGCATGGCACCATAAATACCCTCACCCGCCTGCCGCTGACTGCCCAGCAACAGGTTGCCTTGCGCCACCTCCTGCACCAGGCTCATCACCGTTGCCGGTTCGCCACCAACCTGCCCCAGTACCTCGCGGGAGATCACGATACCCAGCCAGGAGGCACCCAGGGTCATCAGCAGCGTCACCCCCATATAAAGCCAAAAATCAAATTGCGCATCCCTCGCCATCCCTTCGGCCCGTTGCATCAAGGAGTCAGTGACCCTCTCCTCTATCTCACGCAACAGATCGATCCGACGGGTGGAAGTCTGAAACCATTCCGTTGCCTCCACACCCAATTTGTCGCCGCTGTTCAATACGCCGTTGGTCGAAAGCGCCTTCTCCCGCAGGTTTTCCACCTGAACAAAGGCCTCCTCTTTCATCCGCCGCTGTACATTCTCCCGCTCTTCCGGCACCATGAGCAAGAAACGATGCAACGACTCTTCCTGCCGTGCCGCCAATACCGACAGCTGTCGATAGACTCCCGATGCAAAAGCGTTGCGGGCAAAGGTGTTCGACAACAGGGCCCGTTCCTGCCCAGCCTGTTCCTTGCCGACCACCAGATGCACATACCCCTCAGCCAGAAAACGGACATTGCCCTGCGCCAGCTTGGCCACGCCATCCATCGCCTGCAACAGGCTTTGATTGATCAGCGTGTAATAGCCAAACACCGCTTGCCAATCGATATGCAGACCATCAACCTCCTGCCGGGTATTGGCCAGTTGACGCAACTGCTGCAGAGCCTTTTCCATGTTGCGGCGCGATTCGTCGTCGAACAAAGCACGATCAAAACCCTGCCACCGTTCTTGCAGTACGGTCAGACGACGATCACTCTCTTTGCGTTGCGGCTGCAGGTTGTCACGAAATTTGCTGCCTTTGCTGCCAACAAAGCCCACACTCATGCCGCGCTCTTTTTGCACCTCATGCACCAACGCACCCACATGAGCTGCCAACTCGGCAATGTCGCGCACCTGGATCATGCGTACATTGGTATTGTAGCCATCCCAAATACGCCAGCCGCCGAACCAGATCAGGCCCCAGAGAGGGACCAGCAACATGATCAAAAATTTTGTTCTTAATTTAAGTCGAATAAATGCCGACATCCCCCCACCCCCGA
>PDZV01000080.1 GCA_002753135.1 Magnetococcales bacterium WMHbinv6 | reverse complement strand
AAACCCGGTAGCCAAGATTGAGCAGCACTTCGGCAATGCCACTCATGCCGATGCCACCATCACCGGCACCAACGGCAAAACCAGTACCGCCGCCATGATCGAGTCCATTCTGCGCCGGCAGAATCCCTATCGGGAAAAGGTCGGGGTGATCGGCACAACCGGCATTCGTGCCCCCGGTATCGATTTGGCCAACCCGCTGACCACACCGGATCCGATTGCGTTGCAGGCCACGTTGCGCCGACTGGCGGATGCCGGGTGTCGGGCGGTGGTCATGGAGGTCTCTTCGCACGCCCTCGAGCAGCGCCGCACGGCTGGCATTGCCTGGCAGGTTGCCCTCTTTACCAACCTGACCCGAGACCATCTGGATTATCACGGCAGCGAACAGGCCTATTTTGCCAGCAAAGCCGCCCTCTTTCTGCGCGATCAACCCGCCTCCGCCGTCATCGGCATCGAAGAGGCGTGGGGCAACAGGTTGGCTGAGAGCTGTGTGGGACACATGCCACTGGCAACGTTTCGTGCCTCTTGCAGCCAGGCGCTCTCATCGCCGTTGGCCAATTTGCCCTCCTTTTGCACCTCCGAGTTGACCCTCTCCTGGCAATCCTCCCGCTTTTTTCTGCACGGCCCGGATGAGCAACGATGGATTGATCTGCCTGGTCCTGGCCGCTTCAATGTGGCCAATGCGCTGGCAGCCGCTGCGGCCTGTTGGCAATTGCACATTCCCTGGCAGGGCATCGCCGAAGGATTGGCCTGTTTTCGCCCCGCTCCCGGACGCATGCAAACCATTCAAGCCGGTCAACCTTTTGCAGTGGTGGTCGATTATGCCCATACGCCAGATGCCCTGCAGCGTTTGTTGCTCTCCACACGCCCCCTGACCGCCGGGCGCATTATTCTGCTGTTCGGTTGTGGCGGTGATCGCGATCGGGGCAAACGGCCACTGATGGGGGCCATCGCCGGAAATTTGGCCGATATTGCTCTGGTTACCGATGACAATCCCCGTTCGGAAAATCCAGCCGCCATCCGTCAGGAGGTGTTGGCCGGTTGTGCCAATACCCCTGGACAAACCATGGAAATTGCTGATCGGCAACAGGCCATCGTCCAGGCATTGGCCCTGGCTGCCCCCGGTGATGCCATCCTGCTGGTCGGCAAAGGACATGAAACGGTGCAAATTACCGCCGATGGCACCCATCCTTTTGATGATGTCGCCATCGCCCGCCAGCAGTTGCATGCCATGGGTTATCAGGACAATCCACAGCCTGATCTCCCTTGAAATGGCATCCGGCAGCATCCGGCGTCGCCCCGCACTTTCACCCTTGCAAAGCGTTAACGAAAGGTGCAGTGTCTTACTGGTCGTGTGTTGTGTGGCTCTGTTGCGCCGGGCAGAGGCGGACAAAGGCCAGCGGCTGGGCATGACGATATTATCAACAGGATGTGGCATGAGGGTGGTGAACAACCATGTACGAAAAGATCCGTAGACTCCATTTTGTCGGTATTGGTGGCATCGGCATGAGTGGCATTGCCGAAGTGCTGCTCAATCTTGGCTACCGGGTTTCCGGCTCGGATCTGACGGAGAACGCTTCGGTACAACGTCTGCGCAGCATGGGCGCAACCATCCATATCGGCCATGCCGAACAAAATGTGGCGGAAACGGATGTGGTCGTCCACTCCTCTGCGGTGAGGCAAGACAATCCGGAATTGCTGGCGGCCCGTCGTCTGCGTATTCCCATCGCCCGCCGGGCGGAAATGCTGGCGGAATTGATGCGCATCAAATATGGCATCGCCATCGCCGGCACCCATGGCAAAACCACCACCACCTCGATGGTGGCCACCTTGCTGGGACGGGCAGGCATGGACCCGACCGTGGTCAACGGCGGTATCGTCAACGCTTTTGACAGCAACGCCCGTCTGGGCTACGGTGATTTTATGGTCACCGAAGCAGATGAGAGCGACGGCTCCTTTCTCAAACTGTTTCCGATTATTGCCGTGGTAACCAACATGGATCCGGAACATTTGGATCACTACGGCACCTTTGATGCCATTCGCCAGGCTTTTCTGAGTTTTGTTGAAAAAATTCCTTTTTACGGTTTAGCCGTCCTTTGCCACGATCATCCCGAAGTGGCGGCCATGGTGCCCCGTTTGATCGATAAACGGGTGATCACCTACGGGTTGCAGGATGGGGCCGATTACCAGGCTGTCCATATCCGCCGTGAAGGGGATCGCACCCGCTTTGCCGTGCAACGTCTGGACCCGGTCAGCGGCAAGAGTACGCTATTGGGCGAGGTCGGCTTGGCCTTGCCGGGACGACATAACGTCAGCAACGCCCTGGCAGCCATCGCCGTCGCTCTGGAGTTGGAAATTCCCTGGCCGGTGATCGATCAATCTTTGGATCAATACAAAGGGGTACGCCGTCGCTTTGATCTGCTCTGCAACACGGCAGAACGGGTCATTATCGACGACTACGCCCACCATCCCACCGAAATTGCCGCCACCTTGCAGGGTGTCCGGGAGGGGTTTGGCAGCGAACGTCGTCTGGTAGCTCTGTTTCAACCCCACCGTTACAGTCGGGTCAACTCTTTGCTGGACGATTTTCTCCGTTGTTTCCGGCAAGCCGATCTGGTGCTGGTCGATCGCATTCATCCCGCCGGAGAAAAACCCTTGCCCCACATCACCCCGGATGCAATGCGCGAACAACTGTGCTGC
>PDZV01000031.1 GCA_002753135.1 Magnetococcales bacterium WMHbinv6 | reverse complement strand
GCCGGTGGTGATCACCGCTTCTCCGGGGGGCAACCCTTCTGGATAGTGCTGCTGGCGGATCTCCTGGCAGGCGGCCAGTATGGCAGGGCCTCCGGCCCGATGGATGGCACCATCCACACCGCCGCCGCCCAGCAGGGAGGGGTTGGCCGCATTGACGATGGCATCCATGTGCAGACGGGTAATATCTCCGGTCAGGGTGGTGAGGCTGTTTTTTGGCATCATGTTGTCGATGGCCGCAATCACCTCATCCAGCCGGGCAGGGGTCATTTCATGAAAAAATGGTCCGCCGGGGGCAATGCGCAGATTGGCCCCTTGCGCACAACGCCCGAAGCAGCGAATGCGCTCTACGGGAACATCCCAACCCAGATCCTGCAATTTCTCTTGTAACAGGTCGGCAAGCGCTTCGCTGCCTTTATGGGCGCAGGATTCTTGATCGCTGTAGCGTTCCATGACACAGACAAGGACGGCAAGTTTCATGGTTATCCTTTGGCAATTGAACAGGGGATCACTTTTGTCTCGATACTGCCGTCATCGTGCAAGCGCAGCCAGCGAAAGGCCGGTTGGTCGAGAATGAATTCCGGTTCCGCCGTACCCTGGACAAACTGCACACAGGTGGAAGGGGTGCCAAGCAGCCGGATCGATTGCTGAACGGTGTCGAGCGGTTGGTGAATATGGCCGAAGAGAATCAGGCGCACGCGCGGGTGGTGCTGCAGCAGGGCAAAAAGCGCCTCTGGATTGCTCAGGCCGATCTGATCCATCCATGGGGTGCCGACCGCCACCGGTTGGTGATGCAGGGCAAGCAGCGCAGGCAGGTCGGGGCCGTTTTGCAGCTGTTGCTGCAGTTGCTGCAGGGCGCTCGCATCGAGATAGCCTTCCGTTTGTTCCGGCAACAGGGAGTTGAGAAAGAGCATCTGCCAGCCACCCTCTGTCAGGGAGGATTGCCAACGGATGGGTTGTCCGCTCAGTTGTTCCTGCATGATCTCCGGTCGATCGTGATTGCCAGGCAGGGTATAAACCGGACAGCCCAAACGTTGAAACATCTGTTCCGCCCGTTGGTAGGCTTCGGGTTCGCCATGTTGGGTCAAATCTCCGGTGACAATGGCCAATTGGCACGCTTGTGCCCAGGGGTGGGCCGCCTGCAGCAGTTGTTCCAGGCAGTGCGCTGGTTGTGCGCCGTAGAGTGTTCCCTGCGGATCGGCCAGTAAATGACAATCGGAAAAGTGCAAAAGGGATAGCATCTCCATCTCCCTGGCGGTGGCAGTCTGTTTGATCACCGGCAACAGTGTAGAACGCTTGCCCTCTGCGGGCAAGTACGACTTGAGCCGGAGTTGGTGATTTACTGCCACGCATCTCTTTCAAACCTTGCAATGGAGCTGAAAGCGGTTAACCATCCGCCAATAGACTTCTGGCCGCTGCTGTTGATCCTTTTGCCAGCGGCAGGCGAAAAAGGGCAGGGAAACGACAGGGAGCAAGAGCGATGCAGGCAGATGAAGAGTGGCAGACCCCCTACCGGGAGTTGACATGGCAGGCGCTGGCTTTGGGTATTCTTTCCGGCATTTTGCTCAACATTGCCCTGATCTATTCCGCCCTCAAGCTGGGGTTTGCCATCAGCGGTTCAGCGATTGCCGCCTTGATCGGTTATCTCTTATTGCGTGGCCGCAACTGGCGGGGGACGGTGATCGAAAACAATCTCAACCAGACCATCGCTGCCGCCATCATTACTGCCGGTTCGGGGGTGGTTTTTACCCTGCCGACTCTGTTCCTGTTGCACAGCAGCGGCACCATTGCCCCCTTTTCTCCCTGGCCGTTGCTGGCCGCCGGGGTGGGTGGGGCCTTTCTTGGCGTGGTGTTGATCATTCCCTTGCGGCGTAAAATGATTGAAATCGACCGCTTGCGTTTTCCGACCGGCACGGCGGTGGCAACCATCCTCCGCTCCGGTTCGGCGGGGAGAGAAAAAGTCCGTTTGTTGCTCAACGGCTGTATGCTGGGTGCCGGCTGGAAACTGCTGCTGATCAGTGGTTGGCTGAACCTGCCGGGGGTGGTGGAAAATGATGAACTCTCTTTGAGCTTCGGTCTGTTGCCGGTCTATGTCTCGGCGGCTCTCTATCTGTCACCGATGACCTTTGCCTCCGGATTATTGGCTGGGCGTGGTGGTTTGCCGTTTTTTTTCGGGGGGGTGGCCGCCTGGTGGTTCATCGCACCGGCGATGGTGCAGGCCAACTGGCCTGCTGCCGATCTGGCCAATGGTGCCTTGGTGGCGTTTATCTATGACAAGGCGTTGCGACCATTGGGCATTGGCGTGTTGATCGGGGCGGCGATCATGGCCATGCTGGTCAGCGTGCCGATGATTATGGCGGCGTTGCGCTCGTTGACCCAGGTGGTCGGGGGTTCGGCAGAGCAGCGCGGCAAAGGGAGTGAAATATCGCCATGGATCTTGCTGGCCGGATTGCTCGGTGCCTTGCTGCTGCTCTTTTTTGCCTCCTGGAGTACCGCCCAGGTTCCTTTGTGGCGGGCGGTGCTGGCCACGCTGGTGGGTACCTTGTGGCTGGGGGTGGCCGGGCTGATTGTGGCCCAGTCAACCGGGATGACCGATATTTCCCCCATGTCCGGCATGACACTGGTCTCTGTGGCCTTGACCATGGCTTTGCTGGGCGGTGAAGTGGTGGCTGCCCTGGCCATGGGGGTGGCGATCAGTGTCGCCATCGGACAAAGCGCCGATATGATGCAGGATCTGAAAACCGGTTTTCTGGTCGGCAACCGTCCTGTGCAACAGCAGGTGCTGGAGTTTTCCCTCTCCTGGATTGGTGTGGTGGTGGCCTTTGCGGTCATCTACGCCTTGTGGCAGGGGGGCGGAGCGACAACGCCCGGTTTTGGTCCCAACACCCCCTTGCCGGCACCGCAGGCCAGTGCCTTGGCCGGGGTGATCGAAGCGGTGCAGAATCAACAGATTCCCTTTGATAAATTTATGCTGGGCGGCTTGGCGGGTATGTTGCTGGAGTGGACACCGGTGGGAGGGTTGGGCATCATGGTTGGTTTGGCCATGTATCTGCCTTTTTCCATCACCTTGACCTATGGATTGGGCTGTCTGGCCCAGATTCGTATCGAAAAATGGCGTGGTTGCGCCTATTCGGAAAATGTGCTGGTGCCCTGGGCTGCCGGATTGATCATCGGTGAGGCGTTGATCGGGGTGGCGGAAGCCTTTTGGCGCATGGGGATGGGATGACGAAGGGGGGAGAGGAGAGATTGCCAATGAACCGTTATCTGGCTCCGCTTGTGGCCTTGCTGGCCACCCTGCTGGCCCTGATTCTGGCGGCAAAACCGGTGGTTGCGGCGGCAAGCTGGCCGGATACCTGGCCAGGCACCTTGCTGGCGCTGGCGCTGGCGCTGCTGGCCGCCCGCTTCTGGCGACGTCAACCGCAGCCGCTGTGGGCAGAACAAGAAAATTTTGCTGAGGAGAGCGGTCCGCTGGCTTTGCAACCCCGCGAGGGATTGCAGCAGTGCATTCTGGCGCTGCAATCTTTGCTGGAGGCCATGCCCGCCTTACCCTTGTCTGCGGTGTTGCAGCAGTTGGAACAGATTGATAGTCAGTGGGTGATTCCGCTGGCCCACGCCCAGCACCGTCTGCAAGCCCGGAGCGGCCAGGGCATCTCCCGGCAGCAGATGGCCTCCTTTGCCGGAGGCGAATTGTGGTTCAACCGGGCCCGTTCCACGGCGGGCGATCGCTACCGGCAGGAGACCAGAGAGGCGATTGCCCAGGCCTTGCTGCAGTTTCGCCAACTGCAGCACGAGCTTGAGCCAGACACGAGCAGGTGATGGCGTGTGCTGTTTACGGCTTGCCGGGTCGCCAACTTTCGACCTGTTTTGCCACTTCCGACTTTTGTGCCGGGCTCAAACTGTTGCCCAGGGCGTTGATGGCCGCTTCAACCTGCGGGGCAAAGGTTTCACTCTGGTAAGGGTGGTTGCCGGCCAGGGTCAGCCAAAGATAGGCCTGCTGTAGATCCTTGTTCACCCCTTTACCCTGTTGGTAGAGCAGACCCAGATGGTATTGAGCCTCGGCATTGTTTTGCTCGGCGGCTTTGCTGTACCAGCGTGCTGCTTCCTGCTCGTTTTTTTTCACCCCTTCGCCGTTTTCATACATTTCGCCCAAGGTGAGCTGGGCCAGATCGTCGCCCTGTTCGGCGGCTTTGCGAAACCAGTTGACCGACTCCTGCCAATCCTGGGGTACACCATCCCCTTCGCCATAGCGGCGACCCAGGCTGGATTGGGCGACGCTGTTGCCCTGTTCCGCCGCTTTGCGGAACCATTCCGCCGCTTGCCGCTCATTTTGAGGAACACCGTCACCCAGTTCATAGAGCAGTCCCAGGCTGAACTGGGCACTGGAGTTGCCCTGCTCGGCGGCTTTGCGGAACCATTTGGCCGCTTCCTGGCTGTTGCGGGGTACGCCGTTGCCGGAGTGATACATTTCGCCCAGCGTCGCCTGGGCGCGGGGGTCGCCTTGTTCGGCGGCCTGTTGAATGGTTGCCGGTGAGTCGGCAGCACCGGCCTGCACGGCGGTGCCAGCCGTTGCCATGGCCAACAGTGCGCCACAGCAGAGCAAGGAGAAATGAGAGAGTGCAGAGCGTGTAGGCATGCCGATGACTTTCTGGAGCTTATAAAGTGGTAGATCCGATACAATGATTGACGACACCAATTCTACTTCATTGGCGAAACGATGCGCTATGATTATTTGCCGGATGGAGAGGCAATGGGGAGAGCATGCAGGGCGGTGCGTGCATTGCTCTTCGCTCTGGCGTATAGTTTTGCGGGGGGGAAGTGAAGGGCCAGTTGTGCGAGGGAGTGGAGACGATGGGTGGTGAACAGACAGAGCAAGCAGAGCAGGCAGAAGCAGTGCGGCAGATGACGGACAAAATTCTGCCCGCCGAGGCCAACCCTCCCCCTGGCAAACCTTGGGGGCGCAGGATTGGCTTGCTGTTGCTGCTGGCGCTGATCGGCATCATCTGGCAGCAATGGCCGCAGATTGCCCCCTATCTGCCCGGGCAGGCGGGCAAAGGGGGGGAGGGTGGCAAGGGTGGTAAAGGGGATTGGCGTGGCAAGGGGGGGCCGGTGCCGGTGGTGACTGCCCAGGTGACGACCGGTCCGATCCGCTTGCAGCTGGAGTCGCTGGGCACGGTGCTGCCAGCGCAATGGGTGGTGGTGCGCAGCCGGGTGGATGGTCCGTTGTTGCGGGTGTTTTTTCAGGAGGGGGAGACGGTGACAGCGGGTCAGTTGCTGGCGGAGATCGACCCGAAACCGTTCGAGATTCAGTTGGATCAGGCCAGGGGGCAGCTGACAAAAGATCAGGCCTTGTTGGAAAATGCCCAGCGCGATGCCAACCGTTACCGGACGCTGCTCAAGGAGGATTCGGTCTCCCGCCAGCAGGCCGATACGCAACTGGCCCTGGTTCGGCAATATCAAGGCAGTGTGCAGGTGGATCAGGCGCTGGTTGAGAGTGCGGCGCTGCAGCTCTCTTATACCCGGATTACGGCCCCGATCAAGGGGGTGACCGGGTTGCGTCAGGTGGATCCGGGCAACATGATTCGCCAGAGCGATGGCAACGGTTTGGTCACGATTGCGCAAATCCGTCCGATTCAGGTGTTGTTTACCCTGGCGGAAGATCAACTGCCCCGTCTGTTGCAATATTGGCGTCCGGGGGCGACGTTGCCGGTCACTCTCTATGATCGGGAGCGCAAAAACCGGCTGGCGGAAGGCAAAATGGTCACCCTGGACAACCAGATCGATAGCAGTACCGGCACGGTCAAATTGAAGGCAGAGTTTGCCAACGAGGATGGCAAGCTGTTTCCCCATCAGTTTGTCAACGTCTCCTTGACTCTGGCCGAATATCCGCAGGCTTTGTTGATTCCTTCGCCCGCCGTGCAGCACAGTCGCAAGGGGTTGTATGTCTACCGGGTCAAAGAGGATCAGACGGTCAGCCAGCAAATGGTCAAAACAGGAGCGGTGCAGGGGGAGGTGACGGCCATCGAAGAGGGGCTGCAAGCGGGGGATAACATTGTCGTGGAGGGGGTGGATAAACTGCGCGAAGGAAGCCGGATTCAGGAGCCGAGGGCTGACGCTGAACACAAAGAGGGGCAGCCTGCCGAGAAAAAGGGTTCAGAGGAGAGGCAAAAAGGGCGTCCGACGGGGGAGGGTGGTGCCGATAAACGGGGGCGGCCTGCCGGGGAGCCGTAGGCGATGAATCCATCCCGAATTTTTATCATGCGGCCCGTGGCAACCACTTTGTTGATGGTTGCCATTCTGTTGGCCGGTATTTTTGCCTATCGGCTGTTGCCGTTATCGGCCTTGCCGGAGGTGGACTATCCCACCATTCAGGTGGTCACCCTCTATCCGGGTGCCAGCCCGGAGGTGATAACCTCGTCGATCACCGCCCCTCTCGAGCGGCAGTTCGGGCAAATGCCGGGGCTCAATCGCCTCTCTTCCACCAGTTCTGGTGGTTCATCGTTGATCACCCTGCAGTTTGTCTTGCATTTGACACTGGATGTGGCCGAACAGCAGGTGCAGGCGGCGATCAACGCTGCCGCCAACCTGCTGCCCACTGATCTGCCTGCTCCGCCCATCTATTACAAGGTCAATCCGGCGGATGCGCCGATTTTGACCCTGGCGGCCACCTCACAAACATTACCGATGCCCCGGGTGCAGGATTTGCTGGAGACCCGGGTGGCGCAAAAAATTTCCCAACTCTCCGGTGTCGGCCTGGTCACCTTGAGTGGTGGCCAGCGCCCGGCCATTCGTGTTCAGGTCAATCCGTCGGCCCTGGCGGCCTACGGCATGGGGCTGGAGGAGTTGCGCCAGGCCATTGCCAACGGCAACGTCAATCAGCCGAAAGGAAGTTTTGATGGGCCGAGTCGGGCCAGCACCATCGATGCCAACGATCAGATCAAATCGGCCAGCGAATTTGCCCAACTGGTCATTGCCTTCCGCAACGGGGCACCGATCCGTTTGCAGGAGGTGGCCGAGGTGGTCGAAGGGGCGGAAAATATTCGTCTGGCCGCCTGGTCGGGGATGCAACAGGCGATCATCGTGCAGATCCAACGGCAGCCGGGTGCCAATGTGATCCAGGTGGCCGAGCGGGTCAAGGAGCTGTTACCCCGTTTGCGCGCCTCGCTGCCGGGCAGCATTGAGCTGATCGAAGCCAGTGATCGCACCTTGACCATTCGTGCCGCCGTGCGCGACGTGCAGTTTGAGTTGATGTTGGCCATTGCCCTGGTGGTAATGGTTATTCTGCTCTTTTTACGCAATCTGGCCGCCACCCTGATTCCCAGCATTGCCGTGCCGCTCTCTTTGGTCGGCACCTTTGGCGTCATGTATCTGGCCGAATTTTCCATCAACAATCTGACCCTGATGGCCCTGACCATTGCCACCGGCTTTGTGGTCGACGATGCCATAGTGGTGATCGAAAATATCTCTCGCCATCGGGAAGAGGGCAAATCGGCGCTGCAGGCAGCGCTGGATGGCTCGCGGCAGATTGCCTTTACCATCGTCTCTTTGACCTTTTCCCTGATTGCCGTTTTGATTCCACTGCTGTTCATGGCCGATGTGGTGGGGCGACTGTTTCGTGAGTTTGCCATCACCCTGGCGGTGGCAATTCTGATTTCCGCGTTGGTCTCCTTGACCTTGACCCCGATGATGTGTGCCCGTCTGTTGCCGCCTGTCAAGCCGCACGAAAGCGGAACAGGGGGGGGAATGGTGCAGGCGGTGATTGACGGCTATGGCCGTCTTTTGCAGCGGGTGTTGGCCCATCAAGGGGTGACGCTGCTGGTGGCCCTGGCCACGCTGGCACTGACCGTCTGGCTGGCGCTGGTGATTCCGAAGGGGTTTTTTCCCCTGGAGGATAGCGGGTTGCTGCAAGGGATCAGTCAGGCCTCGGCCACCAGCTCCTTTGCCGCCATGGTCGAGCATCAGCAAAATTTGAGTCGGGTGTTGCTGGCTGATCCGGCGGTGCAGGGGGTGACCAGCCATATCGGGGTGGATGGCACCAATGTTACCCTCAACAGTGGCCGGCTGCTCATCGCTCTGAAAACACGGGAAGAACGGGGGGGCGAGTCGCTGCCAACCGTTTTGGCCCGTTTGCAGCAGAGCGTGGCCCAAGTACCGGGTGTAACCCTCTATTTGCAGCCGGTCCAGGATTTGACCATCGAAGAGCGTATCAGTCGCACCCAATACCAGTTTACTCTGGAGTCGCCCAGTCAGGTAGATCTGGCCGAATGGACCCCGCGTTTGCTGGAACGTCTGGCCCAGGAGGAGAGTTTGCGTGATGTGACCAGTGACCTGCAAGAGGAGGGGTTGCAGGCCTATCTGGTGATCGATCGGGATGCCGCAGGGCGGTTGGGGGTTACTTCGGCGGCCATCGACAATGTGCTGTATAACGCCTTCGGGCAACGTTTGATCTCTGCCATCTTTACCCAGTCCAATCAGTATCGGGTGGTCTTGGAGGTCAAAGGCAACCATCAACAGGGTATCGGCTCGATTACCGCCTTGCGGGTGGCGGCGGCCAACGGCAGTCTGGTCCCTTTGAGTACGGTGGCCCGGGTCGAGGAGCGGTTGGCCCCTTTGGTATTGAACCGGCAGGGGCAGTTTCCGGCGGTGACCCTCTCGTTCAATCTGGCTGCGGGAGCCTCTTTGGGGGCGGCGGTAGAGGCCATTGAGCAGGCTGCGCGGGAGATCGGCCTGCCCACCCACATTCAAACCACCTTTTTGGGTGCCGCCCATGCCTTTCGCGTCGCCTTGGCCAACGAGTTGTGGCTGATTCTGGCGGCAGTGATCACCATGTATATTGTCCTGGGGGTACTCTACGAGAGCTACATTCATCCGGTGACCATTCTTTCCACCCTGCCGTCGGCAGGGGTGGGGGCCTTGTTGGCCTTGCTGCTGGCGGATATGGATCTGGGCATTACCGCCATTATCGGTATTGTCCTGTTGATCGGCATCGTCAAAAAAAATGCCATTTTGATGATCGATTTTGCTTTGGAAGCCGAGCGGCAGCAGGGGATGTCCCCCCGCGAGGCCATTTATCAGGCCTGTCTGCTCCGTTTTCGTCCCATTTTGATGACCACCCTGTCGGCCATGTTGGGGGCGTTGCCGTTGATGATCGGCGGTGGTGTGGGTTCCGAGTTGCGGCAGCCGTTGGGGGTGACCATGGTGGGTGGTTTGTTGCTCAGCCAGTTGGTGACGCTGTTTACCACACCGGTCATCTATCTGACTTTTGATCGCTGGGCGCAAAGGGTGTCACTCTGGCGTCAGCGGTTGTGGCAGCAGCGGGAGTCTGCCCGGTGAATCTGTCGGCGCTTTTCGTCTATCGACCGGTAACCACGACACTGTTGACCATGGCGGTGCTGTTGGCCGGTTGGTTGGGTTTTCGATTGTTGCCGGTGGCTCCTTTGCCGCAAGTGGATTTTCCCACCATTGCCGTTTCGGCAGGGTTGCCTGGAGCCAGTCCGGAGACCATGGCCTCGATTGTCGCCACCCCTTTGGAACGAACCCTGGGCCGCATTGCCGGGGTGACCGAGATTACCTCCAGCAGCTCTTTGGGCAGTACCCGGATCATTCTGCAGTTTGACATGAGCCGCAATATCGATGGGGCCGCTCGTGACGTGCAGGCGGCGATCAATGCGGCACGGGCCATGTTGCCCGCCAATTTGCCCTCCAATCCCACCTACCGTAAAGTTAATCCGGCTGATATGCCGATCATGGTGCTTGCCCTGACCTCCGACAGCAAAACGCAAGGGGAGATGTATGATCTGGCAGCGACGGTGCTGGCACAAAAGCTGGCGCAGGTGCAGGGAGTGGGTCAGGTCAGTTTGGGTGGCAGTTCGCTGCCTGCCGTGCGGGTGGAGTTGGATCCGAACAAGCTGCATTCGACAGGGATCGGTTTTGAAGAGGTGCGGGCTGCCATCACCGCCACCAACGCCAACCGCCCGAAAGGGGTTGTCGAAGAGCAGGATCGGCAATGGAGCATTGATGCCAACGATCAGGCCAGCAAGGCGGCGCAGTATCGTTCGATTATCGTCACCTGGCGCAATAACGGACCGGTGCGTTTGCGTGACGTGGGCGAGGTGGTCGATTCGGTGCAGGATCTGCGCAATGCCGGCATGGCGGATGGCAAACCAGCGGTGTTGTTGCTCATCTCCCGACAACCCGGGGCCAATATCATCGAGACGGTTGGTCGCATACGGGCCTTGGTGCCCTCTTTGCGCAGCATTATTCCCGGAGAAATCGACTTCAATGTGCTGATGGATCGTACCCCGACCATTCGTGCCTCGCTGCAGGAGGTGGAACAGAGCTTGCTGATTGCCATTTTTCTGGTGATTCTGGTGGTTTTTCTTTTTTTGCGCAACGTGCGGGCGGCCTTGATTCCGACGGTTGCGGTCCCGGTTTCGCTGGTGGGTACCTTTGGCGTCATGTATTTGTGCGGTTACAGTCTGGATAATCTCTCCCTGATGGCTTTGACCATCGCCACCGGTTTTGTGGTCGATGATGCCATCGTGGTGTTGGAAAATGTTACCCGCCATTTGGAAAAAGGGTTGAGCCCGCTGCAGGCCACCCTGCAGGGGGTGCGCGAGGTGGGTTTTACCGTGTTGTCGATGAGTGTTTCGCTGGTGGCGGTCTTTATTCCCATTCTGGCCATGGGTGGCATTGTCGGGCGACTGTTTCGCGAATTTGCCGTCACCTTGAGCATTGCGGTTTTGGTGTCGCTGCTGGTCTCTTTGACCACCACACCGGCCATGTGTGCCCGTTTGTTGCGTGCCGTGCCGCCCGGATCCAGTGCGCGGGGTGAGACGGACCATGGACCCCTCTATGGCGCGGTGTTGCGTTTTTATGGTCGCACGCTCGATGGGGTGTTGCGCCATCCGGTGTTGACCATGCTGGGGCTGGCGGTTACCATCGCCTTGAATGTCTACCTGTATATCACCATTCCCAAGGGATTTTTTCCGCAACAGGATATTGCCCGGCTGATCGGCACCATTCAGGGGGATCAGGGTATCTCCTTCCAGGCCATGCGGCGCAAAGTGGAAGATTTCAGTCGTGAAGTGGGCCAGGATCCGGCGGTGGCGCATGTGGTGGCCTTTACCGGCGGCGGGCAGCGCAACAGTGGGGTTCTCTTTGCATCGCTCAAACCGCGCAAAGAGCGTGGCAGCATGGAACAGGTGATGGCCCGCCTGCGTGGCAAACTGGCCCGCGAGTCGGGGGCCACCTTGATGTTGCAACCGGCGCAGGAGATTCGGGTTGGTGGTCGGCAAGGGAGTGGCACCTACCAATACACTCTGCAATCCAGCGAACTGGAGGCGTTGCGCCTGTGGGAACCGCGTATTCGCCGGGCCTTGAGCGAGTTGCCGCAACTGGCGGATGTCTCCAGTGATCAGAATGAACGGGGCCTGTCTACCCTGATCCATCTGGATCGGGACCGTGCTGCCCGTTTGGGAGTGACCCCGCGCCTGATGGATTTGACCCTCAATGATGCCTTTGGCCAACGGCTGGTTTCGACCATTTATACCCCGCTCAATCAATACCGGGTGGTGATGGAGGCGGCCCCGCCCTTTTTGCAGGGGCCGCAGGCCTTGTCCACCTTGCGGGTCAGCTCGCTTACCGGTTTGCAGGTTCCCTTGACTGCCTTCAGTACGGTCAGCCAGTCGGTGGCCCCGCTGGCGGTCAACCATCAAGGGTTGTTTGCCGCTTCGACCATCTCTTTCAATCTGGCGGCGGGTGTCAGCCTGTCGCAGGCAACCGAGGCCATCGAGGCGACCTTTGCCCGTCTGGGTACCCCAGTGCAGGGCGGTTTTCAAGGCACCGCCAAGGTGTTCCAGGCATCATTGCAGAATCAACCTTGGTTGATTCTGGCGGCATTGTTGTCGGTCTATATCGTGCTGGGTATTTTGTATGAGAGTTACATCCATCCGTTGACCATTCTTTCGACCCTGCCTTCCGCCGGAGTGGGGGCGTTGCTGGCATTGATGATTACGGGCAATGATTTCAATTTAATGGCCATGATCGGCGTGGTCTTGTTGATCGGCATCGTCAAAAAAAATGCCATTTTGATGATCGATTTTGCTCTGGAACAGGAACGACAGTATCAGGCTTCCCCCCTGGAGGCGATTCGCATGGCCTGCCTGCTGCGCTTGCGTCCGATTTTGATGACCACACTGGCCGCCATGTTTGGGGCGCTGCCTTTGACCATGGGCCAGGGAGAAGGGTCGGAGTTGCGTTATCCGCTCGGCGTTTCCATTGTTGGTGGTTTGCTGTTGAGCCAGATGTTGACCTTGTATACCACGCCGGTGGTCTATCTTTATCTGGACCGGTTGCGCTGGTGGTTTGCCCGCCGTCGTCAAAAACAGACTTATTGATTTTCCTATACAATTTTTAACACATTGCCGCTGTTACCTTGCCTGCTGCCGCGCTACACTGTGCGCGCTGGATTGGATTGCTGTGGGCAGGGAGGGGATTGGGGTTGCCAGGGTGTTTGTTGGGGAGGTGATGATGGGAGTGGAACAGGAACAGGGCACAGCTTCTCTTTTGCTGGTGGATGATGACCAGGAGTTGTATGCCATGCATGGTCAGCAAGGAGGAGTATGAAGAGTAGGGAATATGTCTGCCCTGCAATCCATTTTTTCAAAATTTTCAAATTTCCAGCAAGATTTACGGCGATTTCATTTTACAACGACGGATATTGTTTGTTAATCTGTACGATCAGTTTATGACATTATCCGGCTTTCTGCCGAGCCAACAGGGGAAGACGGTACGGGGTCGCGCTCTGTGTGTGGTGCGGGCCGTGCCTCTTTGGCAAGGGGGGGAAGGGTGTGCTGAGTCGTTTGTTTTGCTTGCTTTTTTTATTATCTCTCTTGACTTTTTCTTCTCCTCTGCAAGCCATGGAGGAGGTGCGTGTTGGGGTGCTTTCTTTTCGCTCCATGTCAGAGACGATACGCATGTGGTCCCCGACAGCCGAATGGTTGTCTTCGCGGTTGCCTGGAAAACAATTTAAAATTGTTCCCTATTATTTTTCCGATTTGGATCGGGCGGCTTCCCGTGCTGAGGTGGATTTTATTCTGACCAACCCGGAACATTTTGTTTTGCTGCGCCATCGCCAGCATCTTACCCCGCTGGCAACCGTGATCACCTTGGCCGATGGTCATCCTGTCAATCAGTTTGGTGGGGTGATTTTTGTCCGTTCCGACCGCCATGATCTGCAAGGTTTAAAAGATTTGAAAGGAAAAAAGATAGCCGCCGTCGACGAACGTTCGATGGGTGGCTATTTGATGCAGGCCTGGACATTGCGCAAGGTTGGTGTCAATACGTCGCGGGATCTGGAGATGCGCTACACCGGCATGCCGCACGATAAAGTGGTGCCAGAGGTGTTGGGTCGCCGGGTCGATGCCGGTTTTGTCCGCACCGGTGTGCTGGAAGCCCTGATCCGGGAAAACCGTTTGGAGTTGCCCAGCGTGCGCATTCTCAACGTCCAGAGCGGGTCATCTTTTCCGCAACTGCTCTCCACCGATCTCTATCCGGAATGGCCTTTTTCGGCCATGCCCAACCTGCCGGATACGCTGGTCAAAGAGGTGACACTGGCTTTGTTGGCCATTACCCCGGACTCTCTGCCAGCCAGCAAGGGCAACTATTACGGTTTTTCACCGCCCGCCAACTATACGGCAGTTGAGGCGATAATGACCCGTTTGCGTACCAACCCGGATCGGATCGATTTCGACTGGGAGGATGTGTTTGCGAAATATACGTTATTGATCGTCTCTGTGTTGATGGTGTTGTTGTTTTCCGCCCTGTTGCTGGTGTTGCGTTTGCAACGCAGCAAAAGGCTGTTGATGCGTGCTTTGGCGGAGACCAAACGGTTGGGAGTGCGCAATATTCTGCTGGAAAGTTTGGGCGAAGGGGTATTGGGAGGGGATGCCCAGGGGTATTGCATCTTTATCAATTCCGCCGCCTTGGTGTTGACCGGCTATCGTCAGGAGGAGGTGATCGGCAAGCCGGTGCATCTTCTGTTTCGCTGTCGGCGCTGGGATGGCAGCGAATATCAGGCGGGCGACTCGCCAATTGATCGCACCATCCATGATGGTAAGCAGCGGGAAAATGAAGGATTATTGTTGACCCGCGACGGCAGGCAGGTGCCGGTGCATTGGCTGGTGACCGCCATTCAGCCGGAGTTGACCCCTTCCGGGGTGGTGATCGCTTTGCAGGATATTTCCTTGCGCAAAGCGATGGAAAAATCGTTGCGGGAGAGTGAGCGCCGTCTGCAGGATATTTTGAACCATACCCCGTTATTGCTGATGCTCAAGGATTTACAGGGCCAGCTGGTCCAGGTCAACCGGCAGTACAAGCGACTGTTCATGTTGAGCGAGGAGGAGAAATTTGGCTGGAACTTGACGCAACACCATCCGCAGGAGGTGGTCAATCGTCTGTTGGCTCTGGATCGTCAGGTGTTGGCGCAGTTGGCCCCGGTACAGGCGGAAGAGAGGTTGATCCATCCGGATGGGACGGAACACACCTATCTGATGATTGCTTTTCCCTTGTTGACGGACGAAGAGAAACCGTATGCACTCTGTACGGTGGCCATGGATATCAGTGAGCGAATGCAGGTCGTTGCCGAGTTGGCGGTGGCCAAGCAGCAGGCGGAAGCCGCCAATCAGGCCAAGGGAGATTTTCTGGCGGCGATGAGCCATGAGATCCGCACGCCGATGAATGTGGTGTTGGGCATAATGGAGGTGCTGTTGGAGAGTGCCCTGGAGGAAGAGCAGCGACAGATTGTGCAGACCATGCACCGCTCCGGCAAGGCGTTGCTGGGGGTGATCAACGATGTGCTGGATTTTTCCCGCATTGAGTCGGGTCGTTTTGCCCTGTCGGAGCTGTTGTATTCGCCGCGCCAAGTGGTGGAAGAGACCACCGGTCTGATGCGGATGGCTATCGAAAACAATCGAATTTTTCTCAATGAGGAGATTGCTGAAACGATTCCGGCGCAGTTGTTTGGCGATGATGGCCGTCTGCGCCAGGTGTTGGTCAATTTATTGGGCAATGCCATCAAGTTTACCCAGCAAGGGGGGGTTACGGTCGAGCTGTTGCGTGATCCAGAAGATGAAGAGCGGCTGTTGTTTCGCGTCCACGATAGCGGCATTGGCATCGCCGCCGACCATTTGGATCTGATTTTCAAGCGTTTTACCCAGGCCGATTCCGGGATTACCCGTCGTTATGGCGGCACGGGATTGGGGCTGGCCATCTCCCGGCGTCTGGTGGAGCTGATGGGTGGGGTCATGGGGGTGCAGAGCCGGGTTGGAGAGGGCAGCACCTTTTGGTTTACCCTGCCAATCGGCAAACCGTCGCAACTGTTGGCGGCAACCGGCACGGGCAGCCAGGCGGTTGCGCACAGCAGTCGATCGCTGGCGATTTTATTGGCCGAAGATCGGGTGGATAATCAAACCCTGTTTCGCATCTTCCTGAAACAAACGCCCCATCAATTGACCATGGTGACCGATGGTCAACAGGCGGTGCAAAGGGTGCAGGAGCAACATTTTGACCTGATTCTGATGGATATTCAAATGCCGGTGATGGATGGTTATGCGGCGACACAGGCGATTCGGCATTGGGAAAAGCAGCAGTCGCTCTTGCCGACCATCATTATTGCCTTGAGTGCCCATGCCTCGCATGCCAAGCGGGCGGAAAGTCTGGCTGCCGGCTGCAACGACCATTTAACCAAGCCGATCGATAAACAGACCTTCCTGGCGGTGATCCAACAGGTGGCCGATACGTTGGAAAACAGGCTTTCCTTCTCCTCACTTTCTGTTGTGCAATCCTGAGCAAGAGAGCCATGGTTCTCTCGATCCGTTTTCGTTTATATGCCGGATTTATCTTTTTGCTGCTCTGTTTGCTGGTGTCGGCATTGTTGGCGGTGGGCATGCTCGGTCAGTTGAATGATCGTGTCAATCTGCTGGTCGAAGAAGATATGGAAAAAGTGCGCCTGGTTTCGCTGCTGGAAAAAAGTCTGCTGGGGGTCTCCAACGCGGAACGGAGTATTATCCTGTTGATCGAACAGGATGAAATGATGCACTTTGCCAACGAGATGACCTGCCATATCGAGCAGGTGCGGAGGTCTTTGGATCAACTCTGGGTGCGGCATCTCAGTGAGGAAGAGCAACAGGTGCTGCAACGTATCGAAGGATTGGTGACCGAAATGATGGTCATCGACTGGGAGGTGCAACGGCTGGGGATGCTCAACTCCAATGTTTTGGCCGCCCAGTTGGCCGAACAACAGGGGCAAAAGGCCATGTTGCAGGCGGAGGAGTCGCTGGATCTGTTGGTTCGGCAAATGGAAAGTGATCCCGACTATGAGGGGACGGGCAAAGGGGCTGTATGGCAGGAAGAGAGATTGCGTCTGGCCAGATCGATGCAGCGGATTCTGAAAAATCTGTTCAATCAGGAGCTGAATTTGCTGTTGGCGGTGGATGCAGGGCGGATAGACCATTTTCTTGCTTCGCTGGCGGCGCAGGAGCAGGTGCTGCTGCAAACGCACCAGGCCTTGTTGCACTGGTTGCCCGATGGCTATCGGCCATGGATCAGCCAATGGGAGAGTCGATTGCAACACTATTTGTCGATTTCTCGTCAGTTGCGTCAGTTGAGTCAGCAAAGCACCAATTTGCGGGCCACCCGTCTATCGCACGATCGGAGCTGGCCGTTGATGGTCCGGTTGAGCGGCGAGTTGCGCAGCCTGATGCAGACCAGCGAACGGTTGATGCAAGAGGCGAAAGGGCAATCAGAGCGCGAATTTCGCATGGCCACGCGCCTGTTGTGGATAATCCTGGCCTTCAGTATCGTCATCGGGGTAATGGTTTCGTGGCGGATTGCCCGGGATGTGCATCGTGGTTTGTCGTGGGCGGTGCAGCGTTTGGAAACAGTGGCTTTGGGGGATATTACCCCTGCCAAAGTGGAAGCAGCCGAAGAGTCCGGGGATGAGTTTGCCCGCTTGCGGCTGGCGGTTGAAAGATTGGTGCAGGCGGAAAGATATGTGGCGCAGATGGCCGAGCGCTTGGCCCAGGATGATTTGTCATTGACCGTGCAAGCCCGTTCCCCGCAAGATCGTTTGTTGAATGCCATGCAGCAGTTGTTATTGGCCCTGCAGGAGCGTGCCGAATTGCGGCGCATGTTGATTGTGGCGGAAAAAATGTCCGGAATCGGGCAGTTTGCCGTACGGGTGGCACATGAGATCAACAATCCGCTGGCCACGGCAGCGGTTGGCTTGCACAATATCCGCTTGTTGTTGCCGCCGGATATTTGCCAGGGACCGGTGCAACGCCGTCTGGAACAGGTGGAGGGCAATATTGCCCGGGCAACGCGGGTGGCAAGGGAAATGTTGACCTACTCCTGGACCGGGCAAGCGGATCGGTATGCCTTTGATCTGTGCGAAGAGATCAGAGAAATTGCCGAAGTGATGCACTCGGTTGCCCCGGAGCGGGCAATTTGCCTGGATTTGCCCGCCACCTTGCCGATGGTGGGAGATCGGATCCAACTCGGGCAGGTTTTTCGCAACGTGATCCAAAATGCCTTGGATGCCTCCCCGCCGGATCTGCCGGTTCGACTGACCGTTTGCCAGCAGGGAGAGTGGATCGAAGCGGTGGTGGCGGACCATGGCAGCGGTATTGAAGCGCATCTGTTGTCGAAAATTTTTGAGCCGTTTTTTACCACCAAGCGTTCCGGTATAGGTGTTGGCTTGGGATTGCCGATTTGTTACAGTATTTTGCGTCAGCAGGGTGGTTCAATCGAAGTGATCAATGCCCCGGAAGGGGGAGTCAAGGTGATGATACGCTTTCCTTTGCGACCGGCAAAAACAGGAGGAGAAAACGATGACGGCACGATACCAGATATTAATTGTCGATGATGAAGCAGAACTGCGCGATAATCTGACCTCCGTCCTGGAGTATGAAGGGTTTGTGGTGCATACGGCTGCTTCGGGGGCAGAGGGTATCCGCCAGTTTTCGGCACAACGGTTTGATATTGTTTTGTTGGATTTGATCATGCCGGGACAGGATGGTATCGATACCATGTTGGAGATGCGTCGTTTCAGCAATCAGACACGCTTCATCATCATGACCGCTTTTGCCACAGTCAATACGGCGGTGCAGGCGATTCGGAAAGGGGCTTCCGATTATCTCTCCAAACCCTTCCGGGTCGAGGAGTTGGTGGCCGTGATCAAACGCTCATTGGAGGAGGCCCGCTTCGAGCGGCAGATTGTGGCTGGAAATGTGGATAAAACACTCACTTCGTTGGCCAATCCCATACGCCGCCGCATGATTGATCTGCTGGGGCGGGTTTCTCAGGTGCGTATGACCGATATCAGCCAGGCGCTGGAGATTGAGGATCATACCAAAACCATGTTTCATCTGCGCACTCTCAAGGAGGCAGGTTTGATTCATCAGCCGGATGACAAATCCTATGCCCTGACTCCGGCTGGCAACAACGCTTTCAATGTGATGCGACTGCTGCACAGCAGTGAAAACGGTTGACAACAGCCATTTTTGCTTTCTCCGGGTGGTGGGGAAAAAACAATCAGTGGGTGGCAGGTGCCGGACCGCTGGGACAAGCCGGTTCTGCTGCGCTGTCTTGAGGATCATTCTGTTGCCGGATTACTTGGCCGCGACTGATGAAGGATTGCGATTGAGCGCCCCAGCTGAAGACGTGGATGGTCTCCATGATCGGCTGATTGATGGGGCGCGTTGCCTGCCAGGTGACCATAAAATTGGCTCCGGTGCCGCCGGAGCGTTCCCGGTATTCCACAAAAAAATCTGTTGATCCCATTGGTTGTAACATATGGGGTTGTTTAAGATATTCGCGCAGCGGGCGTCCGTGCGTATCGTAATAGGTCACCGATTGAATGGTCATGCCATGCTGGGGATCGGTATTGCGCACACTCAACATGGAGGAGAGGAGAATCTCTTTCGGTTGTCCGCGTTCATCGATATTGCCATAGTAGACCGAGGAGTAGACCGGAATATAAACCGTCTGGCCCTGGCTCAGAAGCGGATATTCCATGGCATGGCTGCTGACCGCCGGGCAAGCCAGGGCCGCAGTCACGGCGGCAAGCAGGGGATATAAACGCAGTGCAGTCACGAGGGTTCTCCTGTGGAGGTCAAAGCCATGGCGCAAAGCCGAAAAGCGCTACGGGATTGCTGTTGACCAATGATGGCAATACTGTCTCCGCTTGCCAACAGAAAATCGGCTTCGGGGTTGCTGTGCAGTTGTTGTTGCCGCACCACGCCAACAATCGATACGCCGAAGGTGCTGCGCACGGCCAGGTCGCGAATGGTCTGCTGGGCCAGGGGGGAGTCTGTTGGCAAGGTGATCCATTCCAGGTCAAACAGATTGCTGAAGGATCGGCTGGCTTGCGCAGAGGCATCCTGTCCGGGGCAGAGGGCATCGGAGAGTTTTTCCCTGGCCTGGCTGGTCAGTTGATGGATCAGCGAAGGAGGGGTCTGCAGCAGTGCCAAGGCGCGCCGACTCATTTCCAGCCCGGTTTCCAGATGTGGCCAAACCAGTTGTTGGACACCGAGTTGATGCAGGGCCTGAAATTGATCCAGCGCCGAGACCAGGGCAACCGTGTCCAGGGAGGGGCGCTGCTGTTTGGCCTGCGCAATCACCAGGGAGGCGGTATTCAGATCCGGGATGGTCAGCAGCAGCAGGGCCGCATCGGAGAGATGTGCTGCCTCCAGGACGGCAGGTTGTGTGGCATCTCCAAACAGGGTCGGCAGGCCGGCTTTGGCCAGGGATTCGACCCGTCGTTGATCCAGTTCGATGATCAGGCAGGGGGTATGGATTTGTTGCAGCAGGGATGCCACCTGTTCGCCGACGCGCCCACCCCCGACGATCAGACAGTGGCCATTGAGTTCTTTGCTGCGCACGTTGAAGGTGGAACGAGGCGGAGATTTTCTTTTTTTCTTCCAAAAGCGATAGATCCGTGTGGTCAACCCGGACAGAGAGGGGGTCAGCAGCATGGTGACGATGGTGACCGAAAGAAAGAGGGCATAGGCAGCATCATCCAGGGCACCGCTGCCGTGTCCTGTTTTGGCCAGAACAAAGGCAAATTCGCCGATCTGGCACAGGCCGAGACCAACGGCGAGAGGAATCACATTGCCATAGCCGAACAGTCGACTGAGCAGAAACAGAATTGCCGCCTTGCCGAGGGTGACCAAAAAGACCAGCGAGAAGATCACTGCCGCATGATCAAGCAGATAATAGGGGTCCAGCATCATGCCGACGGAGACAAAAAAGAGCATGGCGAACAGATCGCGCACCGGGGTCACGTCGCTGAGGGCCTGATGGCCAAAGTGGGAGCCGCCCAGTACCATACCGGCAACAAAGGCACCGAGCGCGAAGGAGAGCCCTGAGAGATAGGTGATATAACCGACGCCCAGACCGACCGCGAGCAGGGCCAGAGAAAAAATTTCCCGCGAGTTCCAGAGTGCAATGCGCCGCATCAACCAGGGGATCAGGCGAACGCCAACAAAAAACATGCCGAGCAGAAACAGCACCGCTTTCAGACCAGCCAATGCCAGAATGGAATAGTCCAGGTTGGGCTGGTTGAGTTGTGGCAGAATGATCATCATCGGCACGACGGCCAGATCCTGGACAATCAGAATACCGATCATCACCCGGCTGGAGAGGGTGCCCATCCACCCCTGGTTCATCAAAGTTTTCAAAATCACCATGGTGCTGGAGAGGGCCACCATGGCCGCAAACCACAGGCTGGCCTGCCAGGAGACACCGAGCAGGCGGGCCGCCCCATAGCCGAGCAGCATGGACAAGGCCATTTGCAAGGGGGTGCCCAGCAAGGCAATTTTGCGTACCGGTTGCAGCTCTTTGAAGGAAAATTCCAGTCCCAGGGCAAACAGCAGCAGGGCAACACCGATTTCAGCCAACAATTCGATGTCATGAATTTGCGTGACCGTTACCCCGCCCGTATGGGGTCCCACCACAATGCCCGCCAGAATATAGCCCATGATCAGTGGCTGGCGGAGCAGATGGGCGATGGTGCCACCAATCAGGGCGGCGATGACGATGACGATAATATCGGTGGCAAGACCCATCGAAAACACTTTCCCATGCGCAACAGGGTCAAAAAGCAATGGACGTATTGCGGAGCAGTGGAAAGTATGCTGTGTTATTGACCCGGAATCAATAGAATGTGTATCGACCCTCGTGAGAGTGGACATGGACGGCTGCGACAGGTTGACTCTTTTCCAGTATGGTACGTATTTGTTGCAGGCTGTCCTGATCGGGATCCAAATGATGGATAATGGTATTGGCCGATTGTCTGGCGATGATTGCCGTGTAGTCGGGCAAGGAGGGGTCAATAAACAGCAATTCCGGTAATGGTGCAGGGGGCGTGGAGAGAGCGGTCGTTTGCCAGGAACATGCCAGGAGACGAAGGGTATCATGCGTGGTGACGGCTTTGGCCAGCAATGAAGTGACCATCTTGGTTCCTTTCTGGCTGCAGAGAATGACAGGTATCAAAATAAAAGTTGGCTTGATCACAGATTGTGCGCATAGATCGTCTGCCCAGAAGCTGCAGACGGTCTATGCGTCTGGTGCTACGGATCAATCCTGTTCGTCTTCCACTCCTTCCGGGAGCAGAAATGGTGTAAAACCATGTAACGGACCAAGCAGGACCACCCCTCCCATAGGCCGATCAATCTTGGCCGTATCACAGACGTAATCAAACATGGCAGCAACCTGATCCGTTGGCACGGCTATGGAGACAATGCGCACCCCTTCGGCCACAGGTGCCTTGTTTCCCTTGCCCTCTTTGGGCAGCAGAGAGAGAATGGATATGCCCTGGCACGACTGGCTGTTGGCGGTGATGATACCTTTCTCTTTTCTCAGTTTTTGCAACAATTCATGATCGGTGCCGTCTTCGGGAAGAATACAGGTAATCAACGCCCCTGCGTTGGCGTGTTGGGCAATGGCTGGTAACACCGTGCTGTTCATAACGCTCTCCTATTGCCGGAATTTGGCCAGCACTTCCTGAGGAATATAGGTTGCAGCCTTGCTGAGAGGCACAACGTACATGAAGCCCATGCCAGGGGTATCAAAATTGCCGGCCAGGTAGACGGTATTGAAAACGGTGTCGAGCTGGTCGGTGGAGACGATGATTTGCACCACCTCCTTTTCGACTTCGACGGTCACACCAAGCATGCCAAGGCGTTCACGGACACCACTGCCGCGTGCATAGTAGATCGTGGCACCCTGCGCCCCGGCATCGCGGGCGGCAGAGACAATGCCATCGCCGTTGCCGCGCTGCACGATGCAGGTGATCATGGCCAAGTCGGTCAAGATAGTGATGTTACGTTGTTTCATAGTGCTGCGGCCTCCAGGCTGGAAGAGAGAGATTCGTCCGTTTGTTGCGCGGCTTTGTAGCGCACCCACAGACCGGTAATCATGACCGAGATGATCGGGCAGACAGATGCCATCGTGAGGATGCCAAATCCTTCGATAACGCCAGTGACATTACCGAAACCAAGTCCCATGGCCAGGACCAGAGGCACCGTGATGGGACCGGTGGTAACACCTGCCGAATCCCAGGCAATGTTGACAAACTCTTCACTTGAGAAATAGGTCAGGACAATTGCCACAACATAGCCTGGCAACAACATCCAAAAGATAGGCAAGTCAAAAATCAGTTTCAGCAAACCGATGGCAATACCGAAGGCGACGCCGATTGAGACCGCATACATCAGCAACGATTTTTTAAAGACACCGTTGGTCAGATTTTGCACGGTGGCACCCAAGGCGTTAAGGGCGGGTTCTGCGAGCGTTGCACCAAAGCCGAGGAACCAGGCGAACAGCACGGCCAGTGTGAGGCCGAGGCTGTAAGAATACAGAGGGGACAACGCAACCTCTTTAATGTTCATAAACGCAGCAGGAACCAGTGATCCCGACTGGCTGCCCAGCTTGGCCAAACCGTAGGTCAAACCGATATTGAAAGTGACCATACCGACAATGGCCAGCAGAATACCGTAAGCCAACATGCCACCATTGCGAACCGGTTCCTTGAGGACCACCTTCAGGACAATAAAGAGAAAGATAACCAGCGGCAGGATGGCGCGCACCCCAAGGATGGCATCGATGCCCGGGCTCTCTTCGTACCAGGCAGGGGTACTGGGAACAGCGGCAGCGGCAATTTTGGCAGCGGCGATAATTTCCTGAGGGGTACTGGTCCAGGCGACGACAAAGCCCAGAGCAATGACGCCGATCACCGGAAAAACAGAGGCCAGGGTGACGATTCCGAAACCGGACATGGGGTTGTCCCCTTTACCGGCGGCGGAAGCGATACCGATACCGAGCGCCAGCACAAGAGGCACCGTGACCGGACCCGTCGTCACACCACCGCAATCCCAGGCCAGCCCCAACACTTTATTGACTTCCGGGTGCAGCATGGCTGCGGCAGAAAACAGCACGCCAGGAATGACCGAATAGTAAATGAGCGGCTTCAAGCTCCAGGCATAGAGAAAGCGCAAGGTGCCCAGAATGGCGGCCAGACCGACGCCACCACCGACAACCAGCACCAGAGCCGTTGACCATTCGTTCAGGAGGGCATAGAGGACAGGGGCGCGTTCCACCTGAATGATTGAACCAACCGCTTTCAAAGCACCAATCGCCGGTTCGGCAAAGGTGACGCCGACACCCAGCAGAAAGGCGATCAGCAGCACGACAGGCAGTTTGGATTTGCGTGGCAGCGTGTTGCCGATCACCTCGCCGAAGGGCATCAATCCCAGGCGCAACCCTTCCATGAAAAACATCAGGCCCACGATCACCATCAACAGACCACCGGTGATGATCCAGGAGTCGGTGATCAGTTCGCGCAGGATGAAAATCTGAAAAAGAACCAGATAGATCGCCAGCGGCACCACGGCACGCAGTTGGTCCATGAATCGTGGCGAGGTGTAATTTTTCAGCAGACGGTAGACATCCAGTGGTCGCAGGACGATGGGAGGATGAATATGCGGGATGATTTTGCCGTTGCTCTCTTTTTTGACAGTGGGAGTCAGACGGTTGTAACTGATCTGCTCCTGTTCGGCGTCACATCTTCGCTGGAACTCTCCGTAGCGAATCTCTTGGGTCATTATGATGGCTCCACACCGATTGAAAGGGATAATGGAAAGATGAATGGATTGATAGAAATAGGTCATTCTATTCGCTGTATCCTGTTTGCAGAAAACGGCAAACAATGTGGTACAAAAAACAGCTCCGGGATTATTTATCAAGATAAGATTGTATACAATATAAATATATATCAATTTAATTGAATGTCAGATCAATTAATTGATGATTGCACTCTATGTTTATTGTGTTATTGTCGTGATTGATTTGATTGTTATTCAAAATAGTTGAATCATGGTATAAAAAGCGGGAAAAAACTGTCGCGCCGGCATGGCGCAAAGGGTGATGCTTTGATGGGAGCAGGTAAAGTATACGGATCAGGTGTAGGAGATAAGTTGCCAAAGCGGCACGGTGGTGAGCAGAGGAGCCTGTGCAGTCGGAATATTCAGGCACCGTGCCGCTTTGCTGCAGAACATGCAGAAGGGTGGCGAGTGGCAAGAGTGGCCGATTGCTCAGGAAGAGGGTTCATCCGGCATATCACAATCCATATGTGCGATTTGGCTCTCCATGCCCAGGACATGGTCAAGGGGGAAGGAGAAGGCGATACCGGTTCCCGGTTTTTTGAAGTTGCCCTCTTCGCGCACGGCATAGAGTACGGCAGCGGCGCAGGCTTCGGAAACGACGGTCAGAATGATACTGCGTTGGCTATCCAAAGAGAGGCCAAAAAAGGTCAGGGCTTCGTGGATACCCGTTCCCCGACCGGGAACGATGGTGGCACCGGTAGCACCGGCTTTTTTTGCGATATCGACCAGTTGGTCGGCCAGTTCGCTGGCAGTGATAATGATGACCATCTTGAATTTCACGGTTGAAAATCTCCTTTTTGCGAAGGCTGTTGGAGGCGTTTACCCAATCCACACCGTTTGGGGAGGGGTGGGGCATTTTTGCGCCGGTTTACGGCGCGCAGGGAGAGGCACTCGGTCAATTGAGCATAGCCCATGACGGTAATCATGGGAAAGAGGCAGGTAAGGGCAATCATGCCGAAACCGTCGACAACCGGGTTGCGCCCGGGAATGACAGAGGAGAGACCCAGACCCAGGGCAGCGACCAAAGGGACGGTGACGGTAGAAGTGGTCACACCGCCCGAATCGTAGGCCAAACCGACAATCATGCGCGGGGCAAGTTTGGTTTGCAGAATGACAACGCAATAACCAACAAAGATGAAATAGTAGAGTGGAATGCCGCTAATGATGCGAAAGGTTCCCAAGGCGATACCGAAAGCGGCACCGCAGGCAACGGCAATGCGCAAAGGTAAAGGTTTAATGGCTCCTGCCGAAACTTCGGAGGCTTTGATGGCCACGGCCAGCAAAGCTGGTTCCGCCAAGGTGGTCGCGAAGCCAACCGAAGCGGCAAAAAGATAGATCCAAGCATAAGCCCACCACGAGGTGTCGGGAGGTGTTTCTGCCGTTCCGAATAGAAACTGTGGATCGGAGAGTTGGGTGGCCATCAGTTCACCGATCGGAAACAGCGATTTGTCCAACCCGGCAATAAAAAAGACCAGACCGATTAACGTATAGAGAATACCAATGGCTATTTTGCGCCAATTAGGCAAAGGTTGTTTGAGGACGTACAGATGAAAGCCGATCAGAACCACCACGATGGGCAGCAGGTTGGCGCTGGTCGCAAGAAGCGTTTTTAAGAGAAATTCAAGCAACTCCATGCGATTATCCTCTCCATCCAAAAAGAAGGATGCCATAGATCATGACAAAAGCAATCGGTGTTAACGAGGCAAAGGCAATCAGGCCGAAGCCATCAATCAATGGGTTGCGCCCACGAATCGTATTCGCCAAACCAACACCCAGGGCTGCAGTCAAAGGAACGGTAACCGTAGAGGTCGTAACGCCGCCAGAATCGTAGGCAATGCCGATGATTGCCTGCGGGGCAAAGGGGGTGATCAGAACAATCAGCAGATAGCCGCCGATGATCAGGTGGTGAATCGGCCAGCCACGCACGATGCGCAAGGCACCAAACAATAAAGCCGTGCCAACAGAAATGGCGACGACAATGCGCAACATGCGCGCATAACCTATTTGTTCGTCAGGGGTTTGGCCGATCAATTGGGCTTGGGCAGCCACTTCGGCGGCTTTGTTGCTGATGCTGATCAGCGCGGGTTCGACGATTGTGGTGGAAAAACCCATGGTAAAAGCGAAAGTCAAAAGCCAAAAAAGGCTGCCTCGACGGACCAGAGCATAGGCCAAGGTGTCACCAAGTGGAAAGAGCCCCATTTCCAGGCCACGCACGAAAAAGGTCATGCCCAGGATCAACAGCAGCACGCCGAGCAACATGTTGCCCAAGTCAGGAAAAGGTTTCTGCAAGACAAGGAGTTGGAAAATGGTGATCACGGCGACGATAGGAAGCAGATCACGAATGGCCTCCTTTACCCACAGAAAGGGGACCATAAGCGGGTTTCGATACAGCCAGTCGTATTGTTTATATTGAGTCGGTAGCATCAAGATTCAACTCCTGATAGGGTCAATAATGGGCGGCATGGTGATCTTTATATCTGTAATCATTATCAATATGTTTCAGAAAGAACGGTTTCCCGTAAGCGGTTAATGTCGTCTTTGTGTCCAAGACAGAGCAGGGTATCTCCTGGTCGCAGGATGACATCAGCGCGCGGATTAAAATGCATGATCCCTCTTTTTGGTTGAATGCCAACAACGATAATATTGAATTTGTTTCGTATATTGGTTTCTTGCAGCGCACACTCCTCAAAGATGGAGAGGGGAGGCAGGGTAAACTCATCCATTTCCATATCGGCAAATTCGGTGGTCAGAATGCGGTCAAGAAAGTGGACTGCGGTTGGTCGCAGGGCAGAGTGTGTCATTTGCAGGCCACTGACACGGATGGGGGAAACGACTCGGTTTACCCCCAATTTAAGTAATTGTTTCTCTGCGGCAGGGTTGGAGGCGCAGGCGACGATATTGCAATGTCGAGAGCGTTCACGCACAATCAGGGTGATGGATATGGTGGTGATTTCGTCGTGCAGGGTGATAATGACGGCGACCGCTTTGCCGAGATTAAGCCGATTCCATGTCTCTTCATCCTGAAGGGAACCATGCAAAGCCAGCCATCCTTGTCGCCGTGCGGCTTCAACCCGATCCGGTTGGTGATCAATGGCAACAAATGGCTTTTTTTCCGTGGTCATGTTGTTGCACACGATGCGACCCATTTCAGAAAGTCCGCAAATAATATAGTATTTATTTAACTGATCGATGCGGTATTCGATGCGCGATTCACGCATCAGTAATATGCGATTTGTGATAGACGAGACAAGAATAAGAGTTATGCTGGTGGTGATGGCGATGCCAGTCAATACACCGGCCATGGCGACAAATTGGCCACTGGTGGTTGATGGGACGATATCACCATAACCCACGCTGGTGACGGTCACAAACATCCAGTAGAAGGCATCCCAGAGGGAGATGAGGCGAGGGTTGCTCTCTTTTTCAACCACATAAAAAGCAATGGCTACCAGACTCCAGAGCAGTACCGTCGATACCAGTACCGGAAGCAGTTCGAGAAAATGTCCCGGTATGGTTTTTTTTAGTGCAGCCAAGTGCCGTGAATAACGAAATACTTTCAATAAGCAGAGAATGCCTAGTATTGGAATGTCTCGAAAAATTTGCAAAACAGGCATGCAGGCAATCAGATCAATGACGGATAGCGGCTTTATTATCCATAATAGTTTATTGTATAAAGCCTTTTTTAGAGCGTAACCAATTGCAACAAAAAGAGTGGCGTGGCGGCGTCTGCGACTGCGTTGATAGGCGTTGAGACAATCTGGCCAAAAGGGGCTCGATAACCACAAACGACAAAAATACTCAAGAGAGAAGAGAATCACGCATAACAATTGTAATTGTTGCAAAGCCAGTCTGTTTTGATCCGTGATCAGCGGATCGCTCAGGCGTATCCAGACCATTACCGAGAGCAGCACCATGGCGGAGAGGGCAATATCCACACGCTTGCGTGCCGCGCTTTCTGGATCCTCAAGAAGATAATGCAACAAACGTCTTGTTGTTGCGGCAAACCCTTCCTCGCCATGCATGTCGTGTCAACCTTGGCCGTTTGCGCGGGGGTATCGTTTGTCCGAACTGTCAGTCGGTCGATGAACCTTTTTGGTTGAGAAGCCAGACGCGTTGATCGGCAGACTTGGAAAAATCGACAAGTCGGTGAACGGGTGGATCAAAAAGGTCGATTTTTGCATCGTGAGCGATAGAGCAAGTGTTTGAAAGGTATGGTGCTAATCATTTTGATAAATTTTTTTTGCACCTCAATAAACAGTGCGAGATGGTATTCGGCCTTGATAGAAAATTCAATCGAATAAATATTGAATTTGTTATCATTAAGGTTACAAATGAAAATTTTGTTTAATTTTGGTTCAATTTTATTGAAATATGATAACATGTTCTTCTCCTCAATGTTTGTTGATTGCAATAAGGAAAGCATGTTTGATAGATTACCTGTTCAAGAATGTATGATTGCCGAACAATATTGATGTGCAATGGCAACGGTGGTCATCGTACCGTTGGCAAGAGTCTGTGGGGGAGGTCAAATCATGACAGCAGCGCATTTGTTGTTGGTGGACGACGAAGATGACCTGCGTGAAAACCTTGCCATGTTGTTGGAGCATGAAGGTTTCCGAGTGCAAATGGCCGCTTCCGGAGGGGAGGGGCTAAGTTACATGAACAATCAACGCTTCGATTTGGTGATTCTGGACCTGATCATGCCCGGCATGGATGGGATCGAAACCATGCTGGAGATGCGCCGTTTGAATAAAACGACCCGTTTTGTCTTCATCACAGCTTTTGCGACCTTGGAAACAGCCGTCTACGCTGTGCGTAAAGGGGCTTCCGATTATTTGGCGAAACCTTTTCGCGCCGAGGAGTTGCTTGCTGCGGTCCGTCGTTCTTTGGAAGAGGCCCGTTTTGAACGGAAAATCAAGGTGGGCAGTCTGGATAAAACATTGACTTCTCTGGCAAACGTAACCAGACGGCGGATAATTGAATTGATGGGGCAAGCCAATGCGATGCGTTTGACCGATATCAGTATTGCCATCGAGATCGATGATCACACCAAGACAATGTTTCATTTGCGCACCTTGAAGGAGGCTGGCTTGGTACAACAAACACAGGAAAAACTGTATACCTTGACGCCGTTAGGCAATCATGCCTGTCTTTTGTTGCAATCGTTGATGGTTGAGGCAGAGGGGTAGGTGGGTGACACCTTGGCCGCCTTTTGCTGATCTGCCTGTTGAAAGAGAAGGGAAACAAGTAAGGAATTTGTAAAGATGGCAAATTGCTGTTGACAGTCGACCGGTGGCAGGTAGACAATTCCTTGCCTATCCGGTTGCTTGCCAATTTGGTGAAATGGTGTTAACTTGTCAGCATGGATCCACGGGGCTTTCCAACAACACTTCCTGAGTTTCAACAGGTTTTTCCCGATGACGAGGCCTGCGCACGATACTTGGAGCATTTGCGTTGGCCAAGCGGTTTCTCGTGCTCGAAATGTGAGAGTATCGGAGAACCCTATCGGTTCACCAAGCGGGCATCGGTTGTGTTGAGGTGCCGGGCCTGTCACGCTAACGTGTCGCTTACGGCGTCCTCCGTCATGAGATCCAGTCACACTCCCTTGTCGGTATGGTTTTGGGGGGCTTACCTTGTGACGACACAGACGCCAGGGCAATCTGCACTCCAATTTCAGCGGCAACTGGGGCTGTCCCGCTATGAGACGGCATTCCAGATGCTTCACAAGCTCCGTGCCGGCATGGTGCGACCAGAGCGAGATGCTATTGGAGACCAATACCCGGTTGAAGTGGATGAGACTCTTGTAGGCGGCCGCACGAGAGGTAAAGGGCGCGGTGTCCACCACAAAGCGACGGTCGTTGGAGCCATCGAAGTGCGCACCAGGACGCCAGATGCCGAGGACAAAAAGCACAAAAGAACAGTTTATGCTGGCAGGTTGCGACTGCGTCTCGTGCCAGGTCGTGGAGCCAACGAACTCACGGGATTTGTGCAAGAAAGTGTGGCAAAGGGATCCGTTGTGCGTACAGATGGATGGGCAGCTTATGATGACTTGGCGCAATTGGGATACAAGCACGAACCGTTGGTACTTGATGGGGATCCCGAAAGAACCGATGCCCACCTGCCAATGATCCACATAGCCTTCTCGAATCTCAAAACTTGGTTGCTTGGGACGCATCACGGAGTCAGTCAGCATCATTTGCAGGCTTACCTCAACGAATTTGTGTTCCGGTTCAACCGGCGGTTCTACCCGATGACGGCATTCAATTCGGTTCTCGGACTTGCGGTGCATGCACCATCACCCACCTACGACATGCTCTACAGAGGTGAGTGGGTTCACCCAGCCGGATGATTTTGGCAAGCAACCGGATAGGCAAGGACAATTCCATACAGTGGTGTTGCCGTTTGCTCCCTCTCGGAAGCGAAACCAGAGGCCGGAACGGAGAGCAAAAGAGGCGGCAGCGGTTTTGTCTGGCGGACAATCAAGGGAGGTTGTTTATGAACGGTCCATGGCACAGTAAAGGTCGGCGTCTGTGGATGGTTACTGCCTTTGCGATAGGGTTGGTGTTTTCCTGTGTGCTGCCGCAAAGCGCTGAGGCTGGGCGGGGAGGGCGTGGCGGGCATGGCTGGTCGGCCTTTGCTGCCGGAGCTTTGCTTGCCACCGCAGTGATCAACGCCATCTCCTATCCGACACGGGTTGTCTACCGCAATCCGGCCCCGGTGGTCTACTATCCGCAGCCCACTGTTGTCTATTATCCGCAACCGGTGGTCTATCAAACGGTCATCACCCGTTATTAGGGGGCTGTGTATGAACCGTTGCTGTCGTGGCTTGCTGTTTCTGGGGCTGTTTGTCTGCTCGGGCAGTTTGTGGGCCGATGCCGTGGATGGTGCCGGTGTCGGCGCTTTGGGGGGTGCCCTGGCCGGTTCACTGGCCGGACCAGGTAAAAACCGGCTGGAAAATTCGGCCATTGGTGCCGTGGTTGGCGGTTTGCTGGGCTACGCCATCGGCAATGAAGCCCAAAAGCAGGGGCATGGCGTGATGCACCGAACCCTGGATGCTGGCCATCTCAACGACACCATCACCTGGGTCAATCCGGCCAATCAGGTAACCTATCAGATTACGCCACAACCGATCCATCGTCACCACCGGCACGGCCATTATTGCCGCAACGTCCATATCCAGGCTATACGCAACGGTCATCGGGAACGGTTGAGCGGCTTGGCTTGTCGTGACCGCCATGGCTACTGGTGGTTGGTGGAATATCAACCCTTGCTGGTGCAACCGATGGCACCGCCCCGACAAACGGTTACTGTTACCCCGACGCCGTCAGCGCCGGTTATTGTTACCCCGCCTGCGGTGGCCTATGGCCCGACCCTCTATCAACGTGATGCGCGGCGTCGCCACGAACGGTATCACTATCGCGATGATTTTCGTTAAGTTTTTAGTCTCTTGCCGGCATTGGCGCGGCATGGAACAGCAGGCGCGGCAACGGTTTCCCGCCCACCTGATCGACCCGCACCCGGCTCAAAGAGGCATAATCGACCACAATCCGGGAAAGATTTTGCAACGGCATATTGAGAACCACCCCGCCGAGCAGCATGCGGATCACCCCGCTGTGTGCCACCAGCAGCAGCGACTGTTCCGGATGGGCGGTGACCATTGTTTCCCAGGCCGCTGTGACACGCAGATGAAACTCTGACAACGGTTCGCCCGTTGGGGGGGGGTTGTGCAGAGGGTCACGCCAAAAGCGGGTCAAACGATCCGCATCGTGTTGCAGCAGCCAGGTGCTGGTTTTGCCCTCCCAATCGCCGAAATCCATCTCGCGGAACCCCTCTTCACGAATCAGCGGCAGCTTGAGCCGGTTGGCCAACCGTTCAGCAAACTGGGCGCAGCGGATCAATGGCGAGGTGTAGATTGCCTGCCAGTTGGGATGATTCCGCACCGCCTGTTCCATCTGTTGCCAGCCGGTTTCACTGAGGGGATCATCCAGAGAGCCCCGATACATGGGACCGCCTTCCGGTTCGCCGTGGCGGAGCAGATCGATCGTTAAAGACATGAGTGGCCATTTCCTGTTGACGGTGAGTGCAATGGACTGCCCACAATAACGGCCTTCGCTTCAGGGAGCAAGTTTCTCTGCGGTGACCTTCTCCTCGACCCGGTACCAGGCGGCATAGAGTGCCGGAATAAAGGCCAGGGTAAGCAGGGTGGCGATGATCAGGCCGCCCATGATGGCGATGGCCATCGGCCCCCAGAAAATACTGCGCGACAGGGGAATCATGGCCAAAATGGCGGCTGCGGCGGTCAACAGAACCGGGCGCGAACGGCGCACGGTGGATTCGATGATCGCCTGCCAGGGGGGGGTACCCTCGCGCATCTCCTGTTCAATTTGATCGACCAGAATCACCGAGTTGCGCATGATCATGCCACCGAGGGCGATTACCCCCAGCAGGGCAACAAAACCGAAAGGGGCGTTGAACAGCAGCAGGGCCGGAACAACGCCGATCAAACCCAGCGGTGCCGTCAACAAGACCATCAGCAGGCGGGGAAAACTCTGCAGCTGCCACATCAGAATCGACAACATGACCAGAAACATCAGCGGAAAAACCGCCAGCAAGGCTTGGTTGGCCTTGTCGCTCTCCTCGATGGCTCCCCCCTGTTCGATGCGGTAATCGGGGGGCAGCGTATCGATAATGGGTTGCAGAGAGGGCCAGATGGCTTCGGTGGCATAGGGGCCTTGCACACCATCGACCAGGTCGCTGCGCACGGTGATGGCCATATGGCGATTGCGTCGCCAGAGGACCGGATCTTCAAAGTCGGCCTGCAGTTGGGCAAAGGCACCCAAGGTGACAGAAGAGCCGTTGCGCAACAAAAAGGGCAGATCCGGCAACTGTTCGATGGCCAAACGTTCGTTTGTCTCACCGCGCAGGATCACATCGATCAACTCTTCGCCACGGCGGATTTGGGTCACCGGAACGCCCTGGGTCACCGCTTGCAGCAGCGTGGCCACATCGCTGCTGTTCAGGCCCAGGAGACGGGCACGCTGCTGATCGACCTGCACCCGTTGGATACGCACCTGTTCCTGCCAATCCAACTGGGTGTCGCGCACCAGGGGGCTTTGCCGCACGGCATCGCGCACCCGGTAGGCAACATCGCGCACCCTTTGGCTATCCGGTCCGATGACACGAAACTGGACCGGAAAGCCGACCGGCGGGCCAAACTCCAGGCGCAACACCCGTCCTCGCGTTTGCGGAAAGGTGCTCTCTTCGGCAAAAAGGGTCATCAGGCGCTGGCGCAACCGTTCGCGGGCTTCGCTGCCGCTGGTCATGATCACAAACTGGGCATAGCCGGGATTGGGCAGTTCCGGTTCCAGCGACATATAGAAACGGGGGGAACCGGCACCAAGATAGGCGGTAAAGTAGGGCACCTCGCTCTCCTGGCTGAGCAGCGTTTCCAGTCGTTTGACCTCTCGTAGCAGGGCCGCATGCGAGGCTCCCTCCTGCAGACGCAGCTCCACCAGCAGTTCCGGGCGGGAAGCGGTGGGAAAAAACTGTTGCTGCACCAGCCCCATGCCCGCCCCGGCGGCGAGAAATAGCGACAGGGTGGCCATCAGCACCCAAGAGCGCTGGCGGACACAAAAGAGAATCAGACGGCGCAGCCGTTGATAAAAAGGGGTGGCATAGAGATCCTCATGGCGGTGAACGCTTTGCCCCGGATGCAGCAACATGCCCAGGTAGGGGGTAAAGAGAACTGCCACCAGCCAGGAGGCAAGCAAAGCAATACCGACGATCCAGAAAATGGCTCCGGCATACTCCCCGGCGATCGATTGGGCAAAACCGACCGGCATGAAACCGGCCACGGTGACCAGCGTCCCGGTCAGCATGGGAAAGGCCGTCGATTGATAGGCGAAAGAGGCGGCCTGCAGCCGGTCCCAGCCCTGTTCAATTTTGACCACCATCATTTCCACGGCAATGATGGCATCATCGACCAGCAGGCCGAGGGCGATGATCAACGAACCCAGTGAGATGCGATCCAGATTCCAGCCGGCCCCTTTCATGACGATCAACACCAATCCGAGAACCAGCGGTACCGAAGCGGCCACCACCAGACCGGCATGGCGTCCCAGGGCCCAAAAAGAGACAGCCAGAACAATGGCCAGGGCTTCCAGGAACGATTTTTCAAACTCCCAGACCGATTCGTCCACCACCTGCGGCTGATTGGCATATTTTTCCAGAGTGACCCCGACCGGCAACCCCGCCTGCAAACTCTGCAGGCGGGCATCCAGCTCTTTGCCCACTTGCAGAATATTGGCCCGACTGTGCATGGTGACGCCAATGGCCAGCACCGGCTGCCCGTTATGGCGGATGAGATAAGCGGGTGGCTCTTCATATCCGGTGTGAACATGGGCAATATCGCCCAGTGCCAGCAACTGCCCGCCCGCTTCGATTGGCAAAGCCGCCACCTCCTGTTCCGTTTGCAAGGCACCGCTGACGCGCAGAAAGAGGCGATCATGGGCGGTATCAACCATACCGGCTGCATTGAGCTGGTTTTGTCGGCTCAGGGTATCGATCAGGGTCAAGGGCGAGATGCCGGCGGCGGTCAGGCGACGGAGGGAGAGATCGATGTAGAGTTTTTCCGCCTGCTTGCCGAGAATATCCACCTTGTTGAGGGCGGGAATGCGCTGCAGTTCGATCTTGATTCGTTCCGCCTGGGCCAGCAGTTGCGCCATGCTCAACCCTTCGCCGCGCAGCGCCAGCAGAGCCAGGTAGACATCATTGTATTCGTCGTTGTAAAACGGCCCCTGCACCCCTTCTGGAAATTCCCGGCGTATATCGCCGATTTTTTTGCGCACCTGATACCAGCTGTTGTCAAACTCCTGCTTGCTGAGACGACCTTGCAGGCGCAGGGTCAAAGCCCCATAGCCCTGGCGGGCAAAGCTGCGCACAAAATCAAACCCTTCCAATTCGCGCAGGCGTCGTTCCATACGGTTGAGCAGCTGATCCTGCACCTCGCGGGCGGTCGCTCCGGGCCAGATGACCAGGGCGGTCATCATTGGCACATTGAAAATCGGATCTTCCGAACGGCCCAACTGCAGGTAGGAGATGCTCCCGGCCAGCAGGGTGAGCAGCAGCAGAAACAGCACCAGTGGACGATGGGTGACTGCCCAATAAGAGAGATTGAAGCGGTTCATGGGGTGCCGTTCCGCTTGCCTGATGCTGCCCCATCCATCGGCATGGCCCGTACCGGCATGCTGGCGTCCCACTTTTGCCCACCGGCGACCACCACCTGTTCTCCCACCTGCACCCCCTCCACCCAGACATGATCGCTCTCCTGGCGGTGAATTTCTACCGGTCGTTGTTGCAGTTGCTGGCCATGCAGCAGCCAGACGAAAGGTTTGTCGTGACTTTGCAGCAGAGCGGTTGTCGGCAGACGAATGGCAGGCGAAGCCTCGCTCAGGGTGAGATGGACGGTGGCGCTCATGCCCAGACGCAACCCCGCCTGCCGCAGGGAGGCCTCTTGTGGCAAACGAAAACGGCTGCGAAAGGTGCGGGCGGGCAGGTTGGCCTGGGCGGCCACTTCGCGCAGGGTTAACGGTGTTTCCGGCACATTGCTCGGCCAGAAACGGGCCGTGGCCTGCCAGCGCTCGACCTGCCCGACCAGCGATTCCGGCAGATCGACCACCATCTCCCAGCCCTCGGCGCTGGCCAGGGTGAGCAGGGGGGTTCCTTCACTGACCACTTGCCCGCTCTCAAAACGGATGGCAGTAATCACCCCGTCCCGATCGGCCTGCAAAGTGGTGTATTGCAACTGGTGACTGGCCAGTTCCCGTTGCCGCCTGGCTTGTGCCTGTTGCGCGGCAGCAGCGTCGGCTTTGGCTTTTTGCCGTTGATGGTCGGCGTCGGCAACGGAACGGTCGCTCAACAGACGACGCAAGCGGGCCTCATCGACCGCCGCTTGCGTGGCATCCACCGAGGCGGCACGCCATTGATCCTCGGCAGCCTGCAGGGCCAGTTCATGGTCGGCAGGGTCAAGGCGGGCCAACGGTTGTCCGGCCTTGACCGTATCGCCCACCTCCACCAGGCGGGCAATCATTTTGCCCCCGGTGCGAAAAGCCATTTCCGTCTCATAACGGGCCTGTACCGTACCCAGCAACACCCTTTTCGTGTGCAACGGTGCCGCCTGCACCGTGATCACCGGCACCGGTTTGCTGGCCGGTTGCACCGTTTTTTCCTCCCGGCAGCCGCTCAAACCGCTCAGGGTGGTCAAACAGATCAGGTAAAGGGATAAGGTTCGATTCATGGTGCAGATACCTGTTCCGGTTGCGGGATCGGCTGCGGCAGTGTTTGCCAGCCACCACCCAAGGCAGTGAAGAGTTGTACCGTCAACAAGGCCCGCTGTGTTTGACTTTCGTTAACTTTCAACAAGGCGGCCAAATGGGCCCGTTCCGCCTGTAAATGGGGGATCAGGCCAATCTCTCCTGCCCGCAACAGGGAGGTGGTACGTTGGCTGGCCTGCCAGCGGGCCTGGCGGCTTGCCTCATGGTGGCTGGCTGTCTGCTGCTCTTCGTGCAGGGCCAGCAGCAGATTTTCTACCTCTTCGATGGCCTGGTGCAGCTTTTTCTCGTATTCCAGCCACAGTTCCTGTTCGCGGGCCTCGTGGGCTGCCATGTTGGCCTCAATGGCTCCGGCGTGCAGCAGGGGCAGGCTAAAGGTGGCGGCCACATTGGCGAAGGGGGAGGTGCCCGGTTGCAGGCTGTGGTTGATCAACAGGGCCTGGCGGCCAAAGAGGGCACTGAGAAATATTTTTGGCAGGTGCTGGCTGCGTGCCTCCTGCCAGCGGGCAGAAGCGGCAGCCAACTGCCGTTCTGCGGCCAACAGATCGGGGCGTCGCTGCAGCAGTTCCAGCGGTTGACCGGGGTTGACCACCGGAATCTGCTGCAAGGGAGAGACTCCCGCCAGTTGCAGTTCCGGCACCGGCAGTGAGGGATCATCGCCACTCAACAGGGCGATGCGATGTTCGCTCATGCTTTGTTGGGTGCGCAATGCGGGCAGCAGGGCCGCTGTTTCATTGTATGCCGCGTCGGCGCGGGCCAGTTCCGGCTCAGCAAGCCACCCCTCCCGGTGTTGGCTGCGGATCCGTTGCCGCTCCTCTTCCTGGTTGGTGATCACCGCCTGCAGCAGGTTGATGCGCTCTTGCAGGCCGTGCCAGTGCAGGTAGTGACGGGCCGTTTCGCTGATCGCCAACAGTTGCGCCCCGGCGATGCCGTAGTGTGCTGCTGCCGCCTCTTGTTCGGCAGCGCTGCGGGCCGCCTGCTGCCCGCCGAACAGATCCAGCTCCCATTGGGCCGCGAGGGAGAGCCGTTTGCTCTGCAGATCGGGCATCCCCCCCTGTTTCAAAAAGTTGGGCAGGCTGGTGCGGGCGTCGGTATGCGAGGCAAGCAGATCCAGGCTCGGCCACAGAGAGGCTTCGGCAGCGATCACCCCTTGCCGGGCCTGGCGAAGCCGTTGCACGGCGATACGCACCTCTGCATTGGCGCGGGCCGTTCGTTGTAACAGCTGCACCAGGCGCGGATCGGCAAAGGCTTGCCACCACAGGGTCAGATCAGCACTCGTCTCCGTCTGTGGCGGGGTATGGCGGAATTGGGCTTCGCTGCCCAGGGCAGGCAAACGGTCGCCGATACGGCCACAAGCGGGCAGCATGGCCAGGAAGAAGAGAGACAACAGCATGATTGCAGAACGGGAAGAGGTCATCATACTACCATTTGTTTACTGTACCGTATCGTCCAGTATAGTGTGGCACAACCATTTCCCGCCGTCAACGCCTATTTTGAGAGGTCTCAGAACGGTTGCTGCAGGCGTTGAGAAAAAAGCTAACCCCCTGTTGCAGAATCTGTTGTTGTTGTTCCTGGCTGGGGGTGGCGACCCCGAAGAGGGATTGCAGGTGGGAACACCCCATGAGCAGGGAGAGAAATTGATCCGCCGCGATGATGGGATCATTCAAGGTGAGGGTGCCAGCCTGTTGGGCTTGTTGCAGGTAGTGGGCGACCTGTAGCGTCAATGTGTGTGGTCCACGGCGATAGAAGAGCTGGCAGGCGCTGTTTTGTTGTCCGGCGGAGCCGAGCAGGGCGCGAAAGATGCCGATGGCCGCATCGGAATGGATCAGCTGCAAAAATTGCTCACCGATACGGCTGAGGGCCAGAGCAGGTTGCTGCGGGTCAAGAATTTCTGGTGGCAGATTGGCAAAAACCTGATCGGTATAACTGCCCACCGCCGCCTCAAAGAGCAGCTCTTTGCTGGGAAAATAGCTGTAGATGGTCACCTTCGACACCCCCGCCGCCAGCGCCACCGCACCCATACTGGTCCGCTCAAAGCCCAAAGTACAAAACTGCTGGGCTGCCGCCTCCAGCACCCGTTTCATACGCTCCGGGTCTCGTGGACGGCCTCGTGGGGGGGGAGAAGTGGTCATGGTGTTTGTGATGGGGTTGAACGGTACACCACGGGCAAACATTTTCTGCAGTGGCGCGTGCGTTTGGCTGTAACACATTCCCTTGCTGCGATCAAGCCAAGAATTGTCCATTGATCGTACACGTGTGGCCAAAAGAACGAGTCGCAATGTGGCAGAGACAACTTGCCAGCTTGAGAACAGCACCCCTTAACTGGAAAAACGAACCGTGCGCAGGTGTCGACCGATATAGCCGATATAGAGTTTTCCCGGGCCTGGTGCCGGATCGTAATGGATACGCCATTTTCCTGTCTTGGCATGATAGCTGAAGAGGCGACTGCTACCATCTGGACAGGTGAATGTTCTTTGATTGCCATACTGTTGTTTGGTGGGTTCAGATTCTGTTGTTGAATCACACCCCAGCTCATTTTGGTTAAAGCTGCCCGTTTGCCAGTGCTGGCAATAGGTCTCCAGGCAATGAAGACCACGCATGATACTGTTCAACGACTCTTTCGGCAGTTTTTTAACCTGTTCGCGGACGGCATCACAACAGTGCAGAGAGGGATAATATGCGGTCATGTTTTGCCACAGATCATCCGCAGTGTTGACAGATTTTTTTTTCAGATCTTCAATCCACGGGCGATGATCCTGATTGATATGTGTCGGTTGGCTGGCATGAGGAATGTTTTCTTTAAAGTCGTGGATTTGCCCATCCGCTTGCAATGCGTGTATGGTGAGCGTCAAGCAAGGGGAGTCCCACAACGGATCGGATGGCCAACTGATGGCCAGATTTCCGGTCAGATAGGCAGCACCCAACCCCTCCGCCTGATTGCCGCCGAAGAAAAAATCACAATTATCTGCTTGTTCTTGTTGATCTGACAACCCTGCAAGAAAAGGGGATTTGGTCGATAGCATCATGAAATATGTTCTTTCGACTTCATCCACACTCTTGTCTTGGCAATAACTGCGCATGGAATACCCGTCTGCGATGCAAGAGTCCAAAAAGCACTCCTGGGTTCGCAATTGACGACTGACACCAAGGGTGATGGCGGCTCGTACTGTTGCCACAAATTGGCTCATGGCGGCTTTGGCGTCTGCAGGACTTGCTGCGGGAGGATTCAAGGAGAGTTCATTGAAAATCATTTCGATAGGCATACTGTTTCACCGAAATCAAAAAAGTTTTTCCAGACTGCATTCCCACTCATCGCAGAATCCAGGCGGCCAGTGATCAATGCGACCGTTTTGGTCAATTTTTGGAGATTCAAGAAAACTTTGTGCCCGTCCATCCTCTTCCCTGCGGGCAAAATAGTGGATGGCCACCTGTTCCGGGGCGCATTGTCCCTGCCGCACCGCTACCCGGATGCCGTTCAAAATATGATCGCTGTGGGTTTCCACAATAACCTGCACCCCTGCCTGAGCGGCTTTGGCGATCAGTTCCCCGATGAGGGTCTGTCCCCTGGGGTGAAGATGCGCTTCCGGGTTTTCCATGATCAGCAGGGAACCCGGTTGGGCAGAGAGTATGGCTACAAGAACGGGCAACGTATAGGTGATGCCAAATCCCACACTTGAGGCCCGGAAGTGGCCGCTGCTTCCTTTGGAAGTCATATAGGAGTATTCCAGATTGACCACATCCATATGGTTGTAGGTGTCAATATGCAGATCAATACCCGGGCTGATGTCACCCAACCAGGCAGCAACCTGATCAATCAAATCGCCCGAACGTCCACGTTCATGGCATAGTGCGGGTAACGTAGACCAAGTTCGACCAAAAATATCCAGAAAATGGCTGCAATATTCACCCTGCACACCCAACTGTCGGTGCTGGCGGACATGATGTTCCGAAACCGGAAAGGTGACCCGTGGACCGCTTCGTTCCGCCTGCAGATATTGAAAGCGATCAGTAAAGAGGCTTTCCTGAAAAAATGCCGGATCCACGTTATGGGTATGCATTTTCAGGACATCCAGATCCTTGGCATAATCAACCACCAACTCCGCCCGGCTTGCTGGATGCTGACATGCCAATGTGATCCCGAAGGTGTCTTCCAAAGCCTCCTCATAAAGAACCGCCTTGGCAGTGCCCAGATTGATCAGTTCTCCATTCAACGCCAGCCCCTTGTCGGGTAAAAGCCTCTGCTGATGGGATTGACGGAGAACCAACAAGCTCTGAATCACCGAGGATTTACCCATGCCATTCAGACCCGTGAGCAAGGTCAAATTGGCCAAGGGGATGGTGATGTGTTCAAAGCATTTAAAGTGGTATAGGTAAATTTTTGTAATCATTGTTATGGGTTATCCATAATAGAGTGGTAATCGTTAATATTCTCTGTGGCCGTCTAAGATGCTTTGTATCAACTTCTCAATATCGTGAAAGCGTTTACGCACCCTTGCTATGGTCCCTGTGCCTGCGGTTACTGCATTTTCAAATTCTTTGTCACTCATTAGACGCGTAAATCCAATCTGCACATGGATATTATTATCTATTAGAGTAGTTATTTCGTCGTCACTCAGTTTATCTAAATTTACTGACCACGCCTCAAGTAATGCTTTGTTGATAGGGTTTCGTTTTTGCAAAAGATACGAACTTTTGCGGAAAGCATTATTACCAAAAATAACAGCAGCACTCTGCATAATACGAATAAAGCGTGATTTAATGTTTGCCCGTTCCCTTTCTGATATCTGATTCAGTTTGGCCATGGCACTGCTTATAAAGCTATCCAAATCGTTTGAATTATATTCCAAGTAGGGTGTTTTCATAAAAGCAAGAACACGCAAAACGCATTCCTGGTCAGACAATCGTTGATCTTGAATACCATTGTCTGTTGCCTGTTTAAACTCCTTCGATTCTGCCAACTCTTTCAGTAATTTAGTGACCGGTCCCTGGTGCAGGGCATGGCGAATCTCCTGGGAAGAGAGGGGCATGCCGCCAGTATTGATTCTTTTGAAAATATTAAATTTAACATCAGGCGGGGTCCCTTTCTCGATCAAATAGACGGTCACTTGCGTCTCTTCAATACGGCGTTGATAGGGACGAGGCAAATCTTGAAACCCCTTTCCTTCTAATTCTTTAAGAAATTCAAGATGTTCAAGAAGTAATTGGTTCTTTTCTCTGCTGATAATAAAATCTCTGAGCGTGGAAAGCCGTTGCAGACCATCCACAACCAGCCATTGTTCCTCGTTGGTTGCATCCATATAAAAGGCTGGCAAAGGAATACGAATCAGTATGGATTCAATCAAACGACTTTTTGCCTCTTTCTTCCATACCTCATTTCGCTGGAAATCTGGTGAAAGATCAATTTCCCCTTCTTTCATGCGTTTGATAAGCGTATCCAGGCTCATTTGTTTCGTAACAACATTAATTTTTGCCGGATCAAAAGGCTCCGAAATGCCAATATCTTCCTCTTCCACTCCACTGCCATTGACGGGGGCAGCCAATGGGGAGCTGTCGTTCCTTTCATCAATATCCTGTTCCAGAGTGTGCATCTATGTGGATCCAGATGGTTTGGCAATGGGTTATTGCTGACGGTTGGCACAAGGTTCGCCCGCAGGCGTGGCTGTGACATGAATATTCTCAATATACTTCAAAACAGCCTGATCAGCAAACAATGGTTTACCCTGCAACCTGCTCAAACAAGCACTCCCAATCTGATAAAGCACACTGTGATCAGCGTCAGGCAGGGAGGCCGGTTGGTTGAGGTGGGGAAGTTGTTGCAGGGTGGAGAGCAGTGGTGCCGAGAGGGGAAAAAGGCGTTGCGCCAGGGGGGTGCCGTGGCGGTCGACGGCGGAAGAGGGGGGGTGTTGTGGTGCCAGATGGGGAGCGACGCACAGGTGGCACAGGGTCTGGTTGCGTTTGACCGAAAAATGGCTGAGGGGGTGTGGGCGGCCACAGACGGCGCAGCTGTCGCAGCGCCAGCCGTAGCCGATCTCCTGCAGCAAGCGGCTTTGACAATAGGCCAGCCAGGGCAGCACAGCTTCACCCGCTTCCAGGCCGTCCCAACTCTGCTCCAACAGGTTGAAGATGGCGGGGTGGGGATCCTGGGGGGCTAAAAAGCGGTAGAGAATCTCTTGCATCACCTGGGCGGCCAGCAAGGCCGGAGGGTGGTGCAATAAACGGTGGCGGGGTTGGCCGATCTCCACCTGGGTCAGGGTGGCCATGGCCAGCGGTGAACGGCTGCGATGGCTGAACGAGAGGGTATGAAAGCCGGCCAAGGCGGCCCGGTCCAGAGCAGAGCGTTTGTTCTGCGCCCTGACCCCTCGGGCCACAACGGTCAGCAACCCCTGCTCACGGCTGAACAGATGCAACACCAACGAGGTGTCGCCAAAGGGGGTGCGGCGCAGGACAACTCCCTCATCCGAACGCAACATCCTCTTGTGCATCCTCGCTGTTATGCGTGGGAGAGGAGTAGCCCAGGTCGCGCAGCAGCACGGCATCTTCGCCCCACTCCTTGCGCACCCGTACCCATAATTTTAGAAAGATCGGAATAGTGAACAGCTTTTCCAACTCCAGACGGGCGGCGCTGCCCACCTGTTTGAGCATGCTGCCCTTTTGTCCGATAACAATGGCCTTTTGTGACTCCCGCTCCACCAGAATGGTGGCCTCCACATCCCACATCTCTTTGTCGCCCGGCGGTTGCCGGGGTTGAAATTTGTGCAGCTTGACCGCCAGCGAATAGGGCAGCTCTTTCTGCAGATGGAGGAACAGTTTTTCCCGAATCACCTCGGCGGCAAAAAATTGTTCCGGCTGGTCGGTCCATTGATCTTCGGGAAAATAGCGCGGCCCTTCCGGCAGATAGTCGGGCAACAGCGCCAGCAGATGGTCGACATTATAGCCGGTCATGGCAGAAATCGGCACCACGGCGCGGCAGGGAATTTCTGCCAACGCCTGCAGACGGGCAAACAAAACCGGTTCTGCCAGTTTGTCCACCTTGTTGAGAACCAGCAGCAGCGGGCGCGCTTTGCCCCCGGCTGGTTGCAACCGTTCCAGAATGGTGCGATCAATATCGTTAATGCCCCGAACCGCATCGACAAAATAGAGAATGATCTCTCCTTCCCGGCAGGCTTCATAAGCCGTGCGCACCATGGCCTGATTGAACAGAGAGGCTCCGGGGCGGTGAATGCCGGGGGTGTCGAGCAAAATAATCTGGCAGTTCGGGCGATGACAGACGCCGAGAATGCGGGTGCGCGTGGTTTGGGCCTTGGGGGTGACAATGGCCACCTTTTGGCCCAACACCTTGTTGAGAAAGGTTGATTTGCCGGTATTGGGTTGACCGGCGATGGCGACAAAACCGGATTTGAACGGTGTTGCCGCACTTTTTTTGCCAGGGGTGCCAGATGGGGCTTGAGCCATTAAACGGTTACCTCCGTGTCGTGCGGGAGAATGCTCTCTTCACTCCCGCATCCAGTGTGTTGCTGATCAGCAGTGGGTGGTTGCTCTATGGGTTGCTGCAAAGCCAGATAAACCGCCTGGGCGGCGGCCTGTTCGGCGCGTCGTTTGCTGCGTCCGCTGCCCAGGTGGCGCAACGGTTGACTGCCGATTTTTGGCCACTGCACCACACAGGCTACCTGAAAAACCCGTTCATGGGCCGGTCCATCCATCTGTTGCAGCTGATAATCAGGCAGCGGCAGTCCCTCTCCCTGCAGGCGCTCCTGCAGCAGCGATTTATAATCTTTATCCCGCTGCCCGCTGCGACACTGCTGCAACTGTTGGGCAAAGAGCTGTTCGATCACCCTGGCCACGGCCTGATAGCCGCCATCGAGATAAATGGCTCCCAACAGGGCCTCCACAGCATTGCCCAAGACGGAGCTTTTTTCCTCGCCACCGCTCTGCCGTTCACCGCGACCCATGCGCAGCAGGCGACCCAACTGCAGTTGTTGCGCCATGTTGGCCAAGGAGTGGGTGTTGACCAGCAACGAACGCCAATGGGAAAGCTGTCCTTCCGCCTGATCAGGAAACAGATGGAACAACAGGTCGGAAATGACCAGTTCCAGAACGGCATCGCCAAGAAATTCCAAACGTTCGTTATGCAGTTGACGCTCCGCTGCCAACTCGGCAGCGTTGGGCAGCTTGTCCTGCAGATAGGAGCGATGGGTCAAGGCCAAGCCAAGAATGGACTCTTCCCGAAAGGGATAGCCCAACTGTTGCTGCAGACCGTTGAGCAACTCTGCCCGGTTGGCTCTGGCGATGGCAGGTTTATTGCCTGCGACCTTCAGAGGGGGGAGATCGCCCTCTTCGGTCAGCAGGTCACCCATGACTCACCCGCCGTTTCCGCTTTCCACTTCATAAACAAATATCCATTTTTCATAGCCTTCCACGGTGAAGGTGTGTTCACCGATCCGCAACTCCAGCGGAACCACATAACGCACCGTTACCCGGTAGCCATGTCCGACCGGAATCATCTGAAAGGTTTCCGGCGAAAGAATGACCCTGGCGCGGCCCAACTCAATTTTAACCCGGCGTTGCACCTCTTCCAAGGGCAGGGGTGCAAACTCTTTGGCTACCCGATCTGCCAGTTCGCGCAGAAGAAAACATTCATAGAGTTTGGGCGCGGTATTGGCCAAAAAGGTGAAGAGCATGCCCGCCAAACCGATAAACAGCAACAGAGAGATAAAAGAAAATCCATGCGCATTGCCGCCGAAGCGCCTGCGGTGACAGCCGCAGGGCAGGGGAGCGCTGCTGCCGCTACCGCTCATTTGATGCTCTGCCCCAGACGGTCCCAGCGCAGGCGACCGGCCTGGTGGTCCCAGGACCAGAAGATGGCCAGCGCTTCGCCGACCAGTCGGTAGGCAGGCACAAAGCCCCAGGCACGGCTGTCGTTGCTGTTGTCCCGATTATCGCCCATCACAAAATAGTGACCGGCTGGCACGGTGGTATCGGTCAGATCCGAGTAAGAAAAAGGGCGCACCAGTATCGGGTGGTTCACCTCTTCATTGGGATTGGCACCGGGCAGTTTTTCGCTCAGGCGCAGCGACTCCACCTCTTCACCGTGTTCATTTTTATAGAAAAACTGCCCGTTGGCCTCGTAGGCTACCGCTTCATTGTTGATGAACAGCCGTTTGTTGCGGTAGGTGATGCGATCACCCGGCAGGCCGACCACCCGTTTGATATAATCCTTGCGCGGATCCTGTGGATATTCAAAAACAGCCACATCGCCTCGTTGCGGACCATTGCCCATGAAGATCCGTTCCCGGGTGAACGGAATGCGATGGCCGTAGGCCATTTTGCTGACAAACAGATAATCACCGACCAGCAGGGTGGGAATCATCGAGCCGGAGGGAATTTTGAACGGCTCAATGACAAAGGTGCGTACCACCAGGGCGATGCCGACAGCGGTGACGATGGCTTCATAATATTCAACAAAAACATCGTTGCGGGCAAAAAATCGCTTGCCAGCCAGCAGAAGCAGCAGCCCGGCACCGCTCAAACCCAGAGAGGCCATCATGCCCAGGCTCATGCCGGAATAGACCGCATCGCTGCCCGGCGCAGGCACGTCACCGACGCTGTAAATGCCGAGCATGAACACCCCGGTCAGCAGCAAAAACGCACCATGCCAGAGGTGGCGTTTATCATGGTGTTCTGGATGGGCATCCATTAGGGTATCCACTGCCATTTTCTATCTTTCCTTAGCAAAAACCGGTTGCGTGACGGCCTGCGCCGTGCCGTTAATCCACTTTCAGCACGGCGAGAAATGCCTCCTGAGGCACTTCCACACGACCGATCTGTTTCATGCGTTTTTTACCTTCTTTTTGTTTATCAAGCAATTTTCTTTTGCGGGTAATGTCGCCGCCATAACACTTGGCGGTCACATTTTTGCGCAGGGCGCTGACCGTTTCGCGGGCGATGATTTTGGCCCCGATGGCGGCTTGAATGGCCACTTCAAACATTTGCCGGTGAATCACCTCGCGCATTTTTTTTACCAGTTCCCGACCGCGAAACTGGCTTTTGTCGCGATGCACGATCACCGACAAGGCGTCGATCGGATCGCCGTTGATCAAAATATCCAGCTTGACCAAATCACCGGGGCGATAGTCGAGAAATTCATAATCCAGCGAGGCATAGCCACGGGAGAGCGATTTGAGGCGATCAAAAAAGTCCATCACCACCTCGCTCAACGGCATTTCATAATGGAGCATGACCCGGGTATCGGAAATATAAGACATATCCTGCTGCAAACCCCGCCGTTCGGTGCATAGTTGCATCACCGTGCCAAGGTGATCGGTGGGGAGCAGAATGGA
>PDZV01000030.1:44951-48334 GCA_002753135.1 Magnetococcales bacterium WMHbinv6 | reverse complement strand
GAGCGACTGGCAGTTCTGGAGGCCGAGGTCAGAGACCAGATGGATGAAGCGTTTTTCATGTGGCCCCTTCTGGCTGAGGCCGACGCCAGTGAAGCCATGTTGAAGAGCCAACGTCAGCAGGTGGTGGGCATCAGCGCCGGCAACCAGAATGTCTACCGCTTTACCGGTGGTGTGAGGACCCTCGGTACCGGTGGTGGATAGCGCAGCATTGTGTGCCGGACAGCGATAGCCGGAACTCACCGGCATGGGCTTGCCATACGCCATGCGCAATTTTTCAAGGGCCAGAAGAAAATCTCCGTCCATTTCCTGCCGACCGCAGCCACAATGGCAGCGCAGTTCTGCCTCGGAAAAATGTGGCCAGGGTGTGTTCGTCATAGCATCTCTCCCATCGTGTTGCGCCAGTTGCTGAGGTATTGTTCGACGGTGCCTTTTCCAAGCGGTGTGTTGTACCACCGCTTCCAGTAGGAGGCCTGGCCGGCAATGTCACCGGCAGGTGGCAGAGCGTCCGAACATCTGAGGTAGTGGATCCGGCACATAGCGCAGGCATAAGGCATATCCCAAACCATGCGCGTCGCCTCCGGTTTGGTATAAGGACCAAGAACGTTCAGTCCCAATTTGACCCGTCCGTGCAGGAATCGCGTCCAGATGTCGTCATGGGTGGTGCGCTCCATCTGCCACAAACCCAATGCGGGACCACCATTCATCTGCTGCAGGTAGTGCAGGGCTGACTCTTGGATGGCAGTGCCGAGCAGCAGTTCTTCGGCGGCTTCGCTCCACAGATCAAGCCGACGCAGGGTTGGTCGGATGATCAGACTGCGGAAATGTTGTGGGTTCAGACCCATGATGGTAGCTCCGAAAAGTGAAACACCCACCTCAGGGGTTCCCGGGTGGGTGCGTGGGATCAGTTCAACCTGTGGAAAATTTTCCACAGGTTCCGGCGACTCCGGGCAACAAAAAGGCCGCTCAATGGCGGCCACGGGTGTGCGGGCATAAAAAACCCCGCCTCAGGCTGGTTGCCCAGGGCAGGGTATCTTGGTCATGGAATTTGGTGCAGGTGGTTACCGTGCGTGTTCTTCCCCGATTGTAACGAGAATGATAGCAGATTCTGTCAAATTCACTTCATAAAAAGTTATTGCAACGAACCATTGCAACAACTTTTTATGACAAGACATGTAAATCAACTGATTATCTGTTTGCCAGTCGGCATGTTGCGTCGGTTTTCGTCGGTTCGACCGGTCGTCTGGCGTCGGTTTTCGTCGGTTGATGGCTGTTTACAATGAAGAACGGCGTCGGTTCTGCATTTTTTCACCAAACGTCGCGCTCTGGCATGTACAACATCGTTCGTCAATCCTGCGCATGGGAATGCAATTCGATACGCCGCACTGGCATTCCCCGCTCGCTGGCACTCCTGCCAAAAGACTTCCTCCTGAGACGGTTTGCTTTTCTTGTTTGCATTGATGGCTGATGCGATAGTCATCAGGGCAGCTGACCATGACCGCCATGCCTTGGCACTGCTCATTCCCACCTTGGCACAGATCATCTTGCGCGGCAGGCCTTCAGCATGCAACCAGACCAAACGAGACTGATCCGCTTCCAGCCAATGAAGCCACTGCAACGACTCATCCATGCGGGTGATGGCATCGGGCGTTGGTGGTCCGCGACGGACTCTGGCCAGTTCGGCTCCGTCTGCGTCACTGGGATCGAGAACAAAATCCGGCCATGCGGTCACATATCCAGCCGGTTTCAGCCCGGTCATGCGCAAGGCACGCAGTGTGCCGGCAGCTTCCTCCATACGGGCAGCAACCATTTTCGGTGTCCACTTTGCGTCCATTCCCATCACCTCCTTCCCAGTTTGTCACCAAAAAGTTTCTTGGCCACATGTTTCACCATTTCCTGCTCCGGCCAACTGAGCCGCTTGTCGTCGATGGACACCACCAGGATGCCATGCTGTTGCCACCCATTGCGTCGTTGCTGCTCCGGATCCGTTTTGTGCGGGACAAGCCGGGCAAGGCATGAACGTGGAAGCGTCGGACTACCGTTCATGGCGTCACCTCTTCATCCAGGACAAAGTGCAGAATCGCCAGTGCATCGGCAGCATTGTCGTCGCATGGGGTATGTCCCTTGCGCCGCATGGCCTCCATTACCTCAGCCTTGGAGGCGTTACCCTTGCCGGTGGCATGCCGCTTGATTGTGCCGACTGGAACACCACGGTACGGAATTTCCTGCAGTTCGGCCCAGGCGGTCAGGTGAGCCAGAAAGCCGCCGTAGGCATGCGCGGCACTTACCCCGGCATGAGCGCGTACCTCCTCAAAGAACACGCTGTTGACCGGACCGGCAAAGCGGAGAACTTCGTCCAGCCAATGCTTGAACCGGACAAAAGCCATACCACCGCCTTCGAAACGGCCCGGTTTGAACTCTACCGTGCCGCTGGTAATGGTGCCGTCGGCCTGGTGCAAGGCCCAGCCGGTTTTGCCGCCCAGGTCCAGGGCGAGGATGGATGCTGCGCCGGAACTTTCCGGCCTTGGTTGATCGGACGCGCCCTTCAGCGCAATTTGGGAAACGGTCATCGTTCTCACTCCTTGTGGTGATATGGGGTGAGAGCGATGAAGCAGGAGGTGATGGGAATGGACGCAAAGTGGACACCGAAAATGGTTGCTGCCCGTATGGAGGATATGGGGTGAGAGCGATGAAGCAGGAGGCCGATCCCGGATCCGTCGCTCTGCGGGAATGTGTGTGTTCAACCCGTCAAACCTGTCGGGATGACGTTCTTTTGCCAGGTATCAGCTTGAAATAAAAAATAAAATTCAAACATGTCAACCAGTCATCTTCTGGTAAAAAACCCTTTTATATATATACATAATATATATACTTTTATTCTTTTTTCTCCTACGGTTGACGATTGCCATGTTTACAAATTTTTGTTTAATATTAATTGGTTGAGATGGCAAAGCCGTCACCAGATGCCGTATGACGGCTTTGCCGGGTAAATTTTGGGTCACGGAACCCGGTAAACGATTGCTGAAATGGTGCGAGTGGGACGTTGCTCGGCAACGATCAACCCGCCATCGAGCAGGGACTGCACCACTTCCTGCCGCTGCCTTCGGTCCAGGAATTGGGTGCGTCGGGAAAGATCACGTTGGGTGATTCCTTTGCTCTTGGCACCCTTGATGATACACAAAACCCGCTTGTGGTTCTGCTCGGTCTGGTTGTCGGCAACGAACCGCTCCATGTCTTCGATAAACGTATTGACGCTGTAGCGTACCAGGGCGATGGCCCAAACGGCATCCGCATCCCGGATCACCGGTTGCACCGGGTTGGCTGAAACAGCCCGGATCAACGCGACTTTGGCGGCGTTCTCCCACACCCTGGCCAGGATGGGTGAA
>PDZV01000030.1:0-44925 GCA_002753135.1 Magnetococcales bacterium WMHbinv6 | reverse complement strand
TTTCGTCCGGCGCAGAAGATGGGTAACCTGCCGGTTCAGATCGGCGAACCGCTCCCGTGCTTCCGGCAACATTGGCACCACCTGCGGATGCACGGCAGTCTCCGGGCCTGTGGTTGCGTTTGCCAGATTGCCATCGCCGGCGCTGCCGTTTCGGGCGATGGCTGCCAGTGCAGCCACCAGATCCTCTGGCGGTTCGCCCAACACATCCGTGCCACTTGCCTCTGGATAATCGTCCTGAGTCTTGAGAATCAGGAAGCGGGCCAGCGAACCGTCGGCGACGTTGGCGCTCTTCAACGCCGACCAGAACAGGGTGGGCGTGGTGGTGCCGTAGAGACACAGGCAGGGCTGGTTGATATCCTGACGGCCTTTTTTGTCCGGCACGGCGTATTCAGGTCCCAGAAATACGGTGGCAGACGAGGAGTACAACTCCGTCATCAAGTCCAGAATGTCGGTGATGTGCTTCGGACTGCGCTTGCGGTCGGCAGCGGCCTGCAGGAACATGCCAAACTCATCCTGCTGGAAAAGGATGGCCGGATGTTCGTGGATTGCCCGCAACAGACCCGCACCCGACGCGATGCGGTTGCCACCCAGAAATTTTTTCAACCCGGCCCGGAACAGCAGATCGGTGATCACTTCGCGGCTGTGGTTTTTACCGGAACCGCTGTCGGCGATACCCACCACGTAAAGGTTGCTGCGGATATCCGTCTCGGTACGGTAGCGCCGCCCCATCAAGGCACCCAAAGCACACAGGGTATTGCCCACGGCGAGGATGGGTTGAGGACGGGTGGCGGTGGTCACCATGTACTCCAACAGCCAGCCCAGCACGCCATCGACATCGGTAATGTTCCACTCCGGCCCTTCCAGAAACGGCGGTGCCTCTTCTGCCGGGAGATGAGTCGTGACGTGCGGCATCCTACGCAACAGTTCCTCTGCCGGATGCGGGCCGGAATGCTTGTTGGCCGGGTTCAGGGTAATGGCGGCATCCGGCTTCCAGCCAAACTTTTGCGCCAGATGGTAGATGGTTCCGGCACCGATAACCGTGGGACGAAAGCTGGCCCAGGCACGGGCCGTGGTGTCAGAGACGTTTTTGGCGGACGAGGCAGACCAGTCGGCGAACAGGCTCACACCCGCATCACCCAGCGCACCCTTGATCGCCATGCCGACACGCACCCACTCATCGTAGGGCAGATCAGCGTTGATGATATGGCGCAGGGCATCCTGGATCGCTTCGGGAGTCCCCTCCTGCGTGTGGGCGGCAGGATGCACAACTGGTAGGCTCGTCGGCATTGCCGGATGATTGTGCTCCAGTCGTACCGGACGCATCCCCTCCGGCAGGAGTGCCAATCCCTGCTCAATGAAGGCGTGCGCCTGTGCCTCAGTGATGACCGGCAAATCCGCCAAGGTCAGATCGGCCAGGGAAGAGACCGGCCATTCGTAAGGTCTGCCGGTGCCGGGATGGATGGCGTACAAAACAAACTGCTGCCCCTGGCAGAGTACCTCCAGGGGATGCGCCTTGATCCCCTTGAACGGAACCGCCGTGCGGTAGACCAGCATCCGCTTGGGGGCTTGGCCGATCCGTACCGCCGGGGTCTCACCCAGCAGTTCGAAAGCCAGGGATTGGAGACGCTCAGCGAGGTCGGCATCGTCGGCAATATCGATGTCCACCCCGGCTACCATACCGCCCGGGATGCCGATCCCCGCATCCGGCCACTGTTTCCAGATGGCCAACTCATGCACCGTGGTGGTGCGACTGGCATGTCTGGTCCAGCCTTTGTAGGGCAGCCATTTGCCACGCTCGAAGCGGCCAGGATATTTTTCGCCGGGCACGATGGGCAGGAATGGAAAGCCGCCGGTCTGCAACCGGTCACCGTACAGGGTCATAAAATTTTCGCCCATGAATGGCTCCTTCAAAACGGGACGTCATCCCAGGTATTGTTGATGTCAAATCCGGCCTTGGCCTCCAGATAGGCCGACACGATCACCTGGATCAGGGTGAGAAACTCCTGCACCGAAAAATGGAGCAAATCGGTTTTTCCCAGGCTCTCGATGTACTCCCCGGCCACAGGACTTGCGGCAGTGATGGCCGCCAGTTCACGTTCGGTCGGATCAATCATGGTTTATCTCCTCACCGAAACGTGCGCCCACCACCTCTACGAAACGGTCATTGGCGCGGACGGCAATTTCGTCCGGAATGCGCAGTTGGTTGACCAGAGTCAGGGCCTCGGAGACCGTATCCGGCAGACGCAGGCCCATCGGCGCGTGTCGCGCCCACCAGGCAGCCGCCTTTTGGCGCGGGTAGCCGGTATGCTCGAAGCAGACCCACTCCCGATGCCAGTTGCAGCCACAGAGGTATTCCACCCGCAAAGAGGGTTTTTTGCCCTCCTTCTGGTGCCTTTGGTAGGCGATATCGTATACTTTTACCCATTCCGCCCTGCTGGCGGTGAGAATCACCTGGGTGGTGGCCGTTGCTTCCAACTGCTCGCTCACCACCGGGGGAAATTCATGGTGGCACTGGATACAGTGCCGTACCGCTGCATGGTTGATGGTATGGCACTCTGGACAAACCTTGCTGGGAGCCTCTCCATCCCCTTCACCCGGTTTTTTGGGTTTGACCTTGTCGATGGGGCCGTGTCGCTGGACATTGCCGGCAAAATCCAGCACGAGGCAGTCTGTTTTGCCAGGGGCCAGACGCATGCCTCGTCCAGCAATCTGGACGTACAGGCCGGTAGACTTGGTGGGACGCAGCATGGCAATGAGATCCACTGCCGGCGCGTTGAAACCGGTGGTCAACACCCCCATGGAGGCCAGAGCCCGAATCTCCCCCCGTTTGAAAGCGGCCACGATCTGATCCCGTTCGCCCTTGGGGGTGTCGCCAAAGATGCAGGCACAGGAGATACCTCGTTCCAGAACCGCATCCCGCACATGACTGGCATGGGAAACGCCTGAACAAAACAACAACCAGGAGCGACGGTCGCAGCCAAGGCGCAGAATTTCCTCCACCGCCGCCTGGGTGATCGGATCCAGGTCCACCGCCGCTTCCAGTTGGCCGGGGATGAATTCGCCGCCCCGTGAACCAACTCCGGAGACATCCAACTGGGTATCGGTCCGTTTGCTGATCAAAGGAGAGAGAAATCCCTGATCCACCAGATCTCGCACCGACACCTCAAAGGCGATATCATCGAACAAGGCGTTTTCACCCTCATGCAGCAGTCCGCTGTCCAGCCGGTAGGGCGTGGCAGTCAGGCCAATGATTTTGAGATGGGGGTTGATATGTTGCAGATCGCCCAGGAAACGCTGGTACATGGTGTCCGACTTGCGCGGGATAAGATGAGCCTCATCGACCATCACCAGATCGGCCCGCTGAATGTCATACGCCCGTTTGTGAACCGACTGAATGCCACAAAAGAGCACCTGGGCCTCGGTATCCCGCTGGTTCAACCCGGCACTGTAGATGCCTGCCGGAGCCTCCGGCCAGAGGTTGATCAACTCGGAAAAATTCTGGCTGATCAACTCGCGGACGTGGGTTACCACCAGGATGCGCGTATCCGGATAGAACTGGATTGCCTCCTGGATGAAGGTGGCCATCACCAGCGATTTGCCCCCGGCGGTTGGGATGATCACCAGGGGGTTGCCGGCGTTGCTCTCGAAATAGTGGTAGATGGCGTTGATCGATTCTCGCTGGTAAGGTCGCAGGGTCAGCATGCGGCACCTCCATCCCGCCAGAGAGAGCCGTCCGGCAAGCGGTATTCCACCCAGCCTGCAGCAGGGTCAGCATCGATCTGTTCCCCGTCCACCAGATCGGGAATGAAGAGATGTCTGCTACACCCTTCTTTCTGGGCGTCGATTGCCATCAGCCGTTCGGCTGGCGCACAAAGCCACAGACCAATTTCCGCCGGGGTGGCGTGCAGGCAGGTGCGGCAATTGCGCTGCGCGGGGAAATCCTCGTGACAAAGGGGGTAGTGATGGCACATGCGGCACTGGTACCAGGAAGGGTCGGAGCTGATCCTTGCCGGTGGCCGGTCGGCACGAATAATCCGTTCGGCTTTGGCGATCAGCCTCAACCCATCGGCCTCGTCGGCATGGAGACGTTCGCTGTAAAGGTGGTCCGTGTCCTTGTTGACTGCCAGATACAAGGCTCTGCTCATGCCAGTCAGGTGCATGTAGATTTGCATCTGGGCATAGTGCTGCGGTTTAGACTTTTTCACCCCCTCCTTGCGCAGTTCGGCAAAGGAGGCAGCATTGTGGGTCTTGAATTCGCAGACATGCCAGGTTTTGGGAGCTTCGGGCACCCCCACGGCGGCGGCATCCAGGGAGCCGCCGAAATGGCCGTTGCACGATTCCACCCGCCATTGCCGACCGGTGTGGGGATCCACATCCAGGACGGTGACACCGATACGGCGCAGGTTGCGGATGAGGCGGGTTTCCTCCAGTTGGCCGGTTTCGAAGAGTCGCAGCATGCGGCCACCGAAACTGGCACGGACGGTCCAGCGGAAATCAAGCCACAAGGAGCGTTCGCACTCCTTGCCGATCAAGGATGCACCCAGATGGGGACGAAATCCGCTCCCGGCGTCCGCCTCGTAGGCGGTAAGGATCGCCTCCACCGTGGGAGAGTGGGGTTTCGGAAGGAGTGCCATCACACACCTGCCTTGCTCAACAGCAGGCGATGGGCCTCGTCCATTACCTCGCGCCACTGCTCGTCGCTGTAGTCGGTCCGCACAACAGCGATAATGCACTCCTTGAGCTTCTCTTTGCGTTCGTTCGCGCTACCGGGCAGCGTGCGGTAGTGCTCCTGAAGGTGGGCCAGTTCCTCACGCTTGAAGCGGATCGCCGTGCGGGCGCGGTGGTACCATTGGGCATCCATGCGCTCACCGTTAGCCTGTCTGGCCAAATCGTTCGCCGCAATCTGGTCGCGGATGGCGGTAATCTCGGACTGCAACTGGATGGTACGGGCACGGCTGGCCTCGCGGCTTGCGGGCAGGTTGATCTTGCCACGCCCCTCCTGTTGCGTCATCATGCTGCTGTTCATGGGCAATTCCTCCTTTCTTGTCTCGTGAACAGGGCGTCGCCGTCACCGGTGCTTGGCGGCTGTGGTGACGGCGAACGCCCGCTGCGCTGTTATACCGTTCTTTTCCACGGACCAACTCCACCCGGGGCGGGAGCGGGCTGCGTGGACTGAACCGGCTGTTGGTATTGGGTCGGTTGCTGCTGAACCGGCTGTTGGTACTGCGCCGGTTGCTGAACTGGTTGCTGCTGAACTGGTTGCTGTTGAACCGGCTGTTGGTACTGCGCCGGTTGCTGAACTGGTTGCTGTTGAACCGGCTGTTGGTACTGCGCCGGTTGTTGTTGAACGGGTTGCTGCTGAACAGGCTGTTGATACTGTGCCGGTTGCTGCTGGGGCGATTGTTGGTAGCGCGCCTGCTGCGGCTGAAACGCCGGGCGGGCAGCGGGTATTGCATTGGCGACGGGTTTGTAACCCTTCGTTTGGTTGTAACCCTCCTTGTCTACCACCACCTTCACCAGCAGCGGCTTAAAATGCAGTTCCTCCGAATCGCTCACCTGCATCCGTCCAACGGCGTGACAGATGGCAGAGAGGGTCCGCTGGGCAATATCTGCGGCCTGCTGGTTGGGGTTGATCAGATTCAACCGGTCAAACACCCGTTTCCCGGAAAACGGACCGTCCAGAATCTCCATTTCCATCCAGAGATACTGACCAGTACCCGCTTTGGTGGGCCTCATCTCTGAAGCGACGATCTGCACCCGGTAGTCGCCGGGGGGCAAAGTCTCAAAGGGTTGCGAGGGGTCCACCTGGGAGGCATCGAAAGTTGCGCCAAGTTGTGCCATGATTGTTCTCCTATGCGTTGACGTGGTCTGTTTGAATGGTGCCGGCGAGATGCGCTTCGAGTGTGGGCCACTCCATGGGCAGCTCGCCGGGCAGGTTGTAACGGTTTTTGGCCAGGAAGGCCGGACGCTCGCTGGTGAACAGCAACCGGGAGCAGTCGCCCACAGCCCGTGTCACCTTTTTGTTGAAGCCGACATCGCTCTTGGTCGTCGAAATCCGGTAGTTGCAGAACAGGACACAGTCGCTGTGCTCCACCAGCAGGGCAGCAGCTTTTTGGTGCAACTTGACGTCGTAGCGGTCGTAGGGCTCGTGTTCGGGCGAGTCGAAACGGCGGATCACCGCATGAGCAATCTGAATGATCAGCATGCCCTTTTCGGAGCGGAGACGGTTTAACCGACCGATGTAGTCACGCCACAACTCCAGGGCGTACACATAGCCCTTGCCGTAGGTGAGATCCTCCATGGCGTTCACCTTCTGGCGCACACAGACCTCGGCCCAGATCAGGGGTTCCAGCCAATCGAGGCTGTCGATGACAAAGGATTCAAAATCGTGCTGCTCGTTGAGCAGGGCATCCATGGCTCCCACCACATCGGCATAGGAGTTGGCCTGCGGAAAAGCCACCACATCCAGCTTGCCCAAACCATCCTCGGTGGGCAGAAAAACGGGTGCGGGAGAGCAGGCCGCCAGGGTGGTCTTGCCGATCCCGGCCACGCCATAAACCAGAATGCGTGGTGGCAGATTGACCTGCCGACGTTGTAATGAGGCGAGTGAAATGGCCATCATGCACCTCCGTGGCCGATGGGCCAGACAGGAAAGGTGTTCACTGTTTTTTGCTGCATGGTTCGTCTCCTTAAAATCTGATGCGTTGCTTGTCCGTTTACCCGTGCTGTTTGGATGTATTGTTCGCATGAAAATGGTGTTCGGATTCGTACTGCTCAATGTCATTTTCGCGGTACATGATGTGGCCGCCTATCTTCAAGTAGGCTGGCCCTTTGCTCTTGCAGCGCCAGTTTTGCAGCGTCCGGGGGTTGATCCCCCACCGGCGTGCGAGCTGAAACGGGTTGATGTGGCGGGTTTCCATGCCGTGCTTTCCTCCCGGTTGTGTGTTGAACATGGGGAGGATGGTAGCAGGGGGTTACTGAGGAGAAGCTGAGGAGAAACTGAGGAGATGACTGAGGAGGAAAAATTTTTGCATTTTTTTTGCGGGCACGGCATTCAGTCAAAACCGGCCAGAAAACAGTAAAATATATTATTATTCAATATGTTAACTGAAACATGCAGCCGCAGAGAGGATCCTGGTTCATCAATGGGGGCAACTGAGGAGGAACTGAGGAGGGGAGTCCTCAATGCTGGCAAGATGCCCCCCTGTGGGGAAAGAGAACGGGACGACCGGGCAATCGACGAGCAATGGGAAGAAAGAGGGTGAACTGCCCCAACTCGGACGGTTCACCCCATTATAAGATGAGTCATACCTTAATCCAGCAAAAACCTCCTCCATAGCCGATCAAGTCCCGCCAACCCATATGTCCGCGAAAAAACTGGCTGAGGGCGTCAGCGGTTGATTCGACATTTTCCAGAAGATCCTGGGTGCGATATTTCCGCTCTCCTCGCTCCCATGCTCTTACCAGAAAGCCAATCGCTTCTTTGTGCTTTGCGCCAGTAAAGATAAATTCACGCCCGTTGACCCGGACCAAACCGTAATCGGGACTGGCATAGACCGGGGACAGGTCATCCACCATCTGTCCCTTCACACCAGTCAAAATGCTTCCCAGCAAGTCCATGTCCAGGCGATAACGTCCACCTTCTACGATCATGGTGTCTGCCAGGCTGAGCATGCGGAATCCGTGGGGCAACTCGACATGCCGCCCGGTGGGAATGGTCCTGGCCAGCACTACTCCCGGCGTTTTGCCACTGAGGCGCTTCAACGCGTCATAGATGTTATCGAAACTCTGGTGCGCGGCCATCCGTCTGGCTAGAAAAACAGTCGCTATTCTGGAACCAAGCTTCAACGAACCAATATTCCAGAGAAAATTTTTGAGAATCGGACGCCGTTCGCCACGCAACCCGGCAATTTCCTGGATGTAGCGCACGAAACGATCCACATCCAGATTGTAGGTCTTCAAATCCTCCTCGGGGACATCCACGAAATAGCCGTCATCAAAGCTGAGATACTGGTAGGTTCGGGTCTCTTCGTTCCACACGGGCTCCACCAATCCGGCACCCTCGTTATGCCGGTCGGGTACCACCGTGCGAATTTCACCTTCCGTCAGAAATCCGCAGTCGATGAGCGTTTTTCCCTCATTCGGGTGAAAATCTGCGATGTTGCAGCCGGGCATCTTTGGTTCCGTGAAATTGAAAATATCCACGGCCAGTTGGAAGGCCTTGTGTGGCATCACCATATCCGCCACGATCACACCTCCTTTACCAGCCCCCAACGGGGGAGATATTTGTCGCAGATCATGCGCTCCTGCTCGGTCTTGCTCTTCAGGTTGCAACCGTTCGGAAGGGCAATGGATATGTTGATGGTGCGCCTGCGCCAGGATGATTTCCGTGTCGGTCGCAGACGAACGGAAAACAATACCTCATCCACGGCATACTCATTCGGCATATCGTCAGCAAAAATGAGCGATTGACGCGCATGGTCATAAACCGTCTCCCGCTTGTCCCACTTGGCCAGAAGCGCAAGATGGGCCTGCTCTGCCTCCCTGCGACGCAATTGCAACCGCAGCACTTTGACCGCATCAATGCCGTCATCAGGATCACTGGGAAAGTCGTATGGCTGGAGCAACGGGGAGAGGTCATACTGGCGCAGCGGAATCCGCATCCCCAAAATCCCCTGACGCAAAATGATCTCGGCAAACAAGCGGGCGAGCCGTGCCCGGTTCTCCGTCCCATTGGCAACCACCTCGATGATGCCACTGCCGGGTTCGTAGACGATCGACACCTCATAAACCGGACGATGGGAATGCAGTTCCAACTCTCCGGTTTCATTGAACGCCAACTGCGTGTCGGGCAACCCCTCCCGGTAGATTACCGCCTGGAGCACCCGCGACACCTGCTCTTTGGCCTCAACCCTCAACCGCTCGAAAAGATCCAGGCGGGCATTGCGGGTGTCGAAAATCAGACGCACTTTTTCCTCAAACCGCCGATGATCTTCCGGATCCTGGCTGACAGCCACGCCACGAGGACCAACAAAACCAGACCACATGCGTCCCTGACGACGGGTGTCGGCAAAACGGGCCTCTTCGGCCTGCCGAAACAACACCGGATCATCCATGAACAGCCACAAGGCCCGCTCATAGTGGCTGCCAAGCTCCTGCAAAGGTTTCCGGTTCGCCGCCACATGCAACATGGCCCACTGTCCCGCCTCGTCGGTCATCTCATGGATGCGCTCAAAATCGGCAAGCACCATCGCCTGACTGCTTTCTGCCATTGTACCCAATGTCTTGAGCAGTGTGGTAGCCGTCCAGCCTCGCTGGCTGACCTCCCCCGGCAACTGGCCCTCGATATCCAGTCCGCGCCATTTGAAATAGTCCACCAACCTCGGTATCGGCGTGTTGCGTATCACCCGTGCCATTGTTGTCATTGGTCGTCCTCCTGTAGAGATGTGCTGCGCACAGCCAAAACCTTCCCCAAAATTCTGAGTTCGTCATCCTGCCTGATCCGAATGGGTCGGTAGGCCGGATTGGCCGGTCTCAGTTCGAGAAGCGTATCTGATATGAACAATCGTTTGACCGTTGCTTCATCTCCCAGCAAGGCCACAACAATTTCACCATTCTCCGCAATGGGCTGACGCCGGACGATCACGAAATCTCCATCCTTGATATTCGCCTCCACCATGCTGTCACCCGTGACCCGCAACGCAAAACAGGAACCCCGGACCACACTCTCTTCCACCCAAATTTCGCCAATGCGGTTTTCCACCGCAAAAACAGGCACCCCGGCGGGGACAACCCCGAATACGGGTACAGAAACCAAACCGGGAACCTGGAAATTCTCTTCCACCGGGGTCAGGGTACGTGCTTTTCCGGGAGCGCGACGAACCAACCCTTTCCGAATCATGCTGGCAACCTGCTCATGTACGCTGGGGGCCTTGATATCAAGCGCTTCACCCACCTCGGTGAGTGTCGGCGAGATGCCGCCATGCGTGGCAATGAACTCCCGGATCACCGCGAGAATGCGCAACTGGGTCGGCGTCGGCCCTTCCGTGGCTGGTCGCCCCCTTCGCTTGTTCGGGGTGTCCATGGTCGTTTTGCTCTCCATATTTTTACCTAAAATGATATTCGGATGATTGATTGTACAGTGATCGCTGCTTCGCGTGTCAAGCAGGAAACTGGCGTTGATGCATTTTTATGATTAATGAACTCCAGATATAGGCGAATTTCAGGCATATCACCACCACTCACGCCACCTCACGGAAAGACATTTGTGGTCACCGTAACTCATCAACCTATTAAATACAATTACTTTTTCGTTTGATTGTGCCTATCCTTGTCTCCCATCACAAGAGATTGAACCGCCGTCGATGAGGAGAGCAGGGTACCCATGATCACCAGCACAGACCCCAGCCACATGAGCCAAGAGCAACGCCTGGACGAGATTGCCGGCATTCTTGCCAACGGCGTTCTCAGGTTGCGTCTAAAAACAGTGCAACAGCATGAAAACAGAGAAAATTTTTCACTTGATAACGGCTGCCGAATGAGGCCTGATGGCACTCCCAAGCCTATTGATTTTGAAAGGGAAAAGCCATGAGTACACTCTCTGAAATTACCGCCCTGCCTGGGAAGAGTATCCAGGATTTGAACCAGATGTGGCGGAAACAGTTTGCAAGCGACCCGCCGCAGGCGGGGAAGGATTATCTGGTGCGCCGGTTGGCCTATCGGATCCAGGAATTGGCCTTTGGTGGTTTGACGGGGGCAGCGGTCACCCTCCTGGATGGCCTGAAACAGGGGCCGGTTTCGGGCAAGGCACCCACCAAAGCGGAGGCTGTCACGCCTGCACCGGGTGCGCGGATGATTCGCACTTGGCAGGGGGTGGAACACGTTGTCACCGTTCTCGATGCCGGTTTTGAGTACCAGGGGCGCAAATATGCCAGCCTGTCGTCGGTGGCCAAGGCCATTACTGGCACCCACTGGTCCGGACCGCTGTTTTTTGGTCTGCGGAAAGGAGGCAAGGCATGAACCGCAAAAAAACGCCGACTGCCGTGACGCCAAAGGTGCGCTGCGCGGTCTATACCCGGAAATCGACGGAGGAGGGGCTGGATCAGGAGTTCAACAGCCTGGAGGCCCAGCGCGAAGCCTGTCTGGCTTACATTAATAGTCAAAAATCGGAAGGGTGGTTGCCGGTGGCCGATCGGTTTGACGATCCCGGTTATTCCGGCGGTACCCTCAACCGACCCGCTTTGCAACGCCTGTTAGTGGAGATCAAGGCGGGCAAAATCGATTGCATCGTCACCTACAAGCTGGATCGACTGACCCGCTCCCTGTTGGATTTTTCCAAACTGATCGAAGTGCTTGATCAACACCATGTGACCTTTGTCAGCGTCACGCAGTCTTTTGCGACGACGACCTCCATGGGGCGCTTGACCCTCAACATATTGCTGTCTTTTGCGCAATTTGAGAGGGAGACGACTGCCGACCGGATCCGGGATAAATATGCCGCCTCGCGCAAGAAAGGGATCTGGATGGGTGGCCGGCCACCGTTGGGGTATGACGTGCGCAACCGGGAGTTGGTGGTCAACGAACGGGAGGCCGAGCAGGTGCGGCACATTTTCCGCCGCTTTGCCGAATGCGGTTCACCCACCCAGGTGATCAAGGATTTGCGGGCATCAGGCATTCGCAACAAATCCTGGACCACTGCCGAGGGGGTCTTTTTTGATGGCAAGCCGATCCAAAAGGCCTCCCTCTACCACATTCTCAAAAACCAGGTCTACCTCGGCGAGGTGGTTTATCAGGATGTCACCTATCCTGGCCGGCACCAGCCCATCGTGAGCCGGGAGCTGTGGGATCGGGTGCATGGCTTGATCGCCGAACACAACCGACCCAACTCCACCCTGCCGCGTGGGCAGACGCCGTTTCCGTTGAAAGGACTGGTGCGCTGCGGCCATTGCGGGATGGCGATGAGGCCGAGCCATACGCGCAGAGGGGGGCAGGTCCAGTACCGCTACTATCTCTGCATGAACGCCGCCCGCACCAGCCACGACCAGTGCCCGCTACCCAGCGTACCGGCCCTTGAACTGGAACGGTTGGTGTTGGAGCGGGTGCATCGCTTGCTCAAAGCACCGGAGGTGATCGCCAGGAGCATCCATCAGGTGCACAAGGCCGACCCGGAGGTCTCCGAACGGGAGATCATCGCCTTGCTGGCCCGCCTGGACCCGGTTTGGGAGCAACTTTTTCCGCTGGAACAGAACCGGTTGCTGAAACTGTTGGTGGAAAGGGTGCAGGTCCATGTCAACGGTATTGATCTGCAACTGCGGGTACAAGGGCTGGGTGTCCTGGTGGATGAACTGGCCAACCATTGAATGGATGGAGGAAAAGCCTATCATGAGCGCACGTCTTTCTGAAGACGGGACGATTTTGCACATTCACATTCCCATGCAATTAAAGCGGCGTGGTGGCAGGAAGGTGATCATCACCGGCGATGGCGAGGTGTTCTCGCCGGCGAGTACCGTTACCCTGCCGGATGATCCGATGGTCAAGGCGTTGGTCAAGGCGCGGTGCTGGCAGGGCATGCTGGAGTCGGGCGAGTACGCCACCATCCGGGAGTTGGCGGAAGAGGAGGGGATAGAACGCTCCTACCTCGCCCGCATTCTGCGCCTGAACGTGCTGGCACCGTCGATCGTCGAACGGGTTCTGGCCGGAAACTATCCGCCCGCCATCAACCTGGAGAAGTTGCGGACGGGGATTCCTCTGGATTGGGAGGAGCAGGAGCGGTTGTTCGGGGTTGGCGTGGCGTAGGCACCATCAACCTCAGTCTGTCGAAAGCCATGAGCATAATTGAGTAGGGTGTCACCCGAATTACGCCGGCCTGGAACCGGTGATCCGTTACCCAGAGCCATCAACCAGTCCGACACTGACGGAAGGGGGCATCAACAGTCCATTTCTTGAGCGGGGCTTGATGCTGGACGTCGTAGGGGAGAGCAGTGAACCCGCCCACTCGATTCACTATGGCAGAGGAATTATGGTGGCTGCCCCCCGAATTCGCGAGAACTTTATTGAAAATTAAATTTAACTATATTAATAAAATCATTTTGCCATTGCCCAGTAGAGCCTGATGAAGATTTTACTTGATTAAGTGAATTTTTGGTAGGGTGAAATAATAATCCTTTGATTAATTTCTTGTCAATCTGATAGTAACCGATATATTCTTCTGAATCTCCTATCTTGAGAATAGTTCGCGTTTCAGTCTCTAACACAAGAAACAGATTGCCTTCGTTTCTTTTAAATAATTGTATAATTTTCTCGTCGGCATCTTGAGCAAGAATTACAGAAACTTGTGCCGGTAAAGAGCCACCAAACTGCGGATTGATATATTCGTAGACAGTTGTGCCGAACGCTATCATTCCTGACATAATATAGATAAATATAAAGAATATATTATATAATTTATCAGCATTCGCTTTCCATGTGTCAGAATTAGCAACCACCACCCAAACAAGAGTTATAGTAAAAAATACAGAGGCTAACGAAAATAATGGCTTATATTTTATTCCATAGACAGTGCAAATAATAATAATCCATATTGAAACAACAATATAAACAAAATTGTGCATGTGAGAAAATCTATTAGTCAGTGTATATTTTGGATCAGGCATTAGCATTAATTTTACGCTGATTAGTGACGCCACTATGATTGTATATTCATGATGACCAACAAGCATCAGTATAAAACAAGAAGCAGAATAGCATAAGAATAATAATTCAGTTGCATGCAATAAAAAGATATATAAAGAAAATAATTTTCCTTTGTTATTGTATGTTTGTTTGCTTTGTATTAATCTGTTGGCAAATTTACGTATGACAAAAAAATAACAATAAAGAAGCATTATTATGGCAAGAACCCCTGTAGTTAAATATTTTGTGCCAAGCAATGGTTGCTCATAGATGCCATTTGCCGACAAATAACTTGTAATAACTATATATCCTAAAAAATATATAACTGATGAAGCGGTGGCCAAATACACAGGAAATTTTCCTAGAAATTTGTCAATGTCAATTTGTTGTATTGGTGTTTCCAATCTTTGTTCCTCTATTATAGTAAATGCGATCTGGCAAAGTAGTGGGCTTTAGAAATGGCGAAATTCCGTTGTCATCTCATCAGATTCACCTAAGGTGATGTCAGACATTGAGTAATGTGTCTCCCGAATTCCCTTATGTGTCCCCCGAATTCCAATTCATTACGGCAGAGGAATTAAGGTGGCTGCCCCCCGAATTCTCTCACATAGGAAGAAAAAGTGACTGTGTAGGCTAGATAGCAACCAGTTCGGCGATCTTTGTCGCGACCATCGCCATTGAATCTTCCGCAGTGTCAAGGCCAGTTCGAGAGGCGAGCAACGGGCTGACATTGCGCAGAGATTCATACGTCGTGTTGTGCACGATGGGAACGAGCTTGTTGCCAGCAAGGAGGGCCGAAAGCTCTTTGTCGGCGACGCTCTCTATTGGGAGGCGGGCTAGCAGCGCGGGGGTAACCAACACAAGCCCAATTCGCGAATTCGCTAAGCCCTTGTCGATAGCACGCATCATCGGCACGCCGAGGCCAAGGTCCTTCTCACTGAACCACACTTTGACCCCAGCCGCCACGAGCAAATCGTGCAGTTCTTTGGCTGGCCCCTGCCGGTCGTCCCACGCGTGGCACAGGAAGACGTCGCGAAGGTCAGGTTGCTCCGCTGCTCGCGTCTCAACGGTTTGGCGGATTGGAGTGAGTGACTGGATTTGGGCAAACGTGTACGACACGAACGAACTCGCTCTCGACCATCGAGGTTTTGAACTGCTGCTAGACCTGCCAACACTACCACTGCCGCCACTGCTGCTGCCCATGGAAGGGTAGGAGAATGAGGGCGGATACGGCTCGAAGCTGCTGGTGCGGACGTAGCGACTACCGCATGCAGGACAGTCCGCTGCTGTCAATAGCCGCCCATACTGTACCACCCTGTTCGGCCATACTGTACCACTTTGGCAACTGACTTTTCCCTAATCCGACCCGTCGGTTACTGCGTCTTGCGTTGTCCACCCATTTTAATCAATTCCTGCTTCCGCTTGCCATGTGCCCGATAACTGGAACCGGTAATCTCCACATGATGGGCATGGTGGTTGATCCGATCCAAGGCGGCATTTGCCAGCAGGGGGTCTGAGAAACAAACAGACCACTCTTCCGGCGCTCGATTGCTGGTTACTACGATTGCACCCTGTTCGTAGCGTCCCCTGATCACCTCGTACAAATCTTCAGCACCGACTGCTGATATGGGACGCAGTCCCAAATCGTCCATTACCAGCAGATCTGTTCGCAAGTAGGCTGCCAGCCTTTTCTGGTACGAACCATCGGCACGACCCGCATTGAGATGTGCCAGCATCTGGTGAACGTTGAGAAAAAGTACATCCATGCCTTTCCGGCATGCTGAGTGACCAAGGGCAACTGCCAAGTGCGACTTGCCAACACCCGTCTGGCCATAAATCAAAACGTTTTCTTTGCGGACTACAAAACCACACGTGGACAGTTCCTGAATTGCCTGCCGGTTTATGCCAGGATTGAAAGAGAAGTCAAAGGTTTCCAATGTCTTGCTCGGATCAAATCCCGCTCTTCTCAGGCGCAGCGCCAACTGTTTCTGTTCACGTCTCTCGATTTCATCTTCCAGCAAACGCTCCAGAAAATCCGTATAGGAAATCTTGCTGTCAACGGCCTGAACGGTCCGATCTTCCAACGTTTCCAGCATGCCGGACAATCGTAGACGTTTGAGTTTAGGTTCCAGGTGATGCTGCTGTATCATCACAACACCTCCTGGCGATCCGCAAAATAGTGGCTCACATCCCTGGTATAACGCGGTGTCGGTATTGGAATGATTGCGGCAAGCGGTGCCGGATGCAGGAGATTTGCCCAAGGTTCTTGATCCAGGCCACGTTCCAGAATGCGCTTGAGAGTCGCAAAACCGATCTCGTCAAAGTCCAAGGCGCGTCGGCATGCCATTTCCAAACGCTGGGAAGTAAATTTTTCAGCCAGACTCAAGGCGATAAACCCGGAACGAACCTTCTCCATCACCGGGTCTGACAAATATCTCTGCATCCATTCCAGGCAGGCCGGGCCGATCTCTTCCGCTTTCTTGAGACACCATTGCGGGGTGGCCTTGAGCAGCGCCACCTTGTGGGGTGGAAAGTGATCCTGATTGGCAACCCGACTCCTGGGCACCTGTGCCCGAGGGTGCGTTGCCACCAATTCCAGACCATGGAAGATGCGCACAGAATCAGGGGTTACCTGCACCATCAGCGACTGGTCAATCAGACGAAATGGTGCAGAATAAAACGACTTCTCAACATTCAGATAGCAATCCGACTGCAGTTTGACCTCTTTCCACAGACTTGGTTCCCAGCGTGTCGATGGCAAGGGCAGCAAGGCCGATTGCTCAACGGATGCAAACTGTTCCTGCGGTTTCCAACCGGTTGTACCATGCACCCGACATCCCGCTTTTTCATTGTTCCACTGCTGCAACTGTTCGTTGGCATCGTCAATATCACGAAATCGGCGGCCAGGCATGAAATTCTGCTTGATATAGCGAACGCTGCGTTCAACCTTGCCCTTGTGACGTGGGGTGCGAGGACGATTCGGATCCACGATAAAACCATAATATTCCGCCTGATCCCGGTAGCTTCTTTGTATCTGGGGATCATGAATCGCAGCCTTGACAATCGCTGCTTTCAGATTGTCCAGAACAACTTTTCCCGGTACGCCGCCGAAAAATTCAAACGCCTCCCGGTGCAATTGCAACCAACTCCAGGATGATTGGTCAAAAACGATCTTCACAAACATGTGGCGACTGTGTGATAGCGTCATCACAAACACCCAACCAGAACGTTCAATCTGCTTGATCGGATCGAACAGTTTGCCAACATAGCCAAAATCAACCTGCGCTTCGCTGCCAGGCGCCACTTCAATCCGGCAAAATCCTTCCGGAATTGTCGGGCCGCGCAATTTGGCTATAAAACGGCGCACACTGGAATAGCTGCCAAGATAGCCATTATCAGCAAGTCGTTGATAAACAACGCTCGCAGACATCTCGCCATCCTGCAAGAGCGCTTCAGCCAACACCCTGTACGGTTCCACGCTGGAAACCTCATGTACCATAGTCGTAGCAGGTTTCAGTTTGTGCATAACTCTGGCAATCACTTCCGGTTCTGGCAAGCCTGTATCCTTCTCAAGCCAACCGTGACTTTCTGCCAACTGTCTGTATTTCTTGACTGTTACGCGATGAAACCCCATCTGCCGACCAATGGCTCGTTCTGTTTGTCCCAACCTCAGTCGACGAACCAATTCCTTGATATCAAACACGGTCTTTCCCTTTCCTGCCATGATGTTGCCTCCTGGAAAGAAGAGTCAATTCCAAGAGAACAGATTGAATCATGAGTCAGATTAAGGAAAGTCAGAGTTGGTACACTATGCCCGATCATCAGTGGTACATATTGGGTGAACATCAAGTGGTACAGTATGGGCGGCTATTGACAGCTGCAGCGCTGGCTGTGCGATGGCCTTTTACAGGTGCTGTGCATCTAGCCATGTCGTAATCCTTTCATTTGCTTTCCCGTAGATGGACTGGAGGATACTCCACTCAATTCATTATGGCAGAGAATTTAAGGTGGGTGTCTCCCGAATTCCCCCGATTACCATGAAAATCAACTAAATTATAAATCACCAAATTTTGCTGCTCACACATCAGTAAAAGTGTTGATACCCTCAACTATATCAACCAAAAAGATTCTTTCAAGAACTTTTTTTCATGCTACGTCCAAGGTCGCCCACTTCGCTCCCAGTCATCCTCGCCCCCCACACGGTGCGAATGGGGATCGAAACGGGCCAACAACCCGCAATCGCGTAACCAATTGATTTTCTATGACGAGGACGGCCTCGGCAGGCCCTGAGGACGGACCGGCAGAAGTCCTCGGAAGGTGATAGGGAGAGAGAAAACTTGTCGGTATTTAGCCAGGGTTATGCGTTGGCCGACCTCGCGGAGGAGGGGTTGGAAACAGACACTCCTCCGTAACCTTTGAAAATATTGACGAATTTCCAACAAAAAAGGCCGCTGTGGAGGGCGGCCTTTGAAGATATCAATTTCACAACTTAAAGATTGGTGGAGCCAGGCGGGATCGAACCGCCGACCTCTTGAATGCCATTCAAGCGCTCTCCCAGCTGAGCTATGGCCCCAACAAGGCCCGGAATCTAAACCAAGCGACCGGGCTGTGTCAAGAGCTTTTTTTGAGGGGGGAGTGGATCGGCAGCTTTTTTTAACGGTGTGGGGCGGAGGGGGTGAAAATTGATCGATGGCGCGATAGCAGGGGGTGATTTTGTGGCCGGTGCGTGTTAAAGTGACGTACATGATGATGACACCTTCTCTTTCCGAATTCCGGCAGTTGGCCGAACAGGGCAACCTGGTTCCTGTCTACCAGGAGATCATGGCAGACCTGGATACCCCTGTCTCCGCCTTCCTCAAGGTGGCCGAAAATGAACCCTACGCTTTCCTGCTGGAGTCGGTCCAGGGTGGGGAAAAGTGGGGGCGGTACAGTATTCTCGGTATTCAACCTTCGGCGATTTTTTCTATCACCGGCAAAGAGGTGACCATCCAATACCAGAACCAACCCAGCCAAACCAGTATCGAAGTTGACCCGATTGATCGCCTGCGCCAGTTCATGGGGCAGTACCAGCCGGTGGCGGTGGGGGATTTGCCGCGTTTTCATGGCGGGGCGGTCGGCTACTTCGGCTACGACATGATCCGCGCTTTTGAAACTATTCCAGACAACAACCCCCATACCCTGCAAACCCCGGATGCACTGTTTCTGCTCGCCGATCTGGTGCTGATCTTCGATAATCTGCTGGGTAAGCTCAAGGTGGTGGCCAATACCTTTATCGATCCAGAGGTTTCTCTCGACAGCCTCTACCAACAGGCCTGCGCCCGTATCCAGCAGATTGTGCAACGGTTGCAGCGGGTGGTGCCGGCACAGCCTCTGGTGCCGGTGCAGGCGGTGGAAGAGCAGGAATTTCACTGCGAAATGTCTGCCGAACAGTTCAAACAGGCGGTGGAAACCGCCAAGGAGTATATTCGCGCCGGGGATATTTTTCAGGTGGTGCTGTCGCAACGTTTTTCGACACCGTTTCATCAATCGCCTGTCTCCCTCTACCGGGCTTTGCGGGCCAGCAATCCCTCCCCTTATCTCTTTCTGCTGCGCCTGGGTGAATTTTCCCTGGTCGGCTCCAGCCCGGAAATTCTTGTGCGGCAGGAGGGGGATGTGGTAACGGTGCGTCCCATCGCGGGCACACGCCGCCGGGGTGTGACTCCGGAACAGGATCTGGCCCTGGAAAAAGAGCTGCTTGCCGACCCAAAAGAGTTGGCAGAACATATCATGCTGGTCGATCTGGGGCGCAACGATCTGGGGCGTGTCTCGCAGTTCGGCAGCGTGCGGGTCACCGAACGGTTTGTCATCGAACGCTATTCGCACGTCATGCACATTGTCTCCAACGTCGAAGGGCGACTCAAAGAGGGGCTCGACCCTTTGGCGGTGGTGGCGGCCACCTTTCCGGCGGGCACGGTCAGCGGGGCACCAAAAATTCGCGCCATGGAAATTATCGACGAACTGGAGGTTTCCCGGCGTGGTCCCTATGCCGGAACCGTCGGCTATCTCTCTTTTTCCGGCAATATGGACCTGGCCATCACCATTCGTACCGCACTCATCAAGGAGAATACCCTCTACGTACAAACCGGGGCCGGTATCGTTGCCGACTCTCTGCCGGAACGGGAATACGAAGAGACCCGCGAAAAGGCCCGTGCCATCTTTCGTGCCGTGGCGCGGGTGCAACAGGGGCTGGAGTAAACAGCTATGGTGCTGCTGATCGACAACTACGACTCCTTTACCTACAATCTGGCCCAATATCTGGGGGAGTTGGGTGCCGAGGTGCGGGTGGTGCGCAACGATGCCATCTCCTTGAGCGGTATCGAAACGCTGGCTCCCGGCCATATCGTGCTTTCGCCCGGTCCGGGCAATCCGGATCAGGCTGGAATTACCCTTGATGTGATCCGCCATTTTGCCGGGCGCATCCCCATTTTGGGCGTCTGCCTGGGCCATCAGGCCATCGGGCAGGCCTTTGGCGGTCAGGTGGTGCGTGCCCCCAAACTGATGCACGGCAAAACTTCCTCCATTTATCATGATCGGAGCGGTCTGTTTCAGGGGCTCAACAACCCGCTGACCGCCACCCGTTACCACTCGTTGGTGGTGGCAGAGGAGACCATTCCGGACTCTCTGCTGATCAACGCCTGGACCGATCCGGCTTGCGAATCGGGGCGGTTGGTGATGGGGGTGCGCCACAAAGATCTGCCGGTTCACGGTGTCCAGTTTCACCCGGAATCGATTCTTACCGAACAGGGCCATGACATGTTGGCCAACTTTCTGAAAATTGTTGGGCCATGAACATTCAACAAGCGATTGCCCAGTTGCTCGAACGGCGGGATTTGAGCCAAACGGAGGCCCGTTTGGTGATGGAACAGATCATGTCGGGCGAGGCCAGCGAGGCGCAAATTGGTGCCTATCTGGTCGCCCTGCGCATGAAAGGGGAGACGGTGGAGGAGATCACCGGCTCGGCGCTGACCATGCGCAGCAAGGCGCTGACCATCGCAACGCCTGCAGGCCGGGTGGTTGACACCTGCGGCACCGGCGGTGATGGGGCGGGCACCTTCAATATTTCCACCACGGCGGCCTTTCTGGTGGCCGCCAACGATGTCATTGTCGCCAAACATGGCAACCGGGCCCTCTCTTCCAAATCCGGATCTGCCGATCTGCTGGCCGCTTTGGGGGTGCAGATTGATGCCACACCGGAGGTGGTGCAAAACTGCCTGCAACAGGTGGGAATCGGTTTTCTTTTTGCCCCGAAACACCACAGCGCCATGCGTCACGTGGCCGGACCACGGCGGGAGTTGGCGGTGCGTACCCTGTTCAATCTGTTGGGTCCGTTGACCAACCCGGCTTCGGCCCCGTATCAGTTGATGGGACTCTTTTCTGCCGCCTGGATTCGCCCTATTGCTCAGGTGCTGGGGCGTTTGGGGGTGCAACATGCCCTGGTGGTACATGGCGATGATGGTTTGGATGAGATCACCACCACAACCACCACACAAGTGGCAGAACTGTCTGAGGATGGTTCGGTTAATACCTACACCTTGGACCCGCAACAGTTCGGCATCCCCTATGCCCGCCCGGAGGCGTTGGCTGGCGGTGATGCCGCCCACAACGCCGCGTTGACACGGCGCATACTGGCAGGCGAACAGGGGGCAGCACGGGATATTGTCGTGTTGAATGCAGCGGCGGCGCTCTATGCGGCACGGCGAGCCCCTTCCATCGCCGAAGGGATGCAACTGGCGGCAGAGGCCCTCGATTCTGGCCGGGCAGCCGCTCTCCTGCAACGTTTGATCGAGTGTTCCAACACCCCATGAGTTTGCCACCCAACCATATTCTGGACCGCATCATGGCCCGCAAACGGGAAGAGGTTGCCGTTGCCCGTCGGGAGCGCTCCGCAAGTTCCCTGCTTGGCCAATGCACGGAGGTTGCCCCGCCACGGGGCTTTGCCCGAGCGATACAGGAGAGCGTGCAACGTTGTCGGCAACAACAGGCGGTGGCGGCGATTATCGCGGAGGTGAAGCGGGGTTCTCCCTCGAAAGGGGTGATCCACCCCGAAGGGGAGGAGGGGTTTGCCCCCGAAGTGATCGCCCAGGGCTATGCCGCGCAGGGGGCCACCTGTATCTCCTGTTTGACCGATCGGGATTTTTTTCTCGGTGATGGCAGTTATCTGCAGCGCATTCGTGAGCGTATCGAGCTGCCGGTTCTGCGCAAAGATTTTCTCTATGATCCCTATCAGGTGGTGCAATCCCGCGCTTTGGGAGCCGATGCCATTCTCTTGATCATGGCGGTTCTTTCCACCGCACAGGCGCAGGAACTGGAGGCCGCCGCCGGAGAGTTGGCGCTGGATGTGCTGGTGGAGGTGCATGACGAGGCAGAACTGGAACGGGCCCATGAACTGCGCACACCGTTGCTGGGCATCAACAATCGTGATCTGAAAACTTTTGCCACCTCTCTGGAAACCTCAATCCGGCTGGCCAAACGGGTGGAGCAGGGGCGTTGCGTGGTCTCGGAAAGTGGCATACTCGATGCCCAGGATCTGCTCTATCTGCAACAGCAGTCGATCCACGCCTTTTTGATCGGCGAAGCCTTGATGCGTGACCGGCAACCGGGCGAAGCCCTGGGTCGTCTGTTGGCCGCCTGTCGGGCACAACAATCGGCCTGAAGGCGTTATGGCAACCCGAATTAAAGTCTGTGGCATCACCCGGCGGCAGGATGGCGTGGCGGCGGTGGCAGCGGGGGTGGATGCGTTGGGCTGGGTTTTTTATCCTCGCTCTTCCCGTGCGGTGACGCCGACGCAGGCGGCTGAACTGGCCAGCGGGTTACCTCCCTTTTTGAGCCGCGTCGGTCTGTTTGTCAACGCGCCGATTCGGGAGATCATCGCCACCCTCTCCCTGGGTTTTCTCGACGCGGTGCAGTTGCATGGTGATGAGAGTGTTGAGCAGTGCCACGAACTGCGCCTGGCCTTGCGCCAGGCAGGGATGTTTCCTGCTCTGATCAAAGCGCTGCGCATCGCCACGGCGGCGGATCTGCCGGATCCGGCGCTTTGGCCGGTCGATGCCTTGTTGTTGGATGCCAAAGTCAGCGGCCATTACGGCGGCAGCGGGCAGACTTTTGACTGGTCGGTGCTGGACAACCGTTGGCAGAGTATGGCAGCATCGGCAGGCAAACCGTTGATTCTGGCCGGTGGGCTTAAGCCGGAGAGTGTGGCCGAGGCTATCGCCCAGGTTCGGCCTTATGCGGTGGATCTTTCCAGCGGGGTGGAGAGTGCGCCGGGTATCAAAGAGGCTAAAGCCATCGAGCAACTGGTCCGACAGGTACGTCGGGCCGATGCCTTTCATCTATGAGGTGGAGTCATGATCCGAGATAACGACATCAACGACAAACTGGATAAGGCTCTCAACTGGCTGACCAGCATCACCAAACCGCGCATTAAAGAAAATCCGCGTCGTTCGCAGACGCCGGAGGGGTTGTGGGTCAAGTGCGATTCGTGCGGCAAAATGTTGTTCCAGACCGAACTGGCGCGCAACATGGAGGTTTGCCCCAATTGTCAGCACCATTTTCGCATCTCTGGCACCCGGCGGATTGAAATCACCCTTGATGAAGAGGGACGTCAGGAGCTTTTTTCCGGGCTGCATCCGAGCGACCCGCTCAAATTCAAAGATATCAAACGCTATCGGGACCGCATTCGCGAGGCGCAAAAAGAGACCGGGGCCAACGATGCCGTGCGGGTCTACAAAGGGTTCATCAAGGGCATTCCGGCGGTGGTTTCGGCGTTTGAGTTTAATTTTCTGGGTGGCTCCATGGGTTCGGTAGCCGGGGCCAAGGTGGCACAGGGAGCATTGGCTGCTCTGGAAGCCGGATGCAGCTATGTGGTGTTTGCCACCTCCGGCGGAGCCCGTATGCAGGAAGGGATACTCTCGCTGATGCAGATGGCCAAAACCTCTGCGGCGCTGACCAAACTGGAAGAGGCGCGTTTGCCGTTCATCTCGGTGTTGGTCAACCCGACCACCGGTGGGGTGACCGCCTCGTTTGCCATGTTGGGGGATGTCATCATCGCCGAACCCAACGCCCTGATCTGTTTTGCCGGACCACGGGTGATCGAACAGACCGTGCGCGAAGTGTTGCCGGAAGGTTTTCAACGCAGTGAATATCTGCTGGAACACGGTTTTCTGGACCTGATCTGTTCCCGGCATGAGATGCGCGATACCTTGGCTGATATTCTCTCCCGCCTGACGCGCACCCCCATCCCCACGTCAGCCGGAGAGATTGAGGCTGCACGTAGCGCCAGCGGTGGGTGAGTCTTGGTTGCGTGCTTCCCGGCTTAGCGCCGTGGGATGACGCCGAGGCATGTCCACCTCCCTTCCTGAGCTGTTGCAACAGATCAGCCGACAGACCCCTGTGGCGGTACAATTGGGCCTGCAGCGCGTTGAAACGCTGCTGCAGGCGTTGGGCAATCCAGAGCGACAACTGCCCATCCTGCACGTGGCTGGCACCAACGGCAAAGGATCGGTGCTGGCTTATCTGGAACGGGTGTTGTTGTTGGCCGGTTTTCGAGTGGGCTTGTATACCTCACCCCATCTGCACCGAATCAACGAACGGTTTCGCCTGCAGGGACAAGCGGTCGATGATGCCATTCTGGGCCGCCTTCTGGCCGATCTGCTGCACCGTTTTCCCCAACAACAGGCAACTTTTTTTGAATGGCTGACGGTGTTGGCCTTTTGTCTGTTTCGTGAACAGGGGCTGGGCTGCCGGAAAGGGGGGGCACCTGCTGTGGTGTTGCTGGAGACCGGTTTGGGGGGGCGTCTGGATGCCACCAATGTGGTGCAACCGCTGTTGACGCTGATCACGCGCATCGATTGGGACCATACCGACTATCTGGGGCACAGTTTGCAGGCCATTGCGGGCGAAAAGGCGGGTATTTTTAAAGCGGGGATACCTGCGCTGGTCATGGCGCAGTTGCCGGAAGTGGTGGCGGTGCTGCGCCTGCAGGCCGAACGGCTGGCGGTACCGATGGCACTGCAGGGAAGAGATTTTACCTGTTGCCGTAGTTTATCCACGGGCAGTGAGCAGGGGGATTGGCAGTATCAGGAGGGGGATAGCACGTTTCTGTTGCCTGCTCCGTCGCTGCCTGGAGTACACCAATATGATAATGCCACCTTGGCGGTGGCGGCGCTGCGCCATTTGCAGCGGCAGCATTGGCCGATCAGCGATCAGGCCATCAGGGCAGGTATTGCCTCCACCCATTGGCCTGCCCGCCTGGAATGGATGCACTGGCCGGGCAAGCCGGAGTTGGCCATTCTCTTGGATGGGGCGCACAATCCTTCCGGCTGCCGGGTGCTGGCGGATTATCTGCAGGGTCTGGATGGTCGTTCCCTCTTTCTTTTTGCTGCCTTGCGTGATAAACCGGTGCAGGAGATGGTCACCATTCTTGCCCCTCTGGCCAAGCAGGTTTACACGGTGGCTGTGGGCGGTGAACGGGCTCTGACGGCAGAACAGTTGGCATCTTTTTGGCATGATGCCGGATGTGCGGCCACGGCCTGTGCCTCTCCGGAAGAGGGGTTGCAGCGGGCGGCGGCCTGTGCGTCGACACGAATTGTCATCTGCGGCTCACTCTATCTGGCCGGTCAACTGCGGGAATTCTTGCAGAATCTTGCTGGCAAGTAATGACATAGCCAGCGGGGGTATGCTAGAGTAGCCGCTTCGCCGATGGTTAATGTTAGTCTGAGCAAGCATCGGGCTCTCGTGTTGCGTGGGTACGGTTTGCATCGATCCGAGAAAGGGTGGGCTGATGGTTTTCAATCGCTGTCATTCTCCTGCCGGTTGCCGGGCAACGGGAACAAGGCAACCTGTGTTGCGCATACTTTCGATGCTTTGCCTGCTCGCCGGCAGTGGACTCCCCCATTGGGTGGATGCTGCGGGCAAATCCAGCAGGGCTCTCAGCAAAAAGGAAAAAAACATTCCGGTGGATGTGGAGGCCGACGGCCTGGATGTGGATCAGGAAAACCGGGTGGTGTCGGCAACAGGCAATGTGCGTCTGGTACAAACCGGGGTCATGGAACTGCGCGCCGATCAGGCGCAATACCGTATCAACACCAACCAGTTTCAAGCCAAAGGCAAGGTGCAGCTGCAGCGCCGTGGTGATCTCTTTAAAGCGGAAGATCTTTTCTATGATGTGGACAAGGAATCAGGCAGCCTGCACAAGGCCGACATCAATCTGAACGGCCCCGGCGGTTTGATCACTGCCGAAAAGGCGGAATTTCGCAGTGAGGGGGAGGGGCGTGATTTTATCCATCTGACCGATACCACTTTCACCAATTGTGAATGTGCCAATCCTCCCTGGCATTTTACCTCCCCAGCTGTTGAAATCGATCGGGCCAGCAACCGCATTACCGGTAACGATGTCCGATTGTACGCTGGCGGTGTACCGGTGATGGCTGTTCCCTGGTGGCGGCAGCCGTTGTTGCCGATTCGCGAGAGTGGTTTTTTGATGCCCAATTTTCGCGCCAGTCATAACGGCATGGAGCTGGAACTGCCCTACTACTGGAATATAGCCCCGAATCGGGATGCCACCCTGGCCGTGCGCGAAATGACGCGGCGAGGGGTGATGGGCAGTGGTCAATTTCGCTATCTGGAGCCCGATTTTCATGGTCAGATCGACGTAAAAGGTCTCTATGATACAGTCAATGAAGAGTATCGGGGTTTGGCTTTGCTCAACCACAAGCAGAAGCTGGATGATTGGCGGTTGAACGTTCACCTGGAAGGAAGCCGCACTCGTGACTTTATCAACGACTTTGAGCAAAAACTGATCGACCCGCACAGTCGCCGTCTGGAATCAACGGCCACGGTGCAGCGTTACTGGAGTCCTGGCGACAGTTTTACCCAGTTGCAGAGCGGGGTGAATTGGTATCAGGATCTGGAACAAAAAAATGACGACCATACCGTACAAAATCTGCCCTTTTTTTACGCCTCGGACAGCCGTGTGTTAAAAAACATACCCATGTCGGACGAGTCGGTCGCGATGAGTTGGGGACGCTGGCGTTTGGACAGTGAGGCGCGTCTGGATAATTTTTATCAATTGTCTGGTGATATGACGCAACGATTGGAGCTGGCACCCACCCTGCACTTCAGCAAAGCGGTTCCGGTCGGGACAGCCAGTGCCATGATTGGTGTACGGGAGACCGCCTACCTGCTCAATGGGGATCCCAACCAGACCGGCATCGACCGCAATGAAACGCTGCACCGGGAATCGGCCATGGCCAGCGTGCGCCTGGATTCGATCTTGAGTCGCCATTTCAGCAACGGCATGCTGCATACGATCGAACCTTCCGTACAGTATGTTACCAACAAGGTCAGCGATCAGAGCCGTTTGCCCAACTATGATGCGACACTGCGCAATTTTACCACCACCGGTATTTTTGCCCAAAATCTCTATTCCGGCACCGACCGGATTAGCGATGCGCAATGGGTCAACTACAGTCTTCGCTCCCGCTTGTTGCGCCACCAGGAGGAGGGCAATACCTTTTGGGATCATATTTTGCTGACCATCGGTCAGCGTTGGGCACCGGAGGGTAGTCGCGAATTTCAGGACGGGCACGCTTTTTCATCCATTGTGTCGGGCATGGAAATCAAAATCAATGATGACATTTCCAGCTCCCTGGCGTTGGGGTATAACCCTTATCGGGAAACGGTGGAATCCTCGGATCTCTCCTTCACCATGGCTTTGGCGGACAAAGAGCATCGTAAAATGCAAATGGGAGCCAACACCGAATATGTTCGTTTGGGCTACCATTTCAGCGATCCGACTGTAACCGGATCCCCCACTTTGGGGGTGCCCAATCTGGCGGGATGGTCTACCTTGACCGGACTGCCGGTCAGCCTGTTGGAAAGCAGTCGGGAACGGGTCCAGGATATGATGTTGAACGGTTCAACGCGCATCCACGACAACTGGTTCTGGAATCAGAGCGCGACCTATTCCCTGGAAACCAACGGCTTGAAAAGTTGGCGGACCGGTTTTGTCTATGACCATTCATGCTGGAGTCTGCTGCTCACCGGTGGACGGGATCTTTCCAATTCAACTAAAACTCATAGCGGTGATTTTATTGGTGTTTTTATCAACCTGCAGGGATTGGGCGGGGTGGGAATTTGAACAAATATCTTGGCATACTGTTACTGCTGGCACCCACGCTCCTGGATGCCGGCCCATTGGATCGTATTGCGGCTGTGGTGGAGCTTCAGGATGTGTTGGACAAGTCGGCAAAGCCCAGCATCATTACCGCCAGCGAAGTGGATGAGGTATCCAGACCGGTTTTGGTCAAATTGCGCCAATCGGGCGAAAATGTCGATGCGGAAAAAATTCGGGCGCACAGCCTGGAAGAGTTGATTTTGCGCTCACTCCGGGCACAAAAAGCCAATCAATTGAATATTACTGTAGAACAGCAGGATATTGATGCCCTGGTCAGCCAGGTGGAAAAAGACAACCATCTGCCGCCGGGTGCGCTACCCAAGACTCTGGCTGCGCAGGGCGTTCAGTTTGATACCTATCGACAGAGCGTCAAAGATCAAATTCTGCAGAGTCGTTTAATCGCCCGCGTCATTCGTCCTTCGATTGTGGTTTCGGACGAAGAGATCAAAGATCTCTACGACAACATCAAAAAAAATCCTCAAAACGAAGAGATTCGTTTAGGACAGATTGTGCTGCAGATCGAGGGAGACGCCTCCGCCGCCGCAGCTGAACGGATCTTCCGTCAAGCGGAATCGTTGGCAGAAAAGCTGCGTGAAGGGGCCTCGCTGGAGTCATTGGCTGGTCAATATTCCAGTGATGCCAGTGGCTTGAGTGGCGGTGATATGGGTTGGTTCAAACGGGGAGAATTGTTGCCGGAGTTGGAACGGGTGGTTTTTGACCGGGAAAAAGGCAATGTGATCGGCCCGTTGCGCTCGGCGCAAGGCTTTCATGTCTTCAAGGTGTTGGACAAAAGGGCCATTCGCCGCCCCATGACAGCCAGCAAGATGAAAATCCATGCCCGGCATATTTTGATCAAAGCAGCGGCAGAGGCAGGAGCGGAAGAGAATAGCAAAGCCAGACAACAGATTCTGCAGATTGCCAAAGAGCTGTCGCAAAAGGGCAAAACCGAGCAGTTGGCCGCCTTCAAATCTCTGGCGGAAAAACATTCCCAGGATGGCACGGCCAAGGATGGCGGTGATTTGGGTTGGTTTGGTGAAGGGTTGATGGTAGCCCCGTTCGAGGAGGCGGCCTTTGCGCTGGCTCCAGGTGAAATCAGTGCCCCGGTACGTACTCCGTTCGGCTGGCATTTGATTCGCGTGGATGAAAAAGAACAGCTGGATCCCGACTCCATGGAAGCGCAACGCAAAGAGTTGACCGAACGGGTCGTTGAAGCCAAAACCCGTGCCCGCTACAAACAGTGGTTGCGGGATTTGCGGCAGCGCTCTTTTGTGGAACTGCGTTGAACCATTTACTTGCCAGATTCTGAGGAAAACATGCTTGCAGTAACGATGGGGGATCCGGTCGGAATTGGTCCAGAGGTGGCTTTGAAAGGGTTTCTGGCCGATCGGCAAAAACGACTGCATATCGGTGACCCGCTGGTTTATCGGCGAACCGCCGAGCATTTGCAGATCTCGGTGCCGATGCGTGAAGTTGCCTCTCCTGAAGAGGCACGGCAGGCCGATGGTGATGATTTTTTGATTCTGCCCACAGAACACAGGGTCAGCCAATTTGCCGAGGAAAAGAGTGCCATACCCTTTGCGCGTCCGCAACCTGCCCATGCTGCGGCAACCATGGAGAGTATTCTCAGCGCCTGCCGTATGGCGGTGGCGGGACGGGTCGACGGCGTGGTCACACCACCGATCAATAAATCGGTTCTGCACAGTGCCGGATACGATGTTCCTGGCCATACCGAATTGTTGGCCCATTGTGCGGGAATCGCCTATCCGGTGATGATGCTGGCCGGAGAAGGGCTGCGGGTGGTGCCGGTAACCATCCATCAATCGCTGCGTTCGGTGGCCGAAACACTGACCTTTGATCTGCTGGAAAAAACGTTTCTTATTACCTACGAGGCGTTGCAACGTGATTTTGCCATCGCCGCGCCGAGGATCATGGTTGCCGGACTCAACCCCCATGCCGGTGAACAGGGGGCCTTTGGCCACGAAGAGCAAGAGATCATCCTGCCCGTATGTCGCAAGCTGGCACAAGAAATGCCAGCTGGTGTCGTGTTGGGACCGTTACCGGCTGATACACTGTTCCATCCGCAAGCCCGCCTCGGCTATGATGCCATTTTGTGCATGTATCACGATCAAGCCTTGATTCCGCTGAAAATGTTGGCTTTTGGCCGTGCCGTCAACATCACCCTTGGCTTGCCGATTGTGCGCACCAGTGTGGATCACGGCACCGCTTATCCCATTGCCGGTCAAGGAAAAGCGGATCCCACTTCCTTTCAATTGGCCATACAGTTGGCTCGCCAACTGGCGGATAATCGCCTTCGCTCCAAACCGATTTGAGAATACGCATGAAACTGGATACGCCTGAAACAACAGATAACAACCGCCTGGAAAATTTGCCACCGTTGACCTTGTCGGAAGCGGCCTGGATGGCCGGCATCACCGCCGATGCCTTGGAACGCTTTTTGGCCTCAACCACCTTGGGTGCCGTGCGCAGCCTCTCTGTACTGGATCTGGTGCGCGCCTGTTTTACCCTTCTGGGACAACGGGAAGCACAATTGGCTATTTTCCGTTTGCAGTTGACCGCTTCTCTGCAAAGGGAAAAAGAGCTGACCAATGCTCTGCACAGCAAGTTGCACGAAGATCTGCAGCTGGCAACTCCCCCGGCCCCCACCGCAGAGGTGGTGCCACCACCCACCACTCCTGCTCCGACGCCGCCAGCAACACCTGCCCCCTTTATTCCCCAAGCAGGTTTGGTAGATTTTTACGTAAATCGGCAAAAAAGCAAAAAATCGGGCAAAAAAAGGTAAAGCGTGTGCGTTAATAGTTGACAAAAAGCCTAGGATATTGCACCCTGCCAACCGTTTATCGCCCCTTTGCCTGGGGTGATGGGTTGTTCCGCCGACGATAAAAGCGCAGGAAGCGATGTTCAAACGATTCCGAGAAGATCTGCAAGCCGTCTTTCACCGTGACCCGGCTGCCCGCACGGTGTTGGAAGTATTGATCTGCTATCCGGGGATGCACGCCTTGCTGGGGTATCGGCTGACCCATTGGCTGTGGGAACATCGTTTTCGTTTCACGGCGCGTTTTTTATCGCAATTTTTTCGCTTTATCTCGGGGATCGAAATTCATCCGGGGGCAAAGATCGGCAAGGGTTTTTTTATCGATCACGGCATGGGGGTGGTAATCGGAGAGACTGCCGAAATTGGTGACAATGTCACCATGTACCACGGTGTCACCCTGGGCGGCACCTCTTGGGATAAAGGCAAAAGGCATCCCACCCTGGGAGACAACGTGATTGTCGGTGCGGGGGCAAAAATTCTTGGTCCGATCACCATCGGAGCCAACGCCCGTGTTGGTTCCAATGCGGTGGTGGTCAAGGATGTTCCCCCTGGCAGCACGGTGGTGGGAATTCCGGGCCGTATCGTGGTCAACCATGGTCCAGTTGCCGACCATCCGCTCATTTTTCCGGTGTATGGGCAGAGTGGCGAAATGCCGGATCCGGTGGCGCGGGCGGTGAGTTGTGTGCTGGATCAGGTCAAACAGATCGATCAACGTCTCAAAGAGCTGGAAAGCACCAACGAAGAGCTGGAAAAAACTCCGGATGCCACCCTGCCGCACCCTGTTGCCGTCGCAGGAGAAAAAACATGCGATTGACCACGCGAGGCCGTTACGCCGTGACCGCCATGTTGGATCTCTCTTTTCATGGCATACGCGGGCCGATCTCCCTGGCAGAAATTTCGCACCGACAGGATATTTCGCTCTCCTATCTTGAACAACTCTTTGCCAAATTGCGGCGCCAGGGGCTGGTACGCAGTGTGCGCGGGCCTGGGGGTGGTTATGTTCTGGGAGAAAAACCGGAGGCAATCTCCATTGCCGCCATTATTCGTGCCGTCGATGAACCGATTCGGGCCACCTCGTGCGATGGAGATACGGAAAAAGTCTGTCGACCCGGTTTGACCAATTCGGCAAATCCCTCCCGTTGTATCACCCATCATCTGTGGGAACAGGTTGGCGAACATCTCAATCTCTATCTGGAATCGCTGGATCTGGCTCGTTTGCTGGCCGACAATCAGCACCCTGTGGCAACGAGGCAGTCATGATCTATCTGGATCATAATGCCAGCTCGCCGCTGAGGCCGGAGGTACTGCAAGCCATGCAGCCCTTTTTCAGCGAACGATATGGCAACCCCTCTTCGGTGCATGCGGCAGGTCGTGCCTGTCGGCAAGGGATCGACGAGGCCCGGCGTCGCCTGGCCGAATTGATCGGTGTACACGACAGTCAGATTGTTTTTACCAGCGGTGGTACCGAAGCCAACAATCTGGCCATCTTTAGTCAGGCAGCCCGACACGCCTTTCATGGTCATCTGCTGGTCAGCGCCATCGAACATCCTTCGGTTTTGCAGTGCTGCACGCTGCTGCAACGGTTGGGCATCCAGATCAGTCGGATTCCGGTCGACGCCAACGGCGTCATTAACCCGGATGAGTTGCTGGGTCATCTGCGCTCAGACACCATTCTGGTGGCGGTGATGCAGGCCAACAACGAAACCGGGGTGCTGCAACCGATCGAAACCATTGCCGCCCAGTGTCGGCAAAAAGGAATTCCCCTGTTATGCGACGCGGTACAATCTTTTGGCAAGGTGGCAATTCCCTTTGCCGAGTGGCAGCTTTCTCTGCTCAGTTTGTCGGCCCATAAATTGGGCGGACCCAAAGGGGCAGGGGCTTTGGTAGTGGATAAATCACTGTCTATTGAGCCGTTGCTCGCGGGAGGTGGACAAGAACGAGGACGACGATCCGGCACAGAAAATGTGCCTGCCATCGTCGGCTTCGGCGTGGCAGCCCATCTGGCCGCAGAGCAGCGCCAGGAGATGACCTCCCGCTGGCGAGGCTGGCAGGCGCAGCTTGAACAACAACTGCAGACGGCACTGCCCGAACTGCAGATTGCCGGTCAAGCCAGCGAACGTCTGGCCAATACCAGTGCGCTTCTGCTTCCCGGCCTGCACGGGGAGACCTTGGTGATGAGCCTGGACCTGGAAGGGATCGCCATCAGCAGCGGTTCGGCCTGTGGTTCCGGGCGCAGCCGTCCATCGCCGGTGATGCTGGAGATGGGCTATGACCCGGAACTGGCAAGCAGTATGGTCCGCGTCAGTATGGGATGGAATAATACGCAAGAAGAGATGGAACGGTTTACCAAGAGTTTGATCAAAGGGATTAAACGGTTACTGCACTGGTGAGGCAACGGGATGAAAAAACCCATCTATATGGATTACCAGGCCACCACCCCGATGGATCCACGGGTGCTGGAAGAGATGTTACCCTGGTTTGTGGAAAAATTCGGCAATCCGGCCTCCCGGTCGCATGCCTACGGTTGGGAAGCAGAACAGGCGGTGGAGAAGGCGCGTGAGCAGGTGGCGGCCTTGATCCATGCCGACCCCCGGGAAATTGTATTTACCTCCGGGGCAACCGAATCCAACAATCTGGCGATTCAGGGTGTGGCCCGTTTCTATCAGGACAAAGGACGCCATATCATCACCCCGGTCACCGAACACAAAGCGGTGCTGGATACCTGTCGCCATTTGGAGGCGGAAGGGTTTTCCGTCACCTATCTGCCGGTACAAACCGACGGTCTGATCGATCTGACCGCCCTGGAAGCTGCCATGACCCCGGAAACCATTCTGGTTTCGGTGATGGCCGGCAACAATGAGATTGGTGTCGTGCAGCCCCTGCAGGCAATTGGCCAGTTGTGTCGGCAAAAAAAGGTTATGTTTCATTGTGATGCCGCACAAGGGGCCGGTAAAATTGCCATCGATGTGGAGTCGATGCAGATTGATCTGCTGTCGCTTTCCGGGCATAAACTGTATGGGCCGAAAGGAATCGGGGCGCTCTATGTGCGGCGGCGACCCCGTGTCCGTCTCAAACCGATTCAACACGGTGGCGGTCACGAACGGGGCATGCGCTCCGGCACCTTGCCAACCCCTCTGCTGGTGGCATTCGGCAAGGCCTGCGCCATCGCCGCCGATGAAATGGTTGCGGAAAATCAACGACTTCTTGCCCTGCGGCAACGACTTCTGGATGGCATCTGCTCCCGTTTGACCCATGTCAACGTCAACGGCAGCCTGGTCCATCGTTTGGCGGGCAATTTGAATCTTTCCTTCGGCTTTGTTGAAGGGGAATCGATGATGATGGCCATCAAGGATGTGGCCGTCTCCTCCGGGTCGGCCTGCACTTCGGCCTCCCTGGAACCTTCCTACGTGTTGCGGGCTCTGGGGGTCAGCGAAGAACAGGCGCACACCTCGATTCGCTTTGGCCTCGGTCGTTTTACCACCGAAGAGGAGGTCGATTTTACCGCCAATCTGGTTGTAGAGGCGGTCAATCGCCTGCGGGAAATGTCTCCGTTGTGGGAGATGGTGCAGGAGGGAATCGATATCGCTTCCATTCAATGGAGCGGCCACCATTGATTTGTGTTCGGATAACAGCCTGTTGATAGAGTCGTCAGAGGATTGAGAGAGGTAACATCATGGCTTACAATGACAAAGTGTTGGATCACTACGAAAATCCCCGCAATGTGGGCAGCCTGGACAAAAACGATCCCCAGGTGGGTACCGGCATGGTCGGCGCTCCCGCCTGCGGCGACGTGATGAAACTGCAGATTCGCGTCGACGAACAGGGTGTTATCTCGGACGCCAAATTTAAAACGTTCGGCTGCGGCTCGGCGATTGCTTCTTCTTCGCTGGTGACCGAGTGGCTGAAAGGAAAAAGTCTGGATGAGGCCCTGTCGATTAAAAATCAGCAGATTGCCGATGAACTGGCCCTGCCGCCGGTCAAAATTCACTGCTCCGTTTTGGCGGAAGATGCCATCAAAACGGCAATTTCCGATTATCGCAGCAAGCAAAAAGGGGTTGATGCGCCCTGAGAAGAGGTGCTGCATGGTTTTCTGTTGCAACGTCGAGTAAAGGATTGCAGAACATGGCTGTCAGCATGACGGAACGGGCTGCCGAAAAAGCCCGGCAGATGTTACAGAAACGGGGCACGCCGGATGCCGCCATTCGCATCGGGATCTCCACGGCGGGCTGTTCCGGCCTCTCCTACAAATTGGAATATGCCGATCAACCGCAAGAGTCGGACCAGCAGTTTGAAAGTTTCGGCATTCGCATCGTCGTTGATGGCAAATCGCTGTTGGTGTTGGATGGCACCGAGGTCGATTTTGAATCCTCTGCTTTCAAGTCGGGGTTCAAGTTTGTCAATCCGCGAGTCAAAGAGCAGTGCGGCTGTGGCGAATCCTTCAAAGTCTGAGAGAGGCTGGAGCTGCTGGTCCTGTCAAGCTTGGGTCGGGCAAGGGGCCTTTTGTCCCACCTGCCAGGTGATTCAACCGGTCGCGCCCCATGCCGATTATTTTTCCTTGTTTGCTCTGCCGCGTGCCTTTGCGCTGGATGGCGCACTGCTGCAACAGCCCTATCAAGCCTTGCAACGGCAGTTCCATCCCGACCGCTTTGCCCAACGCGGTGCCACTGAGCGGCGTTTATCGCTGGAGCAGGTGACCCATTTGAACCGGGCCTATCAGACCCTTGCCGACCCTTTGCGGCGCAGTGAATATCTGCTGGAACAGGCAGGTCTGGGCGCGGAGATCGATGAAAAAGCGCTTAACCGGGATCCCACCTTCTTGATGGAGGTGATGGAACAACGGGAGGCCCTGGAAGAGGTGGATGTGCAGCAAAAGGGGGCGATGCAGCAGTTGCAGGTGTTGCGTGACGATGCCCAAGGGCGTATCGCCCATGAGGTCGCCGTGCTGCACACCCTGCATGGTGTCCAAGAGCCCGATTGGGCCGCCATCGCCCGCCACAACCATCGGTTACGTTATCACCAGCGCTTTGTGCAGGCGTTGGATCAGGTTGAAGAGCAGATTTGGCAGCAGGAAGGGTGAAAGCACGAGATGGATTTTCTTCTGGATATTGCTGAACCGGGACAATCGGCAGCACCGCACTCCCGCCGCCCGCAACGGGTGGTAGGCATCGATTTGGGCACCACTTTCTCATTGGTCGCGGCAATCAGCAGCGAAGGGGAACCGTTGTGCATTGCCGACAGCGAGGGAAAATGTTCGCTCCCTTCGGTGGTCCATTATGGCGACAGATCCACTGTTCTGGTTGGAGAGGCGGCGCAGGGCAAGGCGCTCAGCCACCCGCAGCAAACCATCAGCTCGGTCAAACGGTTGATGGGACGCGGTTTGCAGGAGCTGCAGAGTGATAGTCAGCAGCAGGCAACCCCCTGGTCTCTTCTCGATGGCGAAGGGGGAATGGTCTGTATCGGTTTGCCGGAGCGGGTGGTATCGCCGGTGGAAGTTTCGGCAGAAATTCTCAAGGCGCTCAAACTGCGGGCAGAAGAGGCGTTGGGTGGTCCCCTGCAGGGGGCGGTGGTCACGGTTCCGGCCTATTTTGATGATGCCCAACGGCAAGCAACCAAAGATGCCGCCCGTCTGGCGGGACTGCAGGTGTTGCGCCTGGTCAACGAACCAACGGCAGCCGCTCTGGCCTACGGTTTGGATCGTTTCGAGGCGGCTGCCGAACGGCAGGGGCTGTTTGCCATTTATGATCTGGGCGGTGGCACCTTTGATATATCGATATTGCGCCTGGATCAGGGGGTGTTTCAGGTGTTGGCCACCGGCGGCAACTCCCGGCTGGGAGGGGATGATTTTGATCAGCGCCTGAGCCGTGAATTTTTCTCCCTGCTCGGCGAAGAGACGGCGGATCCCTATCGTTTGCAAGCCTTTCGCCAGGCGGCGCGTGCCGCCAAGGAGGCGCTGACCGAAGCCGAAGAGGTGACCATTGCACTGCCGCGTGCCGATGGCAGCCAGGTGCCGCTGTCGATTACGCGCAGCCGTTTTGCAACCTTGATTGATGATTTGCTGCGCAGCACCGGCCTGGTCTGTCGCCGGGCGATGAAGGATGCCGGGGTCACCCCGGAGCAGTTGCAGGGGGTGGTACTGGTGGGCGGTTCGACGCGGGTTCCGGCGGTTCGCCGTTATGTGGCGCAACTGTTTATGCAGGAACCGCTGTCGGATTTGGATCCGGATCAAGTGGTGGCCTTGGGGGCGGCCTATCAGGCGGATCTGCTGGCGGGCAACAAAGAGAGTGAATTGTTGTTGCTGGATGTGACACCGTTATCCCTGGGTCTGGAGACCATGGGCGAATTGGTGGAAAAGGTGATTCCGCGCAACACGCCCATTCCCACGGCGCGGGCACAGGAGTTCACGACCTTCAAGGATGGCCAAACGGCCATGGCCATTCATGTGCTGCAGGGAGAACGGGAGCTGGTGAGCCAATGCCGCTCGTTGGCCCGTTTTGAGTTGCGGGGTATTCCGCCGATGGTGGCCGGGGCAGCCCGTATCCGGGTGACCTTTCGGGTGGATGCCGATGGCCTGTTGACGGTTTCGGCCAGCGAAGAGACCACCGGTATGGAACAATCGGTTGCCGTGAAACCCTCCTATGGTTTGAGCGACGGACAGATTGAGCAGATGTTGCGCGACGCCCTGACCCATGGCGTGGATGATATGCGTTTGCGCTTGTTGCATGAAGCCAAGGTGGAGGCAGAACGGGTGTTGAACGCCTTGCGGGCCGCCCTGCAACAGGATGGCGATCTGCTCAACGAGAGCGAACGTCAACAGGTGGAAGCCTCGGCGGGTCGTCTGCTGCAGAGCCTGTTGAGCGACAACCATGAGCAGATCAATCAGCAGGTCAGCCGCATGGACAAAGAGACCACCTTTTTTGCCCAACGGCGCATGGATCGGGGGATCAAGGCGGCCATGCAAGGGCATCATATTGGTGAGTTTGCATAGGGCGTGTTGACATTTGGTCTCGAAAAGGAGAAAGAAGATGCCAAGAATAACCTTTTTGCCGATGAACAGCACGGTGGAGGTGGAAGAGGGGATGACGGTTCTGGAGGCGGCCCATTTGTATGATATTCCGCTGGAGGGGGCCTGTGAGGGATCGTTGGCCTGTTCGACCTGTCATGTGGTGGTTGACCCGGCCTGGTATGAGCAGCTGCCCCCGGCGGTGGAGGATGAAGAGGATTTGTTGGACATGGCCTTTGGTCTGACCCACACCAGTCGTCTGGGGTGTCAAATTGTCCTGACCGAGGCGTTGGATGGTATAAAGGTGACGATACCGGAATATTCAGTCAACATTCAGCTCGGCAAGGGACAAAAAAAATGAAATGGACCGATGTACGAGAAATTGCCATCGCCTTGGCCGAGAGCAAGGCGGATGTGGATCCGCTGACGGTACGCTTTACCGACTTGATGCAGTGGGTGATGGAACTGCCTGGTTTTGCCGACAACCCTGAGCGCTGCAACGAAAAAATACTGGAAGCAATCCAGATGACCTGGCTGGAAGAACGCGATTAAGCCGCCCACACCGCAGGCTACAACGGCTCTCCTGCAAAAAAAAGGGGGGCCGAAAAGAAATTCCTTGGCAAGGTGGTGCAGTTTGATATATAAACGCTGTTTCACTTGGTAGCGCTATGGGCCGTTAGCTCAGATGGCAGAGCAGCAGACTTTTAATCTGCGGGCCGTTGGTTCGACTCCAACACGGCTCACCATACAAAACAAGCACTTACGGTCACCCACAAGGTGGCCGTTTTTGTTTCAGTAAGCAAATAGTAAGCAACAGGAGGAAAGTCGGCTCTTTTTTTCCATTGGCCGCCCAGGGACAACAGCCCACAAAAAACCCCGGACAATGCCGGGGGTTCGTGGTGTTCATTGCGACGGAGTAGGTGGCGGTGGTTCAGGCTCCTCAATCAAGACCAGCTCCCCGCCCGTGTAAAGCAACAAAATGGCCGTGACCAAATCGGAAACCGAGATCTCTCCCTGGTTGGCAAAAGAATCCAGCATCTCAATAACATCGTCTGGCAGGCTTACGGTCAGGTCTTTCATAGCTTGGATTCCTCATCAACACGTTGTGATTGCTGCGCTTTTGCCGCCATACCCAACGCCAGAGCAAAGGCACGAACCGCCGTGGCGGGGTCAACCGGTGTCGATGGCGGTTCCGGTGGAGCAGCTTGCTGGTACGCCGTTCGGAAAGCTGGCCGGTGCGCCCGCAGCAGCGCCAACAGCAAAGTGTCACTGTACCGCTGGACGATACCAACCTGCTGGCCGCCTTGATAAACCGGCTCTTGAACACCTTCAACTGCCCGCCTCCGTGCGGCAATTTCCAACTGGTCGGCTGCCTGTTCAAGCGCCTCCTCAACCGCACCCGCAAAAACCTGGTCGTCACGCCGCCACTCGTGAACCGCTTGCCGCGATACGCCCACTGCCCGGCAAGCGTGGCCAAGGCAGCCGGTTTCTGCCAACGCCAAAAGAAACGCCCGTTTTCGTGCCGGGGTCAGGTGGCGAGATTTCCCCTTGCCCGTCGCACCCGCGTGTTGATATTGCAAGTTTTGCCTGTTCATCGCTCCACCTCCGTCCAAAGCTTGAAATTAGACTTGCGAGAATTTTTGGCTTGCTCCAGCCCCTCCTTGCGACAAAAAGTTACAGAGCTGTCTCCCAGAAGAAAAACTGTTCCATCTGGCACGATCCCGGCAACAGATTGAACGCCACGATTTTCGATCAAAGCAAAGCATGCCACTGGCTCAGTTACGGTTTCAAAAAGTTCTTCACCTTCAGGGGGAAGATCAGTTACGGCAAACCACTCGCCGGAAGTTGGGATAATTTGTAAAACGCTTTCGTTCATATTGCAACCTCATACTGTCAAAATTTTGATATACCATTTACTGTCACGCAACACCATGTTTCAGCTCCGTTATGCTGCGTGGCTACCTTCCATTGCCGTCCCAAAGAACACGGCTCAGAACCTGTTCTGTGCGGTTTGCGCGTCAATCTACCAACTCCCAGGCAGGCACCACATCATCCAGATTCGACAACCGCCGATGCCATCTTTGTCGTGCCCTGCTTGGTCCGGCCAGGAAAATGGCTTCATTCTCGGCGATCGACTGCAGCTCGATCCCTTGACCAGTCATACCGACGACCAAGCCCATACTGTCGTACCGTTTCAGCGATCCAGAGGAATGGACGCCGAACAGTTCCGCCGCACTCCAGCCCAATGCCGCCGCCTGCTTTGCCCACCGATCGGCAAACACCCCTGCCGCGTGGATAATGTGCCGCCATCGAACCGGTGGAATGCCCTCTGGCCGTACCATGGTGCAGATCAGCGCCAAGCCTTCGACCCATTCACTGGGGATGCCGCCATCATGCTCAATGATCGCTGCACGTTCGGCAAAATCGTCATCTGGTGCCGCCGGTGCCGCTGGGGTGGTGGCCGGATCGGGTGTGGCCGGTGTCGGTGCCGGTTCATGCGGTGATGACCTATGCCGCAACAACTCGATCAGTCCCACCTTGTTCTGCCGGATCAGGTTGCGCGCCTCATCGGTGATGGCTTCTGGCGGTGCCGCTCGGATCGTGTCGCCAGCCAGAAGGTAAAGACTCAGTCCGGTTTCTTGCAAACGTTCCACGATATGGTGAGCGCCCATGTCAGAAATCCTCGCCGTCTGGAATGTCAGATTGCATATGTGGCGTCCACCCCGTCCACCCCGTCCACCCTGTATCTAACTCATTGAAATTATTTCCAGCCAGGGGTGGACGTTGGGTGGATGTTTGGACATCAACATCTGTGTACCCACCATCCACCCCCCCATTTTTTGATGGGGTGGATGGGGTGGATGGGGTGGATACATGTGGATGGGGTGGATGGGGTGGACGTGGGTTTTGATAGCGTGCTTTGTTGCCATCTTCTGGCTGGACACCGATGTTTTGCGTACTGGCATTGATGGAATACCGAGGGGAGTTGCTTGGCCCATTCTTGATAAGGATTCCTCGATCAACCATGCGATACAAAGTTTTCCGGACATTTTCAGCGTTTCCACTGGTTGCCGCAGCAATGTCTGCACAACTCATTGAGTATCCATGCGATTTGAGCGTGTCCAGAATTTGTTGTTGGCCTTCAGATATTTCAGCCGCAGAAGCCGATGCCTTGTCCAATGACAACCAAACGCCAGCTTCACGGTCCCATTTCAACGTTAATGGCTCGTCGTCTACCAAGTCGCGCCCGGATCGGTGCAAGGTCAATGTTTCGCTGCCAGCTTTTTTCGTCAGAATCAGCGTTCCGTCAACACCTCCCGCCAGGCCGGTTGTACCGGACAACATATCCGCCGGGTCGTCGCTTCCCATCTTTCGCAGATGATGAATCAGGATGACGGCGATTCCGTGCCGCTCCGAAAGCTCTTTGAATGACGCGACTGCCGCATAATCCTCAGCGTACAAATCCGCGTTCCGGCCTCTTGGCGGCTTCACTCTGGCCAGCGTATCGACAACAACCATTTTTGTTTCCGGATTGTCTGCAAGCCATTTATCCAAATCCTCGGCACACCCCTGCCCGATCCGCGACCATTGGGTTGTAAAATGAAGGTCGTCGGTTGGAATCTGTCGGCAAACTTGCCTCACCCGTTTCCAAAGTCGCCGATCATGATCTTCAAGCGACAGGTAGAGACACCGCCCTTGGTCGGTTGCCAATGTTCCGAAAACCGGTAGTCCGTAGGAAACAGACAACAGCAAATGCAACGCCAGCCAACTTTTTCCCACTTTCGGCTTACCGCCCAGGATGAACACGCCTTGCGGTAGAAGTTCATCGACAATGAATTGGACATCCTCAAAATTCCGGGTCATCAATTCCCGCATGGAATAGGTAGCCGGTTTTGTCGGTGCCGTTTGTCCCGCCTGTTCCGGTGCCGCCGGTGCGGTTGCCGCCTCGATCAGTTGCTTTGTCGCTTCCAGGCCGTTCAACTGGTGGAAATCATTGATGTCTTTCCCGTTCTCGCCAGAGTTGAACCGTGGCACGGCCAGCATGCCGTTGACCGCTTGCGCCGCATGTACTGCATGCCGGTTGGGTGCCCCATCCGGGAGAAGATCCGCCAACAACGCAATCTCTGCCGCCGGGTAGCGTTCACGCATGGCCATGGCGACGGTTGGCAAATTGCTGTCCGACAGCGCCGCAACAGCAATGCCTTTTCCTGTGGCCTGTAGCGCGCTCAGAGCCGTTGCCATGCCTTCGCCCAACCAGATGGACAATCCGGCACCGTCGCCGCCTGGAAGCTCAGCAGAAGCCCAGAATCCGCCCTTGATTTGCCCGCCAGGAAGGAATGATTTCCTGCCATCCTCATCGATGAGTTGGATGCTCGAAAGATTTTCATCCGGCTGGTGAATCGGCAGGACAAGCAACCGGTCGCCAGTCAACTGGCCGCTCTTGCCCTTCGGATGCCAACCGGTCGCACCGACGAAAAGTTGCATCGGGATTTCCAGCATGGTGCTGGTCGGAGCAATGCCTTTCCTGGACAAGTACGGGTGATCAGCCTGCGCCGGTTGCGCCAACCTTAGAACATGTGCCGACTTCGCCGCTGCGTCTGCCTGCTTTTGATCAAGGGTTGGTGCCGGTGCGGTCGGTCGCGGTGCGGTTTGCCGGGTGGACGTTTGATCAGGCTGGCGTGGATGTGCCACGCCCTTGCTCAGGCCACTTTTGACGGTTGATCGCACCTCGTCCGACGAAAGGCCCATTGCCTGCCCGGCCTCGGTAAGCCTCTGTTCAGCCTCTCCCCGCTCGATCAAACCGCCGCCGACCAGTTGCCCTGCACGGAAACTTGCCAGGTTTAAACTGTCGTTTCTGTTGCCCGTAGTGGCCGCTAGTTCTGCCAGAATGCCCCGCATCGCAGCCTGCGCCCAGACCGTTGAATCCGCTTGCCGCCCTGCGCCAATGCCGTTATAATCGTTGGCAAATTTTCGCAATGCCTCACGCCCCTGGTTGCCGCCAGGGGTTTCTATTTGCGCCACAGTCAGCCCTCACTTCGACCGACGGCCCGGAGGCGTCTGCGACGTGCTGGCAATCACCCGGTCGGCAATCCATTGGTCCAAGTCTGACTTACGATAAATAACACTCCGGCCAAGTTTGGCATAGCGTGGCCCGTTTCCGTACACACGCATTTTTTCAAGGGTCGCCTCGGCCAGTTGCACGTATTCTGCCGCTTGTGCTTGGCGATAGTTCACGGGATTGTTTTGATTTGAGGTTTGCATTTTTTCTCTTCCCAAGTCTGGAAGGCTTCAGGGTGATCACTCCTGAAACCGGAATGGCTGGCCAACTTGAAGGAAGATTATCAGACGACTTTCCCGATTTAAGTTTAAAACGGGATAGCCCGGGTTATCCCGGGAATGAGGCATGCTTAAACCGGGATCACGGCTTGGCGGGATCTTTTTTGTTTCTGATTTCGCTCATAATGTTCTGGATTCGTTTGAAACTGGTAGGCCCACGATCGGCCCTGGTTGTGGGGTCACACCATGAGACATGTTTGTTTTCATGGTCGATTTCTTGAATGATGCTTTCTCCGTCGTCGTCCTGATCCTCCATCTCAAGCAAAATATCAGAAAGCGTTATCTCGCGGTCTTTGGTCTCTTTTTTCAAACTGGTGAAAGTTTTCTCGATCAATTGTGTCAAAGCCGATGGCGCACGGTCACGTTTGACTTTCTGCCCCGTTTGGGATGCCGAACCTTTCCGGTCAGTGCCATTACAGCCGATGCCATTCGTCGCTGCTGTTTTTTTCTGTGCAGATGGGTCATCCCATTCCGACACCACAGCACCAAGCCCTGGATAGACAAGCCTCGCCATGTCCGCCAGATCAACGGTTAGCCGGTGTTCATCAGCTTCCGGCACGGGATGTCGTGCTGTCGGTTTTTCGCTGACCAGATGGGTATCTTCCTGCCCCCGCTCTTCTGCCTCAAGAATGGCATGTCGGACTCTGGCCTTGAACTCCAGACCCCATTCCCGGCCATGCTGGTGGTCGTCACTGTTCCCGTCGCCAAAGCGTATCCCGTGCCCCTCAAGCGTTTCAAGCAGGCCGGGGGAAGGCTCGTGTCCGCCCTGGATGGCCCACAGCATGAACGGCCTCAGATCGACCAGACGCTTGCGGATGCCACCGCTGTCATCATCTTTGCACCATGACTTGTTCGGTTCGTCCTCAACGTGCCGCATGAGGTCATTGATTTGCCCGATAGACAACAGGGACATTTCCTCTTGCTGCCCAAAAAGGAACAGGTTGCACGCCTTGTGCAGCGTCATCCAGTGTGACGCCCTGACTTTTTTTGCAAGGCCAGGCCATTCCTGCCCTGCACTGGCTTCAGTGTCGGTCATCGCTTCCGTTCCTTCGATACGGTTGTCCTTCGGTGGTTAGCCCGACCAGGACAGGAAGGTCTGTCTTTTCGGTGATCAGCCTATGCCGGGTTTTCTGCATCACCGGGTGGCCGGTGAGAATTTTGTCTGGTTAGCGGTACACGTCGCCCCGGTGACCTATCTTGATGATCAGGACAACCAGTCGGTCATCCTCGATGGTGTAGATAATGCGGTGATCACCAGCACGAATGCGCCAATACTCAGAAGCGCCTTTCATCTTGATGGCACCATGGGGGCGAGGTTGTGCGGCCAACCGGTCGACGGCATCTTTTACACGCTGCCAGGAAGGTGCGGGGAGGTCGTCCAACTGTTTTTGTACCTGGGAGGAAATGACGATCTTATAAGGCATGCTTGGCATCCATGGCGGATTTAACTTGCTCCCAAGGAATACCAGGTTCTCCGCTTTCTTTGAACTCCCGATAAACACGGTCCGCGTCCATAACGTCTTGACGATCCTCCAACTCTTCCAGAAAGCGGGTCAACGCCTCCTGAATCAACTCAGGCAACGGTTGCCCGGTCTCGTCTGCAACCGATTGAAAAGCCTGCTCCATGTCTGCGGGGATGGTGATGGCCATGGTTTAACCTCCTGTGCTGACTCGTGATGATAATGGGATGACGTTGTCACTGCTTTTGCCCTCCATGGCGGCCTGGATTCGTTCGCCGATCATGCGGGTTGCCTTCTTCAATGGATCGTCTGACAGGTGCGCGTAACGTGCCGTTGTCTGCGTCTGGGTGTGTCCCAACAGCTTGCCGATGACTGGCAGACTCATGCCCATGGACGCCCCAACACTGGCATA